>UCNP01000147.1 GCA_900473335.1 Hyphomicrobiales bacterium | reverse complement strand
GGTCTACACCTCATCCGGGCGCACGCCGTCCTATATCAGGCGCTGGTTGGCGCTGTACGGTATCCGCGTCGACGGCGTGGTCAACAGCGTGCTGCACAACCGTGCCTTGACGGCGCACGGGATGTCGAACGCGCCTTCCAAGTATCCGCCAGCGTTCGATATCGACTTGCATGTCGATGATTCGGAGGGCGTGCAGATTGAAGGCAAGGATCATGGCTTCCGGGTGGTCGTGGTGCATCCCGAGGATGATCGCNNATTCGGTGGCCAAGGTCCAGGCGCAGCTCGCCTGGCAGCAAATGCTCAGACCTCAGGCGCCCGTGCAACAGCGTGCGGAGGCTGTCTTTGAGTCGCTTGGCTGAGCGGGTACGCATTGGCTGTCTGGGCAGCAGCGCCTCAGGTGTACGAGGCGCTGCTGTGAAATGACTCAACAGATGCGCAAACGATGCTGCGCAAACATATCTCGCAGAAACGACAAAGCCCTGAATAATCAGGGCTTTGTCGTATCAAATATGGCGGAGGCGATGGGATTCGAACTCATGGACCTGTTACAGTCGACGGTTTTCAAGACCGTTGCCTTAAACCACTCGGCCACACCTCCGTTTGCGTTGCGGGCGCCATAATACCTGAATGAAACACACTGTCAAACTCTCTGCATGGCTTGTTACAGAGCGTCTGTTATGATCTTTGCGACTGAACGTTTCAAACCAACAGGAGTGTCGCCATGCGCGAACAAGATTACGCAGTTAATAACAGCGTGCAGGCTGAGCAGCTAGAGGTTAGCCGCGTCCTGCGCAACACTTATGGTCTCTTGGCTCTGACTCTCGCATTCAGCGGCGTGATGGCCTTCGTAGCCCAGCAGATGCGTGTCGGCTACCCGAACATTTTCGTGGTGCTGATCGGCTTCTACGGGCTGTTCTTCCTCACCAACAAACTCCGTGATTCCGCGTGGGGCCTGGTATCCGCCTTCGCGTTGACCGGTTTCATGGGTTTCCTGCTCGGCCCGATCCTCAACCGTTACCTGGGCATGCAGGGCGGCGCTGAAGTGGTC
>UCNP01000053.1 GCA_900473335.1 Hyphomicrobiales bacterium | reverse complement strand
CGTCACTACGACCTAGCAGCAACATATGCTACCGACAAATGCAAAAGGCACCGGAGCAAAGCTCACGGTGCCTTTTCGAATGGGCGTAGATTGATTAGTTGCAGGCCATCCACGCGACTTCGCGGATGTCGGCGCGAGAAATTCCAAGGTCAGCAAGATTGCGATCGCTGCAAAGGCGCAGCTCATGGAGATTCTGCCGGTACTGACGGTATTTTTGAATGCGGTTGCGAAGGCTCATGGCTCTTACCCCTTTTATTGTTTGCCCTCCCTGTCACAAAGATTGCTCCAAATAATATCGATTTAAAACTGCGAATGTTGCAATGCACCATTGCACTCTCTGCATGGCAAGGCCGCCGGGCTTTAATCGGGAAAGCCTTCGCGCTATAGAAAGCTGTCTGCAATTTCTCCAGCGGGATATTTCCTTGTCAAAGCAAAACGCGACAGCCATGCAAAGGCTCGAACATATCCTTGCACGTTTGAATGAGCGCAGGGCCGATGAGCGCATATTTATGCGGGTCTATTCCGGTTCGGCCCGAAAGGAAGCTGAGGCCTCTGACAATCGCTTACGCCGGAACGAAACTCTTGGCCCGCTTGATGGCCGGATCGTCTCCATCAAGGACCTGTTCGATATTGCCGGTGAAGCCACTTTGGCTGGCTCCGTAATGCGAAAAACGGCCAGTGTGCCGAGTGAGGATGCGCTGATCGTGCAGCGTCTGCGAGAGGCAGGCGCCATCATCATCGGTAAAACATTAATGACTGAGTTTGCATTTACTGCGGTTGGCCTAAACCCGCATTATCTGACAGCAGGCAATGCGATGGACCCGGCGCGTATTGCCGGTGGATCGTCCATAGGCGCTGGAATTTCAGTAGCAGAAGGCACCAGTGAAATTTCCATTGGCTCGGATACGGGCGGTTCTATTCGTATTCCTGCGGCATTGAATGAGGTCGTGGGTTTCAAGCCAACAGCCAAGCGCATTCCATTACAAGGCGCATTCCCGCTTTCGCCCAGTCTGGATTCGGTCGGACCCTTGGCGCGAAGCGTATCGGATTGTGCATTTACGGACTCAATATTGGCTGGCGAACAGCCGCGTTCGCTGGATGCCATTGCCTTGTCAGGTCTGCGTATCGGCGTTCCACACGGTGCCTTGCTTGAAAACATGGACCGGGAAGTTGAAAGGGCATTCAGTTTAAGTCTCCAGGCCTGCGAAAAAGCTGGAGCCGCGATTGTTGACTGCTCAATAGATGATCTGATTCATGCCATGGCAGAAGCAACATCAGCAGGATCAATCGCCGGAATTGAAGCCAGCAGGGTTCATGCGGCGTGGCTAAAGGATAAAACATTGGATGTGGATCAGCGCGTGCAGCGACCGCTTCTGCGCAGGCTTGAGACATCGGAGTCCGACTACATAGACTTAATGATGAAACGACAGGCGCTCGTCCGGCGCATGGACCAGAGGGTCAGGGCCTATGATTTCCTTGCCTTGCCAACCGTGCCAATCATTGCGCCTTTAATTGAAGCCGTGGAGGATGAGCATTTCTATCGGGAAGTCGAATCATTGCTGCTGCGCAATACGCAGGTTGCAAACCAGTTTGACCTGACCGCGATCAGTATTCCGATGCCCGATATGGCAATACCGGCGGGTCTGATGCTCATGGGGCAGCACGGAACTGATCGAACACTTCTGGCAATGGCTCTCTCTGTGGAGCGGGTTTTGAGCTGATGGGTCTGTTGAAATAATATAGGAGCATGAGCGGAAATATTGCTCGCAATTTTCAGCAATCTCGTCAGGATGCGCATCCAATATCCAGAAGGAAAGTCTCTCCATGATCCGTCACTGTGTCTTTATCCGCTTTCGTGAGGATTTTTCCGCCTCGGATAGACAGGAATGTTACGATGATCTTGCCAAGCTTTGTGCAAAAATGCCGGGCGCCCTGACATTCCGCTCCGGTGCGAATATCAGTCCTGAAGCGGGAATGGATAAGGGATTTGCGGAAGGATTTATCATTGATTTTGCTGATGCCGCCGCACGGGATGCTTACCTCATCGATCCAGAGCATCAGGCAATTGGCGGGCGCATCGTTTCATCAGCCATCGGTGGTGCTGACGGTGTTTTTGTATTCGATCTGAAAGTTTGACACCCATGCAAGACAGGGAGTTTTTTATTAAGCTGTTCCGTGCCGCTGTTGATGCAGCAGATCCTGAACGGATGATTGCACGGCACCTTCCGCAAAAGCCGAAAGGCCGGACAATTGTGATCGGCGCGGGCAAAGGTTCGGCGCAAATGGCAAGTGCTTTCGAAAAGGCATGGGCCGCCAAATATCCGGATGCTACCATCGAAGGTCTTGTCGTGACCCGTTATGGTTTTGGCGCTGCGTGCAAACATATTGAGATTATCGAGGCATCGCATCCGGTTCCCGATGCCGCTGGCCTCATTGCCTCGAAACGCCTTCTGGAAACCGTGTCGGGTTTGACGGCGGATGATCTTGTCATTGCGCTTGTATCGGGTGGCGGCTCGGCCTTGTTGCCATCGCCCCCTGATGGCATGACCATTGAGGATGAGATTGCAGTCAACAAGATACTCTTGGCATCAGGGGCTCCAATTTCGGCAATGAATGCGGTGCGCAAGCATCTTTCCACCATTAAAGGCGGGCGTCTGGCCGCCGCCGCATTCCCGGCCCGCATGTACTCGCTCATCGTTTCAGATATTCCGGGAGACAGTCCGGCATTCGTTGCTTCAGGTCCTACTGTCCCTGATGAGACAACACGGGAAGAGGCGCTGGCTATAATTGACCGCTATAGTCTCGACTTGCCGCAAGCAGCACTGGCTCATCTTCGCTCTGCTGCTGCCGATGCTCCAAAGCCTGGTGATGCCGTTTTCAAAAATCATGAACATCACGTCATTGCATCGGCGGGGGTGTCCCTTGAAGCTTCCGCAAAGGTTGCGCGAGAAAATGGCATTGAGGCTGTCATCCTCTCCGATGCCATAGAAGGCGAGGCGCGAGAGGTCGCCCATGTTCACGCCGCACTTGCAAAGCACGTGCTTGCCAAGAATCAGCCTTTTGCAAAACCTGTTGTCATTCTTTCCGGAGGCGAAACCACAGTGACCTTACGCGGGAAAGGCAAAGGCGGGCGTAATACCGAATTCCTCTTGTCTCTTGCCATGGATATAGATGGCGCAAGAGGCATTAGCGCCTTTGCTGCTGATACGGATGGTATTGATGGCTCGGAAGATAATGCGGGTGCATTTGCCGACAGCACAACTGTGGCGCGTCTATTGGCAAAGGGATTTGACGCATCCGCCTATCTCAATGGCAATAATGCCTGGACAGCATTTAATGCCATTGACGATCTATTCGTGCCTGGGCCAACTGGAACAAATGTGAATGATTTGCGGGCAATTCTTGTTCGTTGACGCGCTATCGCCATTATTCGATGGTCAACCGCCAACATTATAGCGCAGTGCTTCATGCAAAGGAAAGTTGAATGCGAATTGCATCTACCTTGATTATCCTCTCGGCAATCATCGTTGCCGGTTGCACGACCGGCTCAACTGGTGGTGTTCCTGCCAATTCACCGGTCAAGGATGTCTCGTTTGTCCCGCCGCCAAAATCACTCACCCAGCGCGCGACGCCAGAAAAGAAGCTAACGCTCGAAGAGAGCGTGGCAAGGCGCAAAGTGGAAATGGGAAAACAGTAACCCCTAACATCGTCTCAGATCGCTGAACGACGCCCTTGCGCGACCGGCGATCTATGCTTTTATTTCAGCATCGGACTATCCGAAAACCGGAATTCCACTTTCTATCCGATTCTATAAAGCCAGATTCTTTGATGCCGTTTCATGTCGTAAAGACTGAAGCGGCATTTTTTATGGTTGAAGGTGAGGAGGCCTTAAAACAACAAAACCCACCGCGGGAGGAGGTGCGGTGGGTTTCGTTGGTTATGGAGGGTCTTCTGGGAGGAGAAGAGACCGTCCGTTTCGACAGGGTCGGGAGGAGGTGACGCTGTCGAAAATTCCTGATCTCAAAATAACTCAATCGTCGTGATTTAATACAGACAATATTGCATAGCAGCATTGCAATTGGTGCAACGCAACATTCTCTCTCGGCATGGGGGCTTATAACGCTTCTATCACAGTCAGTTGAAGAAGAGCAGGGAACACAACCGGGCTTTGATCGTTTATAATGCGTTAACAAAGCAGAAAACGGCTAAGGCAGCCGCGCTTTGGAGGAATGGTGGAAAGGGCGTATCATGCACTTTTTAAGATCATCATTGGCTATGACAACAGCGGCACTCCTCCTATTGGCTCCTGTAACGACCAGTTATGCTTTCAGCATAAAAGGTCAGGTAGAGACTGAAGGGGAAAGCAGCGATATCAACAATAAGAAGTTCCAGAAGGCAGCGATATTGGAGGCCAAGGCCTATATTTGCGGGACGGATTCAGATGCAAGCGAGGCAGCAATGCGTGCGGGCATGGCTGAGACAGGCCTGCCAGAAGATATTGCGGTAGAAGTGGTTTCGGACCTTGCTTCCGGCATAATTGATCAGGCAACAAAGAGCGGTTCAAAAAAGATGTGTGACAAACCGGAAATCCATATGTCCAGCTTTAGAGCCAATTCAATACCATTCTGAAAGACACCGGAGGCAAGTAAACAGCATAAAATTTTAAATTAATTTTATGCGTTTTGGTTGGATGTAAAATATAGGGGTAGAAAATTTTGATCTTTTCAAAATGGAAAAATTGGTATTAGTGTCCCGCATAAATTACCACCTGATTCAATGCGTGAAATTTACAAATATATGCAGACGCCATGACGAGATTGTGGGTCGTGACAGTTAATATTGGTTATTGTTGTCGAGAATTAAAGCTGATTGGAACGTAGGGTCTCCTGCGATCCTAGTTGTGGGAGAAGGGCATGAACAAGAGGACCAAGACACTGGAAGTTCTCAAAACAGAACTTTCCAGATTGTGCGCTCTTGCGGACGATCAAGGCTTCGAAATGATTGCCTATTTTATCGAGACTGCTATCCGCGAATCCGATGAGCAGCTGGCGCAAGAAACGCGCCCAGTGGTTGGGATGGAGTTGCGCTTGGTTTCATCGCGCACCGGCACCAACGGGTAGCCCGACAAGAATCCCAATTCAATCGACGTTCAATTTTTGTGAATCATGAAAACGCCTGACCTCATTGTCTGGCGTTTATGGTGGCCTATATTCAGGTCATGATCCCACTTTCAGTCCTCGACCTTTCACCGATTGCAGCAGGCAGCACTGCCGCGCAATCTCTCCGCAATTCGCTCGACCTTGCGCAAAACGCCGAACGCCTTGGCTATAATCGTCTTTGGCTTGCGGAACATCATAGTATGCGCGGCATCGCCAGTGCTGCTACAGCTGTCGTGATCGCTCATGTAGCGTCAGGAACCTCCAGAATTCGCCTTGGCGCGGGAGGTATCATGTTGCCAAATCACTCGCCCCTTATGGTGGCTGAAGCTTTCGGCACCCTTGCCTCGCTGCATCCCGGGCGTATTGATCTGGGCGTAGGCCGTGCTCCAGGAACAGATCAGATCACCGCGCAAGCGCTGCGCCGCAACCTCAATCAGGATATTAATGGCTTTCCGCAGGACGTCGTCGAACTCCTGAGCTATTTTGACGATCCGCAGCCCGGACAACATGTCATTGCAGTTCCGGGGGCAGGGCTTGATGTACCGGTCTGGATTCTTGGCTCCAGCCTTTTCGGCGCGCAGCTTGCCGCTGCATTGGGGCTCCCCTACGCTTTTGCATCCCATTTCGCTCCAGCAGAAATGGAGCGGGCGGTTGAAATCTATCGCGCGCGATTTGAGCCTTCGCGTTATCTGGATAAGCCCTATGTGATGCTTGGCCTCAATGTATTCGCGGCTGAAAGCGATGAAGAAGCCCGGCTTTTGCAAACGTCGCAGCAACAGGCATTTGTAAATCTACGCACCGGCAATCCGGGTCCCCTTCCTGCCCCCGTTGAGGGCTATGAGGATACGCTTGATCTGCATGCAAAGGCGATCCTGCGCCAATCCCTGTCCTGTTCTGTCGTTGGTGCCGCTCCTACCATCAAAACTGGTGTTGAGGAATTCATTCATCGTACTGGCGCGGATGAAATAATGGTTACGGGCCATATTTTTGATCATAAGGCGCGGGTCCGGTCCTATGAAATTCTTGCAAACACCATGATCGAGCAAAATCTGGATGCTACGCCCATTGACCTTTCTGCATGAAGTGGGTGCCATATTCGCGCTGCAATATTGCCTTGAAAAAACCCGATCATCGACCGGTTGAGATCGAATTTCCGGGATCAAGTGGCAGGCATCATCAGTAGATGATCGTTCGCCAATCATCTGAAAGGAAAAACGATGCGAAAGATGATAGTGCTCGCGCTTTGCGCGGCATTCCCCTTGGCCATTTCGGTGGCCTATGCCCAGACTGCAACTCAGGCGCCTCCGCCGGCTGTTGCTCCATCGACTAAAGCTCCAGCCCAATCAGCAGCCCCCCATATTACGACAATTAATATCGTCGATCTCAATGAATTGCCCGATGCAACCAAGACGCAGGTCAATGATGCAATTGCTCAGCGCAGTGATGATGACGTGAAGAAACTGCGCTCTTCCATAGACAAATCACCGGAAGTGACGTCCGCCTTGAAGGAAAAGGGCCTCACTTCCGAGGCGGTTGTTATTGCCAGCCTTGATTCTAAAGGGCTACTGACACTTGTCACCAAAAAGCCGAGCTAATTGTTTCTTTGCCTCCAGCAAAGTGAGTAATATGGCCGGGACATTCCCGGCCGTGTTTTATGCCTGATTGCCCAGTTCAACAGCGCGCTTATGGGCAGCAGAAACGGCTTCTTTGACCAGATTTTTGAGCCTGTCTTCGCCCATCAGGACATCCAGTGCCGCAGCGGTGGTTCCATTCGGACTTGTGACCTGTTCCCGGAGCCTTGTCGGGGTATCCTCGCTTGAAGCGGCCAAAGCACCCGCTCCAAACACTGTCTGCATGGCCAATATTTCTGCGGTCTTGCGTTCAAGACCCGCATGGACACCAGCTTCTGTCAATGCCTCTATAAAATGGAATACATAGGCGGGTCCCGATCCTGAGATCGCTGTAGCAACATCAATCAGACTTTCATCATCGACTGAAGCCACGGCGCCGCTGGTCTCAAGCAGCCGATCAACGAGTGCTGCATCATTGTCGGCTACATGCGCATTGCGGAATGTGACAATCATTCCCTTGCCGATTGCAGAAGGAGTATTGGGGATCGTGCGGATGATCGCGGTATTTTTTCCGAGATGCTCTTCGAAGAAGGCTACTTTTATGCCCGCCGCAACGCTGACAAATGTCGACGTTTCGGCAAAGCGCGCATAGGCCGGAAGGACGTCCCGCATCACCTGCGGCTTCACAGCGACAAGAATGACGCGCGGTGCAGGATCATCCTTAATTGCGGATGCATCAGCGACTGCGGTTACGCCCAGATTTGCAGCGCGTTCGAGAAGGGCGGGGGTCGGCTCAACAACAGTAACTTGGCCTGGCTGTAAAATGCCAGCATCCAGCCAGCCTTTGAGCATGGCAAAACCCATATTACCGCATCCAACCAGAACGACATTATCGGACATATTTCTCTCCCTCTAAATGGGCGGCACTTTGAGCTGGTCCGCGTGCGCCGGTCAACCGGTCTAAGCCAAAATCAGGCGCGGGAGAGCAAAGAAATGCGCGCGGTCATACGCAGGCCGAGGCATGCCATAACGACAATCAGCCAGACTGGATCAGCCCTACGAAAGAAAAAGCTCTCAAGGAAAGCATTCATCAGCGAAAATGTCAGGCACATCATGAAAAAATCAGAGAGAAAAATATTCTCGCGTTTTCGCAAGGCTCGTACATAATCCACCAGCGGCAGCAGGACCAGAACGATGATCGCGCAAATCAGCGCCGGAACGCCCATGGCAATTGCAATATCCAGATACCCATTATGGGCATGAACAATGCCGCGCACATCCCAGTCAAGATAATATGGATTTTCCGCCTGGCGAACGACAGCCGCTTCCCAGAAGCTTTCCAGTCCAAATCCGCGCCATGGTGTTTGGCTAAGTTTTTCCAGACCAAACTGCCAGATGGATGTGCGACCGGTGAAGGTCGCATCAGCGCCCATTTGCAGCAAAAGATCGTGGGTAAAAGGAAAGAATAGCGTGCCTATGGTGAAGAAGAAGAATCCCGCAAGCGCCGTCACGATAAGCAGGGCAGTCACGATTCGAAACCCGAAAAGGCCGGGGACCATAACAAGCAGAATTACCATCGGGACCAATGCGGTTGATGTTTTAGATCCGGTATGAGCAACAAAAAGCAGGGCAAAGACCAAAATTGTGGCTCCGCTTTTGTGCCAGCCACGGCGGATAAGATAGATTCCCGCGAAAGCAAATGAGGCCATGACTGGCCCTGCAACATTCTTATGCGCATAAATACCGCGCCATAGGTCCGCATGTTCAGACTCTATTTCGCTTGCCGTATGTTTTGCAAGATCGGGAAAAATGACCAGCCCGATATAGGAAAGAACCAGCACTGCCGTAGCGGCCATGATCAGAGCGAGCGAGAACCCGTCCATATCGGGCGGAAGTGCCAGAACCGCGATGACACATAGGACACCGATAATTGTAAATATAACCGCACGCTGGGCCGAGCCGGGATCGACCGCGACAAAGGTTGAAAGAAAAACGAACCCGAACATGATGATCCACATTGGGCTAACAAGGCACAGCAGGCGGCGCGGATCGGCCAGCAGCATCATTGCAAGACTTGCAACGCCCCCAAGAGCGCCAAAACCCAATTGATTGACCAGATCGCCGCCACTACCGGCAATGGCGGTACTTGCCGGTTGGAATGGTCGCAAAGATACAAGCAGAACACACAAAATCAGCCCGGCAAGAAGACTGGCAACGAGCCGTGTCGGCAAGGCTATGGGCGTGTCAGTTCTTTTCAGGTTGCCGATATTGCTCATTCGAATATCCGAATTCTGCCAAAACGCGGCCAAGCCCAATATATATCTGATAGATGCCAATAGACAGCGATCCGGTCTGGGCTGTCTTCATTGCTGCCCGAAAAGGCGAAACTGCGAGGAGCAACAGACTTTTCAAGGTGGTTTTCAACTTGCCAAAAGGCTCATCGGCGCGTTTTCGCTTTTCAATCAGGCTTGAGATCACGCCGTTGCGCAAAGCCCTTGCCCTGATCCAATCCGCTTCGACACGTCGCGCAGGCACGGTTTCATAAACGGGTGCTTCGGCGCACCAGGCGATTGTAAAGCCCTTGACTACACTCCGGCTGATGAAATCAGAATCTCCGCCACCCATAAAATTGAAGGTAAGGTCGAGAAAAGGAAAAGGCATTGCCTCAAGCACATTGCGCCCGACCAGCAAATTGCCGGATGAGTAAATGATCGGCACGCGCCCGGTTGTGTCATAATGCGGGCTGAATACGGGATGTTTTGCCCATATCTGATGTTCCGGCTTTGCGAAAATCGGAATTTGAGGGCCACCGACAAAATCTGAATTATAGAGTTCGCGCGTCTTGCACAGGTTTTCCAGCCAATGCGGATCGGCGATCTCATCATCGTCGATCACCACCAATGAGCTGAAATTGGGAAACGTCTCAAGCGCTGTCAGCCATCCCGCATTATAGGCGTTACAATTGCCGCGATCGTGGGCAACAATTACAAGCCCACTATAGTCGCCATTCTCAAACAAAGGTGCCGCGACAGCGGCTCCCTCGCATTTCTCCGCTTCATTCTCCATGACAATGATTGCAAATGACCGATCTGTTTTTTGTTCTTTCAAAGAAGCAAGAGTCTTTAAAAGATGATCGGGCCTTTTGAACGTTGGCAGAGTAACCACAACATCAATCGATTCCGGAGAAAGTCCGGGCGATTGCATGATGAGGGATATATTGTCGTGGCCGTTCAATTTCATCGCGGGGCTATTTATCCGTTATTTATCTATATGAAGATATAGATGACACTTGTTCAACATTTCATTACGTTCGAGCCACAATGCACGTAGTTTTCATCACCTCCATCGTCCCGGACAGTAAACCGGCCACTGGCTATGAAATAGCCAATAAAGCTATTATCGATGGGCTGAAGCGCGCTGGCGTGAAGGTCACAATTGTCGGCTTTGTCTGGCCAGGCAGTGCTCCCTTGGATCCGCATAATACAATATTGCTCGGCGAAGTGGATGTTCGCAATGATACGGCGAGCTTTAGTCAAAAGCTGCGCTGGCTGGGCAAGGCCGTGCTCACTGGCCTCACCGTATCATCGGTTAAATTGCGGATTATTAGCAAGGAGCGCTTTCGTACCGCTATTGCTTCCGCCGAACCATTCGATGCTTACATATTAAATGGCGTCGCGCTTGCCGGTGCATTTGAAGATTGTTTTTCCGACAAGCCGCAAATATTCATCGCCCACAATGTTGAGCATCGTTCTGCCCGCGAGAACGCTGACGCTGCGACGAGCATGATCCAAAAATATTTGTTCAGCCGGGAGTCCCGGCTTTTGGCGGGACTGGAAAAACGCCTATGCGACAGTGCGGCATTTGTTTTCACCTTGGCTGACGAAGATATCGCCGCATTGCAACTTGATACAACTGATCGTGCCGCTGCACTGCCTTTGATTACCGAAGCGGATACTACGAAAATGTCCAATCGCAAGATTGAACGCGAATTGGGACTGATAGGCACATGGACATGGCAGCCCAACCGCATAGGCTTGGAATGGTTTTTGCGGGAAGTAGCTCCGCATCTTGATCAGGACATCGGCATTACGGTCGCTGGCAGCACCCCGGCTGATCTCAAAGCGGCATGGCCAAATTTTAATTTTGCCGGACGCGTGCCCGATGCCACGGATTTTGTTCTCGGCTGCGCGGTAATCCCGCTGATCAGCCGCGCCGGAACCGGCGTGCAGCTGAAAACCATCGAGACTTTTGAACTGGGGCTACCAAGCGTTGCAACAGCCCTTTCGGTGCGCGGCATTGCCGATATACCGGATAATTGCGTCGTTGCAGATGATCCGGTCATTTTCGCCAGAGCCGTCAGTCAGATGGTCGCTCGTGTACGATCCGGCGAAGATATGACCCGTTCGGGTAAAGCTTTCCGCGCGGCACAACAGGCGCGCTTTGATCGCCAGATCAAGCTTGGCCTCGCTCATATTCAGACGGCAGAATGAGCATGGCGCCACCCCCGAGCCGCTCCATTCTCGGCATATCCGTCGCCGCCCTGCCGTGGCAGGAAGCGATTGAACTGCTGCGTCAGCGAATTGCCGCTCAAGACTTTACACTGATCACCTGGCTTAATGCGCATAATGCCAATGTCGCCCAGACTGACGCAGGATTTAGGGAGGCGCTGCGCAGTTTTCTGGTTCTGCCCGATGGCATCGGCGTGGACATTGCTTCAAAAGTTCTGCATGGCTCCTCATTTCCTGCCAATCTGAATGGAACGGATTTCACCCCTGCAATACTCCAAGCTGAGACCAACCCGCTGCGCATCGCGCTGATTGGGGCAAAGCTGGATATTGTTGAAAAGGCAGCAGCCAGATTTGGTCAGATCGCTTCGCAACATGAGTTTCGGGTCATCAGCGATGGATTTTTTACCGAGGCGGATGAGCCTCGTATTTTGCAATCATTGAAAGAATTCTCGCCGCATATCCTTCTCGTCGCAATGGGTGTTCCGCGTCAGGAAATGTTCATGGCGCAAAAGCTCACAGCGGACCATTGCACGCTTGCTTTGGGTGTTGGTGCATTGTTCGATTTCATGGCAGGTGCCGTACCGCGTGCACCTGAACTGGTGCAGAAATTACGCTTTGAATGGCTGTACCGCCTTGCTCAGGAGCCGGGGCGTTTATGGCGGCGCTATGTTGTCGGCAACCCGCTTTTCCTGCTACGCGTTGCACGGGCAAAATTGAGGGCACGCCATTGAGGAATGCATTGGTCACAGCAAGTTACGCACCGGATTTCCGGCGCTGCCAATTGCTGTGCGAGACTATTGATCGCTTCGTGACCGGCTATACCAAGCATTATATCCTGGTTGAGCACCGGGATATTGCCCTGTTCAAACAGCTTGAAACGCCCAATCGCATTGTCGTCGATGAAAATGATCTTTTGCCGGGATGGATAAGGCCCTTTCCTGATCCGACAAATTTCGGTCGCCGGCGTATCTGGCTTTCACCAAGGACATTGCCGTTGCGCGGTTGGCATATGCAACAGCTTCGGCGTATCGCCATTGCCAAACATATAAATGATGATGCGCTCATCTATATTGATTCAGACGTCACCTTCCTCAAGCCATTTGACTGTTCGTCATTTTGGCATGGTGACGACATGCGACTGTTTCGGCGCGATGGCGACCTGTTGCGGCCGGTTCCGGGGGACCAGCTCATATGGTCTGAAAATGCGGGCAATCTGCTCGGAGTGATGCCTGTGAGCGCTGCTGGACATGACTATATTGGAACACTCATTGCGTGGCGGCGCGATAGTGTGGTCGGCATGTGCGATCTCATAGAAAAGCGCAGTGGCAAGCATTGGGTGGCAGCTATTGGGCGCACCCGCAAGTTTTCCGAATGCATGATCTATGGCCGCTATGTCGATGAAGTTTTGAACGCCAAGGGCCATTACCATGATGGCCGTGAATTTTGCCGGATTCATTGGTCGGCACCCGCGCCAACCGATGCTGAACTGGTAAAATTCGTTAAGGAAATGGCACCTTATCAGGTGGCAATCGGCATTCAGTCATTTCTTGGCGACGGCACGGATCGCATTCGTCAGCTGTTCTTCTAAACCCTTCGCGCTGGCTTTTTGATCGCGCTATAGGTGAGCAAGGTAGAGGCGATATAGATGGCTACAAACATGGCATTGAGCCATATAAGCCAGTCATTCACATCCAAGAATGTCACCAGAAGCCAGGACAGCAAGCCGGCCTTCATAATTCCAAGCACTGCAAGATTGATTGCCCTCAAGCCCGATTGGCCGCGCGCATAGAGTATCTCCGCTTGATATTCCACGAGATTGCGCAGGCCGGGGACGAGAAGCACCAAGGGTAATAAGGCAACGACTGAAGCAACATTATCGCCCAAGGCACGGGGGAAAATATGCAGAAACAGTGCCAGTGCCGCCAATCCAAGCGTCGAAACCAGAAATACCCCCAGTTCCAGTCCGCCGCGGATTTTCATGGATTTAAGCATATCGGGTGTGCGCATCAGCTTTTGTACGAGCATCATGTTAAAGGAACGCACGGGGAGAGCGGTCAGATCGACCAGCCGCATGATGATGGCGTAAACACCGGCTGTCTGTGGTCCGCCAACAGCCAAAACAAGCAGCTTGTCTAATTCTGACTGAACGTAGAACAGCACTTCCGCGCCGGTCACGGCAAATGAATCACTGAGCCTGCGGCGATAAAGTTTCGGCACCAGCCGCAACCGCACTCTTGGGTAAAAAAAGATAATCGCAATAATCAGCGCAATGCCATTCGCGCCCGCATACCACCAACTCCAGATCGCAAGATTGGTAATGGTTGAAAATGCAAACAATACCGCAGCAGCAGCGCGCAATGCCGTGCCAATTATCACCAGCAGGGCCGCACGGCCAAAACGGTTAAGGCCATTATTGACGATGACGACGACTTCCATGGATCGCCAGAGCAGAGCCTCTGCACCGACAATGACGGCAAAAGTTCCAAGCGCGAGATCAGCGCCAAAAAACACCAGATGCGCCAGAAAGGCAGCGAGAAGAAAGATAGGCAGGGAAATGACCACAGCTGCCAGAAACCCGCCCGTATATGCACCGATAAGCTGCGGCTTGACGGTGGAGATACGGTAAAGCGGCGAGACAAAGCCGAATGAGACAAGTCGGGAAAGCACAACGCCAGTTGCCGATGCAGTGGCGAAAAGCCCAAATTCTGCAATTGTCAGGGTATTTGCCAGCGCAACGAAATAGGCCAGCGATATGACCAGCCGCCCCGCCGATCCGCTGATCACCGAGAAATAGTCGCGGATGAGCCCCGCATTGGCTTTCACGTGCCGAACGACCAATTTCATATCCTGCATAACAACGTTCAGTGATTTAGCGTAAAAGGCTTAACGGGTGGTGTTAGACCCGTTGTAAGCAGTACAGGCCTGCTCTACTTCATTAATTTTATGCGAAACATATTCTCAAATTATATCATATAGGCTATATTTAATGAGTTGGTCCGTTGAAATATTCAGCTTGGCGGAAGCGGAGATGGATGCATTGCCTCCGGGATTGCAGGCGCGGTTGATCCGACTGATGGAATTGATTGAAAGCATAGGGCTCGAAAACATGCGAGAGCCACATGTCAAACATATTGATGGGAAGTTGTGGAAGCTTCGCGCCAAGGCAACGGAAGGAATAGCTCGGGGATTGTATGGCGCTCTAACAGGGAGACGTGTGGTGGTTCTACATGTCTTCGTAAAAAAATCGCAGCAGACTCCCCGACGCGCCTTGGCTCTGGCCTATCAACGTATGAAAGAGGTGAACCCTTGAAAACACTAAAGGAACTGAAACAAAAATATTTAAACGACCCGGAATTCCAGAAACACTACAAGCAAGCCGATCTGGAATACACAATAATAGAGATGCTTATTCGCACCCGAATCCAGGCGAAATTGTCACAAACCGAACTGGCAAAGCGAATGGCCACTACGCAATCTGCTATTGCAAGGCTGGAAGCGGGTCGGGTTTCGCCCTCCATTGCAACATTGCGTCGATATGCGGAAGCTACGGGATTTGAGTTGCGTGTCGATATGACTCCCCTATAAGCATGGAGCATCATGATTAACGTTTTATTTTCCATAGAACTTTAGTGTGGCTTAACCGTGGATGTCTGCATCCGCGATTGAGCGCATTTGGGTCAGCATGTTGGAGTTCGGTTGCGGATGACTAGTCGTGAAAACGAGACGGTAAGGCGGCGCTCGCTTCTCTCGTTTGCCAATGAGCAGGGCTCAGAGGCACAGACACCCGTTGCTCCTGCTGCACCATCTGTCCGCAATGAAACCGATCTCGATCACTATCACAGAATGCGGAGTTTGCGTCTTGCTGCGGAAGCGGATGCGATTCAGGCCTCGCCTGCGGGTGCCCCTGCGCCCCTCGATCAGGAGGCAATCGAGCAAGATGCAATAAACCGTATGCGCGCCGATATGGCTGCCATCAAAGCCGAGCTTAATCGCCGGGTTGACGCTGGCGAAAGTGAAGTCCGCATGCCCGCAGCAATTTATGAGGAGCTTCTGCCGAAAGAAACATCGGCAGCTATACTTCCGGCCTCCATCCCCGTTACAACCGAGCGGGTGACACAAGAACCAGCCCTGTCTGAAAAGCCGGAATTTACTTCTTTGCAACGTCCGCAACCTGCTCGGGCAGAGCCTCAAACCGCAGGCATTCAAGATGATGAGTGGAGGCCACTGGTCGATCCACGTATTGTTATTAACCGGGTCGGTCGCTCGAAATCTTTGATTGTTGCCACAACAATCATCGGAACCTTGCTTGGCGTTGGTTATGCCATGACCCTGCCGAAGCTTTATTCGTCCACCGTAGAATTGCTGGTCGATCCCCGCGATTTGAAGATTGTCGATAAGGAAATTTCATCGACTCAGCTTCCTCTGGATGCTTCTCTGGCGGTCGCTGAAAGCCAATTGCGTATTATCCAGTCAAGCAGTGTATTGACCAAGGTTATCGATAAGGCCGGACTTGCCAAAGATCCGGAATTCAATGGTGACCTGAAAGAGCGCGGATTGGTCGCCACGATCCGGGAACTGTTTTCAACCGACAGCACGCCCGATGCGACGACACGCGAAACTTTGCTCCTTCGCAATCTGTATGAGCGGTTGAATGTCGAGCGCAGCACGAAGAATTACATCTTCAACATTACGGTGGAATCACGCGATCCGGAAAAATCAGCGCTTATCGCCAATACTGTCTCGGATGTCTTCCGCGAAGAGCAGGGCAATATTCAGTCCGACACGGCAAGGCAGGCCACCGAAGTCCTGACAGCCCGATTGAATGATTTGCGTGCAGGCGTTGAAGAAGCTGAAAATGCCGTGCAGAAATTCAAAGCAGACAATGATCTGGTTGATGTGCAAGGCCGCTTGATCAGCGATGATGAAATCACGCGGACCAATGATGAATTGACGGCGGCTCGCAACCAGACGATCCGCTTGAATGCACAGGCCGCATCCATCCGCGGCGCCTCTGTCGATGGCGTGCTTGGCAATACCTTGCCGGAAGAGTTTCGCTCCGGGGTCATTGTTGCGCTGCGCTCGCAATATGGTGCCCTGAAGCAACAGGCCGATGGTCTGGCAACAAAACTTGGGCCGCGTCATCCACAGCTCATTCAGGCGCAATCGCAAGTCAGCGGAATCCGCAGTGAAATTCGCAATGAATTGCAGCGTATTGCTTCCTCGGTACAGACCGAACTCAAGCGGTCCCAACAGCAGGAACAGGAGTTGATGGCTCGCCTTAATCAGTTGAAGGCACGCACAGCGACCAATAATGAGGATATGGTCAAGTTGCGTGAACTTGACCGGGAAGTCGCAGCCAAACGCGCAGTTTACGAAGCTTTTCTTTTGCGCGCCAAGGAAACCGGCGAGCTTGAAGGGGTTAATACTACCAATATACGGGTCATTTCTCCCGCGCGTCCTGCGCTTGAAAGCACCGGCGGATCGCGCAAGCTTGTTGCCATCGCTGGTTTGCTTGGTGGGTTGTTCGCCGGACTTGGCATCGCCATCCTGCTAGGGATGATCGAAAGTTTCCGTGCGGGTAATCGTGGCGCAAATTTACCTTTGGATCCCTCGCCTGAGGGGAGCGGTAAGCGATCCAAAATGCCGGTTTCAGATCAGCAATCCTTGACGCAAAAATCGCGTTTGGGTGCAGCCATCGAGCGCGCGCAAGGCAATCGATCATCTTCCGAGCTTGAAGATGATGAGGTGGTAATTGCAGATTTTCTTTATGCCTATGCCGACGCTTATTCCACGCCGCGCCAGCATGATAATTCCAATATTGAAGATATGCTGGATGAAATTGCCGCGCTGCGAGAAATTCTGCGTGAAGAGGCCGAGCGGCAGACTGCCTGATCAGTGCAGCCTTGGTGTTGGGCCCTGTCCCTTATCATCGATAACATAGCCGCGATAAAAACGGTCGAGCGTAAACGGCGCTGATAGCGGGTGCGGCTCGTTTCGTGCAATTGTCCAGGCGAAGCATTTGCCGGAAATCGGCGTTGCTTTGAAGCCGCCATAGCACCAGCCAGTATTGAGATACATGCCCGGCAGCGGCCCCTTGGTAATGATGGGCGAGCCATCCATGCTCATATCCATGATACCGCCCCACGAACGCAGCAGCTTTACCCGAGCCAATGCGGGAATAAGAGCTACAAATTCGCTCATGACATCTTCGACGACCGGAAGATTGCCACGCTGGGCATAGGAATTGTAGCCGTCAATGTCACCGCCAAAAACCAGACCGCCCTTGTCTGACTGGCTGAAATAAAGATGTCCACCGCCAAAGGTTGCTACCGTATCGACAACAGGCTTCAAGGCTTCCGAGACAAAGGCTTGCAAGACGTGGGATTCAAGCGGCAAACGATCAATGCCAGCGCGGCGCATAAGCTCACTCGTATTGCCCGCTACTGCACAGCCAACCTTTTTGGCATTGATCGGTCCGCGGGTCGTCATGACGCCGGTAACCGTATCGCCGTCTTTCAGAAAACTGGTCACTTCGCAATTTTCGATAATATCGACACCGAGCTGATCGGCAGCGCGTGCATAGCCCCAGACGACTGCATCATGCCGAGCAGTGCCTGCGCTCCGTTGCATCAGTCCACCAATAATGGGAAAGCGCGCCGAACTGCTTATGTCGAGACCTGGTATCAGTTTTTTGATCTGGGTGGGACTCATCAATTCCGCATCGATACCATTCAGCCGCATCTGGTTGCCACGCCTTGCATAGACATCCAGCTGGGGCAGGGAATGGGCGAGATTAATGACGCCGCGCTGCGAAAACATCACATTATAATTGAGGTCATGGGACAGCGTTTCCCAAAGCTTCATTGACGCTTCATAGAAGTGCTGGTTTTCCGATAGAAGATAGTTGGAGCGGATGGCGGTGGTATTGCGTCCGATATTGCCAGACCCAAGCCATCCCTTTTCAACGACCGCAATGTTGCGAATGCCGTGTTCCTTGGCGAGATAATAGGCCGTTGCCAAGCCGTGGCCGCCACCAATGATAACGACATCATAGGCAGGCTTCGGGTCGGGTTTACGCCAGGCGGGTTTCCAGTCCTTGTTGCCGTTAAGGGCATTTTTGAGCAGGCTGAAGGCTGAATAGCGCATTTGAATTCCCGGAATCGGTAAGGTGTTCACAATCATGCTTGGATTTAGCGGCTTAGCCAAGCCCTGCAACGTATCATCGCATTGCGGTTCTGTATCGCTTTCGCTATTGCGTCAGGGAACGCCGTTCTGACGGTATTATTCTGGCGCAAAATCAAGACAATGACGCTCAATCTGCGAAGTATGAGTTTTCAGGAGCAGCACATGGCAGTAACGATCAATGGCAAGGAGATTGCCGAAGATGTGGTTTCAAAGGTCAAGTTATCCGCTGCCGAACTGATTAAGGACACAGGCGTAACACCAGGCATTGCCGTTATCATTGTTGGCGAAGATCCCGCCAGTCAGGTGTATGTTGCTTCAAAGGGCAGAAAAGCGCGGGAATGCGGGTTCCATTCCGTACAGCATACATTGTCTGCCGATACATCCGAGGAAGATCTTGTTGCATTGGTGGACAAGCTCAATGCCGATCCTCTGATCCATGGCATTCTTGTGCAGTTGCCGCTACCGAAGCACATTGATTCGGGCCGTATCATCCAGACCATTTCTCCCGACAAGGATGTTGATGGTTTTCACTTCATCAATGTTGGAAAACTCGGTACCGGTGAACTCGACAGCGCATTTGTTCCCTGCACGCCAGCCGGTTCGATGCTGCTGATTGATCGCATTCTTGGTCGTGATCTCTCCGGCTTGAATGCCGTGGTGGTTGGTCGTTCCAACATTGTTGGCAAGCCTATGTTCAACCTGCTTCTGGCACATAATGCGACAGTCACAATCGCCCATAGCAAAACGAAAGATCTGGCAGCCCTCTGCCGCACTGCCGATATTCTTGTGGCCGCTGTCGGCAGGCCGCAAATGATCAAGGCGGATTGGGTAAAGCCCGGTGCGACTGTCATTGACGTTGGCATTAACCGCATTCCGGCGCCTGAAAAAGGTGAGGGAAAGACCAGACTGGTCGGCGATGTGGATTTTGCTGATGCGGCTACGGTTGCTGCGGCGATAACCCCGGTTCCAGGTGGCGTTGGTCCCATGACAATTGCCATGCTCATGGCAAATACGCTTGTCGCCGCCTATCGCACGGCAGGGAAGACACCGCCGCATTTCTGATCTGCTTGCTCAAATAGGGAAACCCGTTAAAACAGCGCATGGCCGAAACAATCAAGGTCGGCAGAACCTTCGCCTTTCTGCTTGTCGATAAATTTCCGATGTTCAGCCTTGCCGCTGCCATTGATACGATGCGCACGGCAAATCGCATGTCCGAGAAGCCATTCTATTCGTGGATTACCGTATCAGCGACCGGTGCAGCCGTGACCGCATCCAATGGCCTTCAGATCAATGTGGAGTATGCGCTTGCCGATCTTCCGCCAGCGGACATATTTTTCATTTGCGCAGGGCTAACTACGGAATTTGAAGAAAAACCAAAGGTCATCGCTGCACTTCGCAATTTGGGGCGTCGCGGTGCTTCGCTGGGGGGGCTCAATATTGGCAGCTATATTCTGGCTGAGGCCGGTCAACTGGAAGGGCATCGCTGTACAATCCATTGGGAAAACCGGGCCGGTTTTCAGGAGCGCTTTCCGCAGATTGAATGCACGGGCAATGTCTTCGAGATTGATCGCAAGCGCTACACCTGTGCGGGCGGCACGACATCAATTGATCTGATGCTTGAGATCATCAAGCAGGATTTCAGCCCGGCCCTTGCCAATGAGGTGGCAAACCAGTTTCATCATGAGCGCATCCGCTCGCAAACGGATCGCCAACGTATCGGGCCGGAACGCGATCTCACCGGTAAATCGGAAAAGCTGCGCAAGATCGTTGAGCTTATGGCTGATAATCTGGAGCAGCCGAAATCCGCAGTGCGATTGGCAAAGGCGGTTGGATTATCCGTGCGTCAGGTGGAGCGGCTCTTCCTGCGCCATCTCAATATGACACCTGGCCGCTATTATATGAGCCTGCGCCTTGAGCGCGCCCGCGAGCTTTTGCGCCAGACCCATTCGCCCATTCTTGATGTAGCGCTGGCCACCGGTTTCACGTCACATTCTTATTTTGCCCAGAGCTACCGGGCACAATTCGGGCGCTCGCCTTCCGACGAGCGCCGCACCAATTACTGATTTTTGACCGCCCCAACGGTTTCAAGGTCAGTAAGCGCGAAACCGGAATCCTTGGTCAGAATTGGCACGCGTTGCGCCTTCGCCGTTGCATAGTGGAAACAATCGGCAAGGTTGAGTGCGCTATTTCTGTCGTTGGCGGGGTAGCGGTGCCGTCCGTATTTATCAAACGCCTCCAATGCGTTTGGCAGGTCATCGTTTGAGACAGGAAGCGTTTTTATTTTCGTGAGCGTTAGGAACTTGCGGATTCTCGCCTGTGATTCAGCCATGGATATGCCCGTCTTTCTAAAAAGTCCGACGGTAGTTTCCCAAATAGCGACGACAGACGTAATCAGTGTCTCTGGCTCTGTGTCGTCAAGCTTCGACACAAAATCTGTATATCCAGGCTCTTTGGTCAATATAGCGATCATGACCGATGCATCCACGAACATCAGTAATCACCACTTAGATCGTCAAAGAATGCTTTGTCGATTTTGACGCCAGTATCGGGAAGGGATGCAATTTCATCCAGCAGTGGTTGTAGACGTTTTAGCAGTGGGGTTTCATTGTCCGTCCTGTGCAATTCCCTTTCCAGAGCAAGCCTCACAGCTTCAGTCTTGCTGATATGTTTTCGGGCAGCCAGCTTTTCGGCCAACTTATTGACTTCCTCATTGCGAATGTTGAGCGGCATGGCAAATCCTCGTGTGTAGACACAATATAATTGTGTCTACACACAGATGCAATGCTGCTAAAGTCCAAACACCGACGCGCCGGCATCCGCGCGGCCTACAACATTGCGGAAGGAGGCAAAGAGTTCTCGTCCCATTCCATAGCTATTATGGCTGATATCGACGACCGGCGCAGGACGCGCCGCCAGCACTGCCGGGTCTTCCAGCACGTCAAGCGTGCCGATCTCGGCGTCCAGCCGCACTATATCGCCATCGCGTATTTTGCCGATGATGCCGCCGTCCAGAGCCTCTGGCGTGACATGAATTGCTGCCGGAACTTTGCCAGACGCGCCTGACATGCGGCCATCAGTGACGAGTGCAACCATGTGCCCGCGATCTTGCAATACACCAAGCGCAGGGGTCAGTTTATGCAGTTCCGGCATGCCATTGGCCCGCGGGCCCTGGAAACGTACAATCGCTACGAAGTCGCGGTTAAGTTTCCCGGCCTTGAAGGCGTCTTGCAGCGCCGCCTGACTGTCAAAGACCAAAGCAGGTGCTTCAACAATATGCCTGTCAGCTTTCACCGCAGAAGTCTTGATGACGGCTGTTCCAAGATTGCCCTTGAGCATCTTCAGTCCGCCCGTCACCTGAAACGGCGTAGCGCAGGTCGATAGCACTTTCTTATCGGCGCTTTCCGCCGGTGTAGGATTGCGAACAACAGTACCGTTTTCGCCAAGCGCGGGTTCGATCGTATAGGCACGCAGACCCTCGCTGCCGCCCCAGACCGTCTTGACATCCTCATGCAGCAATCCGCCATCCAGCAATTCGCGGATGACATAACCCATGCCACCTGCCGCATGGAAATGGTTTACATCGGCAAGACCATTCGGATAAACGCGTGCCAAGAGTGGCACCACATCGGAAAGGTCGGAAATATCCTGCCATGTCAGCTTGATGCCTGCGGCGGCTGCCATTGCCACCAGATGCATCGTATGGTTGGTGGAGCCGCCCGTTGCATGCAGACCGACAACGCCATTGACGATGGTGCGCTCATCAATCATCTCGCCAACCGGCGTAAATTCATTGCCGAGCGCCGTAATCGCCAGCGCGCGCTTGGCCGCCTCGCGGGTCAACGCTTCGCGCAGGGGCGTGCCCGGGTTGATGAAGGATGAGCCGGGCATATGCAGGCCCATAATCTCCATCAGCATCTGGTTGGAATTGGCCGTGCCGTAGAATGTGCAGGTGCCGGGACCGTGATAGGATTTTGACTCCGATTCAAGCAATTCGTCGCGCCCGACCTTGCCTTCCGCGTAGAGCTGGCGCGTTTTGGCCTTCTCATCATTCGGCAGGCCGGTTGTCATCGGGCCAGCCGGGATGAAAACAGCTGGCAAATGACCGAAGGTCAGCGCGCCGATAACGAGACCTGGAACAATCTTGTCGCAAACGCCAAGATAGACCGCCGCATCGAACATGTCGTGTGAAAGACCGATAGCGGTTGCCATGGCGATGACATCGCGCGAAAACAGCGACAATTCCATGCCGGGCTGGCCCTGTGTCACGCCATCGCACATGGCAGGCACGCCGCCCGCAACCTGCGCCACGCCGCCGGCTTCCTTTGCTGCTTGCTTGATCAGGTTTGGATAGGTTTCAAAAGGCTGGTGCGCCGAAAGCATATCATTATAAGAGGTGATAATGCCAAGATTTGGCACCACATCGCCCGCAAGCGCCGCCTTGTCGGAAGGGCTGCACGCAGCAAAACCATGGGCGAGATTGGCGCAGGCGAGGGCGGAGCGCTTAGGCTTGCGCGATGCTGCCTCACGCAAATGGTCGAGATATACATCACGCGTTGGCTTTGACTGTTCGCGGATGCGGTTTGTAATGGTTTTCACCCGTTGCGTCACGGTCATGGCTAAGTCCTTTTCTTGCGACCTGGAGTTTGGGAGCCTCCCGGCAATTGCGCATCCTGGCGTTTACGGCGCCCAGAAAATCTCAAGATCAATCGGCTGAGAGGATAGCACGGCGCGGATAGGCATGTCCTCGACCTCACCCTCGCCAAGTGCTGCTTCCAGCGTGGACATCTTGCCGGCACCTTCAATGTGCAACGCGATGAAACGCGCGGTTATGATGACAGGCAGTGTCAGCGTCAATCTCGGCTCGCCTGCATTTTCTGCGGACATTGGCAAAACCAAAGCTTTCTCATCTTTGGAAATTGCTGCTTTCAAATTGTCGCCGCCGGGGAAAAATGACGCCGTATGGCCATCACCGCCCATGCCAAGCACCACCACATCGAAAGGTTGTCCGAGCCTGGCAATTTCAGCGGTCGCCATTTTCGCGCCTTGATCCGCGTCAGCAGCTCCGTGATACAGCCCGACAAAATTTGCGCCAGCTGCCGCATTTTGCAAAAGCGCTTCGCGCACCAGACGTTCGTTTGACCGCTCGCTGGTGGGCGGCACAAAGCGCTCATCCACCAGCGTTATTGTGATTTTAGTCCATGGCAGATCCTTGAGCGACAAAGCTTTGAAAAAGCGGGTCGGGGTTGTGCCACCGGAAACGACCAGCACTGCCTTGCCATTTGCCTCGCAGCCCGCCCTCAGGTGTTCCGCAACAGTCGTTGCCAATGCCTCGGCCAGCGCGTCGCCATTGTCAAAACTCTTCAGTCTTTGATCTGTCACCATGGATCGCGCCCTATTCCGGCTCGTGCCATGTGCGGCCATCGCGCTCGATAAGAGCGATAGCCGAAGAGGGTCCCCATGTTCCCGCCGTATAGCCGGATGGCGCCTGTTCGGTCTCCGCCCATGCTTTGAGGATAGGGTCAACCCAGCGCCAGGCGGCAACCACTTCGTCACGCCGCATGAACAATGTCTGATTGCCGCGAACCACATCCATCAGCAATCGCTCATAAGCGTCGGGGCTGCGGACCTTGAACGATTCAGCAAAGCTCATATCAAGCGGCACATGGCGCAGGCGCATTCCACCTGGACCCGGGTCCTTGATCATCATCCACTGTTTGACGCCTTCGTCTGGCTGCAAGCGGATGACAAGCTGATTAGCGACAACGCGCCCTGCTGTTTCACCGAAAATAGAATGCGGAATAGGCTTGAATGAAACCACGATCTCAGAGGCACGCGCGCTGAGACGCTTGCCGGTGCGAAGATAGAAGGGAACGCCAGCCCAGCGCCAATTGGCAATTTCTGCCTTGATCGCCACAAATGTTTCCGTGTTGCTGGGAGCACCAAGCTCGTCCAGATAGCCCTTGACTGCGCCTCCGGAGGACGCACCTGCACGATATTGACCGCGAACGGTAAGCTCTTCAGCATTTTTAGAAGTGATTGGGCTCAGCGAGCGCAGCACTTTCAGCTTTTCATCGCGTACAGCATCAGCATCCATTGATGCTGGCGGCTCCATGGCAACAAGGCAAAGCAGCTGCATGATATGGTTCTGCACCATGTCGCGCAAAGCGCCCGCTTTGTCATAGTAACCGGCGCGGCCCTCAAGACCCACCTGCTCGGCAACTGTGATCTGAACGTGATCAATATGGGCGGAATTCCATAGCGGCTCGTAAAACGCATTGGCAAAGCGCAGCGCCATGAGGTTCTGCACTGTTTCCTTGCCGAGATAATGATCGATACGGAAGATTTGCTGTTCATTGAACACATGCCCGATCGTGTCATTAAGCGCGATCGCGCTGTCCAGATCGCGGCCAATAGGCTTTTCAACAATGATGCGCGTGTGATCGGTAACAAGTTTGTTGCTCTTCAACCGGCTTGCAATATCGCCGAAAAGTGAAGGGCTGACCGCGAGATAGAAAGCACGGATGCGCTTGGAGTCATTGCCGATTTCGTTCTTCAGATCTTCCCACCCGGCATCCGAGGTCGCGTCAACCGCAACATAGGTGATGCGCTGGAGAAATTGCTCCACCTGCGCTTTGTCATATTCATCAGCCTTGACGAATTCCTTGATCGCAGCCTGTGCAAACTTGCGATAATCCTCGCTCGACATGGCTGAACGTGACGCACCGATAATACGGGTTGGTTCGGAAAGCTGGCCATCCCGCTGGCGCTGATAAAGCGCCGGGATCAGCTTGCGTTCGGCAAGATCGCCGGTTCCGCCAAAAACGATGCAATCAAATGGTTCAACCGGGATAATCTGACTTGTCATGAATAGAGTCTCGCTATGCCTGAATTGCGCGACACAAAGTGAAGCTCTGAAGCGCATGGTTTCTATAATCTAATCGATTTAAAATGACCAGTCCTTTAGCGCAAACTGCGTCAAATTGCATTTCCAATCCACTGAAGTTGCGGTACGACTATACCGAACGGGAAACAGTCATGTTGCAGAATCTCACGAGAATTGTTGCACAGGATAAGAATTTCCTGAGCATTATCAATGGCAGACGCATTGGCGCAGTCACCGGGAAAACCATCCCTGTGATCTGCCCATCGGATGGCTTGGAGTTTGCCACCATTCCGGCCTGCGGCGTTGAGGATGTCAATCATGCTGTCAGCGCCGCCCGCCACGCATTTGACAAGGGGCCATTCGCCCGAATGCCTGCATTTGAGCGCGGACGCTTGCTCACGCGCCTTGGTCTGCTCATTGAAAAACATGGCGATGAACTGGCGGCGCTTGAAGCACGCGATACCGGAAAGCCAATAAGACAGGGCAAGGCAGATGTTGCCGCCACGATCCGCTATTATGAGTTCTATGGTGGCGCAGCGGACAAGATTCATGGCGATACGATTCCCTTTCTGGATGGTTACACAGCGCTGACACTGCGGGAACCGCACGGCGTTGTCGCTGGCATTACCCCTTGGAACTATCCGATGCAGATCATGGCGCGGGTGGTTGGAGCAGCGATTGCCATGGGCAATACGCTGGTGATCAAGCCCGCTGAAGATGCCTCGCTTTCAACCATCCGCATTGGCGAGCTTGCCATTGAGGCAGGGTTTCCTGATGGCGTGCTCAATATCATCACCGGTTTTGGCGCGGAAGCGGGAGCGGCCTTGTCCGCCCATCCCGGCGTTGATTATGTAACCTTTACCGGCTCACCCGTGACGGGCACGGCGATTCAGCAAGCAGCAGCCACCCATAATCGCGGCGTAACAATGGAGCTTGGCGGAAAGTCGCCACAGCTTGTTTTTGCCGATGCGGATATTGAAAGGGCTTTGCCCGTCCTCATCAATGCTATCATCCAGAATGGTGGACAGACATGTTCTGCGGGCAGCCGTATTCTTATCGAGCGTTCAATCTATAGGGACGTTGCGTCAGAGTTGGGTGCAAGATTTGATAATCTTGTCGCAGGCCCCCACGATGCTGATCTTGATCTTGGCCCGATGATCAATGCCGCGCAAAAGCGCCGTGTGGAGAATTATATAACAGGCGCGGCTGAAGCAGGGGGCGAAGTCATTGCCAGAGGCTCGATCCATGTCGATGCGCCTCTCACCGGTTTTTATGTTGCACCGGTCTTGTTCGGCACTGTCGATCCGGCGGCAGTTCTGGCGCAAGAAGAGGTTTTCGGTCCCGTACTTTCGCTTTTTTCCTTCGATGATGAGGAGGAAGCAATTCGCCTCGCCAATGGCACGGAATATGGCCTTGTCGCCGGTGTCTGGACCAAGGATGGCGCAAGACAGCACCGCGTCGCCAAGCGCGTGCGAGCAGGACAGGTCTATGTCAATGCTTATGGCGCTGGCGGCGGTGTGGAATTACCCTTTGGCGGTTTCAAACGCTCTGGTCATGGCCGCGAAAAGGGGTTTGAGGCGCTTTACGATATGTCTGCAACCAAGACGATCGTTTTCCGCCACGATTGAAGTTCACAAATAAACTAAAATGGATGGAGGACAAAGATGGCCCGTTTGGCAGGAAAGACAGCGATCATTACCGGTGCAGCGTCGGGATTTGGCGAGGCAATGGCCCGTCGTTTTGCCGAGGAAGGCGCAAATGTCGTGGTGGCGGATCTTAATCTCGTCGGAGCGGAGGCAGTTGCGCAATCTATTGGTGATAACGCCCTTGCTGTTCATACGGATGTGACGCGCAAGGAAGAGATAGACGCCATGGTCGGGGCCACCATGGATAAGTTCGGCCGCATCGATATCATGGTCAATAATGCGGGCTACTCCCATCGAAATGGCTCTATGCTTGGCGTCGATGAAGACACATATGATCTGATTGCAGCG
Source organism: Hyphomicrobiales bacterium (assembly GCA_900473335.1). GTDB lineage: Bacteria > Pseudomonadota > Alphaproteobacteria > Rhizobiales > Rhizobiaceae > Phyllobacterium. The sequence goes on along the minus strand of UCNP01000053.1, from coordinate 28,560 downwards.
ATCAATATGAAAGCGATCTACTATACCGCGCTTGCTGTCGTTCCAATCATGGAGCGACAGGGCAGCGGGTCAATCATCACGACCGCCTCAACGGCAGGTTTGCGCCCACGTCCGGGTCTGACCTGGTATAATGCTTCAAAAGGTTGGGCGATCAGCGTCACCAAATCCATGGCGATTGAGCTTGGTCCCAAAAATATTCGGGTCAACTGCCTCTGCCCGGCGGCAGGCGAAACACCTATGCTCGGGCTGTTTCTTGGCGAAGATACACCGGAGCGGCGGGCGCAGTTCAAGGCAACCATACCTCTCGGCCGTCTGTCTGTGCCGCTCGATGTCGCCAATGCAGCGCTTTATCTGGCTTCCGATGAAGCCCAGTTCATCACAGGTGTTGCGCTTGAGGTTGATGGCGGACGTTGTATTTAAACTTGGAAAATTACCCTTAATGCGGTATTAGCTAAGTTAGCTAAGTTGGAGCAGTGTTATGCGAGTGAACGTGCATGCCGCAAAAACCAATCTGTCAAAGCTCATTGAAGCAGCTTTGAACGGGGAAGAGGTCATTATCGCCAAGGGGGACAAGCCAGTGGTAAAGCTCGTCCCCATATCAAAAAACCGCCTAAAGGCTGGGATATTGAAGGGGCAATTGGGGCAAGTGCCTGACTTCTTGGAGCCTATGTCGGAGGAGGAGCTTGCTCTGTGGGAAGGTGATGAGTGACGGCGTTGCTCCTCGATACCCATATACTTGCTTGGTTTCTGGCGGATAGCAGACGTTTACCGGCATCACTGGCTGGAGCGATCCAAACCGCTGATAATGTTTACGTATCCGCAATCAGCTTTTATGAGATAAGTCAGAAAGTCCGCATGGGCAAATGGCCGGAAATGGAGCCATTGATTGACACGGTGCCTGCACTGTTGGAAAGTCATGGCGCCCACATTATCGGTGTCAGCGCCGAAATAAGTTTACTTGCGGGACTGATGGATTGGGCGCATCGGGACCCCTTCGATCGGATGATTGCAGCAACGTCAATTCATCTTCGGTTACCACTTATTTCCGCCGACACGGCCTTTGATGAACTTACCAATCATACTGGTTGGGCTGGCCGTATCTGGTAAAAAGAGCGCAAATTAGGATAGCGCAAGTCTTGAATCTCTAGCATAGGGGCCTACATTTCTAATGTATTCCCCCTTTAATAAGCGCTGCCCGGCCATGCGGTCGCTCTGGCCTTATGCTTTTTCAAGGAAATCAACATGACAACCAAACCTGTCTGGTTCATCACGGGCTGTTCAACCGGTTTTGGCCGTGAACTTGCCCAATATACATTATCTCTTGGCTATCCAACGGTTGTTACCGCACGCAACCCCGCACAGGTTGAAGACATAGCCAAGGGTCATGAAGACAACGCCCTTGTCCTGAAACTTGATGTCACCAAGCCTGACGAGGTTGCCGCGGCGGTCAAGGCTGCCGAAGAACGTTTCGGGCGCATCGATGTTCTCGTCAATAATGCGGGCATTGGCTATTTCGGCTCTCTGGAAGAGAGTGACCTTGCTGAAGCGCGCAAGATGTTCGACATTAATATCTGGGGCCTCATGGATATGACCCGCGCTACTTTGCCGGTCTTGCGCAAGCAGCGCTCCGGCACCGTGGTCAACATCTCGTCGATTGGTGGATTAAGGGGCTTCCCGGCGGTAGGGTTTTACAATGCAACCAAATTTGCTGTCGAAGGATTATCGGAGTCGCTTTCCAAGGAAGTCGCCCATCTTGGCATCAAAGTGCTGATCGTTGAGCCAAGTGGATTCCGCACAGATTGGGCCGGTCGTTCTGCCAATGAGGCGCCGGAAACCATTGAAGATTATCGCCCCTCTGCCGGAGAGCGTATGCGCCAGATCCGGCAAGCAAGCGGTAATCAGCCGGGCGATCCTGTAAAAGCGGTGCAGGCTATTGTCCAAGCCGTTGAGGCAAAAGACCCGCCTCTGCGTTTGCTTCTCGGCAAGATCGCTCTCGACGGCGCACGCGAAAAAATCAAGGAAATGCAGCGCGATTTTGATGCATGGGCTGAGGTGAGCCTGGGCGCGGATTCGCCAAAGCAATAATATAGTGGGCCGCGTGGATATTCCGGATAGGTATCTGCGTGGCCCCATTCACCATCTCGCCAAAACAATTTTCGGCCCTGCCTCCCATCGGCCTGTTTTATGCGCTATCATCTTTTCACCGAAACTGACCTTGGTGATTGATGCCTTCCGAAACTCCTGAAAAGAAACCTGCGCGAACCACAGCAAAACGGCAGCGCACGCCTGCCTATGTCAAAGCTACTCGTGGTGTGAAAAACTGGCGTGAAGCAGCCGAATGGCTGGCCTGGCGGGATATTGAAGACATAGAATGCATCACGCCGGATCAAGCAGGCGTGGCTCGCGGCAAGATGATGCCGTCGAAGAAGTTCACCTCTAATACATCCCTGGCCTTGCCATCAGCTGTTTTCATGGCGACGATTTCCGGCTCCTATCCGGAAGATGGTCACGGCTTTGCCTATCCGGAGGATGATGGCGATCTCAAATTAATGCCTGACCTTTCAACCCTGTCCGAAGTGCCGTGGGAAAGTGATCGCACGGCTCAGGTCATTTGCGATCTGGTCAACAAGGACGGGCAGGCGGTCGAGTTCACGCCGCGCAACGTGTTGAAGCGCGTGGTCGCCGCCTATCATAAAAAGGGTTTGAAACCTGTCGTTGCACCGGAAATCGAATTCTATCTGGTCAAGAAAAACCCTGATCCGGACTATCCATTGACACCGCCGGTTGGCCGGTCTGGCCGTGCTATCGGCGGCGGGCAGGGCTATTCGATTGCCGGCGTCAACGAATTCGACGAATTGATCGATGACATCTATCATTTCTCCGAAAGTCAGGGCCTTGAGATCGATACATTGATCCATGAAGAAGGTGCGGCGCAGCTCGAAATCAACCTGCGTCACGGCGATCCGGTCGAACTGGCTGATCAGGTATTCCTGTTCAAACGTACGATCAGGGAAGCGGCCCTCAAACATGATATGTATGCCACGTTCATGGCAAAGCCCATTCAGGGACAGCCGGGATCAGCCATGCATATCCACCAGTCCATTGTCGATAGAAAGACGGGACGCAACGTCTTCTCTAATCCTGATGGTACCGAAAGCGAGGCTTTCCGGCATTTTATTGGCGGTATGCAGAAACATGTGCCCGCCTCGCTGGTCATGTTTGCGCCTTATGTTAATTCATATCGCCGTTTGACACCGGCAGCCTCTGCCCCGGTCAACGTCAAATGGGGTTATGATAATCGCACCACGGCATTCCGCGTACCGCGCTCCGACCCGGCGGCGCGTCGCGTGGAAAATCGTATTCCGTCCTCCGATGCCAATCCCTATCTGGCGCTGGCTGCGTCATTGGCCTGCGGGCTGCTTGGGATGAACAACAGGATCGAACCAGACGCACCCGCTTCCACCACCGTCAATGATAATCTGATCGAGTTGCCTCGCGGATTGATCGAGGCCACCTTGCTGTTCGAACAGGACGAGGCTTTGATCGGGATGCTGGGTAAATCTTTCGCTATCACCTATGCAGCCATTAAACGCGCAGAGTTTGAAACCTTCATGGAGGTTATCAGCCCTTGGGAACGTGAGTTTCTGCTGCTGAACGTATAGTTTGGCAGCAGCACCACGCAAGGTGCCTTTGCGTTAAGTAAGTGAACCAGGTTGCATCGAATAATGGCATATCAATCCCCCATTTCGCCAGGCATATCATGGTACGAATCGACGATTGCCGATCGTACCGAATATCCGGCTCTAGATGGCTCCCGTACTGCTGATGTTGTTATCGTCGGTGGCGGATTTACCGGCCTTTCTGCGGCGGTCCATTTGGCATCGTCAGGTGTTGATGTGGTGCTGCTGGAGGCGTTCCGGTTTGGCGATGGGGCATCGGGACGCAATGGTGGACAGCTTGGGACAGGCCAGCGCGCCTGGGCAGAAGAGCTTGAGGCCCAATATGGCTTTGAACGCGCCAAAGCCCTGTTTGAGCTTGCCGAAGAGGCAAAGAGCCATTTGCTGGAATTTGCCGATACCCACAAGATCGACATTGAATATGTGCCCGGCCAAATGTCTGTGGTGCACAAGAAGCGCTACATCAAAAACTATCGCAAACATGCGGAGTTGATGGCAACGCGGTTCAACTACCCGCATATGCATTATATGGAAGCGGACGAAACCGCCGAACGGTTGGGTTCTACCCGTTATCTCGGCGGCCTTTACGATAAAGGCACCGGCCATATTCAACCGATGAAACTGGTTGTCGGCACGGCAAAGGCCGCGGCAAGCGCCGGTGCACATCTTTATGAGAACACAAAAGTCACTGGCATCAAGTCTGAAAATGGCAAGGTCACCGTCAGCACGGCGACCGGTACCGTCACTGCGGCAAAGGCCTTGATCGCGGTCAATGCCTATGGCGGCAACCTTGAACCCATCAGCGCTTCGCATGTCATGCCCATACGCTCATTCATTGGCGCAACTGTGCCGTTGGGGGATGACAGTCCTGTCTTGCCGGGTGGTGAAAGCGTCGATGACTCGCGCTTCGTCGTACGTTATTTCCGTCGCTCAAAAGATGGACGCCTGTTGTTTGGCGGTCGTGAGGCTTATACTGCCGATAACCCGCTCGATATCAGCATTCATATTCGTCGGCAGATTGCCGAAATTTACCCAGCACTTGCCAATGTGGAGATGACGCAAGCCTGGGGCGGATCGGTTGGAATCACAATGCCACGCCAGCCTTTCGTGCGGGAGGTCATGCCCAATGTGATTTCTGCCGGCGGTTATTCCGGGCATGGCGTGATGCTGTCCAATTTCGTCGGCAAGCTCTATGCGGAAACTGTTGCTGGCAACCGCGACCGGCTGAAGCTTCTGGAAGACCTTAAAGTTCCGGCATTTCCGGGAGGGCGCACATTCCGTTCGCCCATGCTGTTTCTTGCCCTTAGCTGGTACGCACTGGTGGACCGGATTTAGCAAAAGGCGCCAAGAACTGGAATCAGTGTCCGCTGGCCGGCTTAAATCTTCCGCACAATCACGCTGCCCACGGAATATCCCGCTCCAAATGAGCAGATAACGCCAAGGCTCCCCGGCGCAAGGTCATCGGAATATTTCGAAAATGCGATGATCGAGCCTGCCGATGATGTATTGGCGTAATCCTGCAAGATATTGGGCTGTTCGCCGCGTTCCGGTTCACGGCCAAGCACCTTCACGCCGATCAGATCGTTCATGCCTTTATTGGCCTGATGCAGCCACAGGCGCGATAGATGCGCGGGCGCAATATTCTCGTCTGCCAGATGTGTCAGGATCAGGTCGGAAACAATAGGCACGACCTGTTTGAAAACCTTGCGGCCTTCCTGCTTGAAAAGCATATCGCGGCGATCCGTCATGTGACCTTCGCGTGTGCGGCGCAGAAAGCCGTTATTATTGCGGATATTATTGGAGAACTGCGTCAGGCAGCGCGTCGAGACGATTTCGAAACGATCGTCCGCTGTGGCAAGATCATCGCGTTCGAGCAATACGGCCGTGCATACATCGCCAAAGATGAAATGACAGTCGCGGTCGCGCCATTCAAGATGTGCCGAGCAGATTTCCGGATTGACCATGAGAATGGCGCGTGCCGAACCCGAACGGATCATATCGGCGGCTGCTTGTATGCCGAAGGTTGCCGAGGAACAGGCCACATTCATATCGAAACCGAATCCTTCAATGCCAAGCGCCTGCTGGACTTCGATGGCGATGGCTGGATAGGCGCGCTCATGGTTTGATGCAGCGCAGATGACGGCATCAATTTGCGAAGCATCGCGCCCAGCCTTTTTCAAGGCAATGGTTGCAGCGTGCACGGCCATTTGGGCCATAACGGAAAGGTCTTCATCGCTGCGCTCAGGCAAAACCGGATGCATGATTTCCGGATCGAGAATGCCGGCTTTGTTGAGCACATAGCGATTTTCAATGCCTGACGCGCGAACAATAAAATCCTCATTGGACATGGTCATGGCATCGCGTGTGCCCGCAGCGATTTCTTCCGCATGCAGCTCATTTTGCCGGGTGGCGTAGGTATTGAATGCTTCAACCAGCTCGGCATTGCTGATGGATTGGTCCGGCGTGAAAACGCCTGTACCGCTTATGACAACTTTATGCATGGGCGTTTCCAGAATTTGTCTTCTTCATAAAGCGATAGAGCAAAGAAGATTCAAATGGAACCCATTGTCATCAGAGCTTCATATAGCTGTCCTACTGCTTCCTCATTTTGATGAGGATATTTTCATATGACTGTTACGAGTGAAATTAATACAGGACCCATAGGGGTCGATCATCCACTAAGCAAGCCTGGTAAACTGGGCAATCTTCCCAATTACGCTGTTGTTGCCATCCTTATTTGCGGCTTGTTCTATGTGGGCTGGTCGTTGACGCAGGATTTGACCAGCTCGGTTGCCGTTCCATGGATACTTTTGGGGCTGGCGCTTGTCACTGCGCTGGGCTTTGAGTTCGTTAACGGCTTTCACGACACGGCCAATGCCGTTGCAACGGTTATCTACACAAATTCGCTTCCCGCCGAAATTGCCGTCATCTGGTCGGGCTTTTTCAACTTCCTTGGCGTTCTCACGGCCAGTGGCGCCGTGGCTTTTGGTATTATCTCGCTTCTTCCGGTTGAGCTGATCATGCAGGTTGGCTCCACCGCAGGTCTTGCCATGGTGTTCTCGCTGCTGACAGCGGCGATCCTCTGGAACCTTGGCACCTGGTATCTTGGTTTGCCATCCTCCAGCTCGCATACGCTGATCGGATCGATTGTCGGTGTTGGTCTTGCCAATCAGTTCCTCGCACCAGCCGGTGCGGCGACGAGCGGCGTGGATTGGTCCAAGGCCGCTGATGTCGGCCTGTCGCTGCTTGTTTCACCACTCGTTGGTTTCGGCGCTGCCGCTCTTCTCCTGTTGTCCATGAAATTGTTCATTCGCAACAAGGCTCTCTATGAAGCACCGAAGGGCAGTACGCCTCCGCCATTGTGGATCAGGGCATTGCTGATTTTCACCTGCACAGGTGTCTCCTTTGCCCATGGTTCAAATGACGGCCAGAAGGGTATGGGCTTGATCATGCTCATCTTGATCGGTGTTGTTCCAACCGCTTTTGCCCTCAACCGTACACCGGACGTCAATTATCTTGAGGCCTACAAATCGGCATCCATCGCCGCAACCGCCTCATTACAGAAATATGAGAAGCCCGGGATCAAGATTGCCGATGCCCGCACCACTGTTGGCGATGCGGTACGCAGCAAGACATGGACCGATGAGACAACAGTGGCTCTTGGCCAACTCATCGATGATACCAATGCAAACATCTCGCCCTATGGTTCGATCGCTAATGTTCCCGTCGGTCTGGTCAGCAATACACGTAATGATATGTACCTGACCGGTGAAGCATTGAAGCTTATCGAAAAGAAGAAGCTGCTACCGGTCGAGCCTGCTGACCTTGCAGTCATCAAAACCTATCATAAGGCAATTGACGATGCGACGAAGTTCATCCCGACTTGGGTGAAGGTTGCAGTTGCTCTCGCTCTTGGACTTGGCACCATGGTTGGTTGGAAGCGCATCGTCGTGACGGTGGGTGAAAAGATCGGCAAGTCGCATCTGACCTATGGGCAGGGTGCTTCGGCAGAGTTGGTAGCGATGGGAACAATTTTTACCGCCGATACACTTGGCTTGCCAGTTTCAACGACGCATATTTTGTCGTCTGGCGTAGCGGGAACAATGACTGCCAATGGCTCAGGCCTTCAAATGTCGACAGTTCGCAATCTGCTTCTGGCCTGGCTGCTGACATTGCCTGTATCGATCGGCCTGTCCTTTACGCTCTTTATTATTCTTCGGCAGCTGATCTAGTTAAGGCGGTACAAGCTTTATCTCCACTTGCCCACCTTTCCATCATCCTCGGGCTTTTGACCCGAGGATCCAGACATTGATCGTGCCATCCCTGTTCTTTGGGTTCTCGGGTCAAGCCCCGCGAATGAGGGGGAGGTAAGGCGCTTTGGAAGTCCTGAAAACAGAACCGCCCGCAAACAAGTGAGTTTGCGGGCGGTTCTATGTTGCCATGCTGGTCTCCCAGACCGAAACCAGAGAAGGCCACATTGCCTTGGCCCTTTCGGGCGCAAATGCGATCTATTGTCTGGTCACAACGACCGGGATCAGAAGATCGCCCCAGTTTCCATCACCGCCATGATGACGGGCAGAGCGGACCAGTTCGACCGAAACTCCGGCATCGACTGCCTTCATGACGGATTGGTTGAGGCGGTGCAGATCATTGGCAACCATGCGAATGACTGCCTGCTGGTCTGTGTTCATCGAGGAAGCCTGTTCCTCAGCCCGTTCTTTTACGCGTGAAATGGAAACCATGATCGTTCTCCTCTGTTATTTCTCTATTCGGCAGCCGGGCGGAATTGCGCGGTTTCCGTTGATTCCTTCATTGCAGTTGTCGATGACTGGCCGCCGGTGATTGCCAGCGAAACGGCATCGAAATAGCCGGTGCCAACTTCGCGTTGATGCTTGGTGGCGGTGTAGCCATTTACCTCAGCTGCGAATTCAGCTTCCTGTAGTTCTGAATAAGCGGACATTTGGCGGTCCTTGTAGCCACGGGCCAGTTCGAACATGCCGAAATTCAACTGATGGAAGCCAGCCAGTGTGATGAACTGGAACTTGTAACCCATGGCTCCAAGCTCACGCTGGAATTTGGCAATCGTTGCCTCGTCCAGATGCTTTTTCCAGTTGAAGGAAGGCGAGCAATTATAGGCGAGCAGCTTGCCCGGATGTTGCTTGTGCACGCCTTCAGCAAAGCGCCGTGCCTGCTCCAGATCCGGCTTTGATGTCTCGCACCAGATCAGATCCGCATGGGGTGCATAAGCAATGGCGCGGGCAATACAGGAGTCGAGACCATTCTTGACCTGATAGAAGCCTTCTGTCGTGCGGCCGGCATCATAATCGACGAATGGCTGGTCACGCTCATCAATATCCGACGTCAGCAGCTTTGCTGCTTCCGCGTCCGTGCGGGCGATAACCAGAGTTGGTGTGCCCATTACGTCCGCAGCCAGGCGCGCAGCATTGAGATTGCGGATATGCGCCGCTGTCGGGATCAGAACCTTACCGCCGAGATGACCGCACTTCTTTTCCGAAGCAAGCTGATCCTCATAGTGAACGCCGGCTGCACCTGCCTCGATAAAGGCTTTCATGATCTCAAAAGCATTGAGAGGTCCGCCAAAGCCTGCTTCCGCGTCGGCAATGATCGGTGCGAACCATGTATCGACTGAAAGGCCCTTGCCTTCAGCGGTTTCGATTTGATCGGCACGCTGCAAGGTCTTGTTGATACGCTTTGCCAGTTCCGGCGCAGCATTGGCCGGATAAAGCGACTGGTCGGGATACATGGACGAGGCCGTATTGGCATCGGCAGCAACCTGCCAGCCAGAAAGGTAGATTGCCTTCAGCCCGGCGCGAACCATCTGCATGGCCTGATTTCCAGAAAGCGCACCAAGCGCATTAACGAAGTCTTCTTCGTGAATAAGTTTCCACAACCGGTTTGCGCCGTTTTCTGCAAGCGTGTGCTTGATTTGAACCGAGCCGCGCAGACGCAATACATCCTCAGCAGTATAAGGCCGCTCAATATTGTCATAGCGACCAGCAGGCGCATTCGGTACAAGATTGTAAAAATCAGTCATCGTCGTCTCCAAAATAGGTTAGCGCAATCGCAGCGGTCAGACCGGGAAGCTATTCATCGCCGTTTCTGTATGACTAAATTTACATTGCACTGCGATGAATGCGAGAAATATCGCCTTTTTGCGCGGATTTATCGAGTTATCTTGTAAGGAGGTTTACAGGTTGTGATTGTAAATCTGTAAATCTTGTAATACCTTGTTACGGCGCATCTAGTGTAAATATTGTCACAAATCGTCTTGTGCGTGGATGCGGGAGCGTTTGAACCATTATGGCTGAGGGAAAAATATTCGCAGGTCCGCGTATAAGGCGCATCCGCAATGAACAGGGTTTGACCCAGACTGCCATGGCGGAGGCTCTGGGCATTTCCCCATCCTATCTTAATCTGATTGAGCGCAACCAACGGCCGCTTACAGTGCAACTCCTGCTCAAACTATCCTCCACCTACAAGATTGAGCTGGAATCGCTGCAATTTGAAACCGGCTCGTCCATGGCGGCGCTAAAGGAGGTTTTTTCCGATCCGCTGCTCAATGGCGAATTGCCGGGCGATCAGGAATTGATTGAGATTTCCAATGCTGCGCCCAATGCCGCCACTGGTATGATCAAGCTCTATCGCGCGTACCGCGAACAGCAGGAACGCCTGTCGGATCTTTCCGAGCTTCTGGCAAAGGATGGTCATGCGCCCTCTCTTTCAAGCACGCGGTTGCCGCTCAATGAGGTGCGTGAGGTGATGGAGCGCCGCGCCAATTATTTCCCCCGCATCGAAGGCGAGGTTGACAGTTTCCTCAGCTTGATAAAGCCCGGCGATGATCTCTCAGGCGCGCTGAAAGCATGGCTTAAAAGTGAGTTTGGTACGACGGTTCGCGTTCTTCCCGTTGCGACCATGCCTAATTGGCGCCGCCGTTATGATCGCCATTCGCAACGTCTGTTCCTGTCAGAACGCCTTTCGCCTTTCGATCAATTGCGGGAATTGGCGATGGAAGCGGCGCTGATCCGTATGCAGGTGGTCATTGCTGCCGAAATTCAGGATCTTAAATTTTCGTCCGACGAGGCCCGCCGTATCGCCCGCTTTGAGTTTGGGCGCTATGCTGCGCATGCTCTCATGATGCCCTATCAGGCGTTTCAGACTGCCGCCATCCGCGCAAGATATGATATTGATGTGTTGCGCTCGCGCTTCTCGGTATCGTTCGAACAGGCGGCAAACCGGCTTACAACACTTGCTGCGCCTGGGAACGGTATTCCCTTTTTCATGCTTGAAGTGGACCATGCCGGAAACCGTTTCCGCAGGGCAGGGGCGCAGGGCTTTCCCCAGTCGCGCTTTGGTGGTGATTGCCCGAAACTCGCCATACACTCGGCTTTTGCCCAACCGGGTCAAATATTGGTCGAGGCGGTGGAAATGCCAGATGGCGCGGAGTTTCTAACCATCGCCAGAACGCTGGAAGGCCCGCAGGGTGCTTTTAATGAGCGGCCACGCCGCACTGCCATTCTCTTAGGGTGCGATATTGGCTTTGCCGATGAGACAGTCTATGGCAGCGCGCTTGGCAATCGCAGCATCAGCGCCGCTCCGCTCGGCAAGTTCGTCGGCGTTACCCCTGTTGGTCCTGCCTGCCGCCTGTGCGAACGCGCTGCATGTCTTGCCCGTGCCGAACCGCCGGTCACACGTCCGCTCGGCCTTGATGAAATGGTCACAGGGCTAAGCGCGTTTGATTTTCAGTAGTCAGCCTCTTGGTCCCTCCACAAGTAAACACTCGTTCTTTACAAAGGCTGTGGTTGGAGTCTGTACGGTGATCCAAAATATTTCATTGCGTCAAAAATCCCCTGTGAATGCAACTTTCTGCATGAGACTTGTGCGATCCCAGTTGACGAAGTCATCGCAATCTAAAAAGGTAGGGACGAGGTGTTTTTGCGGCGCGCTTTCGCAGATGCACAAAAGGCAGCGGGACGTCTATCCGGGAACAAGCGGCATTGTTAAAAGTGTCGGCAGCATGGAGAAAATAATGGGAATTAAAACTGTATTGCTAACCGCAACGCTTGCGTTGGGGCTCACGACTTCCGTGTGGGCGCAAGAGCGTGTCGTCAATGTCTATAATTGGTCGGATTATATCGACCCCACGACACTTGAAGATTTTACCAAGGAGACTGGAATCAAGGTCGTCTACGACACTTTTGACTCCAATGAAATTCTTGAAACCAAGCTTCTGGCTGGCGGAACGGGCTATGATGTTGTTGTCCCGACAGCGTCTTTCCTCCAGCGCCAGATTGCCGCCGGTGTTTTCCAGAAACTGGATAAGTCGAAGCTGCCAAACCTTGCCAATATGTGGGATGTCATCAGCGAACGTATCCAGAAATACGATCCCGGCAATGAATATGCGGTTGACTGGATGTGGGGAACCACCGGCCTCGGCTATAATGTAGCCAAAGCCAAGGAAATTCTCGGCACGGACGAGCCTCCGACATGGGATGCATTGTTCAAGCCGGAACTGGCTGCCAAGTTCAAGGATTGCGGCATTCATGTTCTCGATTCGGCAACAGACGTCCTGCCATCGGTTCTTGCTTATCTTGGCCTTGATCCCGACAGCAAGAATCCGGACGATCTGGCAAAAGCTGGTGAGTTGCTGGAAAAGACGCGCCCGAATATCCGCAAGTTCCATTCATCGGAATATATTAATGGCTTGGCCAATGGCGATATCTGCCTTGCTCTTGGCTATTCCGGCGATATTTTCCAGGCCCGTGACCGCGCAGCCGAAGCCAAGGCCGGCGTTGAAGTCGGTTATTCCATTCCAGGTGCCGCGCAAATGTGGTTCGACGTTTTGGCCATCCCTGCCGATGCGCCGCATGTGGCCGAAGCACACGAACTCATCAATTATCTGATGCGTCCGGATGTTGCTGCCAAGGCATCCAATGTTGTTTTCTATGCCAATGGCAACAAGGCCTCGCAGCAGTTTATCAGCAAGGAAATCTTGGATGATCCGGCGATCTATCCAACGCCTGAGGCTTTGTCAAAACTGTTCACGGTTACGCCTTACGATACTAAGGTTCAACGTGTGGTGACACGGCTGTGGACCAAGGTCGTCACAGGCCAATAATTGAAAGAGACCCCGGCAGCCATTGCCGGGGTCTTTCAACAAAAGCGACAGAATATCGGGGCATATTATGAAGTCATTGGGAAGTTTTCGCCGTAAATTCGCACCATGGAATGATCCGCAAGCGAAGCCATTTATTGCTATCGAGAATGTAACCAAAAGATTCGGTGATTTCACCGCTGTCGATGACCTTTCCCTGAATATTTACAACCGGGAGTTTTTCGCGCTGCTCGGTGCGTCGGGTTGCGGCAAGTCGACCCTGCTGCGCATGCTGGCGGGCTTTGAAACACCGACATCGGGCCGTATTCTGATCGATGGTCAGGATATGAGCGGGATTCCGCCCTATAAGCGTCCGGTCAATATGATGTTCCAGTCCTACGCGCTCTTCCCGCATATGACTGTCGAGGGCAATATCGCCTTTGGCCTCAAGCAGGATGGCATGCCCAAAAACGAGATCGAAGCCCGTGTCGCGGAGATGCTCAAATTGGTCAAGCTCGAACAATTTGCCAAGCGCAAGCCGCACCAGCTTTCCGGTGGCCAGCGCCAGCGTGTTGCCTTGGCGCGCTGTGTTGCCAAGCGGCCAAAAGTGCTGCTTCTGGACGAGCCGCTGGGCGCGCTCGACAAGAAGCTGCGGGAGGAAACCCAGTTCGAATTGATGGACTTGCAGATGAAGCTGGGCCTGACATTCGTCATTGTTACCCATGATCAGGAAGAGGCCATGACCATGTCGGACCGCATTGCGGTCATGGATAAGGGCAAGGTCAAACAGGTTGCCACCCCGGCGGAAGTCTATGAAGCGCCCAATTCAAAATTTGTCGCGGATTTTATCGGCAATGTGAATATGTTCGAAGGAACGGTGACGGCGGCGCAGGATGGCAAAATCAACATTGATATCGCTGCCGACAAGATGACTATCCGCACCGATGCCACGCGCGATTGTTCGGTGGGACAAACGGTTGGCTTTGCTATCCGGCCTGAGAAAATCCGCCTGAGCCGTAAAGAGCCGGCAAACTCATCGGTTAATGCAGCCTATGGTGAGCTTTATGATATTGCCTATTTTGGTGACATGACTGTTTTCCATGTGCAGCTGGAAAATGGCCGTATCATCAAGGCGGCAAGCCTGAATGCGGTTCGCACGGTGGAAGATCCTCTGGGATATGAGGATATGGTCTGGGTGAATTTCGATACCGATGCCGGTATCCTGTTAACCGCGTGAGGAGGGCTGTCCAATGCAAAAACTGATAGGCTCCGTCACAAGTCGGCTGGTCATCAGCGTTCCTTATCTGTGGCTGCTGATTTTCTTCCTTGTTCCATTCCTCATCGTGTTAAAGATTTCTCTGTCGCAAGTGGCGACAGCCATTCCGCCCTATACGCCTGTGCTCGATATCACAGCGGGGATCAGGTCTCTCTTCAACGGCATTTCGCAGTTCACATGGGAGAATTATGTCTGGCTGGTTGAAGATCCGCTTTACTACAAAGCCTATATTTCAAGTCTTGTCATCGCAGCGGTTTCAACTGTCCTTACGCTCATCATCGGCTATCCGATTGCCTATGGCATGGCGCGCGCGCCTGCAAGCATTCGCCCGACTCTGCTCATGCTGGTCATTCTTCCATTCTGGACCAGCTTTCTTATTCGCGTTTATGCGTGGATCGGTATTTTGAAACCCGAGGGATTGCTTAATCAGTTTCTGATGTGGGCCAATGTCATCGACACCCCGTTGAATATTCTCAACACCCATACGGCGATTTTCATCGGTATCGTCTATTCCTATCTGCCCTTCCTCGTCCTGCCAATTTATTCGGCTTTGGAAAAGATGGATTATTCGTTGGTTGAAGCTGCCGAAGATCTTGGATGCCCGCCGCTCATGGCGTTCTGGAAGATTACATTTCCACTCTCAATGCCCGGTGTTATTGCCGGTTGCTTCCTTGTTTTCATTCCGGCTACCGGCGAGTTTGTCATTCCCGATCTCTTGGGCGGCTCGTCTACGCTGATGATCGGCAAGACATTATGGAGCGAATTCTTCTCAAACCGCGATTGGCCCGTCTCGTCGGCGGTTGCGGTTGTCCTGCTCTTGCTGCTGGTCGTACCCATTGTGCTGTTCCAGCGGTCCGAAGCCAAAGCCCAGGAAAGCGAGAAATAAGATGAACACCACCTGGTCCCGCTTCAACATCGCTTCGCTGGTTTTGGGCTTTGCCTTTCTTTATCTGCCCATTGTCCTGCTCGTTGTCTATTCGTTCAATGAATCTCGCCTGGTCACTGTGTGGGCAGGGTTCTCGACCAAATGGTATGTGTCGCTGTTCAATAATCAGGCCTTTATTGATGCTGCCTGGGTCACTATCCGCGTTGGTCTGATATCGGCAACCTTTGCCACCATTCTTGGCACGCTCGGTGCTTTGGCCATGACCCGCTATACGCGCTTTCGCGGGCGCATGCTGTTCTCGGCAATGATCTACGCGCCTCTGGTCATGCCGGAGGTGATCACGGGCCTTTCACTCCTGTTGCTCTTCGTGGCTATTGGTCTTGATCGGGGCATTTTGACAGTTACGCTTGCACACATCACTTTCTCCATGTGCTTCGTGGCTGTGGTGGTTCAGTCGCGCCTTGTCACCTTTGATCGTTCGCTGGAAGAAGCGGCGATGGACCTTGGCGCAACGCCCGTCACAACGTTCTTCAAGGTGACATTGCCGGTCATCCTTCCTGCTGTCGTCTCTGGCTGGATGCTTGCTTTCACCCTCTCGCTTGATGATCTGGTTATTTCCAGCTTCACCTCTGGACCGGGTGCAACCACCTTGCCAATGCGCATCTATTCGCAGGTGCGCCTTGGCGTAACGCCGGAGATCAATGCCGCCTGTACGATCCTCATCGCCATTGTTGCCGTGGGGGTAATCATCGCTTCCATTGCCAATAAGCGACGTGAGGTCAACCGCGCCCGCGATGAACAGGCAGCCGCACGCAATTGATCCAGCAACTGTTATTGTTGCGATAGCAAGAATAGCGCGAGCTTATCTTCCCCCTTTGTGGGGGAGATAAAGGCGGGACTACTGCGAAATAATTGGCGAGATGAAGGGGTTGTCCCACGAGCCGCCAATGAAGAACCGCGTATGGTTAAACGCGGGCTCTGGCTTTGGCGCATCGGCAGGCGCGCCTTCTGCGGGAGGCGGCGTGGCAATCGGTGCTGCAAAGTCGCCGGTGAGTGCAAGGCTCTTGCTCATAAGCGTAACAATTCCTGCAAAGGTAAAGGTGCCGAGCTTGTTCTGAATCTGCGCAGTTTCGAGCGCCGCAACGCCATCCATGATGTTTGCCTTAAGCTCCAGCCTGTCGAGAGGAAGCGAAGCGTCGGTCTTTTCGTTCAGGCTGAAAAACCGGTCTGTCTTGGCTTTGCTCAGCAAACGCGTGAGGTCGAGGCTACGAATCTGGCCATTGCCAAAACGCATGGAAAGTGTGCCTTTGGCGCCTCTTAATGCGGTAGACCAGCGCGTTATCGGCCCTTTCAAGACCAATGACACCGTTCCTTTGCCAAGTTCAAAGCGATTACCGAGGCCAAGCAGCGAGGCAATTGATGCGCTGTTGACGTCGGTCCCGTTCAGGCGCAACTCGCCTGTGGTCCCTGCATCCGGCTCGTCAGCGAGTTGGAAACTGCCGGCGACGGAACCATCGAAAGCTGTCGCATCGCCAATGTCGAATATGGCGCGGCCATTACGTACCTGTGCAGTGGCCGCCACTTTGGTAAGGCTGACATTGCCGACCGTTGCCTTTTGCGTCGAAACCCGCAAATCAAGATTGAGCTGTTTGAGAAAGTCAGTGTTGATCTCGGTATCGGAACTGGCAGAACCATCCGGCAGCGGCATGATCCCGGAGAAAACTGAGCGAAGGTCCAACGTCTCGAAGGCCAGCGTTCCATTGACTCCAAGCGGTGTGCTTGTTGCCGCATTGTCCAGCGTGATCTCGATTACACCCTTTGCCGGATTGTCATTCAGCGTTGCTGTCAGATTATCCAGTTTCACGCGGGAGGAAGAGCCCGTAACTGACGCATCCAGCGTGAAGCTGCCGATGGGCGCTGCTGGAATTTCCGCCATTCTGGACCATTCGAGCGTGCGTCGAAGCGATGGCGAGGTGAGGGAAAGAGTTCCTTCAACAAAGCGGTTCTTGGCAATATTTGCAGATCCGTTGAAAGACAAAGTCAGCGGCGTGGAGCTTAAATTGACCTGCATCGGGCTGGTACCGCCCGCCAGAAGCAGCAGTGCCTTGCTTGCGGAGCTGTCAATTTCCGTTTCTTCGCCGTGCCAGATTGCCTTGCCTTGAAAGCTCGCAATGCCCGATGTCTGCGGCCAGTCGAAAACACCGCTGATGCTTGAAATCTGCTCTTCCGCCCCATTAATGGGACGCTTGAATGTCACCATCGCATCTTCAAGCCGCACACGCCCAAATGGTTGCGAAGACACGGTGCTCATATCCGGTTTGGCGGGGTTGGCAACAATTGCCGCCTTGGCCTCGCGCATCACGTCGCCGATACGGCCATCACTTTTGGCAAGCGCTTCGCCAATGTCTGAAAGGCTTTTAATAGGCTCATCGAGAACAAAGCGCGGTCTTACAATCTTGGTCTCGGTAAATTCAATTCTCCCCATCAATGCGGAGAGCAGCGAAAGATCGACCTCGATCCGTTCGGCTTGCATGAATGCCTCTCCATCCCTCGCCCAAGGGTTGCGAATGGTGACATTGCCCATTGATGCGGTAAAGGTCGGAAAGAATGAAATGTGGGGTGCTTGGCTTGCTTCAACACTATAGCCTGTCCAGTTGCTTATTTCCTGAACCAGACGCGCCCTGATGAGATCGGTGCTGACAAGGCTGGGAAGGGCAACAAGAATCCCACCGGCGATGAACGCCAATACAAGAATTGTTGCCAAAAGATTTCTCGGTCTCAGCCAAGACATGAGTTTTCCGATATTCACAGCCGTTGACAATAAGCCAACGAAAATATTCCACGAGCTCTCAATGGTTTAGCCATCATGAGCAGCAATTCAAGTCGGTAAAGCAGCTTTGGCGAAATTTGTTGCATAAGGCACTGTTTAACCCTGTATCGTTTCATTTTCAAATTGACAGTTGGTTCTAAATAATTTAATAATCAAAAGATCGATAGAATGTTAGGGTATTATGGTGCGACCTGTCCAACGTAAAGAACTGGAAGACGCTGCAAATATTTTTAAAGCCTTGTCAGATTCGGCGCGGCTGCAAACTCTGATTGTACTGGCGCAGGGCGAACGTAATGTCGGGCAAATTGCTGAAATTGAGCAGGATAAAATCGGCACTGTTTCGGCGCGACTAAAACTTCTTCTGCACGCTCGTCTGGTTGAGCGGCGTAAGGACGGTAAGACCGTGATTTATTCGATTGCCGATGATCACGTCCTCAAGCTTATCGAGAATGCGATTGAGCATGCTTGTGAGCAACATTAGTGACCATGTTTTTTGAAAGGAATTATTATGAGCAACTGCACCCTTCAGCATCACCACGACCATGATCACAAGCACGAGCCAAATTGCGGTCACACCGCCATTCGTCACGGCGATCATGTGGACTATCTTCACGACGGCCATTTGCACCATCCCCATGGCGATCACGTGGACGAGCATGTTTTGGAAGTAAGCGCGACAAATCCTGACCGCTGCACGCCAGAGCATAAATGTTCGGGTCATGATTCTGCCCATGTGCATGGACCTGGCTGCGGCCATGAGGCTGTTCCCCATGGCGATCATATTGATTATCTGGTCGATGGCCATCTGCATCACCCGCATGGCGATCATTGCGATGATCACGGCCCTGTGGAAATCGTATCATAATTAAACGCGCGCCCGCCGCACTGTGCTTGCAAGGCTGCACGATGCGGCGGGAGCCTATGGCAATGGTCTTATGCAACAGCGCTAGAAAGTCGCTTGAATGGCTCTGCCGTTAAAAGGGGTGGCTCTTGTTCGGCGTCACGGCGGAGCCATTTTCGATATCGAGCGCCAGCCGCGCACCTATTTCTCTAATAGATGATCAATATATCATATTATTGATAAGATGGATATTACTCAGCCAGCACGCGCGTGGAAGGAAAGGTAATTTCAACCATTGTGCCGCGCCCCGGGCTTGAATCAATGTTGAAATTTGCCCTATTGGCTTCCGCCATTGCTTTGGTAAGCGGAAGGCCAAGACCGGTTCCGTCGCTACGTACATTGCTCGGCGTTGTAATCTGCTTATAGGGACGCAAGGCCTGCTCGACTTCCTGTCGGGTCATGCCAATGCCGGTGTCGCGCACCCGCAAAAGAACATCGCCGCTGGCTTCATAGCTGGTCGAAATGATAACTTGTCCGCCAGGACCGGTGAAGCGCACGGCATTGGACAAAAGGTTGAGCGCGATCTGTGTGATCGAGCGATTATCAGCCACAATATCCGGCAGACGTGAGGTCAGGCTGGATCGGATGATGACACGCTCACGATTGGCTTGCGGCTGCATGATAGCGACGGCCTCCGTCAGCACATCATTCAAAGACACGGCCTCGAAATTCATCTCGACAGCGCCGGCCTCAATTTTGGAAATATCCAGAAGATCATTGACCAGCGAAAGCACATGGTTGCCGGAACGGCTGATATCGTGCAGATAATCCCGATATCGCTCGCTGCCAATAGGGCCGAATTTCTCGTCAGCCATCAATTCGGAAAAACCGATAATGGCGTTGAGCGGCGTGCGGATTTCATGGCTGATCCGCGCCAGAAATTCGCTCTTTTGCGTGGATGTCCGCTCTGCCTCGCGCTTGGCGCTAAGAAGCTCTTCTTCCGCCCGTTTCCAATGGGTAATATCGCGCAGCACGACACAATATCCCTTGGAGGCATCCAGCTTGCCGATTGTCATGAACAGCGGAATGAAACGGCCCTGACTCTCACGGCCAATGACCTCGCGTCCATCATTGAGCAGGCTGGCAACGCCATTTTCGGAAAGACTGTTGAGATAATCCATCGCCGCCCGCTGGCTCTCAATGGCGAAGAGCAGTGAGAATGCTTTGCCATTGATCTCTTCCGGCTCATAGCCGAACAGCGCTGATGCGGAGTGATTGACCGAGCGGATGGAACCGGCAGAATCAAGCAGGATCACCCCATCGGTCGCAGTGTCGAGAATAGCGTTTAGCTCGTCGATCCGCGTTTGAAGCAGAAGCCGCTCGCTTTCATCGAAATGATTGGCCACCCTTATTTGCGGTGACAAGGCCAGAAGCAGTGCGCGTGACCCGGCGCCATCTTTGTCGTTCCAGCGTACCGCTTGCAAATGCGCTTCAACGCGAAGCGTTGTGCCGTCATTGCGGCGCAGATTCATGCCGCTTTCGTCTTCATCCTCATCCTCGGGGCCATCGGCAAAGAGTGTGCTCAGGCCGCCCGAGGCATTGATCGCCGCCGCGCTCTCATAGGCCGTTGCTTCTAGCATGGCTTTATTGGCATAAAGAATTTGGCCTTCACGGTGGATCAGAACCGCAAGCGGCAAGGCAGCAAGAATTGATGTATCAACGCCTTGGCGTACCTGTTCGCGTATATCGCTGGCAAAATCTTTTTTCGGCGTTTCGGAGGCAATCGCCGCCTCTTTGGCAGCAAATCCCGGTCCGACGATTTCCGCATCCGGCACCTTGGCGGGTATAGCCGCCGGTTGCGATGCCTTCTCGTCAATCTTCGTCGTTTCCTCGGCGACCCGTACAGGCTCGGCTAAAACCTCCCGGCGAAGCCTCTCTGCAATTTCGCGGAATGCATTGCGTTCTGCATCGTTCAAACGCCCATCATTCTGCAAGGGGCGCTGGGTTTTCAGCGCCACAACATTGCTGGACTCAAAAGGTGTTACTGTAAGCGCGGGTGTTTCGCCCGCAAATGAATCGCTCTCGCTGGCTGGCGTCTGATCGACCGAAACTTCAGCTTCGCTGGATATTGGAGGAACGGCTGCGACCTTTATATCCTCAATAACCTCGCCCATTTTGGCAACGCCAAACCCGCGAAAACCCAGAAAGGCACGCTCCCGTGAGTAAATGGGCAATGCGGCAAGTTCGATTGGGACGCGCAGATTGGTGCCATCGATGGGCCAAAGCACGGAACGCCCCGACCATGTGTCGCGCCGCTCCAGAAGGCCAGCTATTTCGCCTTCCTCGTCAAAGCCAAATCGCGCCGCTACGTCACGGAAAGATTTGCCGATAATGGCGGCTGAAACAGGCCCTACAGCTGCTGCAAATTCTGGCGAGATCTCGTTGAAGTTCGCCTGTGCATCGACCTTCCAGACAAATCTGGCGGTGGTGTCGCTAGGCGCATATTGAAATGGAGCTGAAGTCGGCTCGCTCACACTTGGCAAAGTTTCTGCTTTTTCATCTGCGGCAGTTTTATCAGGTGCAGGCGATTCAAATGGCAGGCTGGCCTGTGGCGCGTCATGCACAGCAATGTCAGCAACTGGCGTGGCGGGAGCCGCTTGCGAAGCAGCAGGCGCAAGACTGTCCTGTTCAGGCTCAATCGCCAGCAAGAGATGCAGGGCAGGGCTGTCGGTCAGACGCGCTATACCTGTCGGTACAGTGCCGTTCAATGTTGTTACAGCGCGCTTTACCAGACGATTGCGCTCGTGCCGGACTTCACGCACCAGATCGCCCAGGCTCTTATCGTTGAAGCCAAGCCTGGCAAATTGTTGCGATGCGGCAATCACTGCGCCTGATCCATCGACCATGGCGGCATGGGTGGTTTCGTCACCAAATCCTTTTAATGCCAAAGCCGCGATCTGCGCGTCGGAACCTGCGCGGTCAGTATTGGCAACGGAAAGCACGATGGCCTGTTCGCCGCGGGGCAAGATCAGGTCGCTGGCCTGAAAAGTCACAATCCGGCTGGTCAGCCCGAAAGCGATCCGAAGCGATACAGTGCGCCCGTGTCCGATGGACGGAAAACCGTCCAGCGCCTTGAGTTGTCGCTGCGCTTGAAGCCCGAACACGCCATCCGCATTCAGAATATCGTCAACAGTGGCGTAGCCAAGCATGGCCGCACCTTGCCCATTGGCCCAGATGACGCTTGCAAGATCAGGTGAAATGACCACAAGCGCATCACCATTGGCAAAGTGCTCTCGAATTTCATCGAGAACGGCAATGTCGATGAACGGGTAGGTTCCAGACGCCATTATTGTTTAGCAGCTCCGCAGCGGACCACCGCATCCATGCGCCAGCCCTTAATACTTTATTAATAATAGCCCCAAGCGCACACGTCCACAGGCTGTACTCTGTCTGCCAGCTCTTTCTCTTGGTTTAGTTAACTTTGACGACGAGTTTGTAACGGTCTGCATATTATTTTCGTGGAAAATCAAGGGGAAATGGTGCACTGCAAGAAAAATGTTGCATTGCACAATAAATTCCTCTATATACTGCTCATCAAACAACTTGCAGAGATAAGTTTCTGCACCAAGGAAGGGCTTTATTATGAGCAAGACTGCTAAACAGACTGCCGATGCATTTGCAATGCCTGCCTTCGATGCCACCGCTGTAACCGATCAGGTTCGTGAATTCACTGAAAAGGGCGTTGCCCAGTCCAAGGAAGCTTATGCCAAGATCAAGGATCAGGCTGAAGCTGCACAGAAGACTCTTGAAACAACTTTCGAAACTGCCCAGTCCAACACAACTGCTCTTTCGTTGAAGGCGCTTGCTGCCCTGCGCACCAACACAGAAGCTGGCTTTGCTCATATCGAAGCTCTGTTCGGCGTAAAGTCGTTCGGCGAAGTTATCGAATTGCAGACTGCATTTGTTCGCAAGCAGGCTGAAGCAATCTCCGGCCAGGCCAAAGAGCTTCAGGCTGTTGCTTCCAAGGCAGTTGAAGAAATCTCCGCACCGGTTAAGTCGGCTGTAGAGAAGGCAATCAAGGATGTGAAGGTAGCCTGATAAGGCATCTTCATTAGAAATTCTCCAGCGGCATTCCTCCTCCCTGCCGCCGGAGACGCGAGAAACGGCATTCCTCCCAGCCATTCTCGCATTCATGGAAAAGGCCGGGTCCTCCCCCCGGCCTTTTTTCTTTTTCAGGGCAGGTCGCGCGATTTTTTGAGAATATCCCTGCCTTTTGTTGCATCAAGTGCTTGCAAAAAGCGTCAATCCTCCGTATGTGACGCAAGTCAAAAATCTTGACGGTGTGCGGTCGTAGCTCAGTTGGTTAGAGCGCAGGATTGTGGCTCCTGAGGTCGGTGGTTCGAATCCACCCGTCCGTACCATTTACTCCCACCCTAAATGCCTATGCCGTATTGGCTGTTCAATATCGAACAGACCAATCTCCATCGCCCTTTATGCGAACCGCCAGAACCCGGCCTGCAATGGCACTGCCCATACTGTCGGAAAATGGTAGTGGCAAAGCCTTATCGATGGCTTCCAAAACACTGTTTTCGAATGCGCGCTGTTGCGCCTCATCCCCTTGAACATGTCTTGCCGAAACCTGTGGCTTGCCGATCAAAGTCCCATTTCGGTGCAGCGAAAAGATGAGCGAGATTTCACTGTCTTCGGCATTCGGAATTCCATTGTAGCAGGCAAACAGGGCTGGCCAGACCTCTTTCAGAGTAGTGACCGTTTCTGTGCTCCGGCAGTCCGGATCGGTGCCTTCCGCATAGGCTGAAGCCGCCATCAGATTGAGGGCAACTATCGAAGTCGCAATAAACTTAAACATATGAATCACCATGTAAAACCTCGTTCTTGCAAAAGGGCTGTCTGGTCTGAAAAATCAGATAGATACAATAATCATGGTTTTACGGGCCTTTGACGAGGCGCGCAAAGAATATTCGCCAATAGCTGCTCAAATGTGCTCCACAGGCGGCCAGAGAGGCATTCTTCAATGCAGCTGTTGAAGCTGACATTGTTGAGAAGCCTCAAAAGTAAAAATCCCGGTTCAAAATTCCGCAACTGGGCGTGCTATCAAGCTGTACCCGGTTAAAGCCAGTTTGGCGCTCGGCCTCCCAAGTCAGTCGATCAACTCCAGGCTGTGCAACTTAAAAATCTCTGGTGTTCTTGGTTGTAATATCAGGGCAATTCAGTCAAAATCTTATCCAGGTAAGTATTTCGGAGATGAGCCAATATTTTGCAAACCTCAATAAATCCACCGATAGATGCCGTCATTGCTTGGGTGGATGGCTCTGATCCTGAACATTTCGCAAATATGCAAAAATACTTGCCGGAGAATATACTCGGTAAGGCGACCCGCTATGCCAGTAATGGCGAGATTTACTACTGCATCGCGTCAATTTTGAAATTTGCGCCGTTTATCCGCAATATATGGATAGTCACCGACAATCAGAGACCGCAATTTATTGACGAGTTCGCCAAGGCTGGCCTTTGCGCCCAGGATTTTATCAAGATTGTCGATCATAAAGCGCTGTTCGACGGTTTCGAATCGGTGCTGCCGACATTCAATGCCAGAACAATTGAAACAATGTTGTGGCGCATCTCCGAACTGAGTGAACATTACATCTATTTCAACGATGATTTTTTCTTGAATAAACCCCTGACACCGGAGTTCTTTTTTCGCGGTGGCCTCCCGGTTATTTTCGGAAAGCGGGCTTTACCGCATCGGTGGCAGCCCAAGACGATCATCCGCAAGGCATTTTCAAAAAAGGCAACTGCCGCGCCAAACCTTCGTCCCACCTATAGGGCGGCCCATGAACTTGGTGCCCGTAGCGCCGGAGTGAACGGCAGATTTGTGCTGGTCGATCACCTTCCGCATCCTTTACGCAAATCCGTGCAGGAAGCATTTTATCACAATGAGCCTGAATTATTGGGCAAGCAACTAAAGTTCCGCTCGCGCAATATCGAGCAATTTTCATCGGTGGCCCTGATCAATCATCTGGAGATTTCAGCCGGTAACGCCCATATCGAAAAGCAGGTCAAGATCGCCTATGTCACGCCTCATGGTCGTTTTATAATCCGTCGCTTTGGCCAGCAGGTCAGCGCTGAAGATCGGCCATTTGGCTGCATTCAGAGCCTGGACAGGTTTTCGGATATGGGTCAGGGTATTATCCGCAGCATCATGCGCAAGAAATTCGGGCGCTTCTTGCCTGAGAAGGTCATTTTCGAAGAATAGATATTGTCTATAGCCCCGTGCGCTTTGCGATAAAACGAGCAATAGCTGGCCCGGTTATCAGTACGATCAGGAAACGTGCGGTTTGCATGGCCATCACAAAAGGCAGGTCGACATCGCTTGAGGCGGCAATAATGGCGATGGAATCGGCACCGCCCGGACTGGTCGCAAGATAGGCGGTCAGCGGATCAATATCGGCGAAATAAACCAGCAAGGCTGCAATGCCGCCGCATATGGCAATAAGCGTCAGGATTGATGCAACCACGCGGGGCAGGGCGCGCGCGGCATGAACAAGGATCGGCCGGGTAAAACGTGAGCCGATGTTCCAGCCGATCAGCGCATAGCTCGCTGCCAGCAGCCATGGCGGCAGAACGATGGTCATCAGTCCGGTATTGTGCAGGATAATGCCAAGGATCATCGGTACAAGCATCGGGCCAGCCGGAATGCGCAGCCTGACAGCGAGCCAGCTTCCCCCTATGATAAGAAGTAATGTCTGCCCGAAACCTATCCAGTCCAGGGGCGGAAACCAGATGAACTCAGGCGCCGCGGCGATAGGGCCTGTCACCCAGATGCGGGATACGAGCGACGCAACGACCGCGACGAAAACAACGCGCAAATACTGCATGAAGGCCACAAGGCGGATATCTGCGCCATAGGCTTCCGCCATCAGGGTCATGGCTGCGGCTGCTCCCGGCGAAGAACCCCAAACGGCAGTCGTGCCGGGCAGCACCTGCCAGCGTGCCAAAAACCAGCCGAGCGTATTGCTGGCAAAAATCACCGATGCAATGACAATCAGGAAAATCGGCCAGTCATGCACCATTTCGGTGAGCGTGGTAGGCTCGATACTGCGGGCGATGAGACAGCCGATCACGCCTTGGGAGACGATAAAGGGCCGTCTCGGAACACGTATTGCGCCCTCACTTGCCGCAACAGCAATCGCTGCCGCCATGGGGCCCAGAAGCAGCGCTGCCGGAAGGCGCATTGCCTGAAAAATCACAAAAAAGAGCAGCGAAAGCGCCAAAAGGATCAGCCATTGCAATCCCGGCGAGCGGCTGCTCAAATTCATGCGCATTGTCTGTGAGTCCTAGCCTGTTTTGAAATTGCAGAATAATACTCTGAGTGCCGCCGTCCAGCCCTGAACCCTCTGCATTAGACGAATTGACATTTTAGCAATGCCTGAAGAAGTGCTATATTTAATCCAGGAGAGTAAGGCTGATACCGCAGTCATGGAAGCCTATCTGCCTTGATGCACTGGCTGGCTCAGTGCTGCTGCTTTTGCCCTCAAAACCGAAAGCCACTGACCCATCGCCTGATTTTATACGCGCCACAATAAATGCAGGGTGCATTCACCCTTGCCATTCGGGTTGAGCAGTTGGGCGCATTAAGGCCGATAAACGATACTGTTTGCGGGCTTTCCTGTTTCGTGCCAATGAAACACCATGCGTATATTGCTGGTAGAAGACACGCACGATGTGGGGGAAGCAATAGCCAAGCGTTTCGAGGCGACTGGCCATGCCGTCGACTGGGAAACCAATGGCCGCACCGCGGCGGAAATAATCGACTTTACGGAATATGCTCTGATTATTCTCGATGTCATGCTGCCGGGCATGGATGGGTTTGAAATTCTCAAATCCATCCGCAAATCTGGAAATGCTGTTCCCGTGCTGATCCTTACTGCGCGGTCAGAAATTGATGATCGTGTAAGCGCGCTTGATCTTGGCGCTGATGATTATCTGGTCAAGCCTTTTGACTTTCGTGAGCTGGAAGCGCGTGCACGCGTTTTGATGCGGCGGCATAGCGGCGGGGAGGCGACCAATCTCATCAAATGCGGTGATATTGCTGTCGATCGCGCCACGCGTTCTGTTCATGTGGGCAAGCGTGAAATCCAGCTCAAGCGCCGCGAATTGACCTTGCTGGAGGTGCTTGTCGCAAGACCGGGCCGTGTCTTCAGCAAGGATGAGTTGCTCGACCAGATTTTCGGATTTGATGAAGCGGCCAATGCCAATGCCATTGAACTCTATGTGGGTCGCCTGCGCAAAAAGCTTGAAGGGGCAAAAGCCCATATTGTCACCGTTCGGGGCCTTGGCTATCAACTGGTTTCCGGCGATGCACCCTGAAATCCGCACAAACCAACCTTCCTTATTTGCGCGTCTTGCACGGCGCATTTCGCTGGTTCTTGGCATTGGTGCAGCTCTGCTTGTCAGCGCCGCTTGGTATTATTCCGACACTGCCGCAGACAAGGCCTATGATCGGCTGCTCGTGGGCGCGGCGCTGCAAATGGCGGAAAGCCTTGCAGTCGAAGACGGAAAGCTGAGTGTTCGCCTTCCGGCCTCGGCTTTCGAACTGCTTGGCCTTGCCGACCGCGACCGGATTTTCTACCGCGTTATTGATACCAATGGCGAGACGCTGACCGGCTATGATGATCTCCAAGGCCCGGCGCCTCCAGACAGCAATAATGATGCGATGCGTGTTGAAGAGGGCACTTATAAGGGCGAGAATGTTCGCATCACCCGGGCCACGCGGGTTCTTGCGGATCCTGCCGTCACTGGCCGCGCCTATGTCATTGTCGCGCAGACCAATGAAGCGAGGGCGGCTTTAACCCGCGAACTGACCTTGCGTGCGATTATTCTGGTGATCATCATGAGTCTTCTGGCATTTGCCGGTGCCATGCTTGCCATCCGCTATGCGCTCCAGCCGGTCGAGCATTTGGGAACAGCAGTTCGCCGCCGCGATCCCCACGATCTGACGCCGGTTTCCGTGGATGTGCCACGCGAACTTGATCCCTTTGTCGGATCGATCAATCATTTCATGGGCCGTCTTGGCGAGCGGGTCGATTTGCTGCAACGCTTTATCGCCGATGCGGCGCACCAGATACGAACCCCGCTAACCGCCCTTAATGCCCAGATTGACCTGCTTGGTTCAGGCAAAATGAGTAAAGCCGACCGTCAGCGTTTTGATCGTGTCAGGGAGCGCACAGGCGAACTATCTCGCCTGACAAACCAGTTGCTCAGCCACGCTATGGTTATACACCGCGCCGATTCGGTGCAGTTGGAGCCGATCAGCCTTGTTGATGTGGCGCGGCGCGCCTGGCGTGCCGCAGTGCCGATTACAGTTGATCCGGATATTGTCGTTTCCTTCGAAGCACCGGATGACCGCCCCTTTGTGCTCGGCGATACGGTCAGTCTACGCGAGGCCATTGTCAACGTCATTGATAATGCATTGCGCCATGGCACGCAGCACCGGCTAGAGGTGCGGGTCAGTGCAGACCGAACACAGGCCTTTATCGAAGTCGAAGATGATGGGCCCGGCATCCCGCCTGAAGGTTGGGAAAAGGCAATGCAACGCTTTTCGACATCGAAGTCACATGAAGGCGGCTCTGGCCTTGGGTTTGCTATCGCTCAAGAGGTTGCCAAGGCTCATGGCGGGAGCTTGAGTTTTCGCGCTCGTAACGAGCGGGGATTTATCGTGGTGCTAACCTTGCCTCTCCATCAAAAAGAACCATTAGCCGATCAAGAGTAATTATCTCCGCTAAAAAAACAGGCCCCGAAGGGCCTGCAAGTTTCCGCAGCGGGAACAAATTCTGCGGGGAGGTAGAGCATCGGACCGAAAAGTGTGTAGCGGTTTTCGGATAATCCGGTGCTAAAACAAAAGGATAGATCGCCATCTT
>UCNP01000069.1 GCA_900473335.1 Hyphomicrobiales bacterium | reverse complement strand
TCGCTGAACCCCTCGACCTTCGCCGCGAATTCTCTCCGGCAGAACGATTCTATTTAAGCAAGAAAGGGTCTAGTGGTCTATGAGATGGAGGCAACCCTTGCCTCCATCTACAGCATCCGTTACCAGCCTCCGGTCGAATGTCGCCAGTTGGCCACCTCGCATACGGGCAAGCGCGAGCAGATAGGTATCCGTAACCTGGCTGAAACTGAGAAGCCGTGTTGGATCAATAAGGTCAGAACTTACAAAGCTTAAATCATCTTGCCAAAAGACATGTCCCGGCAAAGCTGTCAGGCTGGAAAGTAACGGCATGACCGCCGCCGGCGTGCCGGGAGAATTTGGGTAGCGTGGGTTGCCTATGACCCTCAGCACGCCATTTTGAGTCAGCGGAGACGTTGCCCATGATGCTTTGCCTACACGATCAAACCACTCATGCGCAGCATCGTGATGAACATGCACGGGATCAAACAGGGCAATCAGCACATTTACGTCAAGCAGAAACACCATTACGGCAGTTCGTCACGAAGCTGATTTACGAATTCCATCGTTATTGGCGTGCTGTCCTTTACGGTCAGGAGAGCTATACCGTTTCGTCTGCTTTTTCCTGAAACCGGAGCCTGAAGTGACTGACGAGCTAGCGTCGAAATCACTTCTCCGACAGTCTTGTGCTGCCTAGCCGCCAACCCTTTAGCGGCAGCAAGCACATCATCATCTATTGCCAGTGTCGTTCTCATTTTAACCCTGCATCACGCATCAAACATCTGGCATCAGATATAAGGCATTTGTTTGATTTTTTCAAATCAAACGGCAAAGCCAGCCATCAAATATAAAGCGCCTTGGCGGTCATGGGATAGATGCGCTTGCTGCCAAGCATATAGGCGATGATGGCCTGCGCATCGAAGAGCCCGTGAAAGGGCCGTCCGAGAATGTTCATGCCGCCCGTATAGGCGCCGAAAGCCGGCATGATCATGCGGGAGCGGTCGCTGACGAAACAGCGGCGCTGCACTGCCTGCCCGCGGCGCACCACTTTGGCCGCCGGATGCAGGTGCCCGGCAATCTCGCCGGGGCAGGGGCGTTTGGAAGGCTCGTGCCGGAAGATCAGATTGCCGAAAGCCAGTTCGGTAAATGTCTCCCCCGGCAGGTCTGCCGGATGGTCCGGGTCATGATTGCCGGTGATCCATACCCATTCGCGACCAGCCATCAGCGAGCCGAGCTGCGCCGCATATTGCTCCGGCAGGCGGGCCGCCGCTTGTCCATCGTGGAAACTGTCGCCAAGGCTGATGACACTGGCAGGATTGTAGCGCGCAATCACCCGCCCCAAGGCAGCAAGCGTTGTTGCCGTATCATAGGGCGGCAGCATCATGCCGCGCCGCGCAAAGGATGAACCTTTTTCGAAGTGCAAATCCGATACGACGAGAATACGGTCATCCTCCAGATACATCGCGCCGGAAGGATCGCAGATGCAGCCATGTCCGGCGACAACCATTTCAGCCGCCCCATGCAACATAGTCTTGGTTATCTGCGATACGAGATTCATGAATGGTCCGACATTTCGCGGGTTAGTTCCTCAGCTATTTCTTCCAGAAGCGTTTCATGCGCTTCGCCGGGAACACGTTCCTTGCCGATTTCCATCATCACGGGAACGGCCAGCGGCGAAATCCGGTCCAGATCCTTGTGGATGATATGGCCTTTGATTCGAGACAGCATATCGCTGAGACGGCGAATGTCCAGAAGTCCGGTCGCCGCATCCGCGCGGGTTGCCTGAATGAGAATGTGATCCGGCTCATGCTCCCGTAGCACATCGTAAATCAGATCGGTGGAAACCGTCACCTGCCGCCCGGTCTTTTCCTGTCCGGGATGGCGCTTTTCGACAAGGCCGGAAATCAGCGCGCAATTGCGGAAGGTTCGCTTCAACATGAAGCTTTCCGACAGCCATGCTTCCAGATCATCGCCGAGCATGTCCTCATCGAAAAGCTCTGAAAGCGGCAGCTCGCCCTTTTTGAACATGCGGCCCATATCGCGCAGGCCCCAGATCGACAGCGCATAATCGGTGGCGATAAAGCCGAGTGGCCGCGCCTTTGCCCGCTCCAGCCTGCGCGTTAAAAGCATGCCAAGCGTCTGATGCGCCAGCCTGCCTTCAAAGGCATAGATCACCATATAGGATCGCTCGCCGCGCGGAAATGTTTCCACCAGCAGGCTTCCCGGTTGCGGCAAGACGGATTTCTCCTTCTGGATACGCAGCCAATCGCTCACCTGATCGGGCAGCGCGCCCCAACGATCCGGGTCCGCCAGAATATTGCGCACCTGATCGGCGAGATAAGTGGTCAGCGGAAATTTGCCACCCGCATAGGAAGGTATCTTCGCGTCGAAACCATCCGCCTTTGACACAATACATTCATTCTCGCGTATGCCTTCAAAGCGCAGCACGCGACCGGAAAAGAAGAATGTATCGCCAGGGCTGAGCACCTCGATAAAATGTTCTTCGACCTTGCCGAGCACCGGCCCGCCGCGCACATTGCCGCCTTTTCCGCGCTGCCGTGTCAGCCGCACATTGAGCGAAGGCGCTTCAATGATTGTCCCGACATTCAAACGATATTGCTGGGCGACACGCGGATGCGTCACCCGCCATGAGCCATCGGCGGTCTGGCGGATTTTCGCAAAGCGCTCATAGGTTTTCAGCGCGTAGCCGCCTGTCGCAACAAATTCGACAAGGCGGTCAAATGTATCACGCGGCAAAGCGGCATAGGGCAGGGCGGTGGTGATTTCCGCATAAAGATCATCCGCCTGAAATGGTTCGGCGCAAGCCATGCCGAGCACATGCTGCGCCAGCACATCCAGTGAACCATCCCCCAAGGCTGGCGTATCCTGCGCCCCGAGATAATTGGCATCAAGCGCCGCCTGACACTCCATGACCTCGAAGCGATTGGCTGGCACCAATATCGCACGCGATGGCTCATCCATTCGGTGATTGGAACGGCCGATCCGTTGCGCCAGGCGACTCGCGCCCTTTGGCGCACCCACATGAATGACAAGATCGACATCACCCCAGTCAATCCCGAGATCGAGTGTTGAAGTTGCAACCACAGCGCGCAAGGCATTGGCGGACATGGCCTGTTCCACCTTGCGCCGCTTGCTGACATCAAGCGAGCCATGATGCAGCGCAATCGCCAGATTGTCTTCATTCGCCATCCACAAATCGTGGAACAGCCGCTCCGCCTGACTGCGGGTATTGACGAAGATCAGCGTCGTTGCATGCTGTTTGATTGCTTCATATATGCCCGGCAAGGCATAGACCGCCGAATGCCCCGCCCAGGGAACGCGGTCTTCCGATTGCAAAATGGTGATATGCGGTTTTGCACCGCCTTCCACCTTAACCAGACTTGCCAAGGGCGAGCCATCGATTTGCGGCACAAGCCAGCCGCGCAATTCGTCGGGGTCGGCGACTGTTGCCGACAGGCCGATTGTCTGCAATCCCGGTTGCAGGCGGCGCAAGCGGGCAAGTCCGAGCGCTAGAAGGTGCCCGCGTTTTGATGTGACCAGCGAATGCAATTCATCAAAGATGACATAGCGCAAATCTTCGAAAAACCGCCCTGCATCCTTGGCCGCAATCAGCAGCGCCAATTGCTCCGGCGTGGTCAGCAATATATCGGGCGGCGCCAGCTTCTGCCGCTGGCGTTTATGGGCTGGCGTATCGCCGGTGCGTGTTTCCAGCCTTATGCCAAGCCCCATCTCCTCGATAGGTTTGGCAAGATTGCGCTGAATATCGACGGCCAGCGCCTTTAGCGGCGAAATATAGAGCGTGTGAATGCCGCGGCTCGCCGCATTGCTTTTGCCGCGCTGGGCAAGATCGACCAGCGAGGGGAGAAAGCCAGCCAGCGTCTTGCCCGCGCCGGTTGGGGCAATCAGCAGGGTCGAATGTCCCGCCTGCGCCGCTTCAAGCAGTTCCAGCTGATGAGCACGCGGCGACCAGCCTTTGGCCTGAAACCAGTTCAGGAAAAGCGGAGGCAAAAGGGCGGAGCCGGTGTCGGCAATGGGTGCTTTGCTGATTTTCACTAGGGCGAATGTAGTGGTCCGGCATCAAAGCGCCAAGTTTTCTTTTGGGAAGAATGCAATGTGATGGAGCATTTACGAAGATTGCATGGAGCCAATTATGCCCTATCTTCGTTCTGTCTTTTGGCAACAGCTTTGTGCGTGGTTCGACAAGCTCAATCAGCGCTATGCGATAGAAGGAAGGATCAGTTTGTTAAAACGCCCGGAAACGCTGTTGCGATCCACACCTGCCGGTCTCTATTCGCCAGCCGGTGATTTTTATATTGATCCGGTCCGTCCTGTTGAGCGCGCCCTCATCACCCATGGCCATTCCGATCATGCCCGTTCCGGCCATCGCAAGGTCATGGCGACACAGCAAACGCTCGATATTATGGCGCTGCGTTATGGACCGGGTTTTGCGGGCGAAACACAAGCGGCAGAGCTTGGCAAAACCACCGGGCTTAATGGCGTTGCCATCAACTTTCATCCTGCCGGGCATGTGCTGGGCTCTGCGCAAATTGCTGTCGAAAAGGATGGTATGCGTATCGTGGCATCGGGGGATTACAAGCGAGCCAGCGACCCGACCTGTCTCGGTTTCGAACCCATCGCCTGCGATGTTTTTATCACCGAGGCGACCTTCGCCCTGCCGGTGTTTCGCCACCCGGACAGCCGCGATGAAATGGCAAAGCTGCTCAAATCGGTCGAGCAATTTCCAGAGCGTTCGCATCTCGTTGGCGCCTATGCGCTTGGCAAGGCGCAGCGCGTCATCCGCCTGCTGCGCGATGCCGGATATGACCGCACGATCTATATTCACGGGGCACTGGCCAAGCTTTGCGACTATTATGAAACGCAGGGCGTAAAGCTTGGGCCTCTTGCCCCCGCCACACTGGAAAAGGATAGCGCGCCGGACTTTGCCGGAACCATCGTGGTCGGGCCTCCATCGGCCTTTCAGGACAGGTGGGCAAGGCGTTTTCCCGATCCTGTTTCCTGCTTTGCCTCCGGCTGGATGCGCATTCGCCAGCGTGCGCGTCAAGGCGGTGTGGAACTCCCGATCATTCTTTCCGATCATTGCGATTGGGATGAGCTTACGCAGACAATCACCGAACTTGATCCGGAGCAGGTCTGGGTCACCCATGGGCGTGAGGAAGCCCTGGTCCGTTGGTGCGATCTGAATGGATATGCAGCGCGACCGCTCCACCTTGTCGGCTATGAAGATGAGGGCGATTAATGGAAGAATTTGCAGCGCTGCTCGACCGGCTTGTATTGACGCCTTCGCGCAATGGAAAATTGACCCTGCTTGCCGATTATTTCCGTGATACGCCAGATCCTGATCGCGGTTTGGCACTTGCCGCCATTACCGGCGACCTGAACATCGCCAATGTCAAACCGGCCATGCTGCGCACTCTCATTGCAGAGCGCATGGATGAACAGCTTTTCGCCTATTCCTATGATTATGTTGGTGATCTTGCCGAGACTATTTCGCTCGTCTGGTCCGCTGACGAGCCTTTACGTTCCAACAGCGTGCCGACACTTGGCGATGTGGTGACGGCTCTTGAGCGTGCCTCGCGCAGCGATGCCGTCCGCATGGTGGAAAAATGGCTGGATCAGCTTGATGCATCGGCGCGCTACGCATTGTTGAAACTGGTAACAGGCGGCATGCGCATTGGTGTTTCAGCCCGCTTGGCAAAGCAGGCTCTGGCCCAGTTCGGGCAAGTGGATGTCACCGAAATCGAAGAGCTATGGCATGGGCTGACTCCGCCCTATCAACCGCTCTTTGCCTGGCTGGAAAAGAGCGCGGAAAAGCCCGAAAGCCTCAGTGCTGCACCATTCCGCCCCGTCATGCTGTCGACGCCTTTGGAGGAGCCTGATTATTCACGCATCAAGGCGGAGGAATATGTTGCTGAGTGGAAATGGGACGGGATCAGGGTTCAGCTGACCTCCGAACGGGGGCAGCGCCGCATCTACTCGCGCACCGGTGACGACATTTCCCACGCCTTTCCCGATATTGCCGACTATATGACATTTGAAGGCACGCTTGATGGCGAGTTGCTGGTAGCGCGAAGCGGAGACAAGGAAATGGAGATCGGCGCATTTGGCGATCTCCAGCAACGGCTCAACCGAAAGACGGTTTCAGCCAGGCAGCTTGAAAGTCATCCTGCCTTTGTCAGGCTCTATGATCTACTTGTCGATGGCGGGGATGACATTCGCACCTTGCCATTTGCACAGCGGCGTACGCGGCTTGAAGCTTTCGCCAAGCAGCTTGAGCCGACGCGGTTCGATCTTTCGCCACTCATCACCTATGATCATTTTGACGATCTGGTGGAACTGCGCAAGACACCGCCACATCCCATCATTGAAGGGCTCATGTTGAAACAACGCTCTTCCACCTATGTGCCCGGGAGGCCAAAAGGTCCCTGGTTCAAGTGGAAGCGTGATCCATTCATCATTGATGCGGTCCTGGTCTATGCGCAGCGCGGCCACGGTAAAAGGTCGAGCTATTACTCCGACTATACATTTGCGGTTTGGACCGGACCTGAAACAGAGCCGCATCTGGTGCCGGTGGGCAAAGCCTATTTCGGCTTCACCGATGAAGAGTTGAAGCAGCTTGATGCTTTTGTGCGCAACAACACGACGGAACGCTTTGGGCCGGTTCGCTCGGTGCGTGCCGAACCCCAGCACGGGCTTGTGCTGGAAGTTGCCTTCGAGGGCCTTAACCGCTCCAAGCGGCACAAGTCTGGCGTCGCCATGCGCTTCCCGCGCATATCGCGCCTGCGATGGGACAAGCCTCCCATCGAGGCGGACCGGCTGGAAACGCTTGAAGCAATGTTGCGCGATGCGCAGGCAATTGAATGACAAACCATTTGGCAACCCAAGACCCCGTCATTGTCCTGTTCCGCCATGATTTGCGATCCGGTTCAGGCACCCACGGCGCTGACCCATTGGACCGGCAATATTTTCTCAGAGGAACGAAAGGACTGGGCTTTGCTTCCGACGCGGCCCGATTGGGCGAAAGTCTTTCATGGTGACCGGACGCCCGGCGAAGAAGGCGCGCATGAAAAGCTGTCGGACTTTCTGGAAGATCGTATCGCAGCCTATAAAGGCCTATTCCCGTACGCACTGATCAATTTTCCACGTTTACGACAGTGCATTTAAATCGCCTACAACCGTGCGTAGAAAATACCGTTGGTCCACATGGTGCAAAAATTATTTACGTGCCCGTCAGCCATATTCCACGAAAATATTACGTCTAATGGCCTAGACCTCCTTGCTTTGCGGCAAATTTTGGCATTTGTTCACTTCTTCACAATTCTCTTAGAGGGGAAGGAACAAGAAATGACCATAATGAAGCTTAATTTCCGCACCGCGCTTTTGCTCGGATCGCTCATGCTCGGCGCCAGCCCGGCCCTGGCTGAAGCTGTTCTCCATCGCGGCAATAGCGGCGAACCACAGACACTCGACCAATCACAAACCTCCATCGATATCGAAGCCTTCATCGTAAAGGATCTTTACGAGGGCCTGACAGTCTATGATGCCGACGGCAAGATTGTTCCTGGCGCCGCAGAAAGCTGGACTGTTTCGGATGATGGTCTCGTCTATACATTCAAGATTCGTGCTGATGCAAAATGGTCCGATGGCTCGCCGGTAACGGCTGAAGACTTCGCTTTCTCGATGCGACGTGTCGAAGACCCCAAGACCGCAGCTGGCTACGCCAATATTCTTTATCCGATCAAGAATGCGCAGAAGGTCAATAAGGGCGAAGCAAAGCTGGAAGAGCTTGGCGTTAAGCCAATTGACGAAAAGACGCTTGAAATCACGCTCGAACAGCCAACACCTTTCTTTATCGAGCTGCTCTCACACCAGACAGCGCTGCCAATCAACAAGGCAAGCTTCGAGAAGAATGGGCCTGAATTCGTCAAACCGGGCAAATTGGTTGGCAATGGTGCATTCAAGCTGGCGGAACATGTGCCGAATGATCATCTGACCGTCGTCAAGAATGAGAATTATTGGGACGCCGCCAATGTCAAACTCGACAAGGTAATCTTCTACCCGATCGACGATCAGGCCGCCAATGTCCGTCGTTATGAAGCTGGCGAACTCGACCTTGTTTATAATTTCTCATCCGATCAGATTGATCGCCTGCGCGCGGCAAATCCAAAGCAGGTTCACGTCACTCCGGCAGCTGCGACCTATTACTACCCATTCGACACGCGCACAGAACCTTTCAATGATGTTCGCGTCCGCCGCGCCCTGTCCATGTCCGTGGACCGCGACTTCCTTGCCAACGAAATTTACGATGGTACGAAACTTCCGGTCTATTCGCTTGTTCCTCCGGGCCTTGAGTCCTATGGCGAGCCGGAAAAGCCTGATTTTGCGAAGATGTCGCAGCTTGACCGCGAAGATAAGGCGATTTCGCTGATGAAAGAGGCTGGCTATGGTGAAGGTGGCAAGCCGCTCAATATCGAAATCCGCTACAACACAAATCCGAACCATGAGCGTGTTGCAACAGCCGTTGCCGATATGTGGAAGAAGACTTTCGGCGCAAATGTCACGCTGATGAACCTCGATATTTCATCGCATTACGCCTACCTGCAGGAAGGCGGCAAGTTTAACGTCGCCCGTGCAGGCTGGACCGCCGACTATGCGGATGCGGAAAACTTCCTCAATCTCAATGTCAGCTCCAACAAGACCTTCAATTACGGACATTATGAAAATCCGGAATTTGATGCGCTGATGAAGAAGTCTTATGCGGAGCGTGATCCAGCAGCACGGTCCAAAATTCTACATGAAGCTGAAGCTTTGATCGCACGCGATCAACCAATTGCTCCCCTGATGAACGATGCCAATCTCTGGCTTGTCTCCGATAAGGTCAAGGGTTGGGGCGATAACGCCAATAACGAACATTTGAGCAAGTATCTGAGCGTCGCAGAATAGGAAAGCTTGGATATGGGTGGCCGCTCAGGTCACCCATATCCGGCTTACCGATGCCGTGCCAAAATTGCTAATCGCAAACTTACGAACTGCAAATGCCCGAACAACGTCTCATTTGTGAGACGGTGATCGGAGAATTTTGCCTATCTGGTTCAATCGGTAGTCGTCAGCTTTGCGTTCAGATCAGGAGATTATTCAAATTATGTATTTTTCAAAATTCACTTTAACAACCGCAGTTGTTGCCTCGCTGCTTTTTAGTGCCGCCCCGGCGCTGGCAGAAGCGGTCCTGCATCGCGGCAATAGCGGCGAGCCGCAAACGCTTGATCCATCGCAGACGTCTCTGGAGATCGAGGGCTTCATCCTCAAGGATATATATGAGGGGCTGACCGCCTATAATGCCGCTGGCCAGGTTGTTCCGGGCGCCGCAAAAAGCTGGACCATATCCGATGATGGCACGGTCTATACTTTCAAGATCAATGAAAAGGCCAATTGGTCGGACGGAACGCCTGTCACCGCTGATGATTTCGTGTTTTCCCTCAGCCGCGTTGAAGACCCGAAAACCGCCGCTGGCTATGCCAATATTCTCTACCCGATCAAGAATGCCGAGAAGGTGAACAAGGGCGAGGCCAAGCTTGAAGAGCTGGGCCTGAAAGCCATTGATGCCAAGACCCTGGAAATTACGCTTGAGCGCCCAACACCTTTCTTTCTGGAGCTGCTGTCGCATCAAAGCGCTTTGCCTGTCAACAAGGCCAGTCTGGAAAAGAACGGTTCTGATTTCATCAAACCCGGCAAATTGGTTTCCAATGGTGCCTTCCAGCTCCAGGAACATGTGCAAAACGATCATTTGACCGTTGTCAAAAACCCGAACTACTGGGATGCGGCCAATGTGAAGCTGGATAAGGTTATCTTCTATCCAAGCGAAGATCAGGCCGCCACGGTACGCCGCTTTGAAGCTGGCGAAATGGACCTTGTCTATAATTTCGCTGCCGACCAGATTGATCGCCTGCGCGCTTCCTATGGTGATCAGGTTCGGGTTACACCGGCGCTTTCCACCTATTTCTATTCATTCGATACACGCGCTGAACCCTATAGTGATGTCAGGGTTCGCCGGGCGCTTTCCATGGCGATAGACCGGGATTTTCTTGCCAAGCAGATTTACAAGGGTGCGCAACTGCCAACCTATTCTCTCGTCCCGTCCGGCCTTGCCACCTATGGCGAGCCGGAAAAGGCCGATTTTGCCGATTGGACCCAATTGGAACGCGAAGACAAGGCCGTCGAGCTGATGAAGGAAGCCGGCTATGGCAAGGATGGCAAGCCGCTCAATATTGAAATCAGGTATAGTACAAATCCCAATCACGAGGCCGTTGCAACCGCCGTTGCCGATATGTGGAAAACTGTTTTTGGTGCCAAGGTCACGCTTCTGCAACTCGATATCAGCGCCCATTACGCCTATCTGAAGGAAGGCGGAAAATTCAATGTAGCGCGTGCGGGCTGGACTGCCGATTATGCGGACGCGGAAAACTTCATGACCATCAACATGAAGAAGAACCCCACTTTCAACTACGGCCGCTATGACAATCCGGAATATGATGCGCTTGTAGAGAAATCCTACAATGAGAAAGATCCGGCGGCGCGCTCCAAGCTCCTGCATGCGGCAGAAGCAATCGTGCTGCGCGATCAGCCAATTGCCCCGATGATGAATTTTGGCCAGCTCTGGCTTGTGTCAAAAAAGGTCAAGGGCTGGGAAAATAATGGCACCAATGATCACCTCAGCAAATATTTGAGCGTCACGGAATAAGAGCTTGAGGCGCAATCCGGTTCAAGGATTGCGCCCATGATTGGAGAGAACGAAATGTTCCATTTCATTCTTCGCCGTTTGGCGAATGCCCTGTCCTTTGATATGGGCGTCGGCCCTGTGCGTGGTTCGATCGGACTTAGCATATTGGTAAATCGGGCATGGATTGATCAAAACAGGAGATCATTCAATATGTATTTTCCAAAATTCACAGTCACAACCGCAATTGTTGCTTCGCTGCTTTTTGGTGCCGCCCCGGCGCTGGCTGAAGCAGTCCTGCATCGCGGCAATAGCGGCGAGCCCAATACACTGGACCAGTCCCAGACATCCATTGATATCGAGGCTTTCATCGTCAAGGATCTCTATGAAGGCCTGACAATCTATGATGCCAGTGCCAAAATTGTGCCGGGGGCTGCGGAAAGCTGGAAAGTATCCGACGACGGAACCGTCTACACATTCAAGCTGCGAGACAAGGCAAACTGGTCCGATGGTACACCTGTGACCGCGGAAGATTTTGTCTTCTCATACCGCCGGATCGAGGACCCGAAAACAGCGGCTAAATATGCCAACCTGCTTTATCCGATCAAGAATGCGGAAAAAATCAACAAAGGTGAGATGCCGGTTGACCAGCTCGGTGTAAGGGCGGTCGACGCCAAAACATTTGAGGTGACGCTGGAGCGTGCAACACCTTTCTTTCTTGAACTGTTGGCGCACCAAACAGCACTCCCGGTGAACAAGGCAAGTTTCGAGAAGAATGGCGCTGAATTTGTCAAACCCGGCAAGCTGGTCAGCAACGGTGCTTTCAAGCTGTTTGAGCATGTTCCAAACGACCACCTGACGCTTAGCAAAAACCCGGAATATTGGGATGCTGCCAACGTCAAGCTGGACAAGGTTGTTTTCTATCCTTTGGAGGATATGGCAGCCGCAGTTCGACGTTATGAAGCGCGTGAACTCAATCTCATCTACGACTTTTCGGCCGACCAGATAGAGCGCTTGCGCAAATCCGTTGGCGATGAGGTACATATCTCACCCAAGCTCGGAACCTATTATTATGCCTTTGACTCGCGCAATGCGCCTTTCAACGATGTGCGCGTGCGCAACGCGCTTTCCATGGCAGTCGACCGGGATTTCCTAGCTAATCAAATCTACAACGGCGCACAATTGCCGGGCTATTCGCTCGTTCCGCCTGGCATTGCCAGTTATGGCAAACCTTCAAAGCCAGCCTTTGCAGAATTGTCGCAACTGGATCGTGAAGACAAAGCCGTCGCATTGATGAGTGAAGCCGGCTACGGCAAAGGTGGCAAGCCGCTCAATATTGAAATTCGCTACAATATCAGTGCCAATCACGAACGCGTGGCGACAGCCGTTGCCGATATGTGGAAGAAGACGTTTGGTGCCAATGTCACCTTGGTCAATCTCGATGTTTCCTCCCATTATGCATATTTGCAGGAGGGTGGAAAATTCAATGTCGCGCGGGCGGGTTGGATCGCCGACTATGCTGATGCCGAAACATTTCTTGCTCTGAATATGAGCACCAACAAGACATTCAATTACGGGCACTACAGCAATCCGGAATTTGATGCATTGATGAAGAAATCTTACGATGAGCGCGATCCGGAAGCACGGTCGAAAATTATGCATCAGGCGGAGGCCCTGCTATCGCGCGATCAGCCTGTCGCACCGCTGATGACCAGCGCCAATCTGTGGCTTGTCTCCAACAAGATCAAAGGTTGGGTCGATAATGCACCCAATGAGCATCTAAGCAAATATCTGAGCCTTGCGGAATGATTATTATGAATGCAGCGTTCAACAGAGTGAATAGGTGCAGCCGCTGAGGCTGTACAGAAGAGAGAGAATATCTCAATGTTCCATTTCATCCTTCGCCGACTGGCGAGCGCGGTGCCGACATTGTTCATTGTCGTCACCATTTCATTTTTCCTCATGCGCTTTGCGCCCGGAGGGCCTTTCAACCTTGAGCGGCCATTGCCACCGGCAACGATGGAAAACCTCATGAAGGCCTACCATCTCGATCAGCCTCTATGGAACCAGTATCTCAACTACCTGAAGAACGCCGTTACCGGCGATTTCGGGCCGAGCTATATCTACAAAGACAATACGATTGCCGAACTCATCGGCAAGGGTCTGCCCTATTCGGTCAAGCTTGGTAGTTTCGCCCTTTTGTTCGCGCTCATTGGCGGCGTCCTTGTCGGGACCCTTGCCGCTCTGCGCCAGAACTCATTCTTTGACTTTCTCACCATGTCGGTTGCAACAACCGGGGTGACGGTCCCGAACTTCGTTGTTGGCCCGGTTCTCCTGCTGATTTTTTCACTGACATTCTCGCTTTTGCCCGGAGGCGGATGGGGAGACGGCTCATGGCCGTTCTTGATATTGCCCGTCATAACGCTTGGGCTTCCGCAGCTGGCCGTTTTTGCACGGTTGACGCGCGGCTCCATGATTGAGGCGCTGCATGCCGACCATATTCGAACCGCCAAAGCCTATGGATTGCCCTCCCGCTCTGTTGTGATCACCCATGCTATGCGTGGCGCTCTTCTTCCCGTGGTTTCCTATCTGGCACCCTGTGCTGCGGCGCTCCTCACCGGCTCTGCGGTCGTTGAAAGCATTTTCACCATTCCCGGTGTCGGACGTTATTTCGTCCTCGGCGCCATTAATCGTGACTACACATTGGTGATGGGAACTGTCGTCCTTGTCGCCATTTTTGTCATCATATTCAATCTAGTGGTCGATATTCTCTACGGCCTTCTCGATCCGAGGGTTCGTCATGACTGATATTCCTGCAACGATCATTCCACCGGAAGAATCCAAGGGGCGCAGCCTGTTTCAGCTCGCCGCTCTACGCTTCCGCCGCAATAAAGCAGCAATGACGGGCAGTGTCCTTCTGTTGCTGATCACGATCTTTTCGTTCTTTGGGCCCTATGTCATCAGTCACACCTATGATCAGGTTTTCTCATCCTATGTCACTGTACCGCCCAGCATCGAGCCGCTTCCCAAGGCGGATAGTCTTGGTGAAGTGATGAAAGGTGTTGCCGACCGCGCCAGAGTTGAATTGCGCGAATTTGCTGTGGACGGCAATACATTCACCGCGACCATTCATTCCGACAAGCCGATTGACCCGCGCTCGACACGCTATTTCGATCGCGCCAACGAATTCGATAATACGCAGGTCACTGCCACCGAAGATGGTGGCGCAACACTGAAATTAACCGGCGACGTCAATCGTGAATATTTTCCCTTCGGCACTGATAATAATGGGCGCGACATGCTTGCCCGTGTCATGCTCGGCGGGCAGATATCGCTTGCCGTCGGCTTCCTCGCCAGCCTCGTTTCGCTGGCTGTCGGTGTCACTTATGGTGCTATTTCCGGCTATCTTGGCGGGCGTGTCGACAATGTCATGATGCGCCTTGTTGAAATTCTCTATTCACTGCCCTTCGTGTTTCTTGTCGTTGTCCTCGTCGTGTTCTTCGGGCGAAGTTTTATTCTCATCTTCCTCGTCATTGGTGCCGTGGAGTGGCTGGACATGGCGCGTATCGTGCGTGGCCAGACCCTGGCCTTGAAACGCCGCGAATTCATCGGTGCCGCGCAGGCATTGGGCTTGACGGACTGGCAGATTATCCGCCGTCACATCATTCCAAATACGATTGGCCCTGTCATCGTCTTCGTCACTGTTGTCGTGCCAAAGGTCATTCTTTTGGAAAGCTTTCTATCGTTCCTTGGCCTTGGCGTTCAAGCGCCTTTGACAAGCTGGGGCGCTTTGATTTCCGAAGGTGCCAACAAGATGCAGTCTGCACCCTGGTTGCTTATTTTTCCTGCCATCTTCTTTGTCATCACCCTGTTCTCGCTGAACTTCATTGGCGATGGACTGCGCGATGCACTCGATCCGAAGGACCGCTGAGATGACGGACAAGAATGAAACCATATTGTCCGTTCGCGGATTGAAAGTAGACTTCACCACGCCTGATGGCGATGTGAACGCGGTCAAGGGTATCGACCTTGACGTGAAGGCTGGAGAAACGCTTGCCGTTGTCGGCGAGTCCGGTTCCGGCAAAAGCCAGACCATGATGGGCATCATGGGATTGCTTGCTGCCAATGGTAAGGTCACTGGTTCGGCAGAATATCGCGGCAAGCAATTGATCGGCCTTCCGATCAAGGAACTCAATCAGGTCCGCGGCTCAAAGATCACGATGATCTTTCAGGAGCCCATGACCTCGCTTGATCCGCTTTATACGATCGGGCGGCAGATTGCCGAGCCTATCGTTCACCACAAGGGTCTCAGCTTCAAACAGGCAAAAGTGCGTGTCATGGAATTGCTCAAGCTCGTCGGCATTCCTGATCCTGAGCGGCGCATCAATTCTTATCCGCATGAAATGTCCGGAGGTCAGCGCCAGCGCGTCATGATTGCCATGGCGCTGGCCAATGAACCGGACCTCTTGATCGCGGACGAACCCACCACTGCGCTTGACGTGACAATTCAGGCCCAGATTCTGGACCTTTTGCGCGACCTGCAAAAGCGGTTTGGCATGGCCATCGTGCTGATCACCCATGATCTTGGCATTGTGAAACATTTTGCCGAGCGCGTGGTCGTGATGCGCCATGGCGAAGTTGTCGAGAAAGGCTCCGTCGAG
This sequence comes from Hyphomicrobiales bacterium, assembly GCA_900473335.1. Lineage (GTDB taxonomy): Bacteria > Pseudomonadota > Alphaproteobacteria > Rhizobiales > Rhizobiaceae > Phyllobacterium. Next base: position 12,229 of record UCNP01000069.1, on the reverse strand, counting down.
GAAATTTTCGAACGGCCAAAGGAAGACTATACCAAAATGTTGCTGGACGCTGTTCCCAGCGGCAGCAAGGCTCCCCCGTCGGAAACTGCACCCGTGGTTCTTGAAGGCCGCAATGTCTCCGTCGATTTCAATATAGGCGGCGGGTTCTTCACCAGCGCCCATACGCTTTTCCGCGCGGTTGATGGTGTCACGATCCGTTTGCAGGAAGGCCAGACTATCGGCGTTGTCGGCGAGTCAGGTTCGGGCAAGTCCACCTTGGGTCGTGCCCTGCTGCGTCTTTTGCCCAGCAGCGGCCATTATCATTTTGCCGACAAGAATATTTCCAATTTTGGCAGGTCCGCCATGCGGCCATTGCGCAAGCAATTGCAGCTGGTGTTCCAGGATCCTTACGGTTCGCTTTCGCCTCGCCAGACCGTTGGCGAAATCATCACAGAAGGCTTGCTCATCCATGAGCCGCAACTGAGCCGTGCGGACCGTGACAAACGGGCCATTGCCGCCTTGAAAGAGGTTGGTCTGGACCCGGCTGCGCGCAATCGCTATCCGCATGAGTTTTCCGGCGGACAAAGACAGCGCATCGCCATTGCCCGCGCTGTCATTCTAAAGCCAAAGGTCATCATCCTGGATGAGCCGACATCTGCTTTGGATCGCTCGGTGCAGGGACAGGTGATTGAGCTTTTGCGTGATCTTCAGGCAAAACATGGTCTGTCCTATATTTTCATCAGCCATGATCTGGCAGTCATCAAAGCCATGTCCGACTATGTCGTTGTGATGAAGAATGGCAAGATTGTCGAAGAGGGCAATACCGACGACATTTTCGAGAACCCGCATCATGAATATACCAAGACGCTCATTGGTGCCGCCTTCGATCTGGACTAGTTTGTCAGATTGAAAAGCGGAATTCCGGTATCGGATAATCCGAGCCAAAGCAAAAAAACAGATCGCCATTTTACGCTCGTAAGAGCGTCCGGCGATCTGTCCCTCCGGGCGGTGTACCGGCAAGTACCCCGCCCATTTTGGAATTTTTGGTCCTTCACACTGCTCCCCAACACTGATTTGAGGGGAATAAGCAGAATTTTCAGGCTGATTTCCCCAGAACGGCACAGCTTTGGCAAATATGGAGGCAATATGCGAGCAAAGCGGATGAATTTGCGAGCAGAACTGTTACTTATGGCTGTGCTCAGGTTGCTTATGGTTGCATAGCCAATCCCCATTCAATGGTCCCCTTTTGAAACGCCCGCTTGACCCTTCCAAGCGGGCGTTTTGCATTTTCAGTATGGTTATGCGGAAAATTCATGACCTGTCCGATGAGCGCATTTCTGAATGCGTTGAGGGCAGGCGTCCATGCTCGCCGCGAAAAGGTTTGGCACTGTCTGATTTTGACGTTTGACTCTCCGTTTCATTCATGCTCAATTGGCACAATGGTCCAACCAATTGAAAGAATGCCCTCTTGATCAGCCAGATCCTTTCTCCAGTTCAGACATCTTCGCGGGACGATGCCGTCTTGCAGGCGCTTGTCGGATTTGTGACGGATGAGGGGCTTGTGCCAGGCGACCGTTTGCCAACGGAACGTGTCCTTGCCGAGCGTTTGAAGGTGAGCAGGACAACTGTCCGCGAAGCGCTCACCCGCTGGCAGGAATTGGGCCTTGTGGAGCGTCGGCAGGGCAGCGGCACTTATCTGAAAGCTGCCGTTACCCGCAACATGTTGCACATGCCGCTCACTCTTGCTTCCGGTAATGATTTCAATAGCTTGATGCATACGCTGGAAATTCGGCGCGGCCTTGAAGCGGAAGCCGCGGCTCTGTCTGCCGAGCGCGTCAGCGATGCGGATATCGCCATGATCGAGCAGAAACTCATCAGGATGGAAGAAGCTTTTCATGAGCGGCACGGCATGTCCGCCGATGAGGATTGGGACTTCCATCTCGCCGTCTTTCGCGCGTCGGGCAATCCATTATTCGAACAGATCATCGCTGCCATGTATGAGATGTTTCACCGCTTCTGGGAACATCCGCTGGGCGTGCGCGACTTTGGTCATGCCAGCTTTCCCTACCACCGCACTTTGTTCAATGCGATAGCGGCGCGCGATCCCGTTGCTGCCAGAGCAGAGGCATTGAAACTGATCGCAACGGTCGAAGACGATCTGAAACGCGGCGCCGCCAACCTGAAAAAACAAACCCAGAAAAACCGAGTTCATAATTAGAATGAATGATAATCCTTTCTTCCACGATCAGGACATAATGGCGCAAGCCGCGACTTTGCTGGCGCATGACGATCCTTTCCCCGGCGGCTCTGTTGTTCCGCCCATCTATCAGACTTCACTTTTCACTTTCACAAATTACGCCGAAATGGCCGATGCTTTCGCCGGTCGCAAGCGCCAACCGATGTATTCGCGCGGCGATAATCCGACTGTCATGGAGTTTGAAAAGAAGATCGCGGCGCTTGAAGGCGCTGAGGCGGCACGGGCTTTTTCCAGTGGAATGGGTGCGATCAGCGCCATGGTTCTTGCCTTCGTCGGCGCAGGCGAACGCATTGTTTCTGTTCGCAATTGTTATGGCGATGCCTACCGTCTGTTCGAACGTCTTCTGCCTCATCTAGGCATTAAAGTGGACTATGTTGACGGCTCCGACCCTGACGCGGTTGCGGCCGCCTTGCCGGGCGCAAAGCTGCTTTATCTGGAAAGCCCCAGCTCCATGATGTTCGAATTGCAGGACATCGCCCATTATGCGCGTCTTGCCAAACAACATGGCGTCGTCACCACGATCGACAATTCCTGGGCTACGCCGCTTTTCCAGAAGCCAATCAGCCATGGCATTGATCTGGTTATGCATTCCGCGTCCAAATATCTTGGCGGACACAGCGATACGGTTGCTGGCATTGTCTCCGGCTCGCAGGAAATGATCGACCGCATTAATGGCCGCACCTATTCCTATCTCGGCGCAAAGCTTTCGCCTTTCGAAGCCTGGCTTCTTTTGCGCGGGCTGCGCACGCTGACATTGCGGCTACCGCATCATATGAAAAGCGGCCTTATCATTGCCGAAAGGCTCAAAGCCCATGGCAATGTCGAGCGGGTCATGCACCCGGTCTATTCCAACCATCCCGGCAAGGCCACGCTAAGCGGTTATTCGGGCCTGTTCTCATTCGAAGTTACAGATGAGATCGATGTGCCCGCCTTTGTCGATGCATTGAAACTGTTTCGCATCGGCGTCAGCTGGGGCGGTCATGAAAGCCTCGTCGTTCCGGCCCTTGCTTCCTTGCAGCAAACGCCGGACGCAAATTCGATCGGGCGCTTTGGCGTCAGTCCCCGAACCATCCGCCTGCATGTCGGACTTGAAAATGTCGAGGAACTCTGGGCGGACCTCGCCCACGCATTTACCGCGGCAAAACGCTGAACTTAAAAATAAAATGGGAGCATAAAATGCAAAATAGAATGGGAACATTTTTGGCCGGCGCAATCGCAGCACTGTCCATGACCGTATCGGCAGCCTTTGCTGATACGACAATCAAAATGGTGGAGGTCATCACCAGTCCTCCGCGTACCGAATTGTTGAAGAAACAGATCGCAAGCTTCGAACAGACAAACCCCGGCATAAAGGTGGAACTGGTATCGCTTCCATGGGGACAGGCGTTTGAGAAATTCCTAACCATGGTTCAGGCCGGTGACACGCCCGACATTGTTGAGATGCCTGAACGCTGGATGGGTCTTTATGCCAATAATGCCCAGCTTGAAGACCTTGGACCCTATCTCGCCAAGTGGAAAGATGCAGGCACGCTCGGTGATCGCGCCAAGCAATTCGGTTCTGTCGTTGATAATAAGCAGTATATGATCCCTTACGGCTATTACATCCGGGCCATGTTCTGGAACAAGAAGCTCTTCGCCGAGGCAGGTCTCAAAGAAGCGCCGAAGACGCTCGACGAATTCATGGAAGCCAACAAGAAGATTTCAGCACTCAAGGGCAAATATGGCTATTGCCTTCGCGGCGGCCCCGGCGGCTTCAATGGCGTGCAAATGTTCATGAACATTGCCAATGGCAAGGGTGGCTATTTCAATGCCGATGGCACCGCCACCATTAACGAAGCAGGCTCGGTCAAGGGTCTGGAACTATTGGCAGACATCTACAAAAAGGGCTATGCGCCCAAGGACAGCGTTAGCTGGGGTTTTAATGAGATCGTAACCGGATTCTACTCCGGAACCTGCGCCATGCTTGATCAGGACCCTGATGCTTTGATCGGCATTGCCGAAAAGATGAAAGCCGAAGATTTTGGCGTCGCCCCTTTGCCGACGGGACCGAGCGGAAAATCCTATCCAACATTGGGCTATGCGGGCTGGGCCATGTTCGCGGATTCCGAAGTGAAGGATGATGCATGGAAGCTGATGGCAACATTGCTTTCACCGCAAGATAATATTGAATTTGCCAAGAATGTTGGCGTTTTGCCGATCCATAATGGTGCGGACAAAGACCCATATTTCGGCTCGGAAGCATTCAAAGGCTGGTTTGAGGAAATCAACGATCCGAAAACCTTTGAACTGGTCACGCCGCCAACCCATCTGGAAAATCTGGGCAATTTTTATGACTCCGTTTCAGTCAGGAATTTTCAGGAAGTGTTGTTAGGCCAAAAGACGCCAAAAGCTGTTGCTGATGAGTGGGCTGCTTTTCTCACCGAACAGCAGCAAGCCTGGATGGCCAAGAACAAGAAATAATCTGAGTTGAATGAATGCTCCGGTGCGCTGTGCCGGAGCATTTCCATTATTGAGGGGCCCCTGTATATGGTCATGCAATCAACAGCGGCAAATCTGCCGCAGGGAAATAGAAGGGAAGGCGGCAAGCGCCGCTTCACCACTGTTTTCGAACCATGGCTCTATCTGAGCCCCGCACTTGTCCTGCTTTTGCTCGTGCTCGTCGTTCCACTGATATTCGGTATCAGCTATTCATTCCGCAAATTTTCCGCATTCAAATCTGAATTTGTCGGCATTGGTCAATATGAAGCCCTGCTTCATGATGCAAATCTCGGCCAGGCGCTGATGAATACGCTATGGTGGACTGTCGCCAGTCTGGTTTTGCAGTTCTTCCTTGGCCTAGGATTGGCATTGCTGCTTGATCGCAATTTTTACGGCAAGAAAGTGGTTCAGGCCATCGTATTCCTGCCTTGGGCAGTTCCCTCCTTCCTTTCAGGTCTCACATGGGCGTGGCTCTTCAATCCTATTGTCGGGCCTTTGCCGCATTGGTTATTCGCGCTCGGACTGAAATCAGAACCCACCAATATTCTGGCTGACCCTGCAACGGCCATGTGGGGACCGATCATCGCCAATGTCTGGTTTGGCATTCCCTTTTTCGCCATCACTCTGCTGGCTGCGTTGAAATCCATTCCGGCTGAGCTGCACGAAGCAGCCGCTATTGATGGCGCAAGCCCGTGGCAGCGCTTCATGAAAGTGACCCTGCCTTTCCTCGCTCCCACCATTGCCATCACCGTCATGTTGCGCACCATCTGGATCGCTACATTTGCCGACCTGATTTATGTCATGACCGAGGGCGGCCCCGCGGGCTCAACCAATACGGTTGCAACCTATATTTATGTCAGTGCTTTCAAAACGCTGGACAAGGGCTATGCCTCTGCCGTTGCAGTGCTGCTGCTTGCACTCCTGATCCTCTACGCGATTGTTTTGATCCGCATTCGCAAATCTCTCGTGAGGTATTCCTGATGATCGCCGGACGCTCACGCAATGCCAGAATTCTTGGCGGGATTGGTCTTTATGGCGCGGTCGCAGCCTATGTGATCTTTGCGCTTTTCCCACTGTTCTGGACGCTGAAAATATCAATAACACCGCAATCGCTTCTCTATTCAGAGGGCATTACACTTTGGCCGTCATCAGCGACATGGGAAAACTACAAGACCGTTTTGCGGGCCACCGACTTTCCGCGCTACTTCGTCAATAGTGTGATTGTATCAGTCATAACGGCGGTGCTTGTAACCATCATCGCCTCGGCGGCAGGATATGCACTGTCGCGTTTCTCCTTCCGGGGAAAAACAACGGTCGCTGTTATACTCCTGCTGACGCAGACCTTTCCCCTTGTCATGGTGATACCGCCAATCTATCGCATCATGGGTCAACTTGGCCTGACGGACAGCCTGACCGGTCTGATCATCATCTACACGGCCTTCAACATCGCCTTTGCCACATTTCTCATGCAATCATTCTTCGACGGCATACCGAAAGACCTCGAAGAGGCGGCCATGATTGATGGCTGCAATCGCAGCCAGGCGCTGCGCTGCGTCATCATTCCCCTCACATTGCCGGGAATGGGAGCAACGCTCGGTTTCGTGTTCACTGCGGCATGGAGCGAATTGCTGTTCGCGTTGATGCTCATCAGCAGCGACAAACAGAAAACCTTCGCGGTTGGCCTGCTCACATTCATTGGCAAGTTTGCGGTCGACTGGGGTCAGATGATGGCCGCCTCGGTGCTGGCTTTGATACCCGCCTGTCTATTCTTCGCCTTCCTGCAACGATACCTCGTCACAGGCCTCACGGCCGGTGCGGTGAAGGGCTAATAAGGGATTTTAACACTATGGCTTCTGTCACTATTACCAACGTTCAGAAAAGCTACGGCGCCATGAATGTGCTCTCTGCCGTTAATCTCGAAATTCCGGATGGCGAATTTGTCGTGCTTGTCGGGCCCTCGGGCTGCGGCAAGTCTACCCTGTTGCGCATGATCGCCGGACTGGAGGAAATCTCCGCAGGCGAGATCAGGATTGGCGAGCGTATTGTCAATGATGTAGCGCCAAAGGATCGTGACATTGCCATGGTGTTTCAATCCTACGCGCTTTACCCGCATATGGATGTAGCCGCGAATATGGGCTTCAGTCTCATGCTGCGCAAAACTGCCAAGGAACTTGTTCTGGATCGGGTCGGCGGAGCCGCCAAGCGATTGGGGCTGGATGTACTTCTCCAGCGCCTGCCGCGCCAGCTTTCCGGAGGCCAGCGCCAGCGCGTCGCCATGGGCCGCGCCATTGTGCGCGATCCCAAAGTGTTCCTTTTTGACGAGCCGCTCTCCAATCTTGACGCCAAGCTTCGCGTGCATATGCGCACGGAGATCAAAGCGCTGCACCAGCAGCTGAAAACCACATCGGTTTACGTTACTCACGATCAGGTTGAGGCTATGACCATGGCAGACCGCATTGTGGTCATGCATGATGGTGTTATCCAACAGGTCGGCACGCCATTGGAACTCTATGATCATCCTGCCAATATTTTCGTTGCCGGCTTTATCGGCTCGCCGGGAATGAACTTCCTGCCAGCCGTCATTCGCCGCAAGGAGAACAAGAGCTGGGCCGAACTGAGTGATGGTCAAATGATTGATCTACTGCCGGAATTGGCAATTGCAGACAGTGAAAGAGTGACGCTTGGCATTCGTCCTGAGAATATTGAGGTTGGTGGCGGCACCGGTCTTCAGGCACAAATAGAGGTGATTGAGCCTCTTGGTCTATCGACCCAGTTCTATACCAAGCTTTCCGGTCATCAAACCTGTATATTCGCAATGGGGCGCACGGACCGGCGTCCAGGAGACAAGATTGGCCTCGGCATCAAGCCGGAAAACATCCATCTTTTCCATGGTGCTACCGGCCTGCGGATCGGATAAAGCTGGTCGCACATTCACCTCTTACCGCCAAGGAAACTCTATTCCTGATATGACCTATAATGTGGTATGAATTTCGTATAAACTAGCGATCATGACGCTAGAATGCCTATACACGTGATCTGCAAAGTGACATTTTCCAATCATTAGCCTAAAGGCGTATCAATACGCACCGGCGCATAGATATCGGATGGAAACAAAATGAACTGGCTCAAATCAATCGTCGTCATTGGTGCTCTGGCAATCTCGCCTGTGCATGCTTTTGCAGGCTCAAACCTTGAAGAAATCAAAACCGCTGGCGTTCTCAAGATCGGTACGGAGGGCACTTATGCGCCATTCACCTATCATGATGCAGCAGGCAAGCTCGTAGGCTTCGATGTGGAAATCGGTGAAGCCATTGCCAAAAATCTCGGCGTAAAGGCCGAATTCCTTGAAGGCAAATGGGATGGCTTGATTGCCGGTCTCGACGCCAAGCGCTACGACACAGTTATCAATCAGGTCGGCATTACCGAAGCACGCAAAGCAAAATACGACTTTTCTGAACCCTATATCGCTTCCAAGGCCGTTCTCATCGTCAAGGGTGATAATAATGAAATCAAGGGCTTTGCCGATCTGAAGGGCAAGAAGTCTGCGCAGTCCCTTTCCAGCAATTTCGGCAAGATCGCCCAGAGCAATGGCGCAGAGCTTGTTGGTACTGATGGCTTCGACCAGTCAATCCAGCTCTTGCTGAGCGGCCGTGCCGACGCAACAGTCAATGACAGCCTTTCCTTTCTTGATTTCAAAAAACACAAGCCTGATGCCAATGTAAAAATTGCCGCTGAACAGGCCGATGCAGACTTCTCCGGCATCATCATTCGCAAGGGCGAGCCAGAGCTTTTGGCTGAAATCAACAAGGCACTTGCAGCAATCAAGGCCGACGGCACTTACAAACAGATTGCCGACAAATATTTCGGTCAGGACGTTTCCAAGTAATCATCGTTTACGGCAAACGGAATTTAAGCTTTAACAGGGCAGGGGGCTTGTTCCCCTGCTTTTATTTTCAGGGGAGAAGAGGCCGTGCCCAGCTGGCTTAATCTGATGCTCGAATCCTTGCCGTCACTCTTGTGGGCTGGCTTGATCTTCACCATTCCGCTGACGCTTTTGTCCTTCGTGCTGGGGCTGACTGTTGGCCTCATAGCAGCGCTCGTGCGGCTTTTTGCTCCCGCGCCTTTCGCAGCGATCATCAAATTCTATGTGTGGATCATTCGCGGCACGCCATTGCTGGTTCAGTTGTTCCTGATTTTCTATGGCCTGCCAAGTGCCGGAATTGTTCTGGATGCTTTCACTGCCGCGCTCATCGGTTTCACGCTCAATATCGGTGCCTACACTTCAGAAATCCTGCGTGCGGTCATTTCCTCGGTCCCGAAAGGCCAGTGGGAAGCCGCCTATTCGATTGGTATGAACTGGTCACAGGCCATGCGGCGCACAATCCTGCCGCAAGCTGCCCGCGTTGCAGTGCCGCCATTGTCCAATACGTTCATTTCCTTGGTAAAAGACACATCACTTGCAGCCGCAATCACCGTGCCTGAACTTTTTCAGGCGGCACAAAGGATCGTTGCAACCACCTATGAGCCGCTTATCCTCTACATTGAAGCGGCCATCATCTACCTTATCTTAAGTTCGGTTCTCTCATCCTTGCAGGCAAGACTGGAAACACGCCTCAATCGTTACGGCGGCTTTCTGGAGGCACGGTCATGATGATACAGCTCAAAAATATCGAGAAAAATTTTGGCGATCTTCAGGTCCTGAAGAACGTTTCCCTGGACGTTGCTGAAGGCGCCGTCATGGCTCTTGTCGGCCCTTCAGGTGGCGGCAAAAGCACATTGCTTCGTTGCATCAACCTGCTTGAAATTCCCACCGCTGGCAGCGTCGAAATCGCCGGGGACCGTCTTGAGTTTCAGCCGGGGGTCAAGCCTTCGACGAAGCAAATTCAATTGCTGCGGCGACACACCGGCATGGTCTTTCAGAACTTCCAGCTCTTTCCGCATCGAACCGTGATTGAGAACGTGACCGAGGGCCTGACCACCGTTCTCAAATGGCCGAAAGAGAAGGCGAGGGAGCGCGCAAAGGCATTGCTGGAAAAAGTCGGCCTTTCACATAAGGCAGAGGTTTGGCCCTCAACACTTTCCGGCGGACAGCAACAGCGCGTCGCCATTGCCCGCGCTCTGGCTCCATCGCCGAAAGTCCTTCTTTGTGATGAACCAACCTCTGCGCTCGACCCTGAACTATCGGGCGAGGTGGTTGATGTTCTGGCGCAATTGGCGCGGGAAGGCACAACAATGGTCATGGCCACACATGATTTGCGGCTGGCTTCGCGTATTGCCAATGAGGTGATTGTGCTGGATGGCGGCGTGATCGTGGAAACCGGATCATCACACGATATCTTCACGCAGCCCAAGCATGAACGCACAAAGCGTTTTATCGCTACGCTGACCCATGAGGGCCATATGCATGGCGAGGGCATTTAAAGTAACCACCGCTGCGAACTAAGCGACCTCGACGCGGTTCCGGCCGCTCATCTTTGCATGGTAAAGTGCCTTGTCAGCGGCCTTGAGCAAAGCTTCCATGCTTGCATATTTTTCACCCAAGCTGGCAATGCCGGCACTTACCGTGACATTAATGCTTTCTGTTCCGGTCGCAAAATCTGTTCTTTCTATCTCGCTGCGAACACGCTCCGCCAAGGTTTTGGCAGCATCCTGTGGCGTATCAGTAAGCAATAGCAATATCTCTTCGCCGCCATAGCGGACGACAACATCGTCAAGCCGAACATTCTTCTGAATGATCGCCGCTACCTCAGCAAGAACCGTATCACCCGTATAGTGCCCGAGCCTGTCATTGATCATTTTGAAGTGGTCAATATCGATCATAATCAATGAGCAACGAGTTGGTTTGGCACGACTATCGTTGACGGCTCTCGAAGCTGCCTTGTCGAAGGCCCTGCGGTTTTGAAGCTTGGTCAGCGGGTCCACAGAAGCTTCATGCTCCAAGGCCCGGAGTATCCGCAATCGGGATTTTTCTCTTTCAAGAAAATCAACGATAATGACCACATTGATGATATTAGCCAGTATGATCGCTATCAATGGAGTACCGATAATGGTGGCAAAAATCTCAGGTGGCAGCAGGAAAATCGTAATCAATGACAGTGACCCGGCGAGCCCAGTAATCACCGAACGACGAAACCCGACCGGTATTTTTCTGACCGGAATACGCGTCATGGCATAGCTTACACAGCAGAGTATCATGATGGATATCAATCCAGGCACAACACCAACACCACCAAGCCATAGTCGGTAAAAAGCGATCAATAAGGCAGCAATAATTGTGCCGATAAGTCCGCCATAGGAATAGGAAATTGCCAGAAAAGCCGTGCGAGCATCAAAAATTACGCCCGGTGTAATTCTTATCGGATCATGCATCGACAACACTGCGCCAAACGCAAAAAGAGTGCCAACTGCGGCACTTTTTTTCCAACCCGTCGGGAAATTGCGAATGACTATTGAATAGGCGAGGATAACGAGCGCGGCCTCTGCTAATATCCGCAAAATCCCCGCTGCCAATACGTTTAATTCCATTTCACACTCAACACGTATAAAATTAAAGGGATTAAATATGCAGTGTCTCGAATATTCTGACGATATTGTAGATCTAAAATATCGTCAGAAATTGAAAAGAATTCTAAAATATTTATATAGTCGGCATTTCGATTCAAAATAAACAGAAAACCAGAATACTGTCAGGCCGCCAATAGTCCTTCTTCAGTTAAGGATCTTTGCACCGATGGCATGCGTTCTACCCTGTCACGATAATCGATAATCTGTGGTGGCACATCCATGTTAGACATGCGTGCCCAGCGCAGCATGACATAAAGAAATGCATCGGCAACACTGAAGTCGTCACCCAGAAGAAACGGCGTGTCGAGAACCTCGGAAAGATAGACGAAACGGCTCGCAACCATTTTGCTCAGGTCGCTTTTTGCTTCGTCCCCGGGAAGAAAAAAAGAAAAGACGAAAGGCTTTTGAATTTCACTTGATATGAAGGCCAGCATCTCGGTCTGCCTGTCAATATCCTGTTCTTTTCCGTTAGAAAAACGGGGCGAACTGCGCGCGATCCAGTTAAGGATCGCTACATTCTCCGTGAGTTTCCGGCCATCATCAAACTCCAGCAAGGGCACATAGCCTTTGGGATTGACCGCATTATAGTCGCCAGGCTCATTGATCGTTCGCGTAAATACATCAACTTTGATGAGCTCTGGGGAATGGCCAGCTTCAGTAAGGGCGATATGACCTGCTAAGGCACAGGTGTCGGGAGAGTAGAAATATTTCATGATAAGTCCTCTCGATTTGACCCGGAGCTTTTAAGCTCCCCATATTGGCAAGACTTTCAAATATCGCATTCACCCTGTTTCATCTCCTTCAGAGTGTTAGCCTCTGGAGATAAAAGCCTCTTAAAGAAAATTGCAACAACGAGTTGTGCGAAGCGCAATCATGAGCGCATTTCGCAGTGCATGTGCCCCAGCTACATGCAAAAATCACGTAAGAATAGTTATGGAACTTCTCTATTTG
>UCNP01000050.1 GCA_900473335.1 Hyphomicrobiales bacterium | reverse complement strand
CCGTCTCCACCCTGCATCAAGACAACGCTGACAAAACCCGTTCATCAGTTCTGTTTCGCTGGTGCCGGAAAGTCCCTGAATGTCGAGCCAGGTTTCAATTTCTGCGATCTGGGCTTCGTTCATTGCTATGCCTGCTTTTGACATGTGGATTGGGTAGTGCTGCTACAGATGCTCCCCACAAATTCAAAAAGGGGGTGCCTGTAAGCTATTGAAAATAAACAATAGGGAGCGTGATATGGGTAGGTTGGTGAACGGATATAGGACTTAAGTTGCAGTTACTCAAGCCCGCTTCTCACCATTTTTCAATAAGCAGATGAAGTCTGTGGCGGTGAAAATGCGGGTGCTTATAGCTGGCAAATCATCCGGCCTTCATGACCGAGCTGATCAAAGATTTTTGGCGCGTTAAACAATCTGCCAATTGGAAGCGATGTTCAACTGTTCTGCGAGCGGCAACGCGTAAAGGCATAAAATCGTCTGGCTTGTGCAAGACACGTAAGATCGAATCCGCCAAAGCATTTGTATCAAAAAATGGAACGAGTAACCCATTTTTCCCCGAGCGGATGATTTCCTGTACCGGTGGAGTGTCCGAGCCAATCACCAGTGTGCCACATGCCATCGCTTCCACGACAGACCAGGATAGGACAAATGGGTATGTCAGATAGATATGCGCTGTAGAGATTTGATAAAGCTGACGAAGCAGATCATGCGAGATGGGCCCGGTAAACAAGACGCGGTCAGCTGGAACAGCGTATTCGGCCAACATGGCTTCTTTCCAGCTACCGCCGCCGGGCGGTGGTTTGCCATAGCTGACACCATCGCCGCCTACGAAAATAAACAAAGCTTCGGAATTTTTTGCCAGTACTTTTGCTGCTGCCGCAAGGGCTTGCGGAAAGCCGCGATAGGGTTCCAGATCCCGTGCGACAAAGGTTATGATAGGGGGATCACCGGCGCGCAGTACGCGACCATCCGGGAGGCGCAGCGAAGCATTGCGATCGGGACGAAAGCGTTGGGTGTCAACACCTTCATGACACACGGCTATGCGGCTCTGGGCTGCCTGCGGATATAGGCTTTTCTGCCATTGGGTCGGACTAATTCCACTATCCAAGGCATCAAGCGAGATAAGCTGGGCGATGTTTCGCAGGCGCAGGCGTTTGCGTGTATCGGCGTCGGGCATGTCATCGGGCGCAAACCCGACATCAGCACCATCTGCTCGATAGAAGAATTCGCAATATCCAATCGCGGGAACCTGGGGCAGCACGTCCTTTACGAACATCATGCTGCCCCAACCGATGTGACCGACCACAATATCCGGTTTTTGGTTATGGCGGATCATCGCCTCGAATGTCTCAGCAACACGATGGCCGATCCGGACATGATGGTCCGGAATACCCAGATGTTTTGCCATCTGGGTATCGGAGCGAGGGCCTGGCTCTGCTCTATGTCTGATGACTCGAACCGATGGGAGTCGCCGGTCCACGGTTTCACAAACGAGACTGACATCATGCCCGTTGGAGGCAAGATGTTCAGCCAGAGCAGAAAATTGACCGAAGCCACGTCTGTGCACGAATGCTACATGCATGATTTCAGTCCTTTCTGCGAATAAAATACAAATCGGGTCGTTGTTAAATGCCGTAACGCGCGGCATTCCCCCACACCAATTCAAGGCGATGCAATGTTTGAAACGCAATCTCGAGATTGCGGAGATCGTCATCATCCCGGGCTAAAATCCGATTATAGGCACCGCCAGCATCACGCAAATTGGCGCAAAGCTGCTCGCCCTTTTCTGTCAATCGAATCCGGGCAGAGCGCTTATCCCGCTGGGATGCCACCCTGTCTATATATCCTCCATCAGCGAGCTGCTTGAGGTAATAAGAGATATTGGAGCCGACATAATGGCCGCGGTCCAGCAGTTCTCCGACAGAAAGTTCAACGTCACCGATGGCAAGAAGAACCATCGCCTGCGCTGGACCAACGTCTTCAACGCCGAGCTTTGTCATCTCTGTTCTAAGCAGACTGGCGAACCGGCGGTTGACCCTCTCGATCATTCTGGCCAGTTCAAAGTGCGTTACAATGACTGTGTGAACTGGATGTCTATGTCCCTGTTTTTCTGCAGTAATTTCGGGGAAATTGGCGGCGTCATAGCCGTCAATAGATGTTTCGACTTCCACTTCTTCATGTAGAAGTTTTTGTATCATCTTGGTCTCCATGGTCAGGTTTACTTCAAAATTTGAAGTAAGTTACAAGTATGTTTTTCGAGCTCCTTCGAATATTTCCCCACCGTAAGAACTTTTTTCTGTCACATTCTGCGCAGTATTACTTTACTAGTCTATGGCCTTAGACCAAGGTCGTAGGGGCTAACCCGCGGCTGTGTCATTTCCAAGGCAGAAGTGTATGACAGATACTCGTCAAAACAATGAGAATGGCAATAGTAATGTTGGAAAAAAAGCGATGACACCCCCGGTGCCCACGCCTGAAACTCTTATTTTTAAAGCCCGCCGGGTGTTCTTGGCAGGGTTGCTCTATGCCGTTCTGCTCAGCGCTTGCATCAATATTCTGCAACTGACCGTGCCGCTTTATATGTTGCAGGTTCATGATCGCGTTTTGAATAGTCGCAGCACGGATACGTTGCTGATGCTAACGATTCTCGCAATTGGCGCATTGATCGTTTACGGTATTCTTGAGTTCATTCGTGCCCTGTCCTTTCAAGCGATGGGCAGTGCCTTGGTTCGCCGCCTCAATCTTCCGGTTCTCACCGCCGCCGTGCAAGCCTCCGTTGATCAAGGCCTGCCAAAGGCAACGCAATCCCTCCGGGATCTTACGGAACTGCGTTCATTCCTGACCTCCTCGGCGGTAAGTGCTCCGCTTGACGCCGCCTGGTCTCCGATTTTTCTCGGCGTTCTTTTTATGCTGCACCCGGTCTTCGGAATCATTGGCGTTGTGGCTGTCATCATTCTTGTCTGCTGTGGTGTTGTCACGGATTTGATGACCCGCAACTTGGTGAAAGACGCGAACCAGGCAAATATCGAGGCCATTTCCAAGATTGGTGCAACATTGCGTCATGCGGAGGCCATTGAAGCCATGGGTATGCTCCCTGCCCTGGCGCGTCGCTGGCGTGGTTTGCAGATGAACGCCCTTGATCTGCTTGACCTTGGTGGTAGTCGCAGTCGCGCAATGAGTTCCATCACACGCACATTGCGGTTCATGATTCAGGTGGTAACGCTCGGTGCAGGTACATTGCTGGCCATGGAGCAGGAAATTTCGCCCGGCGCCATGATTGCCACGAGCATTATTGTCGGTCGCCTTCTTATGCCTTTTGATCAGGTGGTAGAGACTTGGCGGCAATGGGTGAACGCGATTGGCAATTGGCAGCGGATACAGTCCTTGCTGGCGCAGAACCTGGCAGTACGCCAAACAATGCCGACACCGCGGCCCCATGGCGACCTTATTGTGGATCGGCTTGTTTATGCCGCGCCGGGCGTAGAAATGCCAATTATCAAGGGTATCTCATTTGCGCTCTCGCCAGGCGAGGTTCTTGGAATCGTAGGCCCATCGGCAGCCGGAAAATCGACCCTTGCCCGATTGATGATTGGGATTGTGAAGCCCACATCCGGCGGCGTTTTTCTCGATGGTAACAATGTATATTTGTGGGAACGCGGCTCATTCGGCGAAATTGCCGGCTATCTGCCGCAGTCCGTTGCACTGCTGGAAGGCACGATCAAGGACAACATTGCCCGTATGGGGGAGAGCGATCCACACCGTGTTCTGGAGGCTGCCCGTTTGGCTGATGTTCACGAGATGATCGGAAGATTGCCGCTTGGTTACGACACGCCTGTCGGTGATGGGCGCCTGACCCTGTCTGGCGGGCAGCGCCAGCGGATCGGACTTGCGCGCTGTCTCTACAATCGCCCTCGCCTCATTGTTCTGGATGAACCCAATGCCAATCTCGACGCTGTTGGTGAGAGAGCGCTGATGCGTGCAATCGAACAGGCGCGCGATGATGGTGCCATTGTCATCATGATCGCCCACAGGCCAACAATCATGCAGGTAGCAGATAAGCTCCTCGTCCTGGAGGATGGACGTATCACCCAATTTGGACCACGCACGGATGTTGTCGCCTCGATAACGCCAACGGGTTCCAAGAGAGCGAATGCATCATGACCGAGAAAATCAATCTGCCCAAGCGCGTTACGCAATTACTCGCTCCTCGGGCTGCAACGACAGGCGATAATCTGCCTACCAAATTTGGAACGGTTCGCCCTGAATGGGTGGTAGACCTTGAACAGGAAGATGCGAAGAGCCCCTTGCGCAAGCTAATCATCGCTGGAGCTGCGACGATCGCTATTGCATTTGGTGGTTTTTTTGGGTGGGCTTACTCAGTGGAACTTGGCAGCGCTGCAGTTGCACTGGGAACGGTAATCGTCGATTCAAAACGTAAAACCATTAGCCATTTTGAAGGCGGCATTCTTGATCGTCTGCTGGTACAGGAGGGTGATGTCGTCAAGGTTGGGCAACCACTGGTAAGGCTGGACAACACAAAAGCCCGCTCGGAGTTGCAATCGTTGCAAAGCCGCCGCGTCGGTCTGATTGCAAAGCTTGCCCGTCTTCGGGCGGAGCAGGCAAGTGCGACCAAGATCGATTTTCCGCAAGGTTTTGGTGCTGGCGATGATATTGCTGCACACAATGCCATGAAGGCCGAGCAGATATTCTTTCAAAAGCGCTCATCTCAGAAGATGAGCCGTGTAGATGTCCAGCAAAAAACCATTGAACAATATACGGAGCAAGCCAAGGCGTCAGAGGCCCAGATTGCGGCGACCGACAGGCAGATTGAGCTTATTACCGAGCAGCGCAATGCAATCGCAAGTCTGGTCAAAAAGGGCTTTGCCCAAAAATCCAAGCTCACCGAGATTGACACGCGACTAAGTGAACTTGCGGGGCGTCGCGGCGAATATGCCGGTGACAAGGCCAAGGCTGAACAAGCAAAAGCTGGTGCAGAATTTTCGTTGACCGGCATTGAAAGCGATGTGCAATCAGAAATCGCTGGTGAAATTACCACCAGTCAGACGGACCTCGCAGATACGGAAGAGCGCATTGTTGCTGCCCAAGACGTAATGCGTCGCGTTGAAATTCGCTCGCCGCAGGCTGGCATCGTGGACAATATTCGCTTGCGTACACCCGGCGGTGTTGTCGCTGCCGGTGAAGCTATTCTCGATATTGTCCCGGAAAACGAACCGATGGTCGTCGAAATGAAGATCAGTCCGCGCGATATTGATGGTGTCACTGTAAATTCAGCAGTTCAGGTCAAGTTGACAGCATTTAATCAACGGTCTCTTTCGCCGCTTGATGGTAAGGTGACCTATGTTGCCGCTGATCAGCTCGTCGATGAGAAGAGCCAAACTGCTTACTTTGTGGCACGCGCGGAGATTTCATCCCATTCATTGACTGCCAATCCGACCATAAAGCTCTATCCCGGGATGCCGGCAGAAATTTTGATTGTACACAAGCCGCGCCGTGCCATCGATTATATAGCAGGACCGATCACCGACAGCTTCAACAGAGCGTTTAGAGAAGATTGATGGGAAGTGGTTGGTATAGTTGACTAATATCGCATTAGTTCAAATTTCGAAATAAATTACACTTAATGAGTGGGTATAACTAAAGTATATTCACTTTAAAGCAGAATTATAAGTCTAATATAAATATGTCGCAATACATTCATGTAATAAATTGTTACTATTGATTGCCACATTTATATTCATAACATATGTTGCATTTCGATTTGGTGCAGCGCACAATCGTCAAGGCACCCAATCGCCGGGGGATTTTCCGGCAAAATGTAAACTCAATGCAGGACAACAAAGGAGAAGCAGATGGCCACTTTAGAAGGCGGCGCCTACGACGACGTTTTGTTCGGCTCTCGTTTTGACGATTTCATTCATGCACGTGGCGGGGATGATGTCGTTTTTGGCGGGAACGGAAGTGACACGATATTTGGCGATGATGGGGATGATCTCCTGTTCGGCGGCAACGGAAATGACTCTCTTTTCGGTGGCACTGGCAATGACATCCTGTTCGGTGATAACGGCAATGACGTTTTGACCGGCAATGAAGGCAGCGATATATTGTTTGGCGGTCGTGGAGATGACGTTCTTCTCGGCGGTGCAGGCAATGACATCCTGTTCGGCGGGCAAGGGAATGACATTCTTTCCGGGGGTGCCGGAAATGATATTCTTTCCGGCGGTGCTGGCGATGACACACTCATCGGCGGTGCAGGCAACGATACGTTTGTCTTCAATGGCGGCGGCGGCAACGACGTCGTGCTTGATTTCACTCCAGGTCAGGATCACATCCAGATTTCGAGTGGCATCAATGGAACCAATATCCACTCGGCTGATGATGTTGCATCGCACATCACTCAGGTTGGTGGTGATGTAGTGGTTGATCTTGGCCACGGTGACTCTGTCACTCTCGTTGGTGTGAACGCTGACGATGTACTTGCAAATCCAGGCGATTTCTTCGTCGTTCACTAATATCGATTTATGGCGTGTCCTGTCTCCCACAGGGCACGCTTTTTTCTCGCGTTGCGCAGTGAGTGAAAGGGCAATTTGTTGCACCTAGACCATTCAACGGACATTGAAGGCTTTACCCAGGATCTCTCGATCTCGCGCCTTTGCGCCGACGTGGCAGTAATAATATGGGATATTCCCGAGCCCTCTAAAGTTTCGACAAAATGCACCATCGACGCATCAAGCCCGTTGGTGCCGCTTGTCAGCCTTAGCATGCCACTTGAAACAGGTGGCCAGCGCATGTTTTGGGCAATGCGGACAAAGGATGATCCTGTCTCGATCAGGCTCTCCAACGGAAATTCCGCTTCAGATCAGGAGGTGCTGCTTTATCCGGCTGCGGAGCTTGGTGCTTTCGATATAGAGCGTGCTCTAAACAATATCGGCGCGAGCGGGCATATCAAATTGCTCAATAATCTCCTCAGTACGTGGCGCAGTGCTTTTCGTCTTTCACAGAACGCAATTTTCGCGGGTGTTGCACGTGAAGTCACGATCGCACTTGCACCAGAGCCACGAGAGGTGCGCAGTTGTGGGCAGCCGCTTGATGGGTACCATCTGCTTGAGACCGGGCTTGATCCGGATCTTGGCGCGGTTACAGCGATATACGGTATCAGTGGCAATTCAGTCATTTCGCTTCCGGTAAGGCTGGTGGTTAGTCCTGCTGCCAAAAAAGGTTTGCAGCAATGCCACTTGCTTGTTGAATCAGCACGCGGGCTTCCACAATCATTTCGTTTGGTCATTTCAGGCAAGAATGGCGTCGCGGTTCGCAAGCTCTCCGATAATGCCGGCGCATCCGATTTTCAGAAATGGTGGACTAAGAGACAGGGAGACGCAGGCCTGCGTGCTTTCCTGGTACGCCATCTTGCAAAAGTTCCCGGTGCAGGAATTGCAACCGCAATCGACATGCAAATAAGGGCACCACTTCCCGCCCGCCAAATCGCAAAATCTCCCACACAACCCTCCGGGGAAATCGATTTGGCTCTCGCAATGGATGGTGGCCTGCTGGTTGGTGGGTGGACGAATGATCCTTCCGGAATGCTCTCTGGAATCGAATATGTAACTGAAGACGGCACAGCCCTGCCATTAGAGCCAAACATTTATAGCTTTCCGGGAAAAACGGGAAAAAATGAGGATGGCTCACGGTCCGATGTAACGGGATTTGCCGCTTGGCTACCTCAGGTAAACAATCTTGGTCCCCTATTGCAGCCAAGGTTTCAGATGCGACTGATCTCCGGCGCGACATCAGCGCTTGTGCCACAGATGCAACCTTTCGAAGCTGGTGCTCAGCGCAACTGCATATTGCGTGCGGTGCCGCCTCAGCATGCCAAGGCACAGGTATTTGACAGCATCCTTGCCCCTGCTCTGCGAGAAGTCGAACAGAAGATAGGAAAAATCGTTAAGATCGCCGATGTGAAAGATTATGGCGAAATGCCGGAATCCCCTTTGGTTTCTATCGTCATTCCTTTGTACCGAAATCTCGATTTTTTGCGGTTCCAGCTTTCCGCTATGGCAACGGACCTTTGGCTCGTTGAGAATGCCGAAATCATCTTTGTGCTCGATTCCCCTGAAATTCAGGATGATACTGAGCACATGCTGGGTGGACTGCATATTCTTCACGGCTTACCGATGAAACTGGCAACAATGAGTCGTAATAGCGGCTATGCGCGTGCCTGCAATGCTGGTGCCAGCCTAGCCAAAGGTACAATATTGGTCATGCTGAACTCGGATGTCGTGCCCTGCAAAGCGGGCTGGCTGGATGAGTTGATCAACCCGCTGTTCAAGCAGAAGAAACTTGGCGCTGTCGGACCGAAACTGTTGTTCGAAGACGGTTCATTGCAGCATGCCGGACTTTATTTCGCCCGTGACCAACGTGGAGTATGGCTCAATCATCACTTTTACAAGGGAATGCCGGGCGATTATGCACCAGCTCAGATTGCCCGCTTTGTACCCGGCGTGACAGGCGCGTGCCTGGTTACGCGAAAGGATATTTACGACCTCGTGGGCGGGTTCACGGAAGATTACGTGATCGGCGACTACGAGGACAGCGACCTTTGCCTTAAAATCCGCCAGATAGGGTTCCAGATTGCCTATGAGCCGAGTGTCGCGCTCTATCATTTCGAACGGCGGTCAATACGCCGAAGCTCTGATTACATGCGCGGTCTCGCCAGCCAATATAATTCGTGGCTTCACACCCAGCGCTGGAACCGCGACATCTCAGAATTGATGACAAGTTATCTCGACGAAACGGACGAAGATACGGTCACACCATTTGTCAGTAACAAGTCCGAAAGGAGCGCCGCTTGACCGAGGTCATCGCACTCAAAAAATCACCAGCAGATCGTGTTCAGGTCTACGATAATGATCATGTCGAATGGCTGATGGAAGCTGTATTGAAGAACCGTTTTCTCCCCTGCCCTGAACTGGAGAGCATATTTGTCGGAGACGGCAGTTATCAGGCTGTCGGCGCGGAGTTTCTCGGTCATTTCATTCGTAAGGGCGGATTGGAAAAGACCGACCGCGTATTGGATATTGGTTGTGGTATTGGACGCATGGCAGTGCCGCTTACACAGTATCTCGACTCTGAAAAGAGCAGGTATTGCGGAATTGATCCTGTGCTTGGCGGTATAGAATGGTGCAATCAAAAGATCAGTCCCATCTACTCAAACTTTGAATTCCGTCATGTGGATATTGCGCACAATCTGTACAATCCAAAAGGCGCAATAGACGGTCTTGAGCTCACGCTTCCTTATGATGGAAATCAGTTTGATTTTATCATTATGACTTCGGTCGTAACCCATTTGCCGGATGAAGAAGTCAGCGCCTATTTGCGCGAAGTCGAGCGTCTTCTCGCGCCAGGCGGCCGTCTTTTCATGACAGCTTTTGTTGCTGATAAAGTTGCACAGGAAAATGTTTCCAAAAAACGCGATGCCCGTCTTGGGTTTCAACGCTACGACAATGGTCCTTGCTGGTTTGTGCCGGAACTTCCACCCTTGGCAGCTGTAGGATTTGATGATGGCTTTCTTGATCGGGCAATCACCGGTGCTGGCCTGAACACGGTCCTGAAGTCATTTGGCCACTGGCGGGGTGTTTCTTCGGACCATTATCAGGACTTGTTCGTCGCAGAAAAAGACGGGATTAGCCGATGAAGGTTCTCGTAGCCGCTCACAATCATCCTGCCCTCCATCCTGGTGGGACCGAGATTTTTGCGC
Organism: Hyphomicrobiales bacterium; assembly: GCA_900473335.1. GTDB lineage: Bacteria > Pseudomonadota > Alphaproteobacteria > Rhizobiales > Rhizobiaceae > Phyllobacterium. The sequence goes on along the minus strand of UCNP01000050.1, from coordinate 16,678 downwards.
ATGATTTATTTCGAGCGTATCAACGGGCTGGCTGCGAAGCGCTTTTCCTTGGCGCGACCAATAATATCCATCGTGAAGCTCGTCCCGGAACGAGTTTCCAGAGTATCGGCAACAGTGGGGATGAGATTCTCCTGTGGTCAGGCCATTTCGATCGCTTCTTCATGAGCCAAATCGATCTTTATGGGATCGTGCCCGATATTGTAGAATTGCTTCGTGATTTTCGGCCGGACGTCGTTCATTTGCACCATCTGCTTCTGCTTGGTGCGGAGTTCCCTCATATTGTCAGGCGCACGCTTCCTGATTGTCGGATTGTCATGACGCTGCATGATTATTATCCGATCTGCCACCATGATGGCCTGATGGTTCGGACTGCGAACAAAGAGCTTTGTTACGGGGCGAGTCCGGATCGTTGTCATAGCTGCTTTAAAGATATTGCGCTCGACAAGTTCGTCTTGCGCGAGCAGCATTTGAAATCGCTCCTCAGCACAGTGGATAGATTTGTTTCGCCAAGCGAGTTTCTCAAGCAACGCTATGTCGACTGGGGTCTGTCGGAACATCTTATCAGCGTAATCCCGAACGGACAGCCTGAACGTGCCCCGGTAAAACGTCCTGACGCTCTTCGCCCCAAGCCGGTTTTTGGTTATTTTGGAAATCTAAATCCATGGAAAGGCACGACGGTTTTGCTCGAAGCAGCAAAGCAGCTCATTTCCGAAGGCTTGGACTTTGAGTTGCGCGTTCACGGTGCGGCTCCATTCCAAAGCGAGGCTTTTATTGCCGATATTGACCGGCTATTTGCTGAAACATATCCCTTTGTTCAACGCCGTGGCGGATATCGGCGTGAAGATATTGCGGGGCTTATGGCCACCGTCGATTGTGCAATCATGCCTTCAATCTGGTGGGAAAATGCTCCTTTGGTCATTCAGGAAGCGCAGGGGCAAAATTGTCCGGTGATTACAAGCAATATTGGCGGTATGGCGGAAGCAATTGAGGACGAAGTCAACGGTTTGACAGTTACGCCCAATGATCCGCTGGCTCTGGCCTCTGCCATGCGCCGTATTGGAGTAGATGCCGATTTGCGTCAGCGGCTATCCAGCCACGCACGTCACCCTGACACCATTGCCACAACAGCAGCGAAATATCTCGATCTGATCGGGACATTGCGCTCGCATCGTGTGGCCGCAGCCTGAAAGGAAGATTATGTCTATAACGACACAAGTCCCGGCGCAGGCTTTATCACAGCCAACTGCCACTCCCGTGCAAGATAATGCACGATCCCCTAAAGCGGAACCCATGAAGGGTCGGGTCGACGCGGTTGACGACGGACGTCTTTATGGTTGGGCCTTCGATCCCTCTGCGCCCACTGCGCGGGTAACGATCCGCGTCTTGCTGGATGGCAAACCCATTGCCGAAGCAACAGCGGATCAGGATCGGCCTGATCTGAAGCGGAGTGGTATCGGCGATGGCGCACATGCGTTTAATGTCATGCTACCGCAATTTGCATCAATAAGGGCCGCTGAGCTGGTCGTCGTTGCAATCAATGCGGCAGGTGTTGAACAGGCATTGCGTGTCCCCAAGCCCGCTGAACAAGCGGCGGAGGCACTTATTGCGGCGCCAATGACCCGTATCCTGGACAAGCTCGATATGCTGATGGCGGCACAACGCCAGTTGCAAGTTAATCAGAGGTCGTTGCAACGTTCCGCGCCGGTGCTTGATGGCAATAATGGTGGCTCTTCCGTCGATGGAATCGATATTGGCAGTTCCATAGAAGCCATGCGCGGTGACGTGAATAATCGCCTTACCGAGCTGGATGTGCATCTCATGCGTCTTGACGGTGTCGTCGGAGGGTTGGAGAAGCGAATTGAATCGCTTCAAAAACGATCCAATGGCGATGTGAAGCCGCTTTTCCTGCTCCTGTTCGTTCTTGTCGGCTTCGCCGCCGGGGCTCTTGTCGCCTTGTCGGTACTCCACTGAAACGCTGGAGTAAAAGCATTTGCGCGACGATAGAAACATATTGCCGATAACCAACGCTGCCAAGCCAGCGGGGAGCCACTCCATTGTCATGGAAGGCGAGATGGTGGTTGGCTGTCCTGTCGATGAAACGCTTGTGCTCGTCATGGGCATAGGCAATTTCAACGCAGAGCAAGTGGCGCTTTTCCTCAATGGTGATCCGGCACTCAGCCTAAAGGCGCCGCTGATGTGCTGGCCGCTCAAAAACGCTTCGCCAGCGGGTACTCATGGTTTTGTTGCGGTTGTTCCCACTGGCATATTACGCCGCGCATCGCTCAAAACCATTATGTTTCAGCAAAAGGCAAAGGTAACTCGATATACTTTTGCAAGCCGCGCGGCTTCGACTGGTGATCTCATTGCGATGATCGCCGATCTTGCAGGGGCTAATCTCCCATCCGTCATTGATGGACTTGTCGAGGCGTTGATATCCGGTCCCATAGGGCGAAAGAAGCTTGCTGCAATTACAGTATTGCTACAGGCAGGTGCGCGGTCGGATGGTTGTGTTGAACTGATCGGCGGCAGCGACGAAGGTGAAATATTCGTACAGGGCTGGGCACAGGACCTTACGCCATCAGTGACGCGGCTTTTTATTAGCGGACGTATTTCATCTTTGGCGGAATGTGCGATCTCCGTGTTTGCCCGCCCGGATTTGAACGAGCAAGCTTCGGGTTTTGCGGGATTGCTGCTTTCCAATGAAGCTGTCGAAGCCAGTGACATTGAGCGTTTATTGTTTCGGGGGCGGCGCGGATGGCGTTTCACCGAGGTTTACGATCGGCGTCTGATTGTGGGCTCGCGCGAAACGCCCAGTCATGTGCGCGCAATCTTGCCTCGTGTTCGGGGCTCAACAGAGATATTGCTGCGGCTGCGTTCGGCTGCCAACCGCTTTGATGGAACCGAGACAGTTTCCAGCCTACCCCTTCCGGTCCGAGCCGGGATCGATAATGTGCTTCGTGTCGATGGCAGTGGTCTGCTTGTCTCAGGATGGTTGCTTGATCCAGACAGCCATGTTGAAAGTGTAAAGCTGCGCCGTCATCGCGGTGAGTGCCAGCTTGATGGCAATTGGACGCGAATTGACAGGCCCGATGTTACCGCCGAATTCGACAATCGGCCCCCGTTCAATGCTGGTCTCGATCCGAACCGCCATGCGCATGGCTTTGTAGTCTTTGCGCCTGAGCTTTCCGGAGACAGCACTGCTCCTTTCTATCTTGAATTATGTCTCAGCGATGAACGGCGCGCCTTTATGCCTTTAACGCCGATCCGGGTCACCTCGCGGGAAGCGGTAGTCAGACAAATTCGCGCGATTGATCCCAATGCATGGGCGCTCCGCCATATAGTGGATCAGCAACTTGTTCCGCTTTTGCGAAATGTGAGCCGCCCTGCCCCGGAAATTTTTGGGGTTGCTGACCTGGGCGTCTTCGATGATACGCAAGATCCAGCGCTCATCATCGGTATTGATGAGAGAGTTGAGGAGGTTGGGCCCCTTTTTGCTTTGCTGGCGCTTGATCCTGAAACGCGACACCTGCCAATCATTATTGCTGGAGCCGCTGATATTATTGATCGCATCGGAGTTCGGATACGCAGACTGGCGCAATTCTACAAATTGAACGTTCGATTGGTGTCGGCAAGCGGCTCGGAAGATCTTTATGACGCGCTCGAAGTCGGAGCACGAGCCGTGTCTTGTGAGACGGTTGTATTTCTTGCCGCATCGCTTCTTCCCCGAAACAAGGGCTGGTTCAACAAATTGCTGGCGGCATATGAGTCGCGCAAAAATTGCGTTCTCTCACCCACCCTTGCATATGAGGATGATTCCATCCGCTGGGCAGGTACCTGGGTGGCTGGCACTCAATCGGATCGCGCCTTGATTAGCCGTTATGCGGGTTATCCGCTTGATGCAGTGACCGGTATGGCAACCACAGAAGTAGCCACGGCAACGTTCGAATGTTGCATAATGCCGCGAGAAGCCCTGTTTTCCGTAGATGGCTTTACACGCGGTTACATGGGGACGCATGAGAAGGGCCTCGACCTTGGGCTGAAGTTAAAACAATCGGGGCTTAAATCCTATTGGCTTCCATCTGCACAAATGCTTGGTTCTGATGATATCACAGTCTCCGAAAAGGCCTCCACGGTCGCGCTGATTGAGCGGATCGACAGACAGATTTTTGATGCCCGATGGGCCAAGAGCTTTGGGAAAGAGAATAGTCCGAAGCCGGAGAATCCAGTATGACTGAACAACTCCGCGTTCTGGTAATTTCTCATGCGCATCCAAGTATCTCTCTTGGAGGCGGTGAAATTGCATCTTACAATTTGCACAAGGGCTTAAACACCCTGCCCCGTGTTCAATCTGTATATCTCGCCCGCGCCGGACATCCGATACCGCGTCACGGGACGACAGCGCTCATGAGCTTGCGGCGCTCCAGTGATGAAATTCTATTTCATTCGGATGAGTATGATCATTTTTATCTGTCAAATAATAATACAGATGAAATTCGGCGCGATCTGTTGCGATTTGTCGGTGACCTTAATCCACATGTCGTGCATTTCCATCATGTATTGGGCCTCGGTTTGGAAGCACTATATGCCATTCGTGAGGCGCTGCCCAAGGCGGCTCTATTGATGACATTTCATGAGTACCTCTCCATTTGCAACAATGACGGACAGATGGTCAAAGCTGGTACAGCCAAACTATGCAATGAGGCTTCGCCAATCGATTGCCATGCCTGCTTTCCCGATATTCCGCCAGCCCGGTTTTTGAAACGTGAGAAGTTTGTTCGCGGCATGCTGGAGCTGGCTGATGCCTTCGTTTCGCCCAGCAGTTTTCTGGCTGGAAAATATGCCGAGTGGGGTCTTGATCCGGAAAAACTGCATGTCATCGAAAACGGCGTTTCGATTGAGAGTGTGACGCCGCCGCGCGAACTCTCCGGTCCCAAGCCGAGGCGGAATCGTTTCGCTTACTTCGGCCAGATTACGCCATTTAAAGGCATAGATGTCCTGATTGATGCGGTTTCGCGTGTGCCCGAAGAGATTTGGGGTGAAGATACGAGATTGATGATCTTCGGCGGAAACCTTGAAAAGCAGCCCGCAGAATTTCAAGCGCGCATGGAAAAGCTGATTGCGGATGCCGGTTCTCGGGTACGCTTTCACGGAGCATATCAGAACAGCGAAATGCCGCGTCTCATGCAGTCGGTTGATTGGGTTGTGATGCCCTCAATCTGGTGGGAAAACTCGCCTATCGTCATTCAGGAAGCATTGCATCATCGTCGGCCCATTATCTGCTCAAACATTGGCGGCATGGCGGAAAAGGTTCGGGATGGACAGGATGGTCTACATTTCCGTGTCCGTAGTGCCGAAGATCTCGCGGACAGGTTTACCGAGGTCTTAAGTGATCCGTTGATCTGGGATCGATTACACCATTCAATTCGTCAGCCAACCAACTATGTTGATTGTGCGGAAGAGCATGTTGCCCTCTATGCGAAATTGCTCAGATCCGCTCATCAGGGCTCAATCAAGACAATGGCAGTCAGCGAAGTCGGTCTTTCACAAGCGGGCTGACTGCCAACAAACTACAAGAAGGAACACCCTATGGCACGTGTACTCGTAATGAGCCCATCAGGCGAAGTTTACGATCACGATAATGTTCGCTGGTACCAGTACAGTGATATCCAAAGATATATCGATCATTATCATAATATAGGGGATGCGTTTGTGTTCGATTCATCGCTTAAGTTGATGAATTTCGAGAAACTGCGCGAATTACCGCTTGGTGAGCCAAATTTTGATCAAATCGATCAGCTCAAAGAAGAGTATGATTATGTAGTTCTGCGTGGATCAAACTATATTCATCAGCATATGGGCTGGCCGCATGCAATTGCAGTCCTGAAACGCCTGGGACTGCCGGTCATTGCCTGGGGCATAGGTGCACAGGCTCCTGTAGAGGGGCAGATACAGCTCCCCGAAGACCTCAAAACCCTTCTTAAGATCATTGCAGATTCTACTGCCTCCATTGGTGTGCGAGGTGCCTATTCCGCGCAGGTCCTCAAAGATATAGGGATTGATAATGTGCGTATTGTCGGCTGCCCGACGGCATTTCGGCGCAATGATCCCACCTTGAAAGTCACCCTTCCTCCGCTTGAGGAAGTTCGCAATGTCGGTCTTACCGTGCGCCGTGAAGTGTCTCCAGCCTATGCTCGTGATATTGAGCGCTATCTGACCTTCCACTGCGATCTGATCAAGCACATGGCGGACCGCTTTGATGTAACGCTTATGGCGCAGGGCGAGATTGAGGAAAAGAAACTTGTATTCGGTACTGACGAGCAGAAGGAAGATGCGATTGCTGCCTTGAAGGCTAATCGATGGGCTTCCGACTGGTATTTCGACGATGCAATTGAAAAACTCTACCGCAGGCAGCTATTCTATTCAGATGTTGTGGCCGATTATGAGAAGCTGGTGCAAACAAAAGAGCTCGTTTTGGGCTACCGCCTGCATGGCAATCTTATGGCTTTGGCAAACGGCGTACCCTCGATCTATTTCACATATGATAGTCGGACAGTCGAATTTGCCGAGACCTATCAGATACCGCGTTTTGATGTTTTCAATGATGGCGCGTTCCGACTGGAGGATTACTGGGATCAATCATTGTTCGATAAATACAATGACGCCTGGTATCGGACCTATGGCGAGATGCGCAAGTTTCTGGATGAGAACCGGGTCGATCATAAAATGATTGAGACAAAGGAGGGCGTGCAGGATTCGGTCCGGCGGGTAGCCTAGAGCAATTCCAGGAAACGTGTGTGGCGGTTTTCCGTCCGGAATTGCGTAAAAATAAAGAGAAGAGCATTGAAGGCGACTCCGGTTTCGCCGGCTTGGAATGGCTCTCCATCGAATTCATTAATTGGCAAATGCCAATATCTTCAACAAAGCTAGAAAACAATCTCCCAGGAGTTACCAATGACCGTTCTTGTTACAGGTGGTGCAGGTTATATTGGCAGTCACATGGTACTTGCCCTTAAGGATGCGGGAAGAGATGTCGTTGTGCTTGACGATCTTAGCTGCGGGTTCGAGTGGCTGGTGCCAGAAGGCGTTGCCTTTATTCGGGGCGATATAGGCGACCAGACATTGGTTGCCGACACAATTCGTAAGCATGGCGTTACCGCCATCCTGCATTTTGCCGGCTCGATTGTGGTCCCGGATTCCGTTAGTGACCCGCTCTTTTATTATCGCAACAATACGGTGCAATCTCGGGCATTGATGGAAACGGCGATTGCGCAAGGCATCAAACATTTTATTTTCTCCTCGACTGCTGCTGTCTACGGCGAACCGGAGCGCACACCGATCACGGAGAATATGCCTCACCAACCGATCTCCCCTTATGGTACATCCAAGCTCATGACAGAGTGGATGTTGCGCGATGCTGCCGCAGCGCATACGGACTTCCGCTATGTTGCCCTGCGTTACTTCAATGTGGCAGGCGCCGATCCAAAGCTGCGATCCGGTCAGTCCTTTCCTCGGGCAACGCATCTTATCAAGATTGCAAGTCAGGCAGCGACAGGTGATCGATCACACATCGAAGTCTATGGAACAGATTACCCAACTGCTGATGGAACATGCATCCGCGATTATATTCACGTCAGCGATCTGGCGGAAGCCCACCTTTGTGCACTTAACTATCTTGAAGCTGGCGGTAAGAGCACGGCGGCAAATTGTGGCTACGGCTATGGATATTCGGTGCTTGAAATCATTGACGCTGTAAAGCGCGTATCAGGCGTGGATTTCACCGTTAAAATGGCCCCTCGCCGTGCGGGTGATCCTGCCATACTCGTAGCTGGAAATGAACGTGTTCGCAGCGAATTCGGATTCACCCCAAAACGCGCCGATTTGGATCTGATTGTTGGTGATGCACTTGCCTGGGAGCGGCAGTTGCACAAAATTCGGCGTGAGCAGCAAGAGCGTATTGCCGTCTGACTATTCGAACTTGATTAATCCAACGGCAGCCCCGGCAGTTTCTGCCGGGTAAGGGTGGATTCTGTTTCGCGTAAATAGTTCAAATCTTGAAGTAAAGTCACATTATAATATAGCTAAGTTATGTCTATAATAATGACAAATTGAGTTTAGAATAATACCAAACAGATGAAATAATTTTATTGTTGCGCCGCAATAGAAATCTGTGACAATCTTCACTAAGTTGCCATTTTATATGTATAGAAACTAAAATTCCACCACTTCAATCGATCAAGGGTCCAGAATATGACGGTTCAGACTTCGTACAAGCTTTCGCCGGCTACGAAATCTTCGAAAGATATTGATCTATTAAAAGAACCGATCTTGTTACGTCTGGGCATCGATCACGATGATTTGCCAGACGGGCTCTCGAACGCCGTAAGAATTCTTGGCTTCGAGGGTGTCAAGGATGAGGCTGCCATATTCTCTGATGCTGCGGGAAATAAGGCTGAGGCCTTTGAAGCGCCGCTTTGCACCCTGGCTGTATTGCTGAATCCGGCACATAGAGGGCGTGAGAAGCGATTGCTGGACTGGCTGAAAGGTCGAGGCATTGTTGAAGAGCCTGTGATCATTGAGTGGCGACAGGGCAAGGAGATAGAGACGGCCGGAATTCTGATCAAAAAATTGGCGGGAATGCTGGTTTCGGACGCTCGGAGGATGGTTAAATCCAATCGTGAGCTTTTGGCGTTGAGAACGTTGAATGATAATCTTCAAAATCGGTTCGCCACCGTTGAGAGCTTTATCGATCGCAAAGGAATGCAACCCTTCGAGCTTGCCTTCTCCAATGAACCGGTAACGAGTTCGTCACGATCGAATGTGTTCGCGGATGCTTCCTTTGATGGCATTTCACAGGTTCTTCCTGTAGCAAGCGCTGGCGTGAGTGCTATTGCCATCCATTTTGACCGCGTGACGCACCGCGATGATGCAACGTTAAATGCTCAGCTTATAACGATGGAAGATATGGCCATTGTCGAAAGCTGGGTTATTCCTTTGCGAAAGCTCAAGCATGGTTGGAACTATCTTGGCCTTTCCAGAACTCTTGCAGGTCTGCGACGCACGTTGAATCTGCGCTTGCAAATGGAAGGTGCAGATGACGAACTCCCGCTCTTGTCGCTGGGAGGCCTTCAGCCATTGGAAATGTTCCAGGTGCGCGATGCTGCCAATGACGTACCACTCCTGAAAAATAGCTTGGCAATACAAGTCTGGTGTGGAATGCCGGGGGTTGTTCTTCCTAACTGGGCCAATTATTTGCCAGCGCAGTCGGAAAAAGCGCGAGAGGGCGGTTTCCGGGAGATGCCCATGGCATCAAGCATCCTCGATCTTGCTACACTTGCAAATACCGATGAGATTTCGTTTGAGTTTGCTGCTATTCTGCCGTTGCCGGAAGAGAAGGCAGTTGGCTGTCATCCTCCGTCAGTGGGAATGACGATCGGTCAGCTTCCTGCTGCGTGCCCTCCGAAAATATTGAGGATTTCTTCGGATGTCGTCGTCGACAACGAAGAGTCGCAGGCGGTCGAGTTCTCGATTGTCATAGCGGGAAGCCTTGACAATGCGCGGGCTCTCTTTTCGGAGCAGCGTATCGCGGATGTGGGCGAAGGTTTCTCGGGATGGGTCAGTATTGAGCCGGGTGAGAATAACCGCCTTAGCGCCTTCATCAACGATCAGGTGGGTGTTTGGCAGAATATCTATTTCGCAACACGGATGAAAACGCCGGGTGATAATAGTTTTGCCTGGGCCAAATTCCGTAATCTCAGCCTTATGGTCAACGGATAGTCTCATGCTGGACCAAATAAACCGTCTTCACGAGCAAGTCGCGGCTCAATTGCCATCCGATGACGAACCGGAGCAAGGTTTCGCGCCTAAGGTTGCGGTCATCATTCCGGCCTACAAGCACTCTGTATTGCTGGCAGAGGCCGTTGAATCGGCATTAGCACAAGAAGCGCCATTCGATATTGCAGTGCTTATCGTGGATGACGGCTGTCCTTTTCCCGAGACTGGTGAAATCGGACGTACCTATGCATTAGCGCATTCAAACGTCTTCTATCTGCGCAAGGTCAATGGCGGGTTAAGCTCTGCACGCAACTATGGAATTGAGTTTGCACTTCGAAACTTCAATGAGATTGAAGCGGTTTACTTTCTTGATGCAGATAATCGAATAACGACGACCGCTCTTCGTGAAATTCTTGCTTTCATGAAGGCGGATGACAAGGTTGATTGGATTTATCCAAACATTGACAAGTTCGGGATTGAGTGGAACGGAAACTACACAGCTCAATACTCGCGGTTATTACACCTGACCTTCGACAATATTTGCGAGGCTGGCAGTCTCGTATCCCGTCGTATGCTTGATGCCGGTATTCGTTTTGATGAAAGCATGACCTCGGGGTTCGAAGACTGGGACTTCTGGCTTCAGGCGATCGGGCGCGGGTTTCTTGGCGCAAATTATCCTTTCTTTGGGTTTGAATATCGTCAGCGCGCAGAAAGCATGCTCCGCGATTCCAATCGCACCCGGGAAGGTATTCTCACCTATATCCGCCAGAAGCATAAGAAACTTTTTGCTACGGAAACATTGTTGACTTGGGAGCATCAGGAAGCCCCTCGATATGCGGCAATTGGCATGGGTGCTTATGCTGTTGATATGTTTACCGACCCAACAGTCGATCATGCCAAATGTAGTCTGGAAGATTTTGTAACCCGCTTCTGGGCTGCAAAAACGGAACCTGAGACATTTGGTGTGCCGCCATTCATGCTCTGGATGACTGCCGCCCATCGTGAAGCGCTAACACGCCTTGGTCTCATCCATAATCTGTTGTGGCTGAGTGAACGTCTCGCCGAGAAGCATCATTTCGTTGCGATCCGTTTTGAGCGGAACAATGCCAGGATGGGAATAGATATCCGGACCATTAGTGATGGCGAGCCTCTTACTGACAAGCCTTTCGGCTGGATGTGCACATTCGATATTTTCTCAACTTGTGCGGATGATACTTCGGATGATTGGATACGCTCGCTGCACAAGGCTGTTCCATCGCCCAATGTTGTCGAAATTGTTGTGAGTGGTCCGTTTACCGCGCGCGAGATGCAGAGCACGGCATTGTCTTCAACAAATGCACTGCTTGCTACGCTTGGTGCACTGCGTGATTCAGGATATCGTTCAAAGACGAGAAATCGTTGGCTCTGGCGGTCGGTCTATTTCCCCAACAGAAGCCGATATTTCGAGCTGCTTCGCCATGCAGTTGGTGCACGACCTGTCATGCCGCGATTGCCTCAAGCGGCAAACCCCCTGCGCATTGGTTTCCTCTTGCCGATCGCCAGTTTTGGCGGCGTTGAAAAGGTTGCCTATGCAGTCGCCAGCGCTTTGAAGAATGCAGGGTGTGAAGTGCATCTCTTCCTGTTTGGAAAAGCAACCTACAATCGCGTCCCGGAAAATGACGGCGTGTTCAAATCGGTCAACTTTTTGGCCGACAATTATCCAATTTGGGGTGGGCCTAACAAATTTGCGGGCCATGATCTGATGATGGGACATGACGAAGCCGCCAAGGCTGAGCAGATCATGGGTTTCTTGGCAGGACTTGATGTCGTGATCAACAATCATGTCGCGCCAGTCAACGCCTTGTTGGGGGATTTGCGTCGCCGAGGCGTCAAGGTTTTGAATTATGTCCATGTGCTGGACAAGTCCAGAATGGGACGCGATGCCGGCCACCCCTATCTCACACTTGCGTTTGAGCATGTCTACGACGCTATTCTTACCTGTTCGAATAACATGGTCGAGTGGCTGCATGGCATGGGTGTGCCGATCGCAAAGCTCATGCCCATACAAAATGCAGCAAGTTATGCGTTAGCAGCCAAAGAGCGGGAAGTCATGTTGTCGGCACGGCGTGCAAAGTCGCAGAGGGACCGGCTGAATGTGCTTTTCCTTGGCCGTTTGGATGCCCAAAAGGGTATTGAGCGCCTATTTGCATCGGTGCGCGATTTGCATGAACGCGGAGAACCTGTCGACTGGAAGATCATCGGCAGCGATGTGATGGATGCGGGTGCCGGCGGTTCATGGAAAGATAGGTTTGCCGAAATCGGCGTGCAGGTCGAGCCGCCGGTATTTTCGAGCCGCCATCTCAACAAGGCATTTGCCTGGGCTGATGTTGTTGTTTTGCCTTCACGGTGGGAGGGCGCGCCGTTGACCATAATCGAGGCGCAGCGGGTTGGTTGTGTGCCGATCGCTACTGCGGTCGGCGCCGTCGATGAGCTTATCGATCATGGTGTGGACGGGCTGCTTATCCGATCCGAAGATGACACGGTCATCATCCGCGAATTGGCGGAAGCCATTTCGGCCTTGGCTGCCGACCCTGATGCCTTGCAGCGTCTTTCGGAAGCGGCAGCTATTCGCGGCGGCACCCTCGCCTGGGAGGACAGTGTTTCACCGCTGGTCAAGCAGTTGAAAGCATGGTTCCCAGACCAGCTACCGCAGAGCGTCGAACAGGCTACAAAACTGCTCGAGCAAACCGTTGTACCAATCTCTGCCAACCGGGTTTACCGCGTGGAGGTGGAAGCCATCGACGAAGATCCAGAAGATCGTAATGACATTACCGAAATCAGGCCGTTGCAAATTGCTGCTGCCGGGTCAGCCAATATGAATAATTTGAGGAACTAGCGATGAAGAAACTTTTCGTTCTGAATGGTGGTGCTGCGGTTAAGCCTAACAACAAGGCGGCTTATCTCAAGTTTGAAGATCCGCTTGCGGCCTTCAACAAGGGCGGCATCAATACAGGCGACGTTCTCGTCTACGACGCAACGCTCAAGGCGCTTGCTTATGATGAAATCAGGAACGTGCAGTTTTCCCACGCAGGAGATGAAAAGCTCTGGCCTCAGGATGACAGCTATGAAGCCACTGTTGTGCGCGGATCGAACTATCTGACCGAGACCGTTGATCTTGGCCATGTCGTGCCTTTGCTGAAGAAGCTGAAGGGTCCGGTGGTTGCCATCGGCGTCGGCGCGCAGGCTGGTAAATACAAAAAACTCAATGTTCCAAAAGGAACGGTTGAAGCCTGGAAGATCATTGCTGACAAGTGCGAAACAATTGGTGTTCGCGGCTTCTATAGTGCGGAAATATTCAATGATCTTGGTATCAAAAATGTCCGTGTCATCGGCTGCCCAAGCTTTTACCGTTCACTGCGTCCTTCGATCACCATCAAATCGATTGACCCGGGAAAGGCACGTATCGGCCTGACGCTGAACAAATATCTTTCCGCCGATTATGCCAGCAATGCGACCAAGACCAATCGCATGCAGCGGGCTTTGATTAATGCCGTTGCCAAACGCCCATTCAGCAAGCTCTATTCACAGGGTGAGCGGGAAGAGACGCTTGCGATCTTCTCATCGGGCAAAGAGAAGCAGGATAATGTCAAGGCGATTCTGACCAAGTTCGGTCTGCTCGGCCATCCGGAAGCTGAGGAAATGCTCAACAACCGCATGAGCGCATTCTTCGATATTGATGAATGGGCAGCAGATGCGGCCGCCAATGTCGATGTCATGGTTGGCTTCCGCCTGCACGGGAATGTTATTGCCTTGCATCAGGGCATACCGGCAATCTTCTTTACCTATGATTCCCGCATCCGCGAATTGTCCTCGCTCTTTGCTATTCCATCGATAGAGATCGAAGACTATCTCCCGATCAATCTGGATAAACTGCTGGAGAAGGCCGATTTCACCAAGGTTCAGCATATCTATCGCCAGAACTTTGCTGAGTATCATCGTTTCCTGACGGAAAACAAGCTGAACCACGTCTTGCCAAAGCCAGTCGCCGCGCCAGCAGACAAGCCGCAATCAACGCCCAATCTGGTGCAGGTCCCGCATAATATCCACGAAGCCGTCTCATGGTTCCGCAGCGAAATCGACTTTATGACTGGTGAAGTTGAAGTGCTTCGCAACCGCGCATGGAATCTTGAAACCAGCTTGCGCAGTCTTAAGGAAACGCCGGCGGCAAAGGTAGCTGCTGAATGAGTGGAGGCCGTGCACAATTCAGTCGCCGCTCCTTTCTAGCCCTTGCGGGGTTTGGGGTTGCTTCGGCTGGTTTGCTCGCACGGCCAGCTCTTGCCAGCGCATTATGCTCGGACCTGCCCCTTGCCTTGCAGCGTGCCTCCGGGGACTGGCAATTATCATTCACCGATGATTTTACCGACAATGCCGGTTTTGATCAGCGGTGGGTGAAAGTTACCGATAGTGGCGGCGAGACAAAATCCGTAAGGCGACCGGAAAATGTAACGATTTCGGGCGCGGGCCTTTCGCTGAATCTGGGACGTAATCGCAATGATCAACGCGGCAATCGACCATTCGTCGGTGGCTATGTCCGGTCCAAGGATTTTCGTCAACGATATGGCTACTTTGAATGCGAGATGAAAATCGCCAACGAAGCGGGCGTCAATAATGCATTCTGGCTGACTTCCGTGCCGGAAAGCGAGGGCGATAAACGCTTTGAACTCGATGTGGTTGAAGCGAAATTCCCAAATCTCGTGCAAGTCACCGCACGCCAGTGGCTGCCGGAAAAGAAAGTGCTCTCAAAGAGCTATCGTCCGCGTTTGAAGCTGGCAAATGCGTTTCACCGATACGGAATGTTATGGAGTGAGGAGAGTTTCAAGTTCTATTTTGACGGCAAGAAAATCTTTGAAACCGTCAATGATTTTGCACATACGCCAGCGCAGCTTCTGTTCAGCAATGCGGTGGCATCTTTCGCAGGGAAAGACGATGGCAATGTCGACGGGGCTGCCACCTCGATCAGAAATATCTGTGTCTTTCAGAATACCGGATGGCAGGAATTGCAAGTCAGGAGATGCTCATGACCGATGATTTTACCTCAACGTCGCGCGCCGACAAAAGCAAGAAATATCTGTTGGGCAAGGATGGTTGGATATTTCTCGATCATGATTCCAATCGTGTTATCGATCAGATTACCGGACGGCATATTCTGGATCAAAAGGGTATCGAAGCCTGGCGCAAATTGATTCTTGAGCGCGACGCCTATGTGTCTTCATTGGGTGCACAGCATCTGGTTTTCGTCGCCCCAAACAAAGAGCTTGTCTATTCTGAGCAACTGCCTGACTGGGTTGAGATCGCTGATACAAGACCACTCCATCAGATCATGACGGCACTGGGACTGCGCCGGGCATCCAAAATGGTTTATCCACTGGAGGCAATTCGCGCCGGAAAGGCCAAAGGTCTTACCTATCCCAAAACCGATACGCATTGGAGTGGCTTCGGTGCCTATATCGGGTACCAGGAATTTTGCAGGGGACTGTCCCAAAATGGCATCGAACCGCTGCAAATTGAACCGTCACACATCTCCTTCGAAGAGGTGTCCTATGTTGGAGATCTTGGCATAAAGTTTGAGCCAGTGGTTTCGGCACCAACCCTTTCTGCAAGAATCGAAGGGGCCACAGGCAAGCTATCCTTTGACAACCGCATTCCCAATCGTGGCCGTATCCGTGTTTTCACCAACAAGGACACGACATTGCCGCGTTGTGTCATGTTTGGCGATTCCTTTGGTGGCAACCTTCTGCCATTTCTGAAGGAGAGCTTCAGTACGCTGGTCTATGTCTATGGCAAATCCTTCGACCGTGAACTCATTGAGGCTTACAAGCCCGATATTGTCCTTTCTGAATTTGTCGAGCGCTTCCTGATCGAACCTCCTGTTGATACACCGCACTTCAGCTACGCGTCGGTTGTTCGTTCGAAACTGAGACTGCTCTCGCGGGACGATCTTGCCGAAGCGACCAGGCAGACAATTGAGGTTTCGCGCGAGGTGCTTCCCGTGCGTCCAATCTACGAGGCATTGATTGCCACCTATGGCGGCAAGTCAATCAGCCCCTCATTGATCGAGGATTTGAAAAAGCACCATCCGCATAATCCAGAAGCGCATCATTTGATTTCAACGGAATTATCCCGCTTGGGTGAGCGACTGGATGATGCCAAAATCTATGCTGAACGTGCTGTGGCGGCCGAACCGTGGAATGCACGGGCCCGTCACCAGCTTGCGCTTACGCTCATGCGGCTGGAACAACCGGAAAAAGCCGAAGAGCAGCTTCGAAAGGCCATCGAACTCGATAGCAGTGTAGACTGGTGGAACTATCAGCTTGCACAGGTTCTGTTCCGGCAGCAGAAACATGCAGAAACTGTCGAGATTATGAAAGACTATCTCTCGCGCCGACCCGATTCCGCCGATGCCTGGCAATTGCTGGGCCGGTGCTATGAGGCTTTAAATAATATCGAAGAAGCGGCTGAAGCTTTCGTGCGCGCTTCGGACGCAAAGCCAGAATGGACGTGGCCATTGCTCAAGCTTGCCAATCTGCGGGTTCACACCAAAACCAATCCTGAGCAGGGTCTTGTTGCTACAGATCGTTTGCTTGAGACGCTTTTCCATGCCCGGCAACGCGCCGAAATCTATCTGCTGCGATCACAACTACACGAGGTTAATGGAGATAGAGCCAAAGCAACCGAGGCCGCAATGCGAGGCACAGAACTTGCACCGGATTGGGACTGGGCGGTTAAGACGCTGGATCGGCTGCGCGTACAAAAGGTCGCTGCCCGCTCTTCATAATCCTTCATTTTTTCAAAGAACGCGGGTGTGGCGATCCCTTGCCACGCCCGCTTTCCGCGTCTGGCTATTGAGATGGTGGGAAAGACGGGCGGT
>UCNP01000095.1 GCA_900473335.1 Hyphomicrobiales bacterium | reverse complement strand
ATGTGTGCATCAGATAGCCGGGATCATGGGTGGTTATGGTGCGAACCTGCGGCGGCTTTGCCTGATGCTGCATGCGCAGGGACAGGTCACAACCGAACGGCTGACGACACTACTCAATGACATCGGCATCGAGATCTCCAAGCGTCAGGTTGTGCGCCTGCTGACAAAGGATCTGGATGGATTTGTTGCAGAGGATGCAGCCGTTCTGCATGCCGGGCTTGTATCAGCCCCGTTCGTTACGGTCGATGATACCGGCGCCCGCCATGCCCATGATCATTTCTATACGACACAAATCGGCGGAGAGTATTTTACCGCCTTCCGCACCACGAAATCAAAATCACGCCTGAACTTCCTGTCGCTGCTGCGCGGCAATTATCAGGACTATGTGCTCAATGACGCTGCATTAGCCTATCTGGCGCAACGCAAAGCCGACCCGGCTGTTGTTGCGGATCTATGGACAGGCAAGCCGCAACTCTTCGCCTCGCAGGCTGCATTTGTTGAATGTCTGGTTGGCAAGGGCATTGATGTTTTCGACAGGTCCTTGATGCGACTTTTGGGTGAAGCGGGGATTTGGGGAACGATCCGTCACCACGGCCTTTTGGGCACCACAGTCATCGTCTCCGACGATGCCGGGCAATTCCGGGTCGCCAACCATGCGCTGTGCTGGATACACGCGGAGCGCCTCCTGCAAAAGCTGATGCCAACAACACCACGGCAGGTGAGCCAGGTGGATGCCATTCGCGATCTGGTCTGGTGTTTCTACAAGGCACTCAAAGCTTATCGGCTAAACCCCTCCCCTGGCCGGATCGATGCCTTCCGGCAACGCTTTGATCGCATCTTCTCTATCCGTACAGGGTATACGGATTTGGACAAGCTTCTGGCGCGTCTGCAACGGCGCAAGGAGGAATTGCTCAAGATCCTGACACATCCGGATATTCCGCTGCACACCAATGCGTCGGAAAATGATCTGCGAGCCTTTGTCACCAAGCGCAAGGTCTCCGGTGGCACCATGAGCCGCGATGGCCGTATTGCACGCGACACCATGCTCGGTCTGATGAAGACATGCAAAAAGCTTGGCCTGTCCTTCTACCATTACCTGGGCGATCGTTTGGAAATTGCAAAGGATGGTGCTGTCATCCCGCCTTTGGCCGCACTTGTTCTGGCCAAGGCCTGAGGCCCACCAAGCCGAAGCAATCTTATTTCTTCACGAACGGAAGCACATTGGCGGTGACCCAGGCTTTATAGTCCTCATCGCTCACCTTCAGGAATGGCATCTCGCGCTCCACGAGTGCGCTGACGTCATCATCCGTTACCATGATCAACTCAGGCGAAACATTCCACCTGCGATCATTGTCGGTATGCACAGTCACAGTCTTTCGATTGTGGCGGGTGATTATGCCGCTGATCAGAGTGCCACCCGGACCTTCGAACATCACTCTGCTGCCAATCTTCAATGACCGCAGGGCCGCGGAGGTACGCCGTTGATGCAAAATCCTGAGCCGCTCGGCAATGCGATCACTCAAGGCAACCAGTTCAGCTTCACTCAAACCGTCAATATCAATCTCGGCCATACGGGCTACTCCGACATAAAGGGCGTCATCCAATTTATGCAGCGCCCGTGCTAAGCTGACAAGCATCAAGCGCAATGCCGATATTGCCTACAAATCCACCACTGCCAACAAATCTGCCCCGCTTACCCCAGAATGCTCTGACAGCAATATGAGATATCAAGTGCAACTAATTGATAGAGAATTAACCATATTGATTAACAGCAGTCAAAGGAAGGTTAGCTTCTGCCTTACTGTAGGCATGAGAAAGTTACCAAGACTACTGATGGGTGACGGGTTGAGTGCGTTTCCTAATTCGAAGATTACCTCCCCCACTCCATTTAAATAGCAAATGAAGGTTTTACTGGAGATTGCAAGAGGATAATTGTCACTTGCGAACCGTGTTCTGCGGCGAAAATAATGGGTGCCTGTTGTGAATTTATTGCGCCTTAAGCGAATCCCAAAACGATTAGGTGGCAGTCAAAGCGCATTAAGACAAACCCATTCAAAAGTAAGGTAGAGAAAAGTTCTCAACTGAGAACTTCGGCGACCTATGTTATAATCCGCGCTATCCTAACGTAGTGGCGTATTGGCATTTGCAGATTGTTGTATGCGCAAAAGTGCACTTTACCGGTAAAGCCAGTCGTCGACATGTTCGGCGCAATCTAACAAATTCACCGACCAAGCCCCTATTGTTGCTAAAGACTGATCGACATCATGTCCGATTGATGGGCTATTTCCCACCCGCAAAAGCATTCATCAATTGCAAGAAATATTGGAATGCTTGTTGACTTGATAGCAACCAAGAACCTGCCATATTCATTGGATCGGATGCAATTTAAGGGCGTCATTACGCCGCGTTCGAAGATAAAACAGTACGCTGTTTCGAAACAAGACAATGAAATGAAGCGAAGAGTGAACTGCTCTCGGGATGGGGCGTAGTCTGTCAAAGGCTGCATCGAAAGCCAAACAGAAACGTTCTCAGCTGAGAACTTTTGTATTTCGTGCCGTATGGTGAATGAACTGGCGTCAACGGTTTGAAGAGCCGCATCCTTCGGTCCCTCAAACAGATTCGACAAGGCCTTATAAGCATGGAGCATTGAAAGGCGCGAACTAACTTTGGCAATTCTGGCGATTAGGTCGCTGTCGGTAAATTGGCCGGTTGCCGGCATCTTCAAAGGAAGGGTGCTGACACGCTCGGGGTTGTCCAAGCGTCGGAATCCAATACAAATTCACTTTAACTAATTTGTCAGTCGTGTGTTCGATTGTGATCAAGACGAGGAAGGGGACGGCCAGCTTGCGAGGTTGTGGCCAAGAATGCAGACAGCAGTTTTTTGTGAGGCTAATCGTTGCGGCGTGAATGAGGTAAAGCGCTACTGCGTCCTTGGCATGTCCAGGCGCAAACTCAACGGTATGTCGGCAATCCGCCAGCTAGCTTCGCTATCAGCGCGCATCCGATCTAGAGCCTTTTCATTG
>UCNP01000027.1 GCA_900473335.1 Hyphomicrobiales bacterium | reverse complement strand
AAACAACCTGACAATGCCGCCGCAAGTCTGGCGCGAAAATGTTCTTGAGGATTAGACGTGACCGATAAAACCGTATCATCCGAGTCTGGAAAGACATTTCAGACAATTCGAAATCTTTGGCCCTATATGTGGCCGTCAGAACGTCCTGACCTGCGCATGCGAGTCGTTTGGGCAACGGTCTATCTCATCATTTCCAAGATTGTCCTGATTCTGGTCCCCTATTTTTTCAAGTGGGCGACCGATGCGTTGAACGGAAAATTGGAAGTTTCCGAACTCTTGCCGGTTCTGCTTATTGGCCCGCTCATGCTTGTCGCCGCCTATAATGTGGCGCGTATTGTTCAGGCCGGATTAAATCAGCTGCGCGATGCACTCTTTGCCAGTGTCGGGCAATATGCCGTGCGCAAACTTGCCTATAAGACATTTGTGCATATGCATGAATTGGCTTTGCGCTTCCATGTGGAGCGGCGCACCGGCGGCCTGTCGCGTATTATCGAGCGCGGTACAAAAGGTATTGAGACGATCGTTCGGTTCACGATCCTCAATACGGCGCCGACAGTGATCGAATTTCTTATGACTGCCGTCATATTTGCCGTGACTTACGGACTTTCCTATGTGGTGGTCGTGGTCGCCACGGTCTGGCTCTATACCTGGTTCACGGTTCGGGCCAGCAATTGGCGCATTGGCATTCGCCGCGACATGAATGATTCCGATACGGATGCCAATTCCAAGGCAATTGACTCCCTTTTAAACTTCGAAACCGTCAAATATTTCGGCAATGAAACCATGGAAGCCACCCGCTTTGATGGGGCAATGGCGCGATATGAGATTTCCGCGACGCGCATCTGGACGTCGCTGGGTTGGCTGAATTTTGGTCAGGCGGTGATATTCGGTATCGGCATGGCGGTCATGATGATCATGTCGGGCAGGGAGGTCATGGCAGGAACGCAGACGATTGGCGACTTCGTTTTTATCAATGCCATGTTGATGCAACTTTCCATTCCGTTGAATTTTATCGGTTTCATCTATCGTGAAATTCGTCAGGGGCTGACAGATATCGAACAGATGTTTGATCTGCTTGATGTGGAACAAGAGGTAAAAGACAAACCGAATGCCAAGGCTTTGCTCATCGATCATGGCACGGTTCGTTTTGACGATGTGCATTTTGCCTATGATCCGAAGCGACCGATCTTGAAAGGCGTAAGTTTCGAGGTGCCCGCTGGCAAGACGGTAGCTATCGTTGGCCCTTCGGGCGCGGGCAAATCCACACTGTCGCGGCTGCTATTTCGCTTTTATGATATTCAAACCGGATCAATCAGTATTGACGGTCAGGATATCCGCGACGTGACACAGGTAAGCCTGCGCTCAGCAATTGGTATGGTGCCGCAAGACACTGTGCTCTTTAACGACTCTATTGCGTACAACATCCGTTACGGCCGAATGAGTGCTACCGATGAAGAAATGCGCAATGCTGCCGAGCTTGCGCAGATCGGGCCATTCATCAATACTTTGCCTGAAGGGTATCAGGCGATGGTCGGCGAGCGCGGGCTGAAGCTTTCAGGCGGTGAAAAGCAACGTGTTGCAATTGCCCGGACAATTCTCAAAGCGCCGCCCATTCTCATACTCGATGAAGCAAC
The DNA here is from genome assembly GCA_900473335.1 of Hyphomicrobiales bacterium. Taxonomy (GTDB): domain Bacteria; phylum Pseudomonadota; class Alphaproteobacteria; order Rhizobiales; family Rhizobiaceae; genus Phyllobacterium. Next base: position 142,670 of record UCNP01000027.1, on the reverse strand, counting down.
ATCCGCACTTGATAGTGCTACCGAGCATGAAATTCAGTCGGCGCTGGATCTCGTTAGCCGTGACCGGACAACATTGGTGATCGCGCACAGGCTTTCTACTATTATTGGTGCTGATGAAATCATCGTTTTGAAGGATGGAGTCATTGCAGAGCGTGGTACGCACACCAAATTGCTGAAAATTAAAGGTCTTTATGCGTCAATGTGGAATCGTCAACGCGAAGCCACCGAAGCAGAAGAAAGGTTGCGCCAGGTGCAGGCGCAAGACGATCTTGGGGTTGTTGTCCGTGGAAAGCCTGCTATGCCAGCGTGAATGGTTTGCCCCCGCAGCCAATCTCCGATAAGAACGCGCAAACTCGTTGAAAAATAGCTGTCATGTAGCGACATTGCGCAAGACGCTTCGTGACATGATGCTGGCATAATCAGGGATAGATGAATGAGCCTTGTTGATACGATCCGCAATACTTTCGTTCCCATCCATAAGGAAGGCTATCCATTTATCGCGGGTTTTGCCGTTGCGACGCTCATCCTTGGCTACCTTTGGGGCCCATTGTTCTGGATTGGCCTGATACTGACCGCGTGGTGCATTTACTTCTACCGCGATCCGCAAAGGGTAACGCCAACCGATGACAAGCTGGTTATAAGCCCGGCAGATGGTCTCGTTTCGGCAGTGGGACCCGCAGTTCCACCGCGCGAGCTTGGGTTGGGCGATACGGAAATGACCAGAATTTCCGTATTCATGAATGTCTTTTCCTGCCACATTAACCGCGCCCCGGTTCGCGGCAAAATTACCACTATCGTCCATAAACCCGGCAAGTTTCTTAATGCAGAACTCGATAAGGCCAGTGCGGAAAACGAGCGCAATGGCCTGGTTATCGAAAGCCCTAATGGTGAAGTGGCAGTTGTGCAGGTTGCTGGTCTGGTTGCGCGCCGCATTGTCTGCTGGGTCGACGAAAGCAATTCAATCTCTATCGGTGAGCGTTTTGGCCTGATCCGTTTTGGCTCGCGTGTCGATGTTTACTTGCCGCAAGGTTTTGTGCCACGCGTTGCAGTCGGTCAAACGGCTGTCGGCGGTGAAACGCTTATTGCTGAATTTGGCGGCGCTCCAAGCGCCCCGCTTGTCCGGATAAGCTGACCAATGCCACTGGAGCACGAAACAGGCCCGTTATTTGACGAAAAGCATCAGCATGTTGAGCCGAAAGGCAAGCGCATTCCCCTGCGCTATCTGATGCCCAACGTCATCACTGTTCTGGCCATCTGCGCCGGACTGACGGGCATAAGGCTTGCATTTGAAAACAGGTTCGAGTTGGCCGTCTCTATGGTACTGCTCGCGGCCTTCCTTGATGGTATCGACGGTCGCATTGCCCGCATGATGAAGGGATCGTCCAATTTCGGTGCGCAAATGGATTCGCTTGCCGATATCGTCAATTTCGGCGTTGCACCAGCTCTGGTTCTTTATGCCTATATGCTTGATCAGGCGCGATCTTTTGGCTGGATTGCGGCTTTGCTTTATTGCATTGCCTGTTGTCTTCGGCTCGCCCGCTTTAACGTCATGCTTGACGTGGTCGGCAAGCCGCTTTGGCAGAATAACTTTTTTACAGGTGTTCCTGCGCCTGCTGGCGCGATGCTCGTCATGCTACCGGTCTATCTTGGCTTTCTTGGTCTCGTCCCCACACGCACTTTCGCCTTCATAGCGGCGGCCTATACGGTCGGTATTGCTTTGTTGATGATCAGCCGTTTGCCGGTCTATAGCGGCAAGTCGGCTGGCACCAAGCTGCGGTCGGACTGGGTCATGCCGACATTCCTGTTCATAGTCGTCTATGTAGCATTTCTGATGAGCTACACGTGGGAAACGCTGACGCTGACTGCAATCGGCTTTTTCCTGACATTGCCATTGAGCTACAGGGCATGGAAGCGCTATGAAGCGGCGGATGCCGCCGCTTCTGGATTAAGTGAAGGAGTAGAGGCTAGCTTGGAGATTTCAGGTTCACCTGAAAAAAATTGATAATCCTTGCATTGAAGTCCTTGTGGAATGCGGCGCGGTCGAAGCCGGGCTTGCTGGTACACAATTCAGGATCGTCTTCCGCGGTAAGAGCGGCGAATTTGGCCGTACAGGGTGGCAGATAGTCGAAATGGCCGGTCTTGGGTACGAGGTGGTATTCGGCCTTGACTGACAAATTGTTGACGATGATTGCGGCATCATTTGGTGATACGCCATCGCCACCGCGTTCTGACGCCCAATATTGTACCGGAACGGAGATATTGCGCAAGCGATCACGGGTAAACAAATTCCCTGCCGGTGCGTCAGCAATCACGGCCGCCTTGATACGCCCATCATGGGCCATGGGTGCAATGGGACCGGAGCGGATTTGCTCGCAGAAACGATTGCCGGGGTAGACGGGGCAATTTTGCAGAAGGGCTGTCCAGTCAGGTTCACCTCCCAGCAACGCCAGTCCGGTAAAGGCACCCCGCGAAAAGCCGAAAAAACCGACGCGGCTTGCATCAATATTCTGCCCGTAGGACCAATTGTAGAACATGAAATCAATGAGCCTTGAAATGTCCATGGGGCGCTGGATCATGGATGCAATATCGCCGGGATTTTTGATTTTAGACATGCCGCTGTCTAAAGGATGACTGATCGCGGCGACGATAAAACCTTGGTCTGCCAGAGTTTCGGCAAGTTCATGAAAATTGCCAGCGCTTCCGCCTACACCATGGGAGATGACTATAAGCGGGTGATTTTTGCCCATGGCCGGGCAATCTTTAACGGCCATCATTTCAAAGGGGCCGATGTTGATTTTGGTTGGCGTTTGCGCGCAAGGATACCAAACAGCCCCGCTGATAGCCGGCGCGCTATTGGTTTGCGCGATCTCGAAGGTTTGTAATCCGGCCGCGTTAGCAGAGACCATGCTGCATGCAAAAGCAGCAATGAATAGAGAAAGTTTGTTAATCATCATGATCTTGTTATCCTTTATTTGGGCGATACATTGAGGTTAGCGAATGGTCGCGTCGAGAAATTCGCTGTTTATGCGAATAAATGGTTTAGCGCCGGGGGTGTTTTCCAACGTACTGTCAACGGTGGAGGCAACGGCGTTCACCGCATAACTAACCGCCGTATTCTTGGCGAAGCTGAATGATGCCTTGGCCGCATGCGCATCAAGCGCAATGGTCTCGTTACTGTTGGAGTGAGAAAAGCGAACATTGCTGTGAACAGCGTCGCCTTTGATAGCCAGACTTGTGGCATAACCGTCGAAATCAATTCTGGCAGCATTGCTGTTGATGCGCACAGCACCAAAATCGCCCGTAAGTTCAGTGCGGGATGCGGTTTGATCAATACTTATATCGGCATCCTTGGGCAGATTGATCGCAATACTCACATGGCAATCAAACGAGACGCGGTCGGGCCCATTAATGACTTTGATGATAAGCGCCCGCCCTTCGATCTTGGCGGTGGTTTGCGTGGCACAGCGATCTGAAAACCAATAGGAATACCAATTCGCAAACCAGTCGGATCGCGTGGCGCTAATAGTCGCGTTGAAGGGGCGATTAGCGGAAGTTGTGAAATTGATATCGCTGGCTTGTCCGCTGATCGACACGCTATTGACCGTGCTCGTGTCAAGTATAGGGAGCGTTTCTGCCTTGGCGGCAAGCGGAGTCAGGCTTGTAAAAAGCACAATGAGTGCGGTGAAAAAGTCGGGCATATCTGTCTCCTGAAAAGTCGTGATTGACTGTAATGGAGCATGTGTCGCCGATGATTTTCGACCTTGATCATAATTCAGGTCGTCCCCGATCACGATTAAGGGCATATTGACCCGAGTTTCATATGGGACAGATGAATGCTTTTCGTGCCTTTGCCTTTTGTTGTCGCCCTTTTGCTTTTCATCCTGCTGATCCAAATGATCCGGCGGCAGGATGAGGGTGGATCGCATCCGTTTTTTCTTGCTTGGCTGATTGTTGCTGCTGTGCAATCCGTCGTCATCGGTGCGCGCTGGGGCTACGAAATGGTGGAAATATTGCCACTCCAGGCGATACTTGCAGCGGCTTCTCCAACACTTGCGTGGCTCAGTTTTGATAGTTTGCGAAGTGAACGACCACCGTCTCAGCGGCCTTTTCTATTGCTCCATATCCTCCCGACATTGTCGATTGCCGGTTTTGTAGCATTTTGGCCAGATCCAATCTCATTGGCGATTATTCTGATTTTCCTTGGCTATGGGACGGCACTCACCCGACTTGCCTGGGCTGGCCCAAATGTGCTTGGGGCTTCGAGGTTGGATGGCGTAATCACATCCTATCGTGCGTTGCAGCTGACAGCATTTTCCACGGTCGGCTCTGCCGTGATTGACCTTCTGGTAACCTTCGATTTCGCTGAAACAGGGGGTATTCACTCCGGTCGTATTGTCGCCATCGCCAATATTATCGGTTTGTTGGTTCTCGGTTATGCAGCCACTGTGGCGGGGGCCAGCCAACCGGCGGCAGAGGAAAGCAATGAAGATCGGGTCTTATCCAGTCAACCTACATCGGACGACGCTGCTGTGGCTATAGCGCTTGATGAGTTGATGCAGTCACGCCGCCCATATCGAGACGTGGACCTCAATTTGAATCGTCTGGCGCGTAAAATGGGACTTTCGGTGAGGCAAGTGTCCAATGCGATCAATCGCACAAAGGGGATGAGTGTTTCGCAATATGTGAATGACTACCGGGTGAAGGAAGCGTGTAAGCTTCTTGCAGAAACAGAAGAGCCAATCACCCGCATCATGTTCGATGCAGGTTTTCAGACAAAATCAAACTTCAACCGCGAATTTCTGCGTGTCACAGGCATGAGCCCAAAAGCATGGCGGGCTCGTAACAATAAGGTAGACGAGACAAACGTCATTCGTCTCGTCGGTTAGGTGGGGTTATTATAGCTCAGCAATTTGCCGGACTGCACTTTGTAGAGCTTGCCGGTTTCATCGATAGCCGGATCGCAGAGCAGGGCGATCTTTGCAGCAATCTCTGCTGGCGAAGGCAATGTCTCCGGGTCCTCACCCGGAACAGCCTGTGCGCGCATGGCTGTGCGTGTTGCGCCGGGATCGATTGAATGCACCCTTAGCTTTGTCTGTTTGGTCTCTTCCGCCCAGCTACGCGCGAAAACCTCGACAGCAGCTTTAGAAGCAGCATAGGGAGCCCAGTAGGCCCTTGCTGAGTGAGCAACGCTGGAAGAGAGCAGCAGAGCTCTTCCGGCATCGGAAAGTTTCAGCAAAGGGTCTGTGGTCCGGATAAGGCGCCAAACACTGGAAACATTGACAGTCATCAGCTTGTCGAAGACCTTTGCCTCGACATGGCCGATGGGCGAAATGGTTCCGAGCATACCTGCATTGGCGACCATGATATCAAGCTTGCCCCAACGCTCGTGAATTGAGCCGCCCAGACGATCAATCGCAGGCAGGTCAGTCAGGTCAAGTGGCACCAGCGTTGCAGAGCCACCCGCTTTGGTAATTTCGTCGTCCAGATCTTCGAGGCCGCCGACAGTGCGTGCAACAGCAATCACATGCGCGCCGCGTCCAGCGAGTTCTTTTGCCAGATGATAGCCGATGCCGCGCGATGCGCCGGTGACAAGCGCAAGCTTGCCGTCCAGCCGAAAACTGCCGTCAGAAATCATGAAGTCTACTCAACCATTATTTGCGAGAAGCGAAAATTGACGCACATTATCCGGGCCATCCTTGTCAAGAAGCCGAGTAGGATAGTCGCCAGTGAAATAGTGATCAGTGAAGAGTGGTGAGCGCGGGTCGCGCGGCGCTCCGCTCACTGCCCTGTAGAGGCCGTCAATCGACAGAAACGCCAAGGAATCAGCACCTATATAGGCACACATTGCATCAAGATCGGCATATTGGTTTGCCAAGAGCTTGTCCGCATCTGGTGTGTCAATGCCGTAGAAATCCGGATGGAAAATCATGGGGCTTGCAACGCGAATGTGCACTTCGCTTGCACCCGCATCGCGGATCATCTGCACAATCTTGACCGAAGTCGTTCCGCGAACAATGGAGTCATCCACCAGTACAACACGCTTGCCTTCGATAACGGCGCGATTGGCGGAATGCTTCAGTTTGACGCCGAACGCGCGAATGGATTGTGTCGGTTCGATGAAGGTTCTGCCGACGTAATGATTGCGGATAATACCAAGCTCGAATGGAATGCCACTTGCCTGCGCAAAACCTATGGCCGCTGGCGTTCCGCCATCGGGAACGGGCACGACAACATCAGCCTCAAGCGGCGCTTCCTTGGCAAGGTTGATGCCCATGTTTTTGCGGGCGGTATAGACATTTCGACCACCGACAATTGAGTCAGGACGGGCAAAATAGACATATTCGAACAGGCATAGACGTTCGGGTTTTGGATTTTGCGGCTTAAAAGTCTCAATGCTGATCGAACCGTCAGCTTGAATCTCGCAAACAACCACTTCGCCGTTTTCAATATCGCGGACAAACTTAGCGCCGATAATGTCGAGCGCACAGCTTTCAGAGGCGAAAATAGGCTTGCCGTCGAGATCACCCATGACAAGCGGGCGAATGCCGATAGGATCGCGCGCAGCGATCAACTTTGTGCGGGTGAGGGCGAGCATTGCATAACCGCCTTCCATCTGGCGGATCGCATCGATGAAGCGGTCACTGGATGAGGTGCTACGCGAGCGGGCGATGAGATGGAGGACAACTTCCGTGTCAGAATTGGACTGGCAAATAGCACCATCGGCAATAAGCTTGCGGCGCATTGTAAGACCATTGGTGAAATTGCCATTATGGGCAATGGCAATGCCGCCAATTTCCAACTCCGCGAAAAGCGGCTGCACATTGCGAAGGGCAGCGTCACCCGTTGTAGAGTAGCGGACATGGCCGATGGCGCGATCGCCGGGCAATTGGGCCAATGTGGCTGGATTGGTATAATGGTCTCCAACAAGCCCCATGCGGCGCTCAGAGCAGAACTGGTTACCATCGTAGGAGACTATACCGGCGGCTTCCTGGCCGCGATGCTGCAAGGCATGTAGCCCCAGGGCTGTCAGTGTTGCCGCATCGGGATGCCCCAAAATACCAAACACACCGCACTCTTCGTGCAGTGTGTCATCATCAAGGGACATCAATTGGTTATCGTCACGAGAAATGTCGGTCATTGCCGCCAGCCCTTTCGCCCCAAATGTAAATTGGGGATCGAGTCAATTGTGCCTAACTTATACTATGCCATACTATATGGGGTATTACCAAGGAAACCCCAAGAGCAGCATTGACGCAGTTTCATGCTTTATCCGCTTATTCGGGCGGGGTGCCTTCTTGAGGAATGTCTTCTTTCGGTTCAGGCGTCGTCGTTCCGTCCGGCGCAGCATCCGTTTGCGCAGGTGTACCGGGCTTCAAACGCTTGAGAATGGTTGATTCCGGATCTTCGGGCAAAAGCGCAACCAATTTTGCACCAAGCTCATCGATCATCGGCTTTGATTTTGCCTGCGCTACCCATGCCGGCTGGTTTTCCGTCACGAGCCAATTGAAAAACAGCATGGCAACAACGACGAGCAGAACGCCGCGCGCTGCACCGAATAAAAAGCCGAGTGTACGATCCAGTGCGCCGATGCGGCTATCGATGATAAAATCAGCGATCTTCATCGTAATAATGGAAACAACGATGAGTGTAACGATGAAAACCAGACCGGCAGCAGCGATCTGCGCGATTGTTTCATTGCTGATGTAAGGGGCCAAAAAGGGCACGACGGGCTTGTAAAAGACGTAAGCTGCAACAGCGGCAGCAGCCCATGACACAACAGACAAGACTTCGCGCGAAAATCCGCGAACCATGGCAAGGACCGCCGAGACAAGGGTGATGCCCAATAGTATTCCGTCAAGCAACGTTATTGGCATTTCATTTAGTCCTCATATCAAAACCAACCCACTGGTCAGTCCTCGCGTTGTCTCTTGCCCGGTCCTGACGCTGCTATCCGGGCCACAAGGTCCGGTAGTGAAGCTGTCTCGGTTAGACGAGCATTGCCGTTCTTTGCGACATCGTTGCTTCCCTTGGGAAGAACAGCCTGCTTGAACCCCAGCTTATCTGCTTCCTTCAGTCTTTGCACTGCATGCGCCACAGGGCGAACCGCGCCAGATAGACTGACTTCGCCGAAATAGACGCAATCGGCGGGAAGGGCAATACCGGCAATTGAGGAAACCAGTGCAGATGCAACAGCAATATCAGCTGCGGGCTCGGTTATTCGGTATCCACCGGCCACATTCAGATAAACATCGTGCTGGCCGAAGCGCACGCCGCAATGGGCTTCAAGCACGGCAAGAATCATCGAAAGGCGGTTTCCATCCCAACCAACAACGGCTCTGCGCGGTGTACCGAGTGTCGAGGGAGCGACCAAAGCCTGAATTTCAACAAGGATAGGCCGCGTCCCTTCCATACCGGCGAAAACGGCGGCACCCGGCGATTTGTCGTTCCGCTCGCCGAGAAAAAGCTCGGAAGGATTGGCAACCTGGCGCAATCCCATATCGGACATCTCAAAGACGCCGATTTCATCTGTCGGTCCAAAGCGGTTTTTCACCGTGCGAAGGATTCGGTAGTGGTGACCGCCTTCGCCTTCGAAATAGAGCACAGCGTCGACCATATGCTCGATAACGCGCGGTCCTGCAATTTGGCCCTCTTTGGTCACATGTCCGACGAGAACAACGGCTGCACCTGTTTGCTTGGCATAGCGAATCATCGCCTGTGCACCGGCGCGTACCTGCGTCACTGTACCGGGAGCGGAATCAGCAGCATCTGTCCATAGCGTTTGAATCGAATCGATAATGATCAGATCAGGGCGTTTCGCTTCGGAAATGGTCGCAAGAATATCCTCGACATTTGTTTCTGCTGCGAGCAGGACATCCGTATCGGCAGCGTTCAGTCTTTGCGCACGTAGCCGTATCTGCGCCACAGCCTCTTCGCCCGATACGTAGATAACGCGGTGTCCTTGACGTGATAATGCAGCAGCGGCCTGCGTCAGCAATGTGGATTTACCAATTCCCGGATCACCGCCAATCAAAATGGCTGATCCACGTACAAAACCGCCGCCGGTAACGCGGTCAAGCTCGCTGATTCCTGATTGGATGCGGGGTGCATCTTCAATTTCACCGGACAGGCTTGTCAGCGCGACGGCGCGACCTTTGCGTCCGGAGAGTTTGCCCGGGCCGCTGCCTATGCCGCCTGATGTGCCTTCTTCAACGAGCGTATTCCATTCGCCGCAAGAATCGCACTTGCCAGCCCAACGCGTATGCACAGCACCGCAATTCTGGCAGATGAATTGAATTCTAGCCTTGGCCATCAAATCTCGTTTCCGCTGTAGAGGTAGCGGCGGTGATAGCGGTTTCCAAGGCTGGTAAGCAACTCATATCCGATTGTGCCTGCGGCGCGCGCGGCATCGTCCAGACTGATATTGCGGCCAAACAGTTCGATATAATCTCCCGGCTTGACCTCGCCTTCCTCCAGATCGGATATATCGAATGAGGTAAGGTCCATGGTCACGCGTCCGATGATCGGAACTCTCTTGCCTGCAATAAAACCGCAACCACCATTATTTAGCGTTTGCCGCAAGGGCACACCACTACCGGAAGCTGAGCGTAAATATCCATCCGCATAGCCAATAGAGCAGATCGCAATCCGCGTATCACGGTCCAGCCTCGCTGTAGCACCATAGCCAGCCGTCTCGCCCTTAAGTCCCATGCGAATCTGCACGATCCGCGCTTCTGAAGTGACGACCGGTCGCATTGGATTGGCGACGCCCGAAAGCGGCTCGCCGCCATACATGGCAACGCCGGGGCGGCTCAACTCATAGCCGCTATTCAAGCTGTGGAAGATACCGGGCGAGTTAGCGATACTTGACTCAATGCCGGAGAAATTGGCTCGAAGCTTTTGAAATGATTCAAATTGGCGTTGGTTAAGCTCATGGCTCTGTTCGTCTGCGGTCGCAAGATGCGTGATCAGCAGAACCGGCCCATTATCGGCAGATTCGCCAGCAAAGCGAATAGCTTCGCTCACAGTCAGGCCGAGCCGGTTCATCCCAGTATCGACATGCAGTGCATAGGGCAGTTTCTCAGTCCGGCCAGTGTTAAGCTCTTTCCATCGAGCAAGTTCCGGCAACGATCCAAGCACGGGAATAAGGTTGGATTGTTCATAGACCGGGAAGGCTTCGGCAAAAAAACCATTGAGAACAAAGACCTGTGCGTCAGGCGCAACCGCCTTTACGCGCAGTCCTTCTTCGGCCAGGGCCACAAAGAAAGTACGGCACCCGACATTCCATAAAACCGGAACGACGTGGACAATGCCAAGACCATAGGCATCCGCTTTAACCACTGCGGCAGCGCGCGCAGGTTTGGATTTCTCCGCAAGAAGAAGCCAGTTCGCAACCAGCGCATCAAGATCAATCGTAAGCCGCGCGCCAGCAATCCGGGGATCAGTGCCGGTGGTGGTCACATGTGGAATTTTTGTAGTCAAATTCTTACTCGAAGCGTTCGGGAATATGGGAATCCTCGGCGAGGTCGGTAAAGCGCGTGAATTCTGCCTGGAAGGCCAGTCGCACTGTTCCGGTCGGACCGTGGCGCTGCTTGGCAACGATGACCTCTGCTTTGCCGGTTGCCTCGTTCAAGTCAGCCTGCCACTTGAAATATTCTTCGGTTCCCGCCTTCGGTTCCTTGTTCTTGATATAATATTCGTCACGATAAACAAAGAGTACGACGTCGGCGTCCTGCTCGATGGAGCCCGATTCACGCAAGTCAGAAAGCTGCGGATGTTTGTCTTCACGGCTTTCAACCTGACGGGAGAGCTGGGAAAGAGCAATGATAGGGGTATTCAATTCCTTACCCAGCGCTTTGAGGCCAGTGGTAATTTCTGTGATTTCCTGCACACGATTTTCCGATGCGCGCTTGGATGAGCCTTGCATCAGCTGAATATAGTCGATGACAATGACGTCAAGACCGCGCTGACGCTTCAATCGCCGCGCACGGGCCGCCAACTGAGCGATGGATATACCGCCGGTTTGGTCAATATAGAGCGGCACGCGCTGCATATGCTGCGAACAGGCAACGAGCTTTTCGAAATCGGCCTCACTAATTTCACCGCGACGGATTTTCGATGAACTGATTTCCGACTGTTCGGAAATAATACGTGTTGCCAGCTGCTCTGATGACATTTCCAGCGAGAAAAAGCCGACTACACCGCCATTCTTGGCTTTGAAACTGCCATCTGCCAATTGCTCGGGCTCATAGGCCGCGGCGATGTTAAAGGCGATATTCGTGGCAAGCGAGGTCTTGCCCATGCCTGGACGTCCCGCAAGAACGATCAAATCCGATGGCTGCAATCCACCCATACGCGCGTCCAGCGCACGGATACCTGTTGAAATACCGGAAAGATGGCCATCACGCATAAAGGCGGCATTGGCCATGTCCACGGCGTTCTTGACCGCATCGGTAAACGTCTGGAAGCCACCATCATATCGCCCGGTTTCCGCCAATTCGAACAGGCGTCGTTCCGCATCTTCAATCTGGCCTTGAGGAGCAACATCGACTGGCGCGTCATAAGCGATATTCACCATGTCTTCGCCGATTGTGATCAAGGCGCGGCGTGTGGCAAGATCATAAATCGCCCGGCCATAATCTTCGGCATTGATGATCGTCACAGCCTCGGCCGCCAGCCGCGCCAGATATTGCATGACCGTCATATCACCGATCTTTGCATCGGCAGGCATGAAGGTCTTGAGCGTGACAGGATTGGCCATCTTACCCATCCGAATCATATCGGATGCGACTTCGAAGATTTTCCGGTGCAACGGTTCGTTGAAGTGCGTTGGTTTCAGAAAATCGGATACACGGTAGAACGCATCATTATTGACGAGAATCGCGCCAAGAAGAGCCTGCTCAGCCTCAATATTGTTGGGAGCTTCACGATAAAGCGTGCCCTGCGCCTCATTGATCTTGCGTACCGTAGCTTCAGCCATTTTGTATTTTCCTGTTCTCCACCACTATGGCTTAATGACACGAGCTGTGGAGTGACAGATTTGCTCCTATTTCCCGATATCGGCATTTATCCACATGCCATCCACACACAAATACAGCCTGCGGAAGTCTGCTTGACTCTGACCGTTAACTATAAGCCGAGTCGGGTGAAAAAGGCGATGCCACACAACCTACCTCTCCGTCATCCTCGGGCTTGACCCGAGGACCCAATCTTCATTGGCAATGGGAGAAATAGAAGGTCCTCGGGTCAAGCCCGAGGATGACGGAGAGGTATGCGTTAAAATACTATCGGACGCACGTCCAATCACCGGCCCGCAATCGATTCCTTCGTGTTTACTTGGCTATTGGCAGAGCTGCGCTCGCATTCAAGCCGTTTGAGGCGCTTTTCTTCCTGCTCAATATAGTTGCGGGTGAAGGGCACGGCTTCTTGACGATGAGCCAGCTGGATCTGGAACACCATCAGATTTTGCCAGCGGAACGCTGCTTCTGATGCCGCCAGATAGAATTCCCACATGCGGCAAAATCTTTCATCATAGATCGCCTTTGCCTTGTCGCGGTTTGCCATGAAGCGTTCACGCCAAATCCGTAATGTATCGGCATAGTGCAGTCGCAGGATTTCGATATCAGTAATGACAAAACCGGCTTTTTCGATATGCGGAATGACTTCCGAAAGGGCAGGGATATAGCCACCCGGAAAGATATATTTCTGGATGAATGCATTGGTATAGGAGGGACCATCCGAGCGGCCAATTGAATGCAGCAGGAAGACGCCATCTTTTTTGAGCAGTCGCGCCGTGTGTTGGAAATATTCAGAGAAATGTCCAATCCCCACATGTTCGAACATGCCGACCGAAACGATCCGGTCAAAACTGTCATCAATGGTGCGATAGTCCTGCAAATTGAATTGTGCCTGCGATGACAGGCCTTCTTCGAAGGCGCGCTTATTGGCAATGCCGTGTTGTTCCTGCGAGAGGGTGACACCGGTAACATTCGCCTCAAGATGTTTGGCCAGATAGAGTCCCATTCCGCCCCAGCCACAGCCGATATCGAGCGTCTTATGACCTTTCTCGACTAGCATTTTTGCAGCTATATGACGTTTTTTTGCAAGCTGGGCCTCTTCAAGCGTCGCATCCGGCCTTTCGAAGTATGCGCAGGAATATTGCATGTCCGTATCGAGAAAGAGCCGATACAAATCCTCCGACAAATCGTAGTGACGTTGCACATTGCTTGATGCACGGGTCAGATTGTTCATCTGATGTAGGCGCCTTGTTGCACGCCTGATACCCTCAAGCGCGAGCATCCAAGGCTCTTTGGCGGCGGTAGCCCCAGTATTTTCAAAGATAAGTTTGAGAATATCGTAGATATCTCCCTGCAGAACATCGATTTCGCCATTCATATAGGCTTCTGCGAAATGCAAGGAGGGGTCAAAGGCGATTCTGCGTTCTGCCGCAGCGGTGTTGATACGAAAGTGAAACTCTTCGCCGGTCCCGTCGCCAAAAATACGGGATTTACCTGCTGAGTCGGTTATTTTCAAAGCGCCAGTGTGAATCATCCGCGAAAGGGCGGCACGTAAAAGTGCATTCATGAACAATCTCCATCATAAACGATAGAGCTCGGCCATAAGGTGACTCAAGGGGAGTCCTGGTCGGGCATGGGTGGACTCAGTAAACTTAATTGATTTTTTCAATCTGAAAAGCAAAAAAGTACCCGGCATTGCTACCGGGTACTTTTAATAAGCAAAAACAGCTCTTTCGAGTGCTTTTTATCTTATTTAAATCAGGCGTTTTCTTCGCCGTCTTCATCTTCGTCAAAGAATTCATCCGAAAGTGGAGCTTCTTCAATGCCGTAAATGGCTTCAGCAGAAGTAAGATCTTCACCCTTGACCTGACGCTCAGCTTCATCAGCAGTACGGGCAATGTTGATCGTTACAGTTGCTTCAACTTCAGGGTGGAGCGAAAGAACAATCTTGTGCAAGCCAATTGTCTTGATTGGCGTGTTCAATTCAACCTGATTGCGGTTGATCGAGAAGCCTTCGGCAGTGATCAGATCGGCAATGTCACGGGTCGAAACTGAACCGTAAAGCTGACCGGTTTCGCCAGCCGAACGAACTGCAATGAATGACTTACCGTCAAGCTTGTCAGCAATTGCCTGAGCTTCTGACTTGCGCTCAAGGTTGCGGGCTTCGAGCTGTGCGCGCTGGCCTTCAAACTTCTTCTTGTTGGCTTCGTTCGCACGAAGAGCCTTGCCCTGCGGCAAAAGGAAGTTACGGGCATAGCCGTCCTTGACCTTGACTGTGTCGCCCATCTGGCCGAGGCGGCCAATGCGTTCTAGTAGAATAACGTCCATTTGAGTCTTCCTTATAGGTTAGTGTCTTCAATTATCATTGCTGGGTGGGGTATTATTTCCTGCCTTCGAAACCGGTGCGCTACGCGATGTGTCGAACAGTCCGGCCACAAGAAAGAAGAAAAGCGTGAATGTGAAAATGATGACGGCGAGATAAGCCAACCACAAAGCAATTGGTCGCCAGGTCGCGCCGCGTGTTCTGGTATGCATGATTGCAAAGCCTGCCATGAGAAATCCCGCGCCAAGCGCTCCGGCAATTGCTGTTGCTGCATATCCTATGCCGCCTGGCAGAAAACATGCTGCGCATGCAATCGCAAACACAAAAAGACCGGTGCGCGGCATGCGCAATGCACGTGGCCAATCATCCTTCGGACGGCGCAACTTGCCTGATGCTGCGGTCAGTCGCAGAGCAATGTATAGATTGCCAATGATAAGGATGACCCACACTGCTGGCTGCATTGCGGGAAGTGCACGCACGACAAATTCAGCAAGTCCTTGCGCTACTTCGGCATTGGGAGCGAGTTGCGGATTGGTTGCTACAAGCTGCTGGCCAAGGGATTTAACCAATGCCGCAGCAAACTCATCACTATAGCCGATTAACATGCCTATTGCGATAAATGCCGCAGCTACAATCAATGTAAGTCGCAGAAGTGTGTCGGCAAGTGGATACCATACATAGGAATCGCTTGGTCCACCAACTTCAGAGGCGGGGCGTGCAAGTCCTGTAAAATAGGCGGCGGCGGCTGCCGGAAGTGCGATGATCAAGACGAGAACGAGCGCCGCCGTCGGGGCCGCCAGCACGGATACGATAACAGCCATCGATAGTGCGGCAATAAAGCCGGCAGCAGTGCCCCAGCCGAGCGCTGCAACAAAAATGGGAAGGGGAGAAAAAAGCAGCAATGCCATGGCAAGAGTCGATTGCGTGATTACGCCAATCGAAAGCAGCGCGGCTGCAAGCCCCGCCAATACTCCAATGCCAAAGTCTTTTGCTGTAGGTAACATTTCGCTCGCTGTCCTGCTTGCATAAGCAGTTAGAGGTGGTTTTTAAACCGATACCTCAACTTGGGTTTTGTTTCTCACCAAATCCGCGCCCATCGCGGCTGGTGCATTTTATTGGTGACAAAGGCGGCGAATAAAAGCGCCGCCTTTCATCAATATTACTTCACAACGTATGGCAGAAGGCCAAGGAAGCGTGCACGCTTGATCGCCTGAGCGAGTTCGCGCTGCTTCTTCTGGCTAACGGCTGTGATACGCGAAGGAACAATCTTGCCACGCTCGGAAATGTAGCGCGACAGAAGCTTTACGTCCTTGTAGTCGATCTTCGGCGCATTCGCACCCGAGAACGGGCAGGTCTTGCGGCGACGATGGAACGGACGACGGGTCGGGATCTGATTGATATCAGCCATTATTCTGCTCCTTCACCGGCTTCATCACGCGGACGGCGTGGGCGACGCGGACGGTCGTCATCACGACCACCGAACTTGTTGTCATCGCGGTCACGGCGATCATCGCGGCGAGCGAGCATGGCCGACTGGCCTTCCTCGTGTTCGTCAACGCGGATCGTCATGAAACGCAGGACGTCTTCGTTGATGCGCTGCTGACGCTCAAGCTCTGCAACAGCTGCTGCTGGAGCAGTGATGTTGAGCAGGGAGTAATACGCCTTGCGGTTCTTGTTGATGCGATATGTGAGAGCGCGGAGCCCCCAGCTTTCGATACGCCCGACTGTGCCACCATTGGTCTCGATGATGCCCTTGTACTGTTCTACAAGCGCATCGACCTGCTGCTGCGAAATGTCCTGTCGAGCAAGGAACACATGTTCATAAAGAGCCATTTGTCTTTGCCTTTCTTCGTTAATATTGCCCGGATCAACGGATGAACCTCTGCGAATCTCTCAAGCCGGTAAACGGCGAAGAAAGGACGCGTTTGGAGACGATCGAGAGAGGAGACACGGGAGGCTGAAGCTTTTTCCTTCGACGGATTGAAATCCGGCCCTCCGTTCAGCCCCCAGCTGACGCCGAGCAATGAACGGGCGCTCTATACTGGCAAATGCCAAAAGAAGCAACCCGTCTGGCAAGATTAGAGCAATTCCAGCAAAAGCGGAAACCGGTTTTACGTCCGGAATTGTGTAAAAACAAAGAGATAGAGCGTCGTTTTGAATCTATCAAAACGCAAAACACGATAGGACATCGCTACTAATCAGAATTATGCCGAAACTCAATTCCACAGAGTCGCAATTTTGGGAGTTGGTTCCAGCTGGCCAGTCTTTGCAAAATATTTATACAGAACGAGAAGGGATAGTAAATTTCGCGGGATGTATCGTCGAATTGCCTTACATAAGCATTGGCGTTTCGTATAATGGCCAAGGCTTTTCGCGTTGTAATAGCGTATTTTCTCTTCAAGGTCCGCAAAATCAGGACGCAATTCATATGGAGAAAATCCAGAACATTCAAGTAGTTTGGGTGGGTAGAATATAAGCATGATGTTTGTGACGGTTAAAGTTCTTCGTCATGAGCACGCCATCAAACTCCGACATAATATCCAGATTTTCAGCTTCTGGATATTTCATGATGCAATATTCTAATTCACTGATCGTAGATACGGAGCGTTATGATTATGGAATTTGGCAGAATGCCGCTCTGGCGCTGATGTTAGCTATTTTGTGGCTCAGTCTGGCTATTGCATTCAACTCCTGGTCAATCATCGACACATCAACAACACAGCTGTTCTTTTCCGTCGCTGATTGTGCAGGCGGAGGATGCGGCAGTTTTCCGGCGGCATCAGTGGAGGCGCTGAAGTCGGTTAGGTTTGTTTTTCACTACCTTCCTGTTGCAGTTGCATTGGGTGTTATTGTTTTCATGATGCGCGATTTTGCCTTGGGATTGCGTTGGCGGCATATGCGATTTCGCTTATCTGCCATAGCACTCATAACACTTGTGCTGGGCCCGGGTCTGCTGGTTAATGGCTTTTTGAAAGAGTTCGTCGGACGCCCCAGACCTGACGATACATTACTGTTTGGCGGTGATAATGCCTTTGTCGCGGTGGGCGAGTGGGCGACGACCTGTCAACATAATTGCTCCTTTGTTTCCGGAGAAGCATCCAGTATCGCCTGGCTGATTTGCGTCCTGCCTCTGTTGCCGCGAAAAACCCGCTCGCATTGCATCGCGCCTGTATTGGCAATTGTTTTCGTCACCGACATGCTCCGGGTAGCATTTGGCCGCCACTATTTGTCAGACGTTGTGCTCGGATCGCTATCGACTGTGACGCTTTATTGCTGTCTGGTCAGTGCTTGTGAATTCTGGATGAGACGTGCCGTCGACAATCCGTTACTTCCGGGCAAACCTATTTTGGCAAGCTGATCCCTCTGAGGGGAGAGAGCCGGATCACCGATAATTCCCCAGGATTCCCCGTTTGATTTCAACCTTATGGACGTCATGATCGAGGGATGAGTTGCATTGGCGCTTGACTTAGGGCTTGCTGATAGGCACATCGCGCGACACATTGAGCCAGATTTTATTTGGAGGCATTTCCATGTCTGTAGCATTTACCTTTCCCGGACAGGGAAGTCAGTCGATTGGTATGGGCAAGGCACTTGCCGAGAATTTCCCTGAGGCCAAGGCGGTATTTGACGAGGTGGATGAGGCTTTGGGCGAAAAGCTTTCGTCCATTATCTGGGAAGGTCCCGAAGAAACCTTGACGCTTACCGCCAATGCGCAGCCCGCATTAATGGCAGTGTCCATCGCTGTCATGCGCGTGCTGGAAGCAAAAGGCGTTTCCATCAAAGACAAAGTATCCTTCGTAGCTGGCCACTCGCTTGGGGAATATTCTGCGCTTTGCGCTGCCGGTACATTTTCGCTTGCTGATACTGCGCGGCTTTTACGGATTCGCGGCAACGCAATGCAGAAAGCTGTTCCGGCGGGGCAGGGAGCCATGGCAGCGATTATTGGCCTTGAACATGCGGAAGTTGAGGCCGTATGCGCCGAAGCCGCCGCGCAGGGGCCGGTTCAGATCGCCAATGATAATGGCGGCGGGCAATTGGTCATCTCAGGTGCAAAGGCTCCGGTCGAAGCGGCGGCTGCCTTGGCCTCTGCCAAGGGTGCAAAGCGTGCGATCATGCTGCCTGTTTCGGCTCCTTTCCATTCGGCACTAATGGCTCCTGCCGCTGATGCGATGCGGGAAGCTCTTGCTGCGGTGGCGAAAAAGGATCCGATCGTGCCGCTCATTGCCAATGTCAAAGCGGCGCCGGTTAGTTCCGCCGATGAAATTGCAGCCTTACTGGTAGAGCAGGTGACCGGACGCGTTCGCTGGCGCGAAACTGTTGAGTGGTTTGGTGCCAATGGGGTATCGACGCTTTATGAGGTCGGCGCAGGCAAGGTGCTGACCGGGCTTGCGCGCCGTATTAATAAAGATATTTCCGGTGTAGCAGTTGGGACGCCGGAAGATATTGAAGCGGTTGTTGCCGCCCTGAATGCTTGATAAACACTGGAATAGAGGATAAGCGCAATGTTTGACCTTACTGGCCGCAAGGCTCTCATTACGGGTGCAACTGGTGGTATCGGTGAAGCGATTGCCCGCGCATTGCATGCCCAGGGTGCAATTATTGGTCTGCATGGCACGCGCGTCGAGAAGCTGGAGGCGCTGGCAGGCGAACTTGGTGAGCGCGTCAAGATTTTTCCGGCAAACCTTTCCAACCGTGATGAAGTCAAAGCCTTGGGTGAGAAGGCAGAAGCTGATCTCGAAGGTGTGGAAATCCTCGTCAATAATGCCGGTATAACCAAAGACGGTTTGTTTGTGCGCATGAGCGATGCGGATTGGGACAATGTTCTGGAGGTCAATCTGACTGCCGTGTTCCGTCTTACCCGCGAATTGACCCATCCGATGATGCGCCGCCGCTTTGGCCGCATCATCAACATAACATCTATCGTTGGTGTTACCGGAAATCCTGGCCAGACGAATTATGTAGCTTCAAAGGCGGGGCTTATCGGATTCTCCAAGTCGCTCGCCCAGGAAATCGCCAGCCGCAATGTCACCGTGAATTGCGTTGCCCCGGGCTTTATCGAATCAGCCATGACTGACAAGCTCAATGAGAAGCAGAAGGAAGGCATTATGTCGGCTATTCCCATGCGCCGTATGGGTACAGGCGATGAGATTGCCTCGTCCGTTGTTTATCTCGCCAGCAATGAGGCTGCCTATGTGACGGGGCAGACGATCCATGTAAATGGCGGCATGGCGATGATCTGATCGCCGGGAAGCTGCTCGTCATTAAACCAGCTTCTATCGAAAAGGTAACGGGCACAATAGCATTTATGAGATTGAGGCCGCGAATAAAGCGTGATAAGTCGCGCACCAGTTGTGACATCAAGGCGATTTGCCAAATCGATTAGATGTTCAAGAAATTCCGCAAGGAATAAGCCGCAGGGGTTGGTGTTTTAGCTGTTAAACAGCGCTGAACTACCATCTTATTGCTTGATTAGAGTCATCCGTGCCGCTAACCAAGGCATAGGGAAAAACAAACAGGTTGAGGTTTCCACATGAGTGATACTGCAGAACGCGTCAAGAAAATCGTTATTGAACATCTGGGCGTTGATGCCGAGAAAGTCACCGATGGTGCGAGCTTCATCGACGATCTGGGCGCAGACAGCCTTGATACTGTCGAGCTCGTGATGGCTTTTGAAGAAGAATTCGGCGTTGAAATTCCGGATGACGCTGCTGAAACGATTTTGACTGTCGGCGATGCCGTCAAGTTCATCGATAAAGCACAAGCCTGATTTTTGTTATGCCTGGCAGCGCATGAGTGAAAGAAATGGCGTCAAGCCTTTCTCATTCATGCGTTCAAGGGATACAGTCATGTTGCATATTATAATTAAGGATCGGCCATGAGGCGCGTTGTCATAACCGGCCTTGGGCTGGTTTCTCCTCTCGCATCCGGTGTTGAGCTCACTTGGTCAAGGCTTTTGGCTGGCCAGAGCGGTGCCCGGCGCGTTACTGAATTTGATGTTGAAGATCTGCCCTGCAAGATCGCCTGCCGTATTCCGATTGGTGATGGGTCTGATGGTACATTTAATCCTGATGATTGGATGGAGCCAAAGGAACAGCGCAAGGTTGATCCATTTATTATTTACGCAATGGCTGCTGCCGATCAGGCGCTGGCCGATGCAAAATGGGCGCCCGAGACTGATGAAGATCAGATTCGCACTGGCGTGCTTATCGGTTCAGGTATTGGTGGTCTCGAGGGAATTGTTGAGGCGGGCTATACGCTGCGTGACAAAGGTCCTCGTCGCATATCGCCTTTCTTCATTCCGGGTCGCTTGATCAATCTTGCTTCCGGTCAGGTTTCCATCAAGCACAAATTGCGTGGCCCAAATCATTCGGTGGTTACCGCCTGCTCGACAGGCGCGCATGCTATTGGTGATGCCGCCCGTCTGATCGCTTTTGGCGATGCGGATCTGATGGTCGCTGGTGGAACGGAATCGCCGGTCAGTCGTATCTCGCTTGCTGGTTTTGCTGCCTGTAAGGCACTATCCACAGAAAGAAACGATGATCCGACGGCTGCTTCCCGTCCATATGACAGAGACCGCGATGGCTTCGTCATGGGTGAGGGCGCTGGCATTGTCGTTCTTGAAGAGCTGGATCACGCATTGGCTCGCGGTGCCAAGATTTATGCTGAAGTCATCGGCTACGGTCTATCGGGCGATGCCTATCATATTACAGCCCCTTCCGAGAGTGGTGAAGGTGCGCAGCGTTCCATGGAAATGGCACTCAAGCGCGCGGGAATTACGCCGGCGGATATTGACTATATTAATTCGCACGGCACTTCGACCATGGCTGATACAATTGAGCTTGGTGCGGTAGAGCGAGTGGTTGGTGATTCGGCATCGAAAATCTCCATGTCATCCACCAAGTCGTCGATAGGTCACCTTTTGGGTGCCGCAGGCTCAACGGAAGCAATCTTCTGTGCCTTGGCAATCCGCGACAACATCGCGCCGCCAACGCTTAATCTGGATAACCCGTCGGTCGAAACTAAAATCGATCTGGTTCCGCACAGGGCGCGTGAACGCAAGATTGACATTGCCCTATCCAACTCTTTTGGATTTGGCGGAACCAACGCTTCGCTTGTCATGCGGCGTTATCAACAGTGATCGAACCCATGGCGAAGGCGCTTGGTGCCTTCGCCATATTACAGTCGATTTTACCGCATAGTGCCTGAATCACCTTTGATTTGATCTGGGCTATGCGGCCATCTGCAAAGTTGCTGTTTCATTCGTGTACAACTTGGTGCGCGGTAAAATAACCCTAATTCGTCCCGAGGTGCTTGCGTGAGTTCAGATCAGCAGTCTGGAGAGACAAACGGTTCCGCTACCCCGGAACGCAAGCCTATTGTCCCGCAGTCGGCATCTGAAGCTTTGCGTCCGGAACCGGGTACGCCGCCACCTGCACCCAAGCGCCGCTCGCGCCGCGCACGAAGTCAGATTGTCGTATTTGCAAACTTCATGTTGTCGCTCGTTGTGCTTGTGGTTCTCGCCGCAGCGGCCGTTGTTTATTTCGGCAAGGTGGAATTCAACGAACCCGGTGCGACGGATGTTACGACCAATTATGTGGTCAAAAGTGGCTCCGGTATTAATGAAATAGCAGATGGACTTGAGCGCCGTGGTATTATCTCCGATGCGCGCATATTCAAATATGGTGTGCAGGCCTATGGCTATCAGGGGGATATGAAGGCTGGCGAATATGAAATCAAGGCACATGCATCCATGCGAGAAATCATGGATCTGCTACGTAGCGGAAAGTCGGTTCTCCATTCCCTCACCATACCTGAGGGCTTGACCGTCGAGCAGATTTTCCAGCGCCTCAGCGAAGATGATGTTTTGACAGGCAACCTGCCGGCCATCATGCCAAGAGAAGGCTCGCTCTTTGCCAATACGATGCGTTTTTCCCGTGGTACGACCCGCGAAGAGCTTGTGAAGAAAATGCAGGCAGACCAGAAGAAGCTGGTTGAGGATATTTGGGAGCGCCGCGATCCAACGATCCCTGTGAAAACAATTGAAGAATTTGTTACCCTCGCTTCAATTGTCGAGAAAGAGACAGGCAAGGCCGATGAACGTCCGCGTGTTGCCTCCGTGTTCATCAACCGGCTTAACAAGCGCATGCGCCTACAATCCGATCCGACTATTCTTTACGGTCTTTTCGGCGGTAAGGGCCGCCCTGCGGATCGTTCGATCCTGAAGTCAGACATCGAAAAACCTACGCCCTATAATACCTATACAATCAATGGTCTCCCACCTGGACCTATTGCCAATCCCGGCCGCGACGCTCTTGAGGCTGTTGCCCATCCTTCGCAGACGAAAGACCTTTATTTCGTCGCTGACGGTACTGGGGGCCATGTGTTTGCCGCGACGCTGGACGAGCATAACGAGAATGTAAAACGCTGGCGCGAAGTCGAAAAGAACAGGCTCGATGAAGCCGCCAAAGCTGCAACCGGGGACAAAAATGCTGTTCCGGTTGAGGACGGCGTCGCAAATTAACCGGAAAGAAATTCCGGGCTAAGGGGGAAACATATGTCATTGCAGAGTATGACGGGTTTTGCCCGTCACCTCCGGACCTTTCCCGGAGTGCAGATTTCGTGGGAAATCAAGTCGGTCAATGGCAAGGGGCTGGATGTACGGTTTCGCCTGCCTCCCGGCTTTGAAGCAATTGATCAAAAGGCTCGCTCGCTCTTTGGGCAGCATTTCAAACGTGGCAATTTTCAAGCGGCTCTAACAGTCGACAAGACAGAAGCCGCAGCAAGTCAGACAGTTGTAAATCGGCCATTGCTTGAAGAGTTGGCATTAATCGCCGATCGTTTACGTGAAGAGTTTAATCTTGCGCCCTCTACGCCGGACGGATTGATGGCATTGCGCGGTGTACTTGAAGTGCCTCAGGATATTGTTACGCCCGAAGATCAATCAAGGCTGGATGAATTAGCGCTTACCGTTTTGGAAGAGACGCTTGTCCAGCTTGAGCAAAATCGCCGTGCAGAGGGGACCGCCCTTGGAGAATTATTGAAGCGGCAAGTGTCCGCCGTTGAGGAATTGGTTGAACGGGCAAAGCGCGATCCGAGCCGTTCACTTGAAGCAATAAAGAGCAGGCTTTCCGCACAAGTAGCCTTGTTGCTGGACGCTGCACCAACTCTTGACGAGACACGACTGCACATGGAAGCGGCGTTTCTGGCAACGAAAGCGGATATTCAGGAAGAGCTGGACCGCCTTGAAATGCATGTGGCATCAGCGCGCCTCCTTTTGGAGGAGGGAAACGGTGCGGGACGAAAGTTGGATTTTCTGACACAGGAATTTAACCGGGAAGCAAATACACTTTGCTCAAAGGCTAACGCGGCATCAATTACAACCATAGGACTTGACCTTAAGGCTGTTGTAGATCAATTGCGCGAGCAGATACAGAATTTGGAGTAGTTATGCTCAACGCTATCAAAAGACGCGGCCTTATGCTTGTGCTTTCATCGCCATCCGGTGCGGGCAAATCGACAATTGCTCGCCTATTGTTAAATGATAAGGAAAAGCTTGATCTGTCGCTGTCTGTCAGCGTCACAACGCGCGCGCGCCGCCCCAGTGAGATTGAGGGGGTTCATTATCACTTTATTTCGGTGCGAGAGTTCGAGCGGTTGCGTGACAGTGACGAACTGATCGAATGGGCGGAAGTTCATGGCAATTTTTACGGAACGCCCCGCGAAGCGGCTGAGAATGCTCTCGCCGACGGTCAGGATATGTTGTTCGATATTGACTGGCAGGGCGCATTGCAATTGCAGGAAAAGATGAAAGGCGATGTTGTCAGTATTTTCATTTTGCCGCCTTCCATGGCCGATCTGAAGCAGCGTCTGCATCGCCGTGCCGAAGATACGGAAGAAGTGATCGAGATGCGCCTGCGCAATGCCCGCAACGAGATTGAGCGCTGGCGTTCTTATGATTATGTCATCGTTAATAAAGATCTCGACCGTGCCTATAATCAAGTTCAGTCCATCGTCACGGCAGAACGTTTGCGCCGGGATCGCTCACCCGGCCTGTTTGATTTCGTCAACGGGCTTTTGGAAGAAAAACTTGATTAAAGCGCATTTGCAAGCGCCACAAACTCGTCAATAGACAATGTTTCAGCACGCCGTGTCGGATCAATCCCTGCTTTTTCGAGCAGGGTTTCACCGCCAAGTGATTTGATGCTTTGACGTAGCATTTTGCGGCGCTGACCAAAGGCAGCCTGGGTAACCTTACCTAAAATCTTAGCATCGCAGAACAATGGTGTCTCCCGTGGCACCAGATGCACCACTGAGGACGTAACCTTTGGCGGCGGGGTGAATGCCTGCGGCGGCACGTCAAACGTTATTCTCGCCTCTGTACGCCATCCTGCAAGCACACCAAGTCGCCCATAGGAGTCTGACCCCGGTCGTGCGACGATGCGTTCGGCCACTTCGCGCTGAAACATCAGGGTCAGCGAAGAGTAGAATGGTGGCCAAGGCTCTGCCAACAGCCAGCCGACCAGCAGGGGTGTCCCAACATTATAGGGCAGGTTGGCGACGATCTTTATCTTTCCATCACCCGCCAGCGCCGCAAAGTCAGTCTCCATGGCATCACCCGGGATGACACGAAGACGCCCGGGATAGTGATCGGAAATTTCCTGAAGGGCGGCAAGACAACGCTCATCGCGTTCAATGGCAATGACATTGGCGCCTTGGGCAAGAAGGGCGCGTGTCAGCCCGCCCGGACCTGGCCCAACCTCGATAACCGTCTGCCCCTCCAAATCTCCAGCTTGACGGGCGATTTTCGCAGTCAGGTTAAGATCAAACAGAAAGTTCTGACCGAGCGATTTTCTTGCCATCAGTTCATGGCGCTCAATCACTTCGCGTAAGGGTGGAAGGTCATCAATACTCATATGGTGAGCGCTTCTTTTCTGTTGGATGCAAGTTCATCGGCGAGCCGAAGCGCTGCGATCAGACTATCCGGCTTGGCTATGCCGCGCCCTGCAATATCAAATGCTGTGCCGTGATCCGGGGAGGTGCGTATAAAAGGCAGGCCAAGCGTAACGTTTACGCTGTCATCAAATCCAAGCGTCTTTGCCGGTATCAATGCCTGATCATGATACATGCAGATCGCAACGTCGTAAGTTGCCCGCGCTGCCGCGTGAAACATCGTATCTGCCGGTAAGGGCCCGCGCACATCGATACCTTCTGCCCGAAGCATATCGACAGCAGGCCGGACAATCGTTTCGTCCTCAATACCCATGCTGCCGCCTTCGCCCGCATGTGGATTAAGTCCGGCTATCGCAAGCCGTGGCGCGGCAATTCCGAATTGGCTTTTGAGCGCGTCATTAGTGATGCGGGATATGGCAACAATAGTCTGAGTATCCAGAACAAGCGGAACTTGAGCGAGGGCTATATGTATGGTCACAGGAATGGTGCGCAGGAGTGGCCCTGCAAGCATCATTACGGGCGTCACCGCATAGCCGAGATGTTGGGCGGCAAGATGTGCCAGAAACTCGGTGTGACCGGGAAAAGGGAAGCCGGAATCATAGAGCGGCTTTTTTGCAATGGGGCAGGTGACGACTGCGCGCGCTTCGCCGGAAAGGCTTAACGCAACAGCGCGCTCAATCGCCTCTATCGTGCCAGCGGCATTTTCAGCAAGCGGAATTCCCGGCCGATCAATCTGGTGGTTTTCGAGTGGAAGAACAGGGAGGGCTTGTTCGAATAAATGCTCAGCTTCTGCCGGAGTTGAAATCGCAATCGCGCACAGCTGTCCGGTAAGTTTTGCCCGTGCTTCGATAAGTTTCGGGTCGCCAAGTAGAAAAAATGGAGAAAGGCGCAGCTCTCTGCGCCTCAACCAAGAGGCAATCGCAATCTCAGGACCAATGCCCGAAGGGTCGCCGCAGCTTACAGCGATGGCAGTCATGGGCACGCCCCGTCTTCTATGAGGTAGAGCAAGTCTTGTTTATATAGCGCGGCATTGTGCCGGAGGCGAGTAGTGTTATTCGTTGGTGATTTTGGCTTTGGCGCGCAGTTCATCAAGGTATTTCTTGTCAACGGCCTCCGCTGTCGCGTCGCCCTTGCCGCTATTTTGTTCTTGCGCGAATACCATACGGGCCACGCGATCATCAGAGACCTGGCGTGTTGCACAAACGCCCAGATATTCAACGCCCTTATCGGTATCAAGCGTAGCAGTGGCGTGGCCGGCTGATGTCGATTTTACCTGGGCCGCCCATTCAGGCGGCAGTTCCTGCTCGATAAACTTGCCAAGATCACGCACTGTCACGTCAAGCGTACCTTTGGCAATATCGCGCGTGCCATCGCAGCCGTTGAACTTGGCGCGCATTGCATTAGCTTCGCCGCGTCGCTTTGCGATGATATCGCGCTTGTTTGCCGGAACGACAAAAATCACCTGCTGAAGCTGATATTCAGTAGAGATAGGCTTCTTGCCGCCATCCTTGAGCATGCGCTGAACTGCATCCTGCTCGCTGAACCTTGCTCCGCCTTGCGCGCGATTGCGGGTCGCCAGTGCGCGACCCCAGCTCATCTGAATGCGGATATATTCCTTGAAATGTTGCGGAGTTACACCAGCCTTATCAAGAACCGTATTCAGTTGAGTCAATGTCATCTTATTATTGGTCGCAAAGCGAGCAAAAGCATCATTGACTTCGGCATCACCAACAAGAAGGTTGAGGCGCCGCAATTCCTGGCGCTTCAAAGCTTCGTCGGTCAATTCCGCTTTGGCATCGCCTTTTTTATGTTGCAACTTGAAAAAGGCAGCGCGTTTGGAAATGTCGTAATCGGTGATAGGGGCACCATTGACCACAACTTTAATCTGGCTTGCGGCTGCTGGGAGCACGGCCCCAATCGTTAGACTCGTGCCGACTGCGGCGAATAAAGCCGCTGCAATAATATGGTTCCTCGCCATCATTCCTAACTATCCAATCATTGTCCGCTCATATGGAGCAGGCTGGAGCCTTAGTGCTCTGGTGTTCGTATTATAGTTACTGTCGCTTTACTAAGGCAAAAGCATGACTGACCGCAAGAGCGGTTGTCAGATGTAAGGGTCAGATACCACCAATATCGACTGGCGCACCAACGCCCCAAAGCGTTCTGAACGAGATATTGAAGCCGAATTTCGTCGTCTTGTCACCCTCTGCACCCCTGGCTGTCACGGGCTGCTCTTGCTGATAATACATGCTGTAGGTGAAGCACTCATCATCATAGGCTAAAGCTGCGGTGCGTTTGACCAGCGTATCGGAAACCAGATCATAGGTTCCTGATCCCAGAACACGCCAATTCGGCGTTATCTTCGCAGAACCACCCACCGTCACTTCATGACGATCCGTCGGAAATCCGTAGGTCTTTTGCGTGTCAATAAATGCATATTTGACGAAGGCTGTACCATATTTGCCTTCTGCTGTGCTGGCGACTTCAGCGCGACGAACTTCAAATGTATCCTTGTCGAAGCGTCCGCCGGTCGTCACATTAAACCGGCCATAATTGGCACCGATCATGGCAACATAGTCGGAGCGATCATCTTCAAGACCAGACTCGGCACCGACATTAACGAAGTCATTTGTATCGAATGAATTCCGTCCGGCAATATGGAAAGACTGACCGGCAATACCGTTCAGCGACCAGCCATTATTGAAGGTGCCCGAATACCGAACGCCGAGATTCAAACGTGTGCCGCCTTCAACCCGGTCGTAGCCGGAGAATTTGTCACGCTCAAACAGGCTTGATGCGTCGAAGACGAAGCTCTGAGCATCTTCGTTCGGCATTTCGCCTGCATAGGGCTCATTATTGCGAACAAAGAGCTGAGCGGTCGGCTCAAGCACATGGGTCGAACTTGTTGTTGAGAACAGAATAGGCCATTTCGCTTCAAGACCCGCTGTCGCCATGCCGCGGAATGCTTCCGAGCGGACAACACCAACTGTATCGGAGTCCACATACATTCCATCGCCGCGCAGAGCGAGGAGAGGCGTGATAACCAGACCATTCGGCGCAATGAATGTGCGCTTCCATTCCGCTTCTGCGGTCACGCGTCCATCATTGCCTTTGATACCGGAAATATAGCCTTCCCGGGTGACTCCTTGAACAAAGGAACCGTCCATCCTGTCACGGTGCAAGGCTGTAACATTCACGTCGAAGTTCAACTCGCCGCCAGCGACCGATTGTGTCGGGGTATAGGCATAGTCGATGCTTGGCAGCACCCAAGGCTGGCGGGCCTCCGCAGAGCCCGGATTTTTGTTATCAATCGATTCCTGAACGAGGAAATTATAGAAACGAAGATCGAAATAATTCCGATCATTAATACCCGTCAGGTAAACTTCATTGGTGATATTGTAAGCGTCGTAGTCTTCAATGCCATATCGATAGGCAAACGCCTTATCCGATTGACCCATGATGTTCCAGCCAACATTCCAGCGCGGGTTTATATTCAATGAGCCCTTGGTTGCGATCATCCCGCGGCCATTATTATTGCGGTCTTCTTCCTTGCCAATGGAAAAAGCATCCGGATCGCGCTGGCTGATGCCTGCAACCTTGATCGAATATTCGCCGTTGGTCACGCGATGGCGCCATTCAGCCTCACCGAGAAAACCCTGCTTGCTGTAATAGGTACCAGTAAGCGTCAGATCATAATTGGGAGCAAGGGCCCAGAAATAAGGAACGGACACGCCTGTCCCGAGATCGCTCTCATGCTTGTAACTTGGAATGAGGAAGCCGCTTTTGCGCTTGACCGTCGGATCGGCAATTTCGAAAGCTGGAAGAAAAGCCAGCGGCATGCCGAACATTTCGAAACGCCCGCGCTCAAAGCGAATAGTCTTCTTCTTGCCGTTCCAGACAATCTTCTGTGCCCGAACTTGCCAGAGAGGGGCTTTGTCCGGTTTTGCACGACAAGGTTCGCAAGCAGTATAGATACCGTTGTTAAAGGTTGTAATTTCGCCACCGATACGTTCGGCGCTTTCAGCTGCAAATCGCGTATTATCGGCAGACTCAACACGCAGAGCGTTGACAAAGCCCTCGCGGAAATCATCGGTTATATCGAGATTTTCTGCATAGATGCGATTGCCATCTTTTTCGACGATTTCAACCTTGCCCATCGCTTTGAGGCGACCGGTTTTCTGATCATAGGTTACCTGACGCGCGACAAGGCGGTTGCCGTCATAGTCAATCTGTACGCCACCGACGGCAGATATCGTCTTTGCATTGATGTCATAGACAAGCTCATCTGATTCCAGAAGGAGCTGTGCATTTGGATTTGTCTGGACATTGCCAACAAGTGCATCACTTGTTTGGGCA
Source organism: Hyphomicrobiales bacterium (assembly GCA_900473335.1). GTDB lineage: Bacteria > Pseudomonadota > Alphaproteobacteria > Rhizobiales > Rhizobiaceae > Phyllobacterium. Next base: position 113,027 of record UCNP01000027.1, on the reverse strand, counting down.
TAGGCTGGGAGTGAAATCCCGCCCGCAAGGCATAGCACTGCCGTCCCGCACAACAAACGTGCGAGCCACGACGGCGACACCGAGCGCGTTACATTCAATCCCACTCTAACCATCCTCCTTGTGCAGCAGAAAGGAGACCCCAAAAAATGTTGCAATCAACACGGGTGTCCATGCGGCTATGAAAGGCGGAACGAATCCCGCATTGCCAAATGCCTTGACCACAACAGTGACGACATAAAGCACGAAGCCCGCCAGGACGCCACCCAGAATCATAGCTCCAGATTGTCCAAAGCGAACAAATTTTAAAGAAACGGTAGCGGCGATCAAAGTCATCGCCATCAAGAGGGCCGGTAAAGCCAGCAAAGACTGGAAATGCATGTCGAAACTATTGGCCGAATAACCAAAAGCGCGGGCTGCGGCAATTTTGTTACGCAGCTCGAAAAAAGGAATGGTTTCTGGCTTGGCAAGGCTTTCTTCAACGAATTCAGGGCGAAGATGCGTTGGAATCTGCACAATAGGAAGTGGGAGCGGGGTCTGACCAAGAACAAATTTGGTCACATTGTTCAATTCCCAATAGCCTTCTTTCAAATCTGCGGTCTTTGCATCAAGGCGTTCTTGAATGTCCTGATTCTTGTCCAGCCGAATGAAAGTAGCATCAACCAATCGTAAACCACGATTGACGATAGACTTGGCGCCGATGATTGTTTCACCATCTTCAGTCTTTTGCCGGAGCCACGGAACGCGGTTCGTGGCGACATCATTGGCTTTACCGGAGCGCCAGGCCGAGGTGATCTGCTCGCTGCGCTCATAGCCATGCGCGGCGAGGGGATTAACCAGAAGAATGGCAATAAGCCCAAAAAGAAGGGCGCCAGCGCAGGCCGGTAGAAGAAACTGCCATGCCGAAACACCGACAGAACGGGCGACAACCAGTTCATATTTGCGGTTCAGCGAAATCAATGTTGCCATTGCCGAAAACAGGGCGATGAACGGAAACACCTGCTGCATGATAAAGGGAATACGCATTGCCGATATGCCGAATGCTGCTAGCGGCGAGTAATCGGGCAGGGGCGACAATTTGCCGGATAATTCGGTAAAGTCGAGAATGAGCGCCAATGCGAAGCTGCCCAGCAGAAAATATGCCGTGATCGTCACGTAGCGCAAAAAGAAATAGCGTCCGAGGGTCCAGCCGATCATTTGCGATGGCCTCCACGTTTGCGGCTGAACAGCTTGGTGCTCACGCCTGCAAGGACTTCCTGTTGTGTCGCCAGACTGGACTTAAGCCATTTTGTCCAACTGTCAGGCAGACCGATTTGCCGGTTCGTCACCAGTGCATAGGTTGCAGCCAGACCCGCAAAAAGCGGTATCACAATAAGAAGCGGCAGCAAATCTGCATTCTTGCTGGTATTTTGACCTGTGGAATATGCCATCCAGAACACAATCAGGCTGAGGGTAATTGCGGTAAAGGATGCCGAGATACGCGCCTCGCGGTGCGAACGTGAGTCGGCGGCAGCGGCAAGAGCAATCAGCGAGAACACAAATGCGTAACTCCACTCGGTGAAACGCTTGTATATCTCCGATGTGAAGCGCAAAGGATTGGCCTTATATTGCTTGTCATTCGGATCCGGATTCAACAATTCATTCAGCGGGCGATCCTTCGCAAAAATCGTCGGCTCTTTCTCGTCTGCCGCCAAAAATGCTGCAAGATCAAGTGCATATGTATTAAACTTGATAATGGAAACATTGCCCGTCTGAACGTCACGGCGATCTATCTGGCCATCTTTCATGACCAGAAGGCTCTGGGCGCCGGTCTCAACAACCAGTCCTTCTTTGGCATAATAAATCAGGTCAGTCGTTGGATCGCGTGAATCGGAAACGAAAAGCCCCTTTATGGACCCATTGGAATCGCGCGCTTCAATCTGGATATAGAGATTATCCGCCAATTGCTGAAAAGCGCCCTGTTGCACCACAAGATTAACGACGTCGGCATTTGCGTCGGCAATCATCTGGCGCATGTTGAGCGTAGAGTAGGGTGCGATGAAATTCGCAATTACAAAGGACGATATCGAAACAACCGCAGCGAGCACCAGAACAGGACGGATAACCGCCGAGCGCGGGGCGCCTGCGGCATTGATCACAACCAGTTCCGAATCCTGATTCATGGTCGAGAGTGTCTGCGTAACGGCAATCACCAATGCAAAGGGCATGACCAGCGGAAAAGCAGAGGGGAGCAGATTGGAGCTGAATTTGAGAATGTAAAAAAAGCTCTGCCCACTGGTGGTCAGAAAGTTGATACGTCCAAGCACCTGGACAATCCACGTCACGCCCACTGCTGAAAGCAGCACAGCAAAAAACATGACGACGATCCGTCGCAAGATATATATCTCAATCAGGCGCATGTCATGTTTCGCAAAAAGAGTTCCGCCACCTTGGTTTAACCACCGGACCGAAAAGTCCGGCTGTTCAGTTATCCCATGAAAATCATGGAATTTTGGGACGAACCCGTTACATGTTCTATATACTGACTTTAGTTCAATCTAGTCAGGCTTGGCTAAAAATAGGCGAAGAAAACTGGTTAACAAGGTGTTAGTCCACATCCTTCATTAAGTTCCTTATTTCATCACGTTTGATAAATAAGAAAATCACGTTTTGTTCAATACGGAGATATCATGTCTAAACGCCCATCCATCAGTTTTGCAAAACATGCGCCAGTCGAAGGTAGCACCGCCATTGTGCTGGCAAATGCCGAAGGCAAGATAGCCGTCGAGGTCGAATCCACGATAGGTGCAGCCGCGCTGTCGCGTATCATCAATGTCTCGGATTTTAAAGGCAAACTAGCCTCCGGTATTTCCACAATTGCGCCTGCCGATACTCAACTTGATCGGCTGGTACTTGTAGGGGCGGGCGATCCGGACAAACTCAAGGCCGATGATTGGTTGAAGATGGGCGGTGCCGCCCTTTCGAAAGTAGCGGGTGTAAAACACATATCGGTAATTCTGGCTCTTCCAGACACACCAATTTCAGCGGCAAATGCAGCCGAATTTGCGCTTGGTATGTTGCTTCGTTCCTATGGCTTCAGCAAATACAAAACAAAAAAGAACAAGGATGGCGAAAAGGATTATGGATCCGCGCGCATAACCATCCACGTTGCCGATCCTCAGGCGGCGAAGAAAGCATTTGCTCAGGCAGAGGCAGTTGCGGAAGGCGTGGTTCTTGCCCGCGATCTGGTCAACGAACCCGCTAATATGCTCGGTCCCATCGAATTCTCAGAGCGTGTTGAGGAATTGAAGAAGCTCGATGTAAAGGTTGAGATTCTGTCTGAAAAGGACATGAAAAAACTGGGGATGGGTTCACTTCTTGGCGTCGCACAGGGTTCTTCGCGCCCGGCGCGTCTGGCTGTCATGCAGTGGAATGGTGGCAAGAGCAAAGACCAGCCAATTGCCTTCGTCGGTAAGGGCGTAACCTTTGATAGTGGTGGTCTGTCCATTAAAACCGCTGGCGGCATGGAAGAGATGAAGGGTGACATGGGCGGCGCTGCGGCTGTCACCGGCCTTATGCATGCTCTGGCGACACGCAAGGCAAAGGTAAATGTTGTCGGTGTGATCGGTATTGTTGAGAATATGATCAATGGCGATGCGCAAAGGCCGGGAGACATTGTAACATCAATGTCCGGGCAAACGATTGAAGTGCTCAACACCGATGCAGAAGGACGCCTTGTTCTGGCGGATGCACTCTACTATTGCAATGACCGTTTCAATCCCAAATTCATGATCAACCTTGCCACGCTGACAGGGGCGATCATGGTGGCGCTTGGCCTTCACCATGCGGGTCTTTTCTCCAATAATGACGAGCTTGCAGATCAGTTGGTAGAGGCCGGGAAAGTCACGGGCGAAAAGCTTTGGCGCATGCCGCTTGGACCGGAATATGACAAGCTTTTGGATACCAAGAATGCTGACATGAAAAATATCGGTGGTCGTCATGGCGGCGCAATCATAGCTGCGCAGTTCCTGCAACGTTTTGTTGGCGATACGCCATGGGCGCATCTCGACATTGCGGGTACGGCGATGAATGCTCCCACCAATGAATATAGCCAGTCCTGGGCTTCAGGCTTCGGTGTGCGTCTTTTAGACCGGCTGGTTCGGGATAATTTCGAAAACTGACATCTATTGTCAGTTAAATTCTAAGATATGCTTGGCAAAAGTGTCATGCGTGGTTCGACAAGCTCGCCATGAGGGAAGTTGAGTGGCTTGCAGAGGTGGTTATAGGTTTTGCCAATAGTGCAATTTTAAACCGTCCTCATGGTGAGCTTGTCGAACCACGCATGGCGCTGATGCGAGGCATGACCGCTATTCTCTTAACGTTGATTGACGATACGTCCAATGACCGAAATCCTCTTCTATCATCTGACCGAATCAACGCTGGAAAATGCGTTACCCGGACTCGTTGAGCGTTCGCTTGACCGTAAGTGGAGGGTTGTCATTCAAACGGGATCAGAAGAGCGGCGCGACAGTCTGGATAATCACTTGTGGACATGGTCGGATTCGTCATTCCTTGCTCATGGCACGGATCAGGAAGCTAATCCTGAGGAGCAGCCGGTTATCCTCACCACGACGGACGCCAACCCCAATGCTGCAACAGTTCGCTTTCTCGTAGATGGCGCTGTACCGAGTGATGCTGAAAAGTATGAGCGGCTTATTTTGATGTTTGACGGCCATGATCAGCAACAGCTTGAGCAAGCCCGCGCACAGTGGAAAATCCTGAAAGATCAGGGGCATGCGCTGACTTATTGGCAGCAAAATGCCGAGGGACGGTGGGAAAAGAAGGCCTGAGGGGGCGTTGATGCGTTTCGTTTTTCTGTTTCTGCTGGTGATTGGTGTTGTTTTTGGAATAGGCGGGCCTTGGGCAGCGTTGAATTTTTCCGGAGAGGAAATCGGAACCTGGCGTGTTTATGACCGTCCCGGTCCCTATAAACCGGTCACTATTTCGTTGAGAGCGGAAGATGCGCCGATCCGCGCCTTTGTTGATATGCAAACGATCCGCAATTTTATCCCGACTGTAAGCCGTACAGCATTGACTGCGGTTGTCACGCATAAGGGCAAGGATGTCCTTGTTGAAACACTGAACTACACCGGTTCAAAGGCCACAAACAAAGGTTCGCCGCAGGGGCAGCAAATCTACCGCGATGATATTGGCGATATCGATCCTGCTGAAGATGGTGATTATCGCTTCGTCATCGGGCCGGGGGATTTTGACGGGCTGGAAGTGGCGCAGGTCAATCTGGTTTTGCGCAAGAATGTCGCGGTCATCGATCGGCGCATTATGCCAGCAGGCATCGCCTTGATAATTATCAGTATTGCCGGACTTCTGTTTTTGCGTCGCCGCCGCAAGGCAACAGCATCAGTAACTCCACCCGCACCCAAATGGGGGCGTAATGGCTGACCATGCTGCGAAATTCCCCGCGATGTTTACGCCGCGGCTGCGATTGAGGCAGTTTGAGCCTAAGGACGATATTGGTCTTTACGCGTGTCTTGGTAATCAGGATCTGGTGCGGTACTGGGATTTTGCTCCGTGCAAAAACATTCAGGAAGCGCGTGGCTGGGTTCGGACGCTTTCAAAAACCACCCAACCTTACTCAGCCATTGCTTGGGCGGTTGCAGATATCACGACCGACAAATGTATCGGTATGGTCAATTACCACCATCGTGAAGCCTATAGGCGCAAGCTGGAGATTGGCTATATTCTTCAGGCTGAACATCACGGCCAAGGCCTTATGACCGAAGCTGTTCGGATGGTAATGAGCCACTGTATCGAACAGCTGAAAACGCGGCGCATCGAGGCGATTATCCATCCGGACAATGCACCATCAATTCGATTGGCGAAGAGGCTGGGCTTTGAGTTTGAAGGTGGTCCGTTGCGGGATTATTGGCGCGTAGGCGACCGCTTTATGAGTCCGGTAGTTTACAGCTTCATTGCAAGCTGATTGCTCTGCTCAGGCCTTGCGGTAATTGTATAGGCACAACGCCGCGCCCCTTTCAAAATGTGCTCGATACGTTTCACCTCAGCACCGGGGCCAAGTGCAGCTTGAAACACGTCAAGCTCTGAGCGGCAGAGTTTTTGACAGGCTTTTGCCGCAACACAGATCGGACAATGATTCTCGATGAGTATGAGATTGCCCTCAGCGTCACGGCTGCTGGTGGCCATATATCCTTCTACTGTGCGTATGGCTGCGAGTTGTTCCACCTTGGCTTCAAGAGTATTGTGAGGATCGAGTGCGAGCTTATATTGGTTGAGCGCCGCCTGTTCCCGGTGGGAAATGAGTTGATCGAGCCCCATTTCCCCAAAAACCGCCGAGATCGACGCGATCAAATCTTTAGTTAAACCGGCGTGGTTGTCAGGAAACTGGTTGTTTCCAGCCTCTGTCAAATGCCAGAATCGCTTTGGCCGACCAACGCTTTCACGGCTGTCCTCAAAGTCCACAAGACCCGTTTCATGCAGTCGGCCCAGCATCTGGCGAACGGCGACAGCAGTAATATCCAGACGCTCCGCCAAGGCCGCAGCCGTTTGGGCTCCGGATACTTTCAATGAGTAAAGCATGCGATGTGTCGTACGATCCTGCATGGCGGCAATATAGGTGAAAAAATTAAAAAAGCTATTGCTTGTTTTATAAAGTGGAATATAAAAACATAAATATTGTTTAATTGAGGAGATGCCATGAGTGACCCTACTCAAACCGGCGACGCAAGCTGGTCCGAACTGCTAACCGCCAACTATTCCGCCGCTACCATGACACTATGTCTGGGCGTTGCTCTTTTTGCGTTCAACGGATTTCTGGTTTCGACATCGCTGCCAACTGCTGTCGGTGAAATTGGCGGTATCGAATTGATATCATGGGCCTTTACGCTTTATCTGGTATTTTCCATTGTCGGCGGTGCCAGCGGCGCCTTGCTCAAGGCGCGTTTTGGCTCCCGTACGGCCCTGGTCGGTTCAGCTTTGGTGTTTCTGGCCGGTACATTGATTGCGGCCTTTGCCTCATCCATGACCGAGGTTCTGATCGGTCGAGCACTTCAGGGTGTAGGTGAGGGCATCATCGCCGCCACCTGTTACGCGCTGATCCCGGAACTGTTTCCATCCCGGCTTGTCGCCAAGGTCTTCGGTGCTGAAGCAGTCGTTTGGGCGATTGCGGCATTTGGTGGCCCGCTTGTGTCAGGAATGCTTACGGAACACATTTCCTGGCGCGCCGCCTTCCTCATCAATATCCCCTTGGGGTTGATCTTTATTGCGCTGACATTCCGCATTGTTCCGCGGTTTTCCGGCGAGGCGCAGCGCTTAAGCGTGCCGTTTCTGCGCCTGTCCGCCATTGGTGCGGGTATCATGCTCGTTGCCTTGGCCAGCATCATGCAAAGCGTGCCGATGGAGGTTCTATTCGTCGCCGGTGCAGCTATTGTGCTTGCCTCAGTGGTTGCACTTGATCGCCGCAGCGATACACCCCTGTTTCCGTCAGATGCTTTCTCATTCAATTCCACAGTGGGTATTGGTCTTTGGATCGTCCTGTTCATGCCGGTCGCACAGGCTTCTACCTCGGTCTATCTTGTCATGACGCTGCAAAATCTTTGGGGCTATGGCCCAACAAAAGCTGGCGCATTCAGTGCAACCTTTGCAATTGCATGGAGCCTGTTTGCCATTCTCGTCGCCAATATTCAGGATCCGCGCCGTCGGGCATGGATGATCCGCCTCGGGCCAACATTACTCGTAAGCGGACTTGCCATCATCGTCTTTGGTTTTTCGCTGGATGAACCCTTGGTTGTCATGCTCGGGCAGATATTAATCGGCACAGGCTTTGGCATAAGCTGGGGCTTCCTCAGCCAGACAGTCATGGAAGCTGCCAAAAGCGGCGAGCGCGATCGCGCTTCGGCCTTGCTGCCAACCCTGCAATCTGCGGGCTATGCCATTGGCGCTGCCATAGCGGGTCTTGCCGCAAATGCTGTCGGCTATCCCTCCGCTACAACGGCGGATGCGTTGCGAGATGCTTCCATCATGATTTTTGCAGTATCGACAATTATTGGGATCGGCGCTTTGATCGCAGGCTACGCGTTGCCGCTGCGCAAAAAGACCATGCTCGCAATCGAACTGCCCAAGCTTTGAAGGTTTTCAAGGGTTTAGTTGGTCCTTAACCCTTGAAATATCCAGGAGAGGGGGCGATTTCGACCTGCAAGCTCCCTCTCTTGCGATATTTTCAATTACAAATCAGCCATCGCCTCTTCATATTCGCTGGAAAGCGCCAGCCATTCTTCTTCGGCACGCGCCAGTGACGACTTGGCATAGCCAATCTCCTTGCCGATCTGCGTCGCCTTTGCCGGCTCCCGGGAGTAGATAATCGGGTCTGCCAGCTGGATTTGCAACGAGTCGATCTTCTTCTGGAAACGTTGAACCTGTGCCTCGGCTTCCTGAATCTTTTTCTGCAATGGCTTCAATGCTTCGCGCTTTTGCGCAGCCAGCTTGCGCTGTTCTGCTTTGCTGAGCTTTTGGCCTTCTTCGACCACGATTTTGTTGCCCGAGCGCTCGGCTTTGGCATCGGCCAGAACGAGCGAACGATAGGCATCAAGATCGCCATCATAAGGTGCAACTGCGCCATCGCGCACCAGCCACAGCCGATCCATTGTCGCTTCGATCAGGTGACGATCATGGGCGATAAGAATGACAGCGCCGTCAAACTCATTGAGCGCATGCATCAAGGCTTCGCGGCTGTCTATGTCGAGATGGTTGGTCGGTTCGTCGAGGATCAGCAGATTTGGGCCCTCAAACGTGGCAAGCCCCATCAAAAGGCGGGCTTTTTCACCACCGGAAAGGTCTTTGGCCGCCGTGTTCATCTTGACCGTCGCCAGACCCATACGTGAAACGCGGGCGCGCACCTTCGCTTCCGGTGCATCCGGCATTAATTTGCGGACATGTTCGATGGCATTGTCTTCCGGCACAAGATCATCCAGCTGATGCTGGGCGAAGAATGAAATCTTCAGGTTCGGCGCAACTGTCAGCTTGCCTTTCTGCAAAGGCAGGCGACCGCTGATCAGCTTGGCAAGTGTGGACTTACCATTGCCGTTCGATCCGAGCAGCGCGATGCGGTCATCCGCATCGATACGCAGGTTCAAGTGCTTGAGAATAGGTTTGCCCGGCGTATAGCCAACTTCACCGCTTTCAATAGCGATAATAGGCGAGGCCACGACCTTTTCCGGTTCCGGAAAATGGAATGGCATCACATGATCTTCAATGTGCGCGGAAATCGGCTTGAGCTTCTGCAAGGCTTTCAAGCGTGACTGCGCCTGCTTGGCCTTGGATGCCTTGGCGCGAAAACGCTCCACAAAGGCTTCCATGTGCTTGCGATGCGCTTCCTGCTTGGTACGCGCCTTCTGCTGCAATTCCAGTGCTTCCGAACGCAGCCGTTCGAACTGATCGTAATTGCCCTGCCACAGTGTCAGCTTGGTCTGATCCAGATGGATGATGGAATTGACGGCTGAGTTCAAGAGGTCGCGGTCATGGCTGATGAGGATGACCGTGTGCGGATAGCGGCGCACGTAATCTTCCAGCCATAACGTACCTTCCAGATCGAGATAGTTGGTCGGCTCGTCGAGAAGCAAAAGGTCCGGTTCGGAAAACAGCACAGCTGCCAGCGCCACGCGCATGCGCCAACCGCCGGAAAAAGACGAGGCCGGTCGTTTTTGCGCTTCCGCATCAAAACCAAGGCCAGAAAGAATTGCTCCGGCGCGTGCCTCGGCGGAGTGAGCGTCAATATCAGCAAGGCGGATGTGAATATCGGCAATACGATGCGGATCGGTTGCTGTCTCCGCCTCGGCTAGAAGTTCGGTGCGTTCCTTGTCGGCGGCAAGCACGATTTCTATCAGCGAGTCTTCGGTGCCCGGTGCTTCCTGCGCCACCTGACCGATGCGGATATTCTTCGGCAGGAAGAAATCGCCGGTCTCCGCATGGAGTTCGCCAGTGATAACCTTGAACAGCGTGGATTTACCTGCACCATTACGGCCCACAAGTCCGGCTTTTGTGCCGGATGGCAGGTTGAGACTGGCGTGATCGATCAGCAAACGGCCGGCCATCCGCACGGAAATATCGTCGAGAATAAGCATGGCCGCGCTTTTGCACGGGAAATCTCATTTCCGCAAGTTATTCATGCTGCATATCTGCTGTGCGTGGTTTGCCCTCGTCGTTTTAAGAATAGGGCCTGCCTTCTTCTGTCCGTTGAAACTGGATAAGATCAAAGGAAGGCGCGGTCTTGCCGAGCGCTGTTAAAATGGCATGAGCCTGGCCGCGATGATGAGTCTGGTGGTTGAACAAATGCGCCAATGCAGGGGCAAGCCTTTGGCTGATCGTGCGCATGTCGCTGACTGTCGTATAGGTGAAACGCCCGGCTATCGCTGTGCTGTCCAATCCGCGTACCCAATTGAAAATACGGGCATCTTCCTTTTCACGCGCTGCTTGCAGCTCATTGAACCTGTCAAAGAGTATCGCATCAAGCGCCTTTGGCGCATCGCCATCGCCGGTAAAGCGAAACATCCAGATGCGATCAGTCACTAATAGGTGGTTGAATGTCCGGTGCAGCGAGCCGAAAAATGCGCCCATGTCACGGCGATATTCCTCATCCTCCAGTTCTGCTGCTGCCATATAAAGCCGCTCATTCACCCAGCGGTTATATGCCGCCAGCATCTGAAAATGCTGTTCCATGCCGTTGACTTCTCCATCGCAAGAGTCAGTAGTGCTGACATATTATATCGAGCGAGGTAATTTACCATGGGAATTGTTCTGCATTGCTGGAAAACAGTGATGTCACTCGCTCATAAAGCATGGCGGCATTGCGCGTAAGGTAATATGGCTGCGGCGTAAGAGGGCCACTTTCGCAGGGGCATTCAATCGTAGGGCAAAAGGTCTCTTGGCAAATGGACCGCCTGCCGCTATAGACCCGCCATCCAATCTCCCCAAAATGACAAGGTTTCATTTCCATGGCAATTGAACGCACTTTCTCGATGATCAAGCCCGACGCGACCCGCCGCAACCTCACTGGCGCTATCACAGCCAAGCTTGAGGAAGCTGGTCTGCGTGTTATCGCTTCCAAGCGCGTCTGGATGAGCCGCCGCGAAGCTGAAGGCTTCTACGCTGTGCACAAGGATCGTCCTTTCTTCGGCGAGCTGGTAGAGTTCATGTCTTCTGCTCCCACCATCGTTCAGGTTCTGGAAGGTGAAAACGCCATCCTTCGCAACCGCGAAGTTATGGGCGCCACCAATCCAGCCAATGCTGAGGAAGGCACGATCCGCAAGACTTTCGCCCTTTCGATCGGTGAAAACTCGGTTCACGGTTCCGATGCACCTGAGACAGCTGCGGAAGAAATCGCTTACTGGTTCTCCGGCACAGAAATCGTCGGCTGATTTTTAAGCTGATAATTATGAGAAAGCCGGGTTCGCCCGGCTTTTTTATTGACTGGAATTCACTGCTCGACGCGCCTGCCGTATAAACATACCGCAACGACCAAGAAAAAATCCGATTAAAAGCCCGGAAATGCCCACATCAGCTATCGTAAACAGAATATTCTCGGAGCTTGTTGGATTTATAGCCTGTTGGTAGCCGAGAAAATATTTTACCATAAAAACGATAAGAATTATCACAAATAGCTTGTACTCACCTTTGCAGATGATTTTATCGGTTTTCGGGTCAATTCCAATATAGGTGTTCCTGTAGACGAATGAAGCTAAACCCGTGCCTGCTATTGTCGAGGCCAGAAATGTCATGGCGGATATTAGTGGTGAAGATGATCGAAGCACAAGAAAGTATAAACTTAGACCAAGAAAAATAAGAGGTGAAAGAATTAATTCCTGTGCGCTGCGCCTGGATTCAAAGCAAGTAGAGATTCCTAAAAAGAGAATTAGTGCGAAAGAAACAAAAACCCATTTGGGGGTCTCCAGAAAGATTTCAAGCACGTTTTTTACTCCAGTAAGTTTTTTAATATTGTTAAATTTTAGATTTTTTGTTATAATATTCAATATTTGCTTTTAATTGCAAGTAATGGAACCATCAACATAAATATAGCAGTAAAACCGAAAACGGGGAGGTAACTGCAAACCGGTTCACAGGCTGTGCAAGCGCTTGAACGCTTCCTGATCCTTGGTCTTGGCTTCCACCCAGCCGCGTTCCTCCCCCGTTGTCAAATGTTCTTTTTTCCAAAAGGGAGCGGTATTCTTCAAATAGTCCATGAGAAATGATGCAGCGTTGAATGCAGCTTCACGATGCACGGATGCTGCCATGACCAACACAATATTTTCGCCAGGCTTAATCAGCCCGAAACGATGGATGATTGTAAGGCCGGTCAGTGTCCAGCGTCCCAGCACCTCGGCGGCAACGCGGCCAATTTCTGCTTCAGCCATGCCGGGGTAATGTTCGATCTCCAGCGCGGCCAATGTTCCCGCTTCGTCGCGGCACAGACCACTGAATGTTACCACAGCGCCTATATTCCGGTTCTGTCCGGAAATTCGGCTCATCTCGGCAGCAATATCGAAGTCGTCGTGCTGAACTACAATCCGGGGTTGTGCCATGTTCATATCATCCCCCGGTCATCGGCGGAAAGAGTGCAATCTCGGTTGCCCCCTTGATAGGAGCGTCGTGTTCCACATGTTCCTGATTGATGGCAACGCGGATCACATTTTCATATTCGAGCGCAGCGGCATATTCTTCGCCGCGGGTTTTCAAATGCGCTAGCAGGTCGCCGACTGTAACAATTGCCGGATCAAGCTCAATGACTTCCTCGCCTTTTCCGATCCGTTCACGCACCCATGCGAAATAGACGAGTTTGGTCATGGATTAATCCACCACATGTTTCAGGCCAGCGCGGAAATAGTCCCAGCCTGTATAGAGCGTTATCAGTGCGGCACTCCACAAAAGCACGATACCAAGAATCGTGATGATTGGCACGATCTTGTCGCCAGCCGGACCCGCAAGGAGAAAAGCCACCGCGACCATCTGAATCGTGGTTTTCCATTTCGCCAAGCGGCTGACAGGCACGCTGACTTTCAGTTCTGCCAGATATTCGCGCAGGCCCGAAACCAGAATTTCGCGGCAAAGGATAATGATTGCTGCCCAAAGCGTCCATCCTGCAATCGTGCCATCCGCAGCAAGCAGCAGAAGACAGGCCGAAACCAGCAATTTGTCGGCAATCGGATCAAGCATCCGGCCTATGGTTGATGTCTGCTTCCAGATGCGCGCCAGATAGCCATCGAAGAAGTCAGTGATGCTGGCAATAATGAATATAGCCAATGCGCCCCATCGCGCCGCATCGCTGGATTGAAGGCGCCCTTCAAGAAAGAAGCACAGGACAACCAGCGGCACGGCAATGATACGGGCATAGGTCAGGATATTCGGTAACGAGTAGGCGTTGTTTTTGGGCATATTTCCAACCATTCAAATCATTACCGATCAAAGGGACTTAAGCGCCTTACGTCAAGCTCATCCTTATGAAGTCGGGCGCAATTATGTCTGAAGTCACGAGTTCCATCTCTATGTACGGAAATGATCACGAATTGTAATAGCCATCGCTTCAGATATACCCTCGACCTTCATCAAATCTTCGACAGCAGCCCGGGAAACGGCCTTGGCAGTACCAAATTGATGCAAAAGTGCACGTTTGCGCGATGGTCCGATACCGGCAATCTCATCGAGCGGGTTCTTCACCATCTCTTTCTTGCGCTTGGCCCTATGTGTGCCAATGGCGAATCGGTGCGCTTCATCGCGCAGCCGCTGGAGGAAATATAAAACCGGATCGCGCGGGGGCAGCGTGAAGGCTGGCTTGCCTTCCATGAAGAAGCGCTCACGACCCGCATCGCGGTCCACGCCCTTTGCGACACCAATGGCAGTAACCTTGTCGGCAAGGCCCATTTCATTGAGAATGCCACGCACGGCGCTCATCTGGCCTTGCCCGCCATCAATCAGGATAATGTCCGGCCAAGCCGGAAAAGCATCTGAATCATCGTCGAATTCATCGATTTCAACGTCTTCGGCTGGCATATCCTTGTTTTCGGGCGTGCCATGTTCTTTGACCAAGCGGCTGAAGCGCCGCTCAATCACTTCACGCATCATGCCGAAATCATCGCCGGGCGTAATGTCGGTCGAGCGGATGTTGAATTTCCGGTACTGGTTTTTGACGAAACCCTCGGGCCCGGCAACAATCATGGCGCCGATAGCGTTGGTGCCCATAATGTGGGAATTATCATAGACCTCGATGCGGCGCGGGGTCTTTTCCAGCCCGAATGTTTCGGCCACACCTTTAAGCAGGCGCGACTGCGATGATGTTTCCGCCAGTTGTCGCCCTAAAGCTTCGCGCGCATTGCTTAAAGCATGCTCGACCAAATCTTTCTTTTCGCCGCGTTGTGGAACAAGGATCGTGACCTTGCGCTCGGATTTGGCTGTCAGCGCCACGCCCAGCAATTCCTGATCCTCGACGCTTTCCGAAAGCAGGATCATTGAAGGGCAGGGCTTGTCGTCATAGAACTGGGACAGAAACGCGCCGAGAACCTCTGCCCCCGACAAGGATGAATCCGCCTTGGGGTAATAGGCGCGGTTACCCCAGTTTTGCCCCGTGCGGAAAAAGAACACCTGGATACAGGTGACGCCGCCATCCTGATAGATCGCAAAGACATCGGCCTCTTCAACGCCTTGCGGATTGATACCAGAATGTGACTGAACATGGGATAGGGCCGAAAGCCTGTCCCGATAGATTGCTGCCCGTTCGAAATCGAGATCAGCAGAGGCATCGCGCATGGCATTGGAGAGATGCGTCTTCACCGCCTGGCTCTTGCCGGAAAGAAACGCCTTGGTCTCAGCAACCAGTTCGTCATAGTCGTGCTCATTGATCTCCCCTGTGCAGGGGCCGGAGCAACGCTTGATCTGGTAAAGCAGGCAGGGGCGCGTGCGGTTCTCATAAAATGAATCCGTGCAAGTGCGCAGCAGAAAGGCACGCTGTAGCGCGGTAATTGTTCTGCCCACTGCACCGGCAGAAGCAAATGGGCCGAAATAATCGCCCTTGCTTGATCGCGCGCCACGATGCTTGAAAATGCCTGGCGCAATGCGGCGCTCACCGGGTTTGGGTGCCGTCAGCAAAATATAGGGAAACGACTTGTCATCGCGCATCAGCACGTTAAAGCGTGGACGCAAGCGCTTGATAAGATTCGCTTCCAGCAGCAGCGCTTCCGTCTCCGTGCGTGTAACCACGAACTCCATTTTCATGGTTTCACGGATCATGCGCGCGATGCGATTATTATGGCCTTGTCCACGCGCATAGTTTGAAACGCGTTTTTTCAGACTGTGTGCTTTGCCGACATAAAGCACATCGCCTGCTTCATTGAACATGCGATAGACACCCGGCTTATTGGGCAGGCGTTTGACCAGTTCAGCAATGACATCCGCACCGCTATTGCCGTCGCCCACAATCGCTGCATCCCACTCGATCGCATTTATAAGCGCCGCAACGTTCCGCACCGGTTCGTTGGCTGCATCGGACATTTCTTCCATGTCTTCCGCCACGTCGAAATCGGGGTCCATCCGTTCCGGAGTGGCCGATTGTTTTGCCGGATCACTCATTCTGCAATTCCCGTCGCATCAGCCGTTTCCCAGGCCAGATGCTGTCCGCCATCAAGGGCGATCATCTGCCCCGTAATGGAGCGCGTTTCCCAAAAATAACGGATTGTGCGGCCAAATTCTGAAAGGTCCGGGCCACGCTCTAAAAGGAGGCTACTGACTTGTTGATTAAAATCATGCTGGTTCTGACGATCGCTAGGCATGGTAGGCCCCGGTCCAATCGCATTGACGCGAATGCGGGGAGCCAAAGCTTGCGCCAATGTTTGGGTTGCTGTCCAAAGGGCGCTCTTCGACAAAGTATAGGACAGGAACTTGGGGGTCAGTTTCCAGACGCGCTGGTCAATCATGTTGATGATCAGCCCGTCCTGTCCATCGGGCAGCAATGAGGTAACGGCATTGGCCAGCAGCACAGGCGCCCTGACATGGACGGCAAAGTGATTTTCCCACACGGCGTCATCGGCGAGATTGCCAATTCCATCCTCCTGAAAGACTGAAGCATTATTGACTAAAATCTGAACAGGCCCGAGCTGATCATGGACGCGAGCAACCAGCCGTCTTACCGCATCGCTATCCGTCAGATCTGTTTCGACAACGCATCCTTTGCCACCCTTGCTCTCGATTGATGCAAGCAAGGCCTCGCTTTCTGCACGCGAATGGTTGCTGTGAATGGCAACGGCAAACCCGTGAGCTGCCAAATCTTCAACAATTGCCTTGCCGATGCGCTTGGCACCTCCCGTTACAAGGGCAATTGGTCGATCAAGCGTCACAGCCTTCTCCTTCATGGGGTGATTCAACGCTAAATATAGGCATGAGCCCGATAAAGCGCGAGGGGCTAACGTCAGCAATGAACAGTTCTAGTGGAGTTGACGAATTTGATATTCGTATGGGAGTTTGCGGTTGGGGCCGGATGCAAATGTCAAATTCACTCCACTAGTCAAATGCTATGCGATCCGGCTTATTTAACGGAGTTGCCACGTAAATCGCTGGTCTATGTCGCATTCTGTCCAAGACCAATGTAAACATTAAGCAATCGTTAAGTATACTATATTGCATTGCAATATTGTATGACTTTGAAAAGAATTTTACTCAAATAGTAAGCGGTTTCTATTTTGTAGCCTTATTTCCAAATCATTGAAAATTCTGGATAATTCTGATTGTTGCTGAAAAACCACATCGCATTTTAGCCATTTTCTGGACAGTTTCTTTTCACAGTCCGGCACGAGTCCCGCCACATTGAAGAGCGAATGTCATTCTCGTCAAGCGGACGTAATTTTGGTTTCCTCCCGACCAAGGCCGCTACGTGTAAATAGAGTTTAAAAAGGAGATTGCGATGCGCACTCTTAAAACATTGATTCTCGCTTCGGCGGCCGTGCTTACGCTCTCCGCCCCGGTTCTCGCTGCTGACGCTATTGTTGAACAGGCTCCAGCTCCTGAGGCTACATTCCAACAGCCCGTTGGTGGCTGGGATGGTGCTTATCTTGGTGCCTATGGCGGCTACGGCTGGAACAAGAATAAGACATCTGAAGGCAAACTTGATGCCGATGGCATGAAGGGTGGCGTCTATGGCGGCTACAACCTTCAGAACGGCCAGTTTGTTTACGGTGTTGAAGGCGATGTTGGTTACTCCGGTGCCAAGGAACGCGGTTTTGGTTATAGAGCAAAGCAGGGCGTAGAGGGTTCCATACGTGCCCGCGCTGGTGTTGCTCTTGATCCGGTCCTGCTTTACGGCACAGGCGGTGTTGCCATGACTGAAGGCAAGCTTAGCGGTCCTCTTGGCAGCGATTCCAAGACACATATCGGCTGGACAGCCGGTGTTGGCGCGGAAGCCAAGATCACTGAAAACATTGTTGGCCGTGCTGAGTATCGTTACACCGACTTCGGTAAGAAGAACTATGACCTCGGTGGCATTGACGATGTATCGAACAAGATCACAACCAACGAAATTCGTCTCGGTGTTGGCTACAAGTTCTAATACCAGACTGATTTAACGAAAAAGCCGGGCAGGAAACTGTCCGGCTTTTTTGTTATTGAGACGTTTAATAGCGATTATTTCGGCAGCAATGCCGCCAGTTCCGGATGCAGTTCCTCAAAACGCTTTTGCCAGCGTGTCAGTTTAGAGCGGCCCTTTTCCCATTTACCCTCAAACCTCAGGCTTGCATAGGCCAAGGCTGCTGCGAGCGCGATATGTCCGGTATGGATCTTTTTGCCCAGACGGGGAGGAGCAGCATTCAGAACATCGAGCACGCGCTCTGCCTTGACCCATTGACGATCCAGCCAGGATTCATGGATTTTTTCTTCAGGGCGAAAACGGCGCTCGTAAACATGCGCCAGCAGAACATCGCAAAGTCCGTCGGCAATGGATTCCAGCTGTTCCGCTTCAAGCCGCTTTTCCGCATTGCGCGGGAAGAGCTTGTTGCCGGAAAGGCGATTGAGATATTGGGTAATGACGCGGCTATCGAAAATTGCCTTGCCATCATCAAGGATAAGTGTCGGAATTTTACCAAGCGGATTGGCACTGACCAATTCCGGCGGTTGGGCATTGCTGTCAACAAGGACGGATTCAAGCGGAATGCCCGCATAAAGCGCTGCCATGCGCACCTTGGTACTATAGGGCGATGCGGGTGAATAGAGAACTTTAGTCACGATGAACTCCGATTTGCGACTCGATGCGAAACGGTAAACTTCATGTGGGATTATGAAAAGGGCGTGTTTCGGCTGGCATTACCTTAGCCCCGTCGAATTATGCAGCTAAGGTAATGCAGATTAAAATGCCCCCGGCATATCCACTGATCGTTTGCGGCATGAGGACCTATCCACCTCCGAACAGGAGCGGAAATTGAGATCTTTTGTCAAACAAATGCGCACTTCACGCAAGTAGTCGCGGTCGCAAGTGACTGCGATACCGTCTTTTTGCATTCCGGGATTGGCTGTCGTGAATGCTTGTTCAAGTAGCTGCGGATTGACTTCGCCCCGCTGGCTTGGCTGGCGATATGCGGAGGGAATGGAGACCCGCTGCACGGCCTGTCGCATTGTTTTAAAATAATCCCGCTGCGTCAGGCCACTACAGGCGCCGTGCTTGCGCCATTCATAAGTGACCAGACCTGTCGATGGCATGATGTCAGAAAGTTGCCGGGCTTGCGCCAAGGGCACGTCGCTGGGTTGCGATGTATCACAATCTTGCGGAAATCCCTGCTCATATTGGGGCCAAAGCCCGTGGACCACAAAACCATAGGGTCTGCCGGAGGCGCATTGCTGCTTATTGGCGCGGTCACCTTCTGCGGCGCAATAGCTTGGAGACCAAGAAAGCGCGAGCACGTAAAAATCAAAACCGCTTCCCGTTGCCAATTTCTCATCTACCGGTTGAATAGATGAGCGCTCAGAGGCGGCGGCTCGTTCTGCATTCTGTGTCGCGGGGCGGGATATTGGCGTATCCTGCTCGCGCAAATAGGTCAGAATGCTGATGCCAATCAGTGCCGCAAACAGGACATAGCGGGCAAATTTGCTGATCGGCATCAGCTGAATTCAATCAGCGAAGGGTACGGCAGCTTCCGCTATAAACATGCCAGCGATCAAAACCGGCAAGACAGAATTCGACATTGTCACCAACGCCAACAAAGCCTTGACCCTGCTCTACGAGATACCAGACCGGCTGCTGGCTACCGTCGGAAAGATGAGCGGTAGCGCGGCAATAATGCCGTTCAACCGCATCCATTTCAGGATCAGCACTGGGTTCGTGGCGTGTCTGCTGCACATCGGTAAAATTGTCGATACCAACCTGCGGCAGGTTTGGAACATGCCTTACCTGATAGGAAAATTTGTTGACGATGCGGTTGAGCACGCGGGCCTGTCCGCAGGTCTCGTCGTAGCTCTGCGCTGGTCCTTCAATATAATCTGCGGCCATGGCGGGGGCAGCCGATGACAAAATGACACCAGCGGCAAAGGTTGTGGCTATGAATGACGAGAGGCGTGACATGGATTTATTCTCCGGACAGCTTTTATGTGTGGCAATTTCAACCAGTGATAGCGTCAGGTCAAGCGCCAACTTGCTCGCCGCGGACCCAATCGACCCTGAACCCTGCATTCGGCTGCTCACTGAGGATTTTCGATAACGCCGGAAGGATGATGCGCAGCTCTGCCTCCAGAGTAAACGGCGGATTGACGATGATCATCCCGGTTCCATCCAGTTTTGGTTCGGATGACGGTGTTCGAATCATCAACTCTGTGCGCAAAATCTTGGGAATACCGGTTTCTGCCAGCATGTCGGTGAAGTGTTTGACCTGTTGAAGGTCTTTCACCGGATACCAAAGTGCAAATGTGCCGCCCGAAAATCGCTTATGCGCGCGCGAAAGACCATCAACCAGCCGGTCGAATTCACCACCAATCTCGAATGGCGGGTCGATCAGGACCAATCCACGCTTTTCCTTTGGCGGCAGATGAGCTCCAAGCGCCAGCCAGCCATCAAGCTCGGTAATGCGGGTTTGAAAATCGCCTTCAAAAACCTCTGCCAGCAATTTTGCATCCTGAGGATGCAGCTCCAGTGCTGATAGCCTGTCCTGTTTGCGCAGCAAATGCCGTACAATAAGCGGACTACCGGGATAATGACGCATCTGGCCGTCGACATTCTCGGCGCGGATAATATCAAGATAGGGCGCCAGTAATTCGGCTACCTGGGGATCGAGCCTGGCTTCCATAAGCCGCCCGATACCGCTTACCCATTCGCCCGTCTTGCCAGCTTCAACACCTTTTAGATCATATCGGCCGATACCCGCATGCGTGTCCATAACGCGAAAGGCGGATTCCTTGCGTTGCATATAAAGGACAATACGCGTCAGGATGATGTGTTTGACCACATCGGCGAAATTGCCGGCATGATAGGCGTGACGATAGTTCATGCGCCGCTTGTTTCATGATGTTCGCGCTCTCGCAAGATGGTTGATGTTAAAGTTGAAATTATACGACTTGCTGGCCTTCATGGTTCTGTCATAGAGCAGATCAGCATGCTCCATCCCGCAGCATGCGGCAGGTAGATGCATCAATGTCCGGAACTGTAGTCCTCGTTGTGCTTTTTGCAGCGCTCATGCATGCAAGCTGGAACGCCGTCGTCAAATCCGAGGGCGACAAATTTCTCAATACAGTCGTGGTTGTCACCTCGGCAGGATTGATAGCAGCTGTCTGCCTGCCGTTTTTGCCTGCCCCCGCACCGGAAAGCTGGCCATTTCTGGCCGCATCAGGTGTCGCGCAGGTCATCTATCTTGCGCTGGTTGCTGCTGCCTATCGCAGTGGCGATATGAGCCAGGCCTACCCGATCATGCGGGGGACGGCTCCGTTGATTGTTGCCATTGCCAGCGGTCCATTGATTGGCGAAGTGCTGTCGCTGCAAAAATGGACGGGAATAGCGCTGATCTGCGGCGGTGTTCTGGCTCTTGCACTGGAGTCGCGCCGCCGCGCCGGTGCAAATCGCGCCACGACTGTCTTTGCATTGATCAATGCCGTCGTGATCGCTTCCTATACCTTGATTGATGGCTTGGGCGTACGCCATTCCGGTGCGCCCGCCGCCTATGCAATGTGGGTATTCGTGTTGAATGCTGTTCCGCTTCTGGTTTGGACGCTTATCATGCGACGCGGTGAACTTTGGCCGCACTTCCTCAAACGTACCCGTTTGGCAACAATCGGAGGCGTTGGTACGCTTGGTTCTTATGGCCTTGCGCTATGGGCTATGACAATGGCGCCTGTTGCGGCTGTCGCGGCGCTGCGAGAAACCTCGATCCTTTTTGCGGTCGCCATTTCCGCATTTATCCTGAAGGAAAGTGTCGGACCCAAGCGACTCGCTGCCGTCGCACTCATTGCTGCTGGTGCCGCCGTGATGCGGCTTGCCTGAATTGCCAAAGCTTGTCACCAAGACAAAAAGCTGCATTTCTGTCGTTGATATTTTGAGCTAGGTTTAAGCAATGAACAAGCCAGTCCTTCTCCGTACCGGGCATTCCGCTTGCCCTCATGATTGCCCGTCCACTTGCGCGCTTGATATCGAGATACTCGATTCAGGCATGATAGGCCGTGTTCGCGGCGCGAAGGACAATAGCTATACGGCGGGTGTAATCTGCGCCAAGGTTGCACGTTATGCCGAGCGCATTCATCATCCGGATCGCCTGTTGAAGCCGCTGGTTCGCGGTGGCGCAAAAGGCGAGGGCATCTGGAAGGAGGCGAGCTGGGAAGCTGCGCTTGATCTGGTTGCCGAGCGTTTCCTCAAAGCTGAAGCCGATTATGGTTCGGAAAGCATCTGGCCCTATATTTATGCAGGAACAATGGGGCTGGTCCAACGCGACAGTGTACACCGGCTTCGCCACGCCAAGAAATACACCAACACATTCGACAGTATCTGCACCAACCTTGCGACGACCGGATTTTATGCCGGAACGGGGAAGCTAGCCGGCGTCGATCCGCGCGAGATGGCAAAATCTGACTGCGTGGTGATTTGGGGCACCAATGCCGCGGCAACGCAGGTCAATGTGATGACCCATGCTGTCCGTGCCCGTAAGGAGCGGGGCGCAAAGATTGTTGCAATCGACATTTATGAAACTGCAACGGTTCGACAGGCTGATCTTGGTCTGGTGCTGAAGCCCGGCACAGACGGGGCTTTGGCTTGCGCTGTCATGCACATTCTGTTCCGCGATAGTATGGCAGACTGGGACTATCTAAACGCTTATACGGATGATCCAAAGGGCTTGGAGCAGCATTTGCAAAGCCGTGGCCCAGAATGGGCCGCCGCCATCACAGGGCTTGCAGCCGCTGAAATTGAAGAGTTTGCAAGGATAGTCGGGACAACCAAGAAAACCTTCTTCCGCCTCGGCTTTGGCTTTACCCGGCAACGGAACGGTTCAGTTAACATGCATGCCGCCTTGTCAATACCCGCTGTTACTGGCGCATGGAAATATGAAGGCGGCGGTGCTTTCTATTCCAACTCCGGAATTTACAGCATGGACAAGCGAGAGATTGAAGGCCGTGCCTTTGCCGACCCTTCCATCCGCCATATTGACCAAAGCCGTATTGGTGCTGCGCTGACCGGCGATCCGAGCGCGCTTTATGGTGGACCGCCCGTCATGGCGATGCTGGTTCAAAACACCAATCCGGCCAATGTTGCGCCGGAACAGCGTCTCGTGCGGCAGGGTATGATGCGCGATGATTTCTTCATGGCAGTGCATGAGCAATTCATGACCGACACCGCCAAGCTGGCGGATGTCGTGCTGCCTGCGACCATGTTCATGGAACATGACGATATTTATCGTGGTGGCGGCCAGCAGCATATTGTTCTTGGACCAAAGCTGATTGACGGGCCCGGACAAACGCGTCCGAATCTGTTCGTTATCAATGAATTGGCTAATCGCCTTGGCGTTGGCGATCTCCCCGGCTTTGGCCTCGACGAAAAGACATTGATCGACAATATGATGCATTCCAGCAATCTGCCGGGCTTCGACATGCTCAAGGAATTGCGTTGGCTCGATATGCAGCCGGACTTTGAAACGGCGCATTATCAGAATGGCTTTAGCTGGCCCGATGGAAAGTTCCGCTTCAAGCCTGACTGGACAGGAACGCTATCGCCAAACAGGCCACCGCAATCTATGGGCCCGCAGGGGCCTTACCAAACCCTGCCGCAATGGCCCGATTATTTCCAATCCATTGAGCTGGCCGACGAGAAACATCCGTTCCGTCTGGCGACGTCGCCCGCGCATAATTTCCTCAATTCCACCTTCGCCGAAACGCCGACATCCCTTCAAAAGGAACGCAGGCCCGAATTATTGATCCATCCGGAAGATGCGGAAATGCTCGGCATTCATGAGGGCGACCGTGTGGAAATTGGTAATGATCGCGGTGAGGTCATTCTTCACGCGCGCGTTCAGCCTTTGACAAAACGCGGTGTGGTAATCTCAGAAGGGATATTCGCCAATTCATCGTTCGAACGCGGCGAGGGGATCAATGTTCTGACTGGAGCCGATGCACCAGCACCCTATGGCGGCGCTGCATTTCACGACAACAAGGTCTGGGTCAAGTTGGCTTTGGACTGAGGGTTGTCTCGTTTTAGGCCGTAACGGATGCCACACCTAATCGTAGAGAACCTATCCTCTCCGTCTTCAACAGAGTTGACGGCGGAGAGGATAGTGTGGTGCTAATACCTAATCGCTGAAGACGGTTCGCCCGTTTTTCATGACGGCTTTGCCTTGCGCAACCAGCGCCAGTGCATGCCTGTAGGTCTCGTGCTCGACTGACAAAACCCGCTCGGCAAGCATATCCGGTGTATCGCCGGTTTTCACGGGCACTGCGGTCTGGGCGATGATTGGGCCGTCATCCATACCAGCGGTCACGAAATGCACCGTGCAGCCATGCACGCGCACGCCCGCTTCAAGCGCCTGCTCATGCGTATGCAGGCCCTTGAACAGAGGTAAAAGTGAAGGGTGAATATTGAGCATTCGCCCCTCCCACTGCGCCACAAATTCGGGTGAGATAATCCGCATATAGCCTGCCAGACAGACAATATCCGCTTTGGCTTCGACAAGCGCTGCGCAGACGGCTGCTTCATGCTCGCTCTTGGACGCGTAGTCACGGTGAGGAATGGCAATTGCAGGGATGCCTTCTGCCCGGGCCGTTTCCAACCCGCCAGCATCCGCCTTGTTGGCGATGACCGCAACGATTTCCGCCGGATAGTTGGCATCTCTTGCTGCCTCCATAAGCGCACTCATATTGGAGCCACGCCCGGAAATCAGCACTGCAACACGTTTCTTGCTCACAATGCCAATGTGCCCTGATAGACAACGCCGCTATCTGCGTGTGCAACCATCGTTCCTAGGCGCACAACCTCTTCGCCCTGTTCCTTCAATGCAGCCATAACAGAATCGGCATTTTCTGGAGCAACCACGACGATCATGCCGATGCCGCAATTGAATGTGCGCAACATTTCATCGCGTTCCACGCCGCCGGTCTTTGCCAGCCATGAAAACACGGCAGGGACATTGATTGCCGACAGATCAATGCTTGCTGTTAAATTCTTTGGCAGCACGCGGGGAATATTGTCCGGAAAACCGCCGCCGGTAATATGGGCCAGTGCCTTGATCGCACTGGTTTGCCGGATAGCTGCCAGCAGCGATTTCACATAGATGCGGGTTGGCGTCAACAGCGCTTGACCCAGCGTCGTCCCAGACTTGAATGGCGCATCTGCTTCCCAGCCAAGACCGGAAAGTTCAACAATACGCCGTACCAGCGAAAAACCATTGGAATGAACGCCGGAAGACGCAAGGCCAAGAATGACATCGCCTTCGACAATATCGCCAGTCGGCAAAAGCTGGTTGCGCTCGGCAGCGCCAACGGCAAAGCCAGCAAGGTCATAGTCGCCATCACGGTACATGCCTGGCATTTCCGCCGTTTCGCCGCCAATCAGTGCACAGCCGGCTTGCAGGCAACCTTCGGCAATACCGCCAACAATCGCTGCACCCTGTTCTGGATCGAGTTTGCCTGTAGCAAAGTAATCAAGGAAGAACAGCGGTTCGGCTCCCTGAACGACCAGATCGTTGACGCACATTGCGACGAGATCAATGCCCACAGTGTCATGCACACCCGCATCAATGGCGATTTTGAGCTTCGTGCCTACGCCATCATTAGCGGCAACGAGCACCGGGTCCTTGAAACCTGCGGCCTTTAGATCGAAAAGACCGCCAAAGCCGCCGATTTCGCCATCTGCGCCCGGACGGCGTGTTGAACGCACCAGCGGCTTGATTTTTTCAACCAGCAGATTGCCTGCATCGATATCGACACCGGCCTGTGCATAGGTAAGGCCATTCTTGCCGGGCTGTTTTTCGGTGCTCATGGTCAACTCCAGATTATTGCCCGCGAAATGACACGACTCTGACCAAGCTGCAAGGTCTGAGTGCCACAACTGGCTATAAAACGCCACTTATTGACAGTTAGAGCCTTGACCGCACCTCTACTGACTGCCTATCTCCAGACTGGAAAACGAGAATGGCGGTTATGAGCAAAACTCCGGGCAAGGCTGTAACGACAAAAAAACCTCCCGTTCCTGTGGAGATTCCTGACAAGGATATCCATGTCGAGGTGCAGCTTAATTCACTTACCAGCAGTTTCCGTCGTCAGGCAATATTCTGGACGGCTGCGATGGTCATGTTTGCACTGTTCCTGTTTGTATTTTCCTCAATTCTGTTGCCATTCGTTGCTGGCATGGTGCTGGCCTACTTTCTTGATCCCGTCGCCGATAGATTACAGCGCCTCGGTCTGTCCCGCCTGCTTGCAACTGTCGTTATCCTCGTCCTCTTCATTGTCACGTTCACGGTATTGCTCATCATTCTCGTGCCGGTCCTGGCATCGCAGATGAGTGATTTTATCGCGCGGCTGCCAAGTTACGTCTCGCGGCTGCAGGAGCTTATTGCCAGCCGGGATTCGCAGTGGCTCAAGGACTTCATAGGTGTTGATGCTTCTGTCATCCGCAACAGCCTCGATTCACTGCTTCAGCAGGGGGCAGGCTTCCTCACCACCTTGCTGCAATCAATCTGGAGTTCGGGCAAAACGCTAATCGATGTGGTTGCGCTGTTCGTGGTAACGCCCGTAGTGGCATTTTATATGCTGCTGGATTGGGATCGTATGGTTACGAAGATCGATCAGCTGGTGCCCCGTGACCATGTTTATACGGTCCGCGGAATCGCCACCGATATGAATAAGGCCATTGCAGGCTTTGTGCGCGGGCAGGGTACAGTCTGTTTGCTGCTCGGTATGATTTACGCCGTCGGTCTTACTGTTGTCGGTCTTAATTTCGGCCTGCTCATCGGACTTTTTGCGGGACTTATCAGCTTCATTCCCTATGTCGGCTCGCTGGTGGGGCTGGTATTGGCTCTCTGCGTGGCCTTAGTGCAGTTCTGGCCGGAATGGGGCGGTATTGTTGGCGTTGCTATAGCGTTTGGTATCGGTCAGTTTATCGAAGGCAATATCCTGCAGCCGAAGCTGGTTGGGCAGTCTGTTGGTCTGCATCCCGTCTGGCTTATGTTTGCGCTTTTTGCCTTCGGCTCGCTCATGGGTTTCACAGGCATGCTCATTGCCGTGCCAACTGCCGCCGCCATCGGAGTGCTGGTTCGCTTTGTCATTAATCGTTATCAGCAATCCCCGCTCTACACAGGGGATTTCCGCAAAACCGATGAGACCAAACAAATCAGGTGACAGTGGCTCAGGCCAGATTGTATTTGTTCGCGCCATGAATGACACCACAAAGCCTCGCCAATTACCTCTGGACCTCGGTCACGAGCCTGGCTACTCGCGCGATGATCTGATTGTCTCCAGCACCAATATGGCTGCTGTGGACATTGTGGATCGTTGGCCGAACTGGATATCGCCGGTTGTGATACTGGCCGGTCCGACAGGCTCGGGCAAAACCCACCTTGCTGCGGTCTGGAAGGCCGAGTCGAATGCGATTATCGTCGATTCGCGCAATATTGCCGCCGCCGCCGGTCAAAACGGGCCTTTTTTGATTGATGATATCGGCGCTGGCCCAATTGATGAAGCTGCTCTGTTTCATCTGATCAACAATGTCCGCCAGAGTGGCAGCAGCCTTTTAATGACTTCGCGCATTTGGCCTGCCAATTGGCCTTTGCGCTTGCCAGACCTTGCCTCACGCTTGAAAGCAGCAACGACTGTGGAAATTGGTGAGCCGGATGACATGCTGCTCTCGGGCGTCCTCTACAAGCTCTTTGCCGACCGTCAGATCGCTGTCGACCCGAACGTTATCGGCTTCCTTGTCAGTCATATTGAGCGGTCGCTTTCCACCGCAAACCGGGTGGTCGAGCGACTCGACCGTGCAGCCCTGGAGAAAAAATCCAGGATCACCCGCAGTCTGGCCGCCGCTGTCGTCACTGCGTTGGACGAAGGACAGGCGGCTTTTGACCTTTGATGGCTACCAAAAACCCCGTTAAACCTGCGACCTTCCGGCACGGTTCAGTTTTTTATTGGATTTGTTCAATTTATAGCTTGCTTCTCGTCTCGGGAAACTCTAGTCAGGCAACCGTTGAAGAACACGGAGCGTAGCGCAGCCTGGTAGCGCATCTGGTTTGGGACCAGAGGGTCGGGAGTTCGAATCTCTCCGCTCCGACCACTTCAACGAAGATTGCTGCTGGAGCTGAAGCAAAGCCTGTAATATACCGGAATTGCAGATAAAAGGATTTCTTCAATGGCCGCACGCATCTACCGCCCAGCAAAAACTGCAATGCAATCTGGCAAGGCCAAGACCGAATCTTGGTTGCTCGAGTTTGAGCCGGAACAGCCACGCAAGGTTGAGCCGTTGATGGGTTACACCTCATCGCGCGATATGAAGAGCCAAATTCACCTTTCTTTCGAAACGAAGGAAGAGGCGATAGCCTACGCGCAGAAGAATGGTATTGCCTATTCCGTGCAGGAGCCAAAGGAAACCCGCCGTCGTGTGGTATCCTATTCGGAGAATTTCAGGTTCGACCGTAAACAGCCTTGGACGCATTGATTTATTACAGATTGGTCCCGTAGCTCAGCTGGATAGAGCACCGGCCTTCTAAGCCGACGGTCACTGGTTCGAATCCAGTCGGGATCGCCACCTTTTCAATAACTTAGCTGGTATGAAAACTGAAAGTTTAGACTCGTCCCAAACGGGAGTTTAGACTTTTGTGCGCTACTTGTTCCGATCTCGTATCCGTCGGCGACCAATAATACGCGCTTCATCGGCCTGTCTGACGCTCTCCAAATCCACGGGCTGATAGGTCTTATGGATCGCATTAGCACTGGAAATACTGTTTGCCATCTTCGCCGCAGTGTTCGAAGGTGATGCTCCCCCGGCGTTGGCCTCAATGGCTCCTGATCGCCTCATGTCCGCCAAGGTGCGCTTATCTCCCGGAAAACATATCTCACGCACAACGCCAAAATCATCGGGAAGGGTGTAACGCGAATAAACCGCTCCACTACGATTGCGGAGAATCGCTCCTACCTCGCATGGCTCTTTCTTGAGATACGCATCCAGTAGGGCCAATGATCGACGCCCAACGGTTCCTATTGCTGCCCGCCCGGATTTGGCTCGCTCGATCGGGAAGTAGCGCTCTTTACCTTCGCCTTTAATTCCGGCAACTGTCAGTCCACGTAGATCGGCCGGCGAAAGCTGGGTGTCCCAAGCGAATGCTATGCTGATGGCCAAGCCGTAGTATTTCCGGCGCCAAGCCATCTTTACCAGTCGCACGACTTCTCCCTCACTCCAGGACGATGAGCGAGGCATAGGAGCGCTATTGCGGACAGCAAGTGAAGGATCCTGTTTTCCCTCACAAAGCTGCATTGCTGCGCAGACATTCCATAAAGCCCGCCACGTCTTGATAACGCGCCATGCTTCTCTCGGGGATACAGTCTGTTTGATAGTGTCTCTGAATTGTGAGAGTGCTTCGAAATTAATCTCTGGGCTTGTCGGCGGAAGGTCGCCAAAGATCGGGCTGATGCGGGACCATGACCGTTCCCATTCTTCCCGCGTGCGCGGCTTCTTGGCTTCAGTCCATTGAGATGTCTTCTTGTAACGCTCAAACCCATCGCCGATTGAACCCTTGGGCCACTTCAGTGGTGCGTCTTGCTCCCTACCGACGCGATGACGCTGCCATCGCTCGTTCCACTCCGCCGCTGTCTTCCATGCTTGAGGTCCATCAACGCCACAACGAATAAGCTTGAACCCTGCTTCCTTCATTTGCTTGGAAGGAGCCCAATAGCCATACTTGCCCTTTACGACAATGTAGTAGGGGATTTTCACGCTACCCACGCATTTTCCTCAATCTCTCTGAGACAACCCCGGTAGATTGCAATGCTTGAACGTTTGCTGGCAACTCCCGTCTATGACGGTTCGAGCGCCATGTATCTATAGCATCAAGGTCGAAGTTGCCGGTGTCCGGATCAGACGGCGGAAAGCCGCGACTCAACAAACGTGGCAATATCTCTTCGAAACGGTCGAGGGAAAGCCCCAGACGACGAGCAGCCTTCTCTGGCGGTATGTCCTTTGGTTCAATGTGAAATCGGATTTCAGCCATCGGAGTTACCCCCGTTATTCACAGGATATGTCTCATCCTCCCCTATAGCGCTGGCGGAGAGGGCGGAGGCGGGATAAATCTGCACAGGGCCGTGTGGAATGTCCAACTGGACACAATAGCCCTCTTGCGTGTCCTCTGTGCTGTAGAAACCGACAACGCGACCTTGCCACCATGAGCCTTTCGGCTTGTGGACGATATCGCCGATTTTGAAGGTTCTGTTATTCATTGCCGCCTCCGTTCAATGGGCTGGCGGACAGCATGGCTTGCCAGATACAGCGCGGCGTATTGGGCATGAGCCGCGCCGCCGTAACCATCTCCTCGCTCGGCTCTCGCAAAGCCTCATAGAAAACGGCGAGGGCTGCTGTGGCGATGGCAGGGAAAGGCAAATGTCCACCCTTCTCAACCCAAGCCTCGCATTCCTTTCGCATAGCGCGCGATACTGCATCGATCAGCGCCCTATGTGACTGGTTATTGGTCATGACGCCTCCTGCACATTATAGCGGGCAAGCAGTTTGTTCATCACTCGATCATTTCGCAGTTTTTTATCTCTTGCTGATTGGTCAACCTGATATTGCAGGTGAGCGATTTGGGATTTCATCAGGCCGACATCGCGCCGACAATCGCCACTGTTTCGCAGAAGAGAAACGATCAGCTCCCAAGTCGGGTCTGATTTCGCCAAACGGGGAGCTTTTCGTACGACAGAGAACTTTTGTCCGTCCCAAGTTTGCAGGCCAGCCCAATCTGGCAATTCATCCCTCTTGATGATACCCGGCGGTGTGACATACCAAAATCTGTCGCAATATCGGATTGCTTCTTCCTGTTTTTGCAAGCTGTCCCGCGCGTAATCAGCACGGCTCACTTTGATCTCATAAGACGAAGCTCGAAATCCCTTTGACATGATTGGTTCGAGTGTCCAAAAATCAATGCGCCTTTTACCACCAAGGAATGCTAACTCCGAAGCCCATATCTTATCGTCAGAATAGGCCTTAAGTGCCGAAAGAATATCGTTTGCTGTGACAGCCATCTACTTACCCTCCCTAGCAGCGCGGATAACAGCGAACACATCAGTAAGGTAGGCTAGCGTTCCACCAGCCTGAAATATCCGGCGTGAGGACTCTTTGACCTTTACCTCGTTGCATTCATCTGGCGCGTAATGGTGAAACCAATCTTCAAGAGCAGTATTTGCAAGGTCGAGTGCTTCGTCTTTCGCCACTATACGCTCTGAGAGGAGCTTGTTGGTGGCTTCGGAGCGATTGAGTGCGGCGTTTAAATCTGTCGCCCTTATCTCGTCAGCTTCACGTCTGGCAAATCGCAGATCGCTCTCCAACTCCTTCACGCACTTCTCGGCGGCTTCTGCCCTGTCTTGCCACATCATCCGGCAATCATCCTCACGCATAGCCTGTGCGGCCCACTCATCCCGTTCGCGTCGGGCAGCGGTTGCTCGCTTGGTCAAATCCATCACAACTCGGCTGTATCTGGCTTCTTTAGAGGAAAACTCCTTGTCGCGCTTCTCTGCCTCACTGAGTGCTGATAGATGGCAATCGCACTCTCCAGCCGGATAAGCTGGCTCGTTATGCAACGCGCAGTCCGATGCGTGTGTGTTTAGCGCGGCAAGGGTCTGCTGTGCGATTTCTTGAGCATCGCCCTCTCCTTCTGCAATGGCTGTAATTGCCTCAAACAATAGCTTGTTGTCGTCTGACAAATTTGCAGTACCCTGTAGTGTGATTGCAGACAGGATACGGGTTTCGTAATCCTGCTGTGCGGCGGCGCGGGCGGCTTCGAGAGTTGGGAAACCCTTACCAATTGTCCACCAAGTGCCATCGTCTAGCTTTGTGATGACGTAATTTTGCTCGAACCCAGATTTTGCGACCAACATATTAGGTCGAAGGGCGCTCGGTTGCCACTCAAGCTCTTTGACCTTCACGCCCACTTGTGGGTTGGCGAGGGCGGCTTCAAGTCCCCGCCGTATTATGGCGTCACTTGGCATGCACCAATACGCACCCTGCGCCCGGAATGCTTCAACCATTTCGTCTGTTATCGCTGTCTGGCTCATTGCTACCTCTGTCAATAAGGGAGAGGATGCGTGCTCTGATCTGTTGCGATGCTGTTGATTGCCCGTTCACAAATTCACTTGTCGAAACAGGGCAATCGAATTTATCACAAATCTCAGCACACTCTCTTACGGCCTGCTCGCGTTCAATTTTGATACGGGCGATTAGGGCGCGCATCTGGTCAACTTTGCAGCAGAAGAATTCTGCACCAATTTCTTCGTGCTCTGCTAACTCTTGCTCAATGCTAGAAATATCCGCATCCGTTGTTACCTCTATCTGCTTGCTAGTCATGAAAAATCCCTTTCATAACGGCCAGCATCGACAAGCAGTTGATTGATCTTGGCGGTGCAAAAGGGTTCAGCATCGTCGCCCATGGCTGACCAAGCTCCGAACAGGATCAAAGCAAGCTCGTGCGGGTTTATCCCTTGTGATTTCCACCAATCGCGCTCATTCGTGGCGTGCTGCGCTCTATGACAATCGGGATGCAGGGGAAGCGCCCATCTGTCATCCGCTTTTGAGCCTTTTCCGCGTCCGTAATGGAGATAATAGGGCGATGCGAACGATACATGCGCTGCTTCAACGCCATATTGACCGGATACAACGCAAGGTAGGTTATGAAGAAATGACAGGTAGTCAGCCTTCTTTGCTGCCTTTCGCTTTGGTGTCGGGTCGGGGTGAATTGCTGCAATACGGTAGGCCATTAATTTGCTCTCCGCGAGCGCTTCACAGCGCGTTCTACGATTGCGCTAAGCTCGACTTTCATCTGAGTGAGTGCGGTTTCGTTCTGTGCAAGCTCCACCTTCAATCGAAGGTGTGTCCGCTTATAAAGAGTGGCTAGCTGGTGCGATCTGCGCACTTCATAGGGAGCGCGAAGCGGGATGAGGGTCATGACGCGATTTTCCCCATTGCTCGATAATTGCTCTGGCAGGTGCGCCATGCTTCAATAATGGCCTCGCATTTGTTGCGCTGATTTCGATATTCTTCATCAGCCTCAACAGCGGCGTAAAAGCGCTCGCAAGCGATGGCGTAATTCTCGGAAAGCAGTGCACGGGCATCGCGTTCTGCGATGCTGCCTGTTGCCTTGAGAAAAGCGTGAGCCTTTGCGGCGCGCTTCTCATCTTCCCTACGTTCACGCATAGCCTTTGCTTCTGCTGCTGGTTGCGCGTGTGCCTCCAGCATGTCAAAGGCGGCATGAACAGTTTCATCACGGATGGTAAAGCGCATGTTCACCTCACCCTGCCATCATGTTGCGGACAGCTTCGGGCTGGTCCATGATTTTGGCTGGCTTGGCGGCCATTCGTGCGGCTTCAATCAGTTTTTTGAGCGCAAGTGCGTCGGTCGTGGACTTCGCCCAGAAAGTGCGTAGCGGGTCACGATTTGCATCAGCCCATTTGGCAACAGTGACAGCATCACTTTCCTTGATAAACTGCTCTGCGCGGTCATAGAATTTACCGACAGGAACATTCTCAAGTGCCCAACCATCGCCCCATGTGACGGTGATAGCGTCATTGCCAGCGATAAGTTTTAAGCGGCTTTCTTCGCGCTCATGCTCGACCAGCTCGGAAGCTGTGAGGTCAAGTACCTTGGCACGGTCGAGTTCAGCTTCATCGTAAAGGCCGGTAAACTGCTCAGGCCATCCAGCGCGAAGGGCTTGCATCTCTGCGCACTTGGCGATCATCAGGCGAGGCATGCGGCACCAATTGCCGGAATCGTCCAGCGATGCGACGGCATCGGGCTTCAAAGTCTTTTCGATCTTGGGGTTGCCATCGGGCCAGCGTTCGCCGGTATCAACCTTGTTGTACTGATTAGCGGCATAGGACAGAGGAGCGAATTCATCCCAGAAGGCTTGCCCAGCCACTTCATACCATTCAGAGGTCTTTGCGTCCTGCTTCCACAGATAAACGGTCGCAGAGACAATTCCGTGCGGGTTTGCCGGGCCTTTAAGTTCTGGATCAAACTCATATGACGGTGTCTTGCTCGCCGGCCGGTAATCGCCGCAGCGCTGTGCAATGACACGCTGACCGTCGCGGCTGATGATGATTGTCATCTTTCGCTTATTGGCGTTGGCCTTCGAAAAGATCATTGGGATGATCTGGCCAAGGAAGGGATCAAGGCCTTTAGCGCGCGCGACTTCAACGAACAGATTAAACTCGTCGGTGTTGCAGTCTCTTGCGACTGTATTCTGAATAATGGCAAGCTGGCGGGGAGTATGGGACAATTGCGCTACAGCGTTCATTATTTCCTCCTAATGGAAAGAGAGATCGAGCCGTTGTCGAGGTGAGCGCCTGGAATTTCCTCATCGGCTTCAAGCGCTTCTTTCAAAGCCTTTTTGTCGAGCTTCGGTTCAACTTTGGGGATCGTCCAAAACACCGCCGGTATCTCGGCTTCGTTTTCGATCACGAGATTTGGCTTGCGTTTGGAAAGGAATATCGTGGCAGTCGGCAGGATGAACTTGTCCTGCTCGGTTACAAGCATGGCTTGTTCTATTGCGGCACGACGACGCTCAATGCGCTGCTCTGCTGCCTTGCGGCGATCAGAAAGCGTTTCTTCCTTGGCTTTTATGCCAACGATAAGAATTTCATCCTCATCATTCGCATCGATTGCCACTGTAATTGCTTCGAGCAGGGAGGTTTCGCCCTCGATAGCTGTCTCGACAATCTCTTGATCGTCCGCGTCTCCGCTGTCCTTGAGGTTGGCGAGCAATCGCTTTGCAGCCTCAGACTGGTGGCGAAGTACATGCGTTGCATCACTCATGACGATTTCCTCATTCTGTCTTGAAAATCGCTAATCATAATTGAGCTTGCCCTCATCTTTCGTCAGGGCGCGCTCAACTATGCGGCGGGTAACGATCGCGGCGTTCATGTGAAAAACCAATATGTTGCGATTGTGAAAATGAAGCCCTGCGACCAGATCAGCACGGCACGGGCTATGCGAAAGCCGCGATCTTGGTCAGCGGCAATTGTGTCGGGTTCGTCGAGATTGATCATTACGCAGCCTCGGCAGTGCCTAATGCTTCTTCAACGATCTCGTCGGTAACGTCGCGGACGGTTGCTTCGATTAGGTTGATGCAAAATACCCTGAGGACGTTGCTGCTCTGGCAAGCTTCAATGGCTGCATCACGGGTCATGTGCGCAAATTCACGGTCGCCATCAATGCAGACGCTACCGTCGCGGTGCTGCCAGATCACCTGATAGATTTCGCGGTCGAGAAGCTGGTTAAGGATTTTGTGTGTTAGCTGGTTCATGGCATCCATCCGTTGTTTTGATGGATATAATTTGCGATAATCGCGAATAAATGTCAATCTAAAAATCGCGATAATCGCGAATTAATTTGTGCCGATGCGGCTATGATTCTAAAGTATGACTCGACTCAGTTAGTGTGATTTGCTTTCTATGAGGCAGAACAAAGGGAGAACATATCATGCTTGGCCGCAGTCGTTTTACGCTCCACATCAGATGCTTCAATTGTTTAAGGGAACGTGCGAAAGACATTGAAGTATGCGAAAGCGGACCGATGAATGTTGAGGAATTAATTGAGAGTGGCCTGTTAAGCCAAGTCAAATTTTCCTGCTTTCATTGTGATAGTGTAATCGGGCAACTGATCGCCATTACGAATACGCAAGATGAGTGCGTTTCAAGTGGCCCAGCGAACTCTAGTAAGGAAAATCGTTCACTATCCGGCGCAGAAGGG
Source organism: Hyphomicrobiales bacterium (assembly GCA_900473335.1). Classification (GTDB taxonomy): domain Bacteria; phylum Pseudomonadota; class Alphaproteobacteria; order Rhizobiales; family Rhizobiaceae; genus Phyllobacterium. The sequence goes on along the minus strand of UCNP01000027.1, from coordinate 77,599 downwards.
CGATGATCTCAACGACTGTGCCATCGTCGGCATGCATGTCGCGCGTAATGATGATGGGTTTGTGTTTTGGATTTGTTGATCGTGGGTGAAACTCAGTTCGATCCTGATAAATCTCTACCTGTTTGATGGACCATTCACGAGTGTGGCCGCCGTCTTTTGTGCGTTCTACAATGACAACCATTCCATCGCGTAGTGTTGCTTCATGTGCGATGTCTTCATAAGAAACACATACAGCGCGTGATCCGGGATAGATAGGGAAGGGTTTTAGATCATTCATCGAATCCCCCTCGACATCGAAGATAACCTGTCGAGCGTTGGGGAAACGGTCATCGCGTGGCAGCGAAATGAAGGTCTGTTCAGACTGGTCCATTTCATCCACTTCTCTAAATGAGCCAGCTTCTGTTTTACCGATGACCGGGACGGCAACCATATCCTTGCTGCTTAGCCGTAGCTCCGAACCCGCACCAACGGATAAGCCAGGAGGAAGTTCGCCGAAGAATTCTGCCATAGCGATCAGTTCTTCGGCCTTTGCCTCGCGAACCTCTTTACCGGGTTCGGTATTTAACATTCGCGTGATGGCGTCAGCCCTAACGTTAAGAAACTCGGCAAGTTTACCCTTGGAACCGCGCCCCATTCGTTGAAGGTTTTTTTCCAGCCAATCGGCCAATATTTTTCTTTGGTCCATCATGAGAGCATCTTTGCGTATTTCGCAATTTAATCTATCGCGAAGATCGCGAAAAATATGATTGACAAATTCGCGATAATCGCGATTATTGTGTTATGAGCGAACATCACCTTGATCCGGCTAAAACAGTAATCGCCAAACTTGGCGGGGTTGAAGCCGTTTGTAGCATAACTGGCAAACATCTATCTCGCGTCTATCGCTGGATGCATCCGAAAGAGAAGGGCGGGACTGGCGGCCTCATTCCGACTTCCGAAGCTCCAAAGCTGCTCGAGCATGCCAAGGTAAATAACATTAAGATTTCTGCGGATGACTTCTTCCCAAAGAGGGACATCGCAGCATGAGCGCCACGATTTGCAATTGCACGGATGATGGTCATTGGATCGCCGTATGTTTGTTGACGGGTGTTTCCGCCAGCGCACGGACATACGAGCTAGCACTGGCAGAACTTCGCCGCCTCCGGACCCAACGGAGGGCGGCTGCATGAGCGCCGAAGCTGAAATCAAACAGTTCATTGACCGCATTCTCCGCCTCAAGGAAGAGCAGGACACGCTTGGCGAGGATATCCGCGAGGTCTACGCGGAAGCCAAGGGCAGGGGCTACGACAAGACGGTTCTCGGTAATGTCGTCTCGCACCTCCGTAAGCTCGATAAGGTTGGCCGCGATGCCATCAACGAGCGCGAAGCTATCTTCGATTTGTACCTGACTGCGTACGAAACTGGTAGTCGGGCGCCCGCGTCCGCGCGCGTACGAGAAAACATTGAAGAAATTAACCCTGACCCGTCTCCTTTCCCGGTTGCTGACGGCCAACCGGAGCCAAGCTCTTCTCCCGGTAGCGCAAAAAGCGACGGCTCCCATTCCGTCGTCGGTCAGGGCCGCGTAAGCGGGTGCATAATTTCGGGGAACGAAGAAGAGCAAGCCGTCACCGATTTCCAGCCACCGGCATTTTTGCAAACCAAGCCGGTCAAGACGGCGCGCGATTATCGTCCGCACTGCCAAAAGCCAGACGCTTGCGGTGCTTCCGGTTTGCAACATTGCTACTCCTGCTCGAAGCTAATTCCAGAAAATCGCGAGGTTGCATGAACCCCGCATCACAAACCTACCGTCCTGTTTTTGGGATTGCTCGCCGCGCCCTCCTGGCTGGCTTGAGCATGCTGACCACCGGAGCGATGGCTTTTCGCTCCGGTGGTCTTTGCTCTTGCTTCCACGCTGAACAGGATGCGCGCAGCGAGAAAACCAATTTGTTCAAATCCATCAGCGTAGTGATCCCCATCGCTCATGCTGATGTTGTTTACCCCATCTTTGTCCGGTTGTTCCTTCCTTGGCTGGTTCGTCATGTGACCAAGCTAGCCAAGGAATTTGAGCATGACGTGCAGAGAAACTCAGCATCTGGAACACGATTTAACTTCGGAGCGTAGGTTCATGAGTAGCGCCGAAATAGCTAGCGGTTACGTCAACCGCATGATTGCAAGGGAAAGTCGAGGCTGGGGCGATACCAGCAACGCAATGGAGCGTTTGCAAACACGTTATGGCCTTCCGTTCTGGACCCTGAACCATTTGAGGACGAAGCGGGCGAAGTCAATCGACGCCACGCTCTTCCACCGCATACGCGCTGCTTATCTCGATATGTGTGAGCGGCAGATCGCCCATCTTCGACACGAACTGGATCTCGAAAAGGAAGTAAATCCGGATGCTCTTATGGAAGATTTCGAGAGCGAGGCTTCGGAGCTTTTGGCGAAGGTTCGTGAAGCGAAGAAAGCACCCACGAGAAGAAGCTATCCGGCAGGAGGTGACTGACAAATGACGACCCATGGCTGCAAACAACGCCAATTGCCGCATTATGTTGAGAAGGCCCTGCCACGCTTGCAAGGTCAGTTGTTGATCCGTCAAGCCTCATCAACTGATGAGGCAATTGAGCGAGGAGACGGACACCTTTATTTTACGCATCCCAATGGCAAGCCATTTCCTACCGCGTCGGGAGCTTATTGTGTTGCCAATGGACTTGTGAAGCCGGAAGGTGACGACCTCTTTGGCGGCTCTCAAACCTATCGGGCCATTTGATATGGAGAACCGTATCCCCAATTTGGAAATGGCTGAAGAACTGAACAAGCTGGTTATTGGAAAAGCCGCTTGGCTACAGGATTTTTCCAGTGGTAAGCGAAAGCGACCTGATCACGAGATCGAAATAAGGTGGCATGAGCTTAACGTATTGAAACAGGCCACCTCGGACTATCGCCGTGCTGCTGACCGTGATCGAGGTGCAGCGTGAGCGATGGTCGTGCATGGTCGTGGCGTCACGCCATTATCAAGTCTGATCTACAGGCAACGACCCGTCACGTCTTGCTGACTATTTCCTGTTTCATGAATGATATGGGGGACGGCTGCTATCCGACGCAGGAACAGATTGCCGAGGCTACTGGTCTGTCAGACAGGTCAGTGAGAACCCACCTTGAACTGGCACAAAAAGCGGGTTGGATTAAAGTCACGGAACACGGATTTCGTGGTCAGAAGTGGCGTAATCATCAATATGTCGCCTCTTGGCCGCAGACACAAGATATAGAAAAAGGTGCGGAAGCTCTTTCCGGTCCTTTTTGTGAAGGTGCGGAAAGAGCTTCCGGTAAGGTGCGGAACGTCGTTCCAAAAGGTGCGGAAGCACGTTCCGACTACCAGTCCAATAATCCTTCCAATAACCAGTCCACCTTCGATGCGCGTGCGCGCAGGGAGGGGGATTTCAAAATCTTGTGGGACGAATGGCCATCTGACTTGAGGCCCCGGAGCAAGGATGCAGCCAGGACAGCTTTTCGATGTCTCTCGAAATCCGATCAGTCCACAGCAATACGCTTCGCGGCTGACTTCCGGTCGCTGCAATTGGCCCGAAGCGAAAAAGCTTTGATGATCCCGTATCTCAAGGATCATCTGTTTCTTGGTTTGGTTGGCGCGCCAACAACGGACAGTGATGGTGATTTCATCATCACGCCGGAAAGAGCGGAATGGCCGGAATGGGTAGCTGAAATGCGCCGTCGGCATGGGGAAGTAATCGCCCAAGGAATTGCCCATCAAAAGAAAATCATCGTGAGAACACGCTGGCCGGATCGCCAATCAAATTGTTCGCAGGTTCCGGGATGAAAAAACGCGCCGCTAACAAGCCGGGTTTCGACGGGGCAAAACCGTTCAAGATCAGGACAAAGATTTCTTCCGTCCGATCCGAGACGCGCACTATGCGGGCAATACCCGGTTCGTTTGAATGGAAGTACGGACGGGCTTCCGCAAATCTTGCGCTGTATCATGCTGGCTCGCATTATGCAGTGCTATGGGAGCGTGCTGGTACAGCGGATGCGAAATCACCGAACTTCGAATCGACGGGCGGCGGGGGAGGCTGGAAAGGTATGCCAGATGGGCGATGCGCCGCATTGGATGATATCAGTCTCGCCGTGCGCGAACTGGGTAAGCTGGTGACTGTCCGATTGACTGATTACTGTGTTCGCGGAATGACGGTCGCGCAGATAGCCAAAAAGCACAGTATGCCACCCAAGCACGTCATATCAGAAAGGGAAATGGGACATATCCTCGGCATGGATTTACGGGCGTGCGCGCTGCATTTCAATTTCATATGAAATAAAAACGCAGTTGACTTTCGTCACGAAGCAGTCCATCAAAAGTGTATGAGGCGAATAGCGCCCTGAACCCGCCCACTGAGGCGGGTTTTTTGTTACCAGTTTAGCAGGGTCGCGCAGTCCGGTAGCGTGCAAGGCTCATAACCTTGAGGCCGTCAGTTCGAATCTGACCCCTGCAACCAAAATCAGATTACGCAACCGTTTTGATGCGTTCCCGAGCAGCGGCAGCTAGAAAAGCAGACCGAGTGATACCCTGATGGTTGGCGGCTTCGTCAATCGAATTTAGCAGCCCTTTGTCTAGGGAGATATTTGCTCTAACGGCGCGGCCTGTTTCCAGAACTAGGGGAATGGTAGCCAACATTCCACCTTTGCCGAGTTCAATCTCTGGATCGTCGCGGAGTTCTCTATAGGTACGGGGTGTTGGTGCGCTTCTACCGTCTGCGATTTCATCCGAAACCCATTCAGACAGCGCTTCGGACGCATTGGCAACGACTTCGTCCTCTGTCTCGCCCATAGCGGTACATCCTGGAGCATCAGGAAAGTAAGCGCCGTACATACCGTCAGCAAATTCGATGATGGCAACGTATCTAGCCATGTGCATTTCTCCTGAAGTGTGCCGGTTGATCATTTATCCCAACCGGCGGCTTTTGCAATGGACCGAGCAACGCCCGGAGTAACAGTTCTGTGCCTTGGCACCATGATCGCCGGTAAACCGGCCTTGCGGTATTTGTCATGCTTGGTTCCGCCAACCAGTTCCCAGCCGTCTTTTTCTAGGCGTTGCTTAATCTTGGCTGTGTTGGTTTCGAACTGCATGATGGGTCCCCTTCTATGCGCAAATATATACACACTTTAAGAGAGGGCGTCAACAATCGTGCGCAAAATAATGCTCATTAATGTCAATTGATCAGTCTTTACCTGAAAAGGAAAACACCATGGCTACACAGTTAGGAAGTCAAATCAGTGGTGCGCAGCAAGCCCTGCCGCAGTCTCCATTCAATTCAATCAGTAGTGCAATGGAGGAAAGCCAGAAGTTGGCATACCGCATTGAAGAGCTGGCAAACCGGCTATGCGGTAGCGTTCCGACAAAGGATGCCAGCGGCACTGCATGCCAAGCGGTATCGAATGGATTGCTCGATGAATATCAGCAAAGAGCAGATGCTACTCTTGAACGTGTTTTTTCAGCAATGCAGGCCATTGATCGCATTGATCGATCGCTTCCGTAAGGCGGATGCTCTGATGCCCGCTAATCACTGGTCTGACTGCTCGCTCCATTCTGGACCGGCTCATTTCCCGCAAGCATGTGATTGCGGATGCATAGACACGGATCGCCCAGATAGCATGGCGGTCTGTTTCATTCTGCTTTGGCAGGCCCGCTGGACATGGATGCGCGAGAACAACGCAAGCATCTGGCGTCTCATCAAAGAAACGTGTTGGGGTTCAAATGATTGGCGTTCAGGAAAAGTCGCAGTGCGCACGCCTATTTCACAACGGTGATCTTGGAGGAACTGTACATCACGCCGGATCCAACCGTTTTATTATACTTCACTATATCTGATCCAACAAACCCATTTGTTGATTTGTACACGATGGCTACGCCAGACACTCGGAGGCCATTACAGTGGGCTATGGGGTTACCTGGGGTCAAGGATGCCACCACCACCTGTTGTTTTTTCACCTCTACGGTGCCGTGCGTAGGTTTGGTTGTTATCGCAAATTTTGGATAGGCGACGACTTTGCAGTTAATATCCACACCGAAACTCTGGACTATTGTCTTAGCTACTCCCGAGTGGACCGTTACGGACGCGCTTGAATATTTTGCATAGGTCCAACCACCTTCTGGTAGGTTCGTTACACAACCAGTTAACACAGCCAAGCTTGCGATGAATGTTGATGTAGCAAGGCAATTGAGATTAGTCATCGATTTCACCAATAGAGTGTTGATTGCGAGGTCCCGAGAATTGTCTGGGACGACGGAGAAGACAAGTAGCAACGGTTGATATTGCCGATGATTCTAATCATGCCCGGTATAAGACGCTCTGAATGACTCTGAGCAACACATTTTCTCGCAAGGAACCATTTCGACCGCTCAAACCGGCGAAAGGACACATCATGTCGAAACCTAAAGGCTTATCACCTAAGAAGATCAAGCAGATTGCTGACAAGGCCGAAGGAGGCATTACAGCTAAGCCCGGTAAGCGACCGCTAGAATTTAAACAGTACATAGCAGATATCATCTGCGAGCGTATTGCGAATGGGCAAAGTCTTCGGGAAATCTGTAGAGACGAAAACATGCCAGCTTCCTCAACGGTCTTCAAATGGCTGACCAGAGTTGAAGCCTTCGCGGAGCAATACGCCCGTGCGCGCGAAGCTCAAGCTGATGCATTGTTTGACGAAATTCTTACCATTGCCGACGACGGTTCGAATGATTGGATGGAACGCAGGGGCGATGATGGTGCTTCGCTCGGCTGGAAAGAGAATGGCGAGGCGATCCGCCGTTCGCAGCTTCGTGTCGATGCCCGCAAGTGGATGGCCGGGAAGCTCCGCCCGAAGAAGTACGGCGACAAGCTCGATATCATCCAGAAAACAACTCACGAAGTCGGGGACAGCGTTGCGGCGCTGATGCAGGCGATAGATGGGCGCACCCGCACTAAGTAAGGAACTGATTGATCAGTGGGCAGATCGCCGCTGGCGTCTCGATAATCTCTACTACATCACGGACAAGCTCGGGAAAGTGACCTTATTCAAGATGAATAAGGCGCAACGGAAGCTTCTGGATGATCTGCACTTTCTAAACATCATCCTGAAAGCCCGTCAGATGGGGTTTTCTACGTTCATCCTGATCCTGGCTCTTGATTGCTGCATGTTCAACAGCAACTTCTCAGCTGGTCTGGTGGCCGATACGATCAAGAATGCAAAGGGCCTGCTCAGTCGCATCAAGTTCGCATATGAGCGCATGCCGGACGCAATCAAGAATGTGGTCTCAATCACCACTGACAATGCGGAAGAGATAGAATTCTCGAATGGTTCGGGTGTGGAGGTAGGGGTGTCGCTTCGCTCCGGCACAAAGAACTTTCTGCACATCTCTGAGTACGGCAAGATTTGCGCCAAAGCGCCGGACAAAGCCAAGGAAGTCAAATCCGGCTCGCTGAACACGCTGGCACCTCAACAGCTCTGCTTTATCGAAAGCACGGCAGAAGGCAGGGCCGGAGATTTCTACGACAAGACGCAGCAAGCTCGTGCCGTCGCTGACGCCGGTAACCCGCTGGGTGATCTCGATTACCGCTTTCACTTCTTTCCGTGGTGGCAAGACCCTTCGTACCGCTTGCACCAGTCGGTTGTCATCACAGACGAGGACGCGAAGTATTTCAGCGAGCTCGTTGACGAACACGGTGTTCGCCTGACCGATGAGCAAAAATGGTGGTACGTCGCCAAGAAGACAGAGCAGGGCGACGACATGTGGAAGGAGTATCCATCCACGCCCGATGAAGCATTCAAGGCGGCTCGCGAGGGTGCTTACTTCGCCAAGGAAATTCGGAACCTACGCCAGCTCAAGCGGATCGGCGTGTTTCCATATGTGCCGGGCATCCCCGTTGATACATTCTGGGATTTCGGTCTGGGCGATACACAGACAATCTGGCTGCACCAGCTCGTTGCCGGTGAGCATCGCTGGATTGGTTATTTCGAAGATAGCGGCATGGGACTGGGCCACTATTTCAACTGGCTTGAGAGATGGGCAGCACAGAGAGGCGCAACGTGGGGAGTGCACTATGCGCCTCATGACGTTGACCACAAGCGCCAGACAGTAACGTCGGGCAAGGCTGAGACGATCAAGACAATGGCAGCCTCACTTGGCTACATCTTTGTGACCGTCGAGCGCAACCCGAGCAAGATCAACTCTATTCAGAGCATCCGCTCAAAACTTCCGGCCTGCTGTTTCGATGAGGCTGGCTGTTCGGTCGGTATCATCCATCTGGAAAACTACAGTCGTGAGTGGGACGAGAAGGCGGGCGCTTGGCGCGGCCATCCTCTGCACGATGAACACAGCCACGGCGCGGATGCGTTCATGGTGTTCTCGGATGGTTACAAGGTGCCGGTCAAAAAGAACGACGACGCTTGGAAGCATGTAGCTCGCAAGGTGGTTTAATGCCCAAAATGACAGACGAAGAGCTTGCCGGTGTTGTTGGCGGCCTGCTGGACGATTGCGAGAACTATGAAAACTCGTATCGCAGGCCAGATCGGTTGAAAGCCCAGCAGTATTATGACGGCAAGATGATCGACACCCCATCCGATGAAGGCCGGTCCAAGGCCATATCAAAGGATGTACGCTCGACCATGAAAAAGGTCTTGCCCTCCGTTTACCGGGTGTTTTTCGGATCAGACAAGATCGTTGAATATGCCCCCATTGCAGAAGGTGACGAAGGCAGCGCAGAGCAAGCCACGGATTACGTGAACTATGTTGTTCTGCCCGAGAGTGGCGGGCAGCAGGCCATCTATGATGCGATGCACGACGCGCTCTTGAAGCGCAACGGTGTCCTGAAATGGTATGTCGAGAAGAAAGAGGAAACGCTGACAACCACGCATGACGGGCTCGATGAAATGTCCGCTCAATTGCTGGCGTCGGCTCCTGAAGTGGAAATCATCGGTGCCGCTCAGGATCAGGATGGAACGTGGACAGTCCAAATTCGGCGAGAAGTTGAGAAAAAGCGCATCGTCCTCGAATGCGTCCCTCTGAACGAGTTTCTAATTCATCCCGACGCCAAGACTATCGAGGATAGCCCCATTGTCGGGCATAAGGCACTCAAGCGGCGCGGCGAGCTGATTGCAGCCGGTTATAAGAAGTCAGTCATTGAGGCGCTGTCTGCTGCTGACGGTGCGGATATCCTCGACCAGCAGGACGAGGACGACGATAGGCGGCGCGTCATCGGTAACAGTGCTCAAGGGCATCACCCGTCGATTGACGAAATCGAGGTTACTGAGTGCTTTGTCCGCGTGGACTATGACGGTGACGGTATCGCCGAATTGCGCCGCGTGATCTATGCCGGTGGCTGCGACGAAGCCCATATGCTTGAGAATGAGCCATGGGACGACATGATACCCTTTGGCGATCTGGTTGCCGAGCGCGAGCCGCACCAGTGGGAAGGCCGGTCTATCCCTGATGATATCGAGGAGATCCAGCGCATCAAGACAGTGCTGCTACGCAACACCCTGGACAACATTTATTGGCAAAACAATCTCCAGCCGATTGTGCAGTCTGGCTCAATCCAAAACCCGGAAAGTGTCACTCAGGCAAAGTTCGGTGAGCCCATCCGGGTAAACGATGGCGTCGACGTTCGGGCGGCGGTTGGGTATTCGCAGGTGCCATTCGTTGCCGGTCAGTCCTTCCAGATGCTCGGTTACATGGATGAGGCGATTAGCGACCGTACCGGCGTGTCAGATGCTTCCAGCGGTATGGCCCCCGATGCCTTGCAAAACACGACAGCCAAGGCGTCAGCAATGATTGAGCAGGGCGGCATTGCGCAGACAGGCATGACTCTGCAAAACCTCGCCCTTGGCCTACAGCGCGTGTTCAAAGGTGTTCTGCGCTTGGTCATACAGCATCAGGACCAGCCGCGCACAGTGCGCTTGCGTGACAAGTGGGTGAAGTTCGATCCTCGCTCATGGGATGCGAGCATGGACGCGACGGTAAACACCGGCCTTGGAGCTGGCACCCGCGAACGCGACATGATGGCTTTGCAGTTTGTCATGGGGATGCAGGAGAAGCTTCTTGCGAACTTCGGAGCTATCGACAACCCCTATGTGAAGCCCGACAACCTCTGGAACGCGCTTTCTCGTATGGTCGAGGCATCCGGCCTGAAAACAGTCAGCCTGTATTTCAACAAGCCGGATGAGGCCGAACTACAGAAGATGATGGAAGCGCGGCGCAATCAGCCTGACCCGGAAGAGGTCAAGCATAAGAACGCGTTGGAGCTGGAGCAGGCAAAAGGCCAGACGGCAGTTACCCGCGAGCAGGCACAAGTTGAGGCTGCAAGGCAGTTGAAAGAGCTGGAAATGCAGCGGGAAACGGAATTCAACCGCCAAAAGCTGGAAATGGAAGAGCGCAAGGACGCCCGCCAAGCCGAGCTTGAGCGCGAGCGCATGGAAGGCCAGCTTGCCATTGAACGGGAAAAGATCGCCTCTCAGGAGCGTATTGCCCTCGGCAAGCACATTGAACAGCAGCAGCGGGACGAAGCGCAGCAGTTCATACAGGAACACGGTCACCTGACAGGGGCCATCCAATGAGCGCGGAACGTGATGCGAATGATGCCCGATTTCTTCTTGAGCATCCCCTGATTGTCAGAACGCTCGATGAGCAGGAGCAGAATGCCGTCAATCAGGCTGTCAATGCTCCCTATAACGATCATGAGAAGCGGCAGGCGTATCTCGCCGATGTCCGCTCTATCAGAGCTTTGCGGTCGAAGCTCAAGGCTCTTGCAGAGAGCACAGCCACACCGGCCCGCAAAGGCTCCGTTGCATAGGCACGGGGTCTAGTTTACCCGAAAGGAAGTCACAATGAGCGGCGAACCCACCAACCTGCCTACCGGCGGGAGTGATAACGCACACCCCTCTGATGCCCTCGACACGGCACTTGATGCAATGTTTGACGAAGGAGAGACCGAAGCGTCCAACTCCGATGAAGCAAACGGAGCCGACGCCACCGATGGGACTGAGACGGATGACGCCTTAGCAGAAAATGGCGAAGAGACCGGCGACGAAGGCGAAACGGAAGGTGAGGGCGATGAGCTTGACCCTGATGCGGAAACCCTTGTCACGCTTGCCGACGGAACAGAAGTCAGCCTGAAGGAACTCAAGGGCGGCTATCTGCGGCAGGGCGATTACCAGAAGAAAACGCAGGAAGTTTCCAACCTGCGGCGCGAGGCGGAAGCAAAGGCAACCGCCATTACCCAGCAGCAGCAGGCGTTTTCCCAGCAACATACCCAGTTGCAGACAACCTTGGATGGTCTGGTGGACTATCTGGCAAACCGTTTGCCGGAAGAGCCATCAACGACCCTCGCAATGACCAACCCGGCAGAATACACGCGTCAAAAGGCGATGTATGAAGCCGCCGTTGGTGAATTGCAGACCATTCTTGCCACCAAAGAGCAGGTCAACGAGCAGGGGCAGCGTGTCGCCTACCAGCAGCACCAAGAACGGCTTCAGGCCGAGCATTCGGCTCTATTGAAAGCGTTCCCCCACATCACCAGTCAAGAAAAACTGGATGATTTCAACAAAGGTGCACTGGATACGGCTGTCTCCCTTGGGTTTACGCCCGAGGAATACGCGACCGTTGTCGATCACCGCATGTTCAAGCTCGCTCACTACGCAAAGATCGGCCTCAAGGCCATCGAGCAGCAGAAGCTCGGCAAGAAGAAGCTCGATAAGGCACCGGCCATCACGCCCGGTCGCAATCGGACGGTCAGTCCGCCCACCAAGGCCCTGCAGAACTTCAAAAAAACAGGTTCAGTCAAAGACGCTACCCAAGCTCTGGATAGTTTTGACTGGTCCTAGCCATTTTCGAAAGGAATTCATCAAATGGCTCAGGCAGCAGGTACTTCCGATACCTACGATATGAAGGGCAAAGCGGAGGATTTTCGCGACGTCATTTATACCGTAGCCAAGGAGGAAACTCCTTTTCAAAAGCTGATCGGCACCACGTATGACGTGACGGCGGTCAAGCATCAGTGGCAGACTGATACTCTCCGCGCTCCGGCAACCAATGCCAAGCCGGAAGGCAACGAGACTTCCTTTACAGAAGTCGCGCCAACCGTCGAAGTTGGCAACTACTGCCAGATTTCGGACGAAAGTTTCATGATTTCGAACACTGCGGAAGCGGTCAAGAAATATGGGCGCAAGTCTGAAATCAAGCGCCAGACGGTCAAGAAGGCCAAGGAGCTTGCCCGAGACATGGAATACACCATGGTCGGGGTCAAACAGGCGTCTTCTGCCGGATCGGCCGGCACTCCCGTCCGTCAGGCCGGTTCACTCTGGACATGGCTTGCCACGAACGCGGATCGGGGGGCAACAGGTGCCAATGGCGGTTACAATCCTGCTACTGGCCTTACTGTTGCACCGACCGACGGCACCTTGCGCAACTTTGCCGAAGCGCAGGTCAAAAACGTTCAGCAGAAGTGCTTCGACGTGGGCGCAAAGCCAAACGTCATCATGATGCACAGCGGCCTGAAGAAGACGTTTTCCAGCTTCGTGGGCATCGCCGTCAATCGTGTTGACCAGAAGGTCAGCAAGACCGGCGATCAGCAGGCCGTAATCCTTGGCGCTGCCGACGTTTATCAGGGTGATTTCGGCTATCTCACGGCGCTAGCCAATCCTTGGCAGAGTGCCCGTGACGTCGCCTTGCTCGATCCTGAAATGTGGGAAGTCGGGTTCCTTCGCGGCATGAACCAGACACCTCTTGCAAAGACTGGTGATGCCGAAAAGCGACTGGTCAACTGCGAGTGGACACTGGTTGCCAAGAATGAGGCTTCCAGCGGTGTAATCGCCGACGTTCAGGCAGCGTAACCATACCAGTCAACATAAGCGGGGGCCTTTGGTCCCCGTTTTCCGTCAACGGAGATTGAGAACATGGCAGACAAGAATATTCCGCCAGCCGAACAGGTTGGAGATCAGGACAATGGTTCGACAGAGCAGGTCTTGGAAGTGCTGATTGTGCGCGGTTATTTCCGCCAAGAAGGCATGCAGATCGATCCGGGTACGGTCGTTGAGCTTCCCCTGTCGGAAGCAAAGGCCGCAATCAGGAACGGCATTGCGACTTTCCCCGATGAAGTATGACAGACCATATCGACACGGCGAGGTCATCGAAGATGACCCCGTTCGTGGTTTCCGTCGTATCTGGTTCGATATTGACGACAACTATGGCGCGGTGAAAACCGAGTATTACGCCACGAATGAACTGCTCGACAAAAATGCAGCCGAGCGGGCCGAAAACCAGAAATGGGGCGAATTCGGCAAAGTCGCATCTATCCCCCTCAACCTTTTCTACAAAGAGCTGCTCCCTGCCGTTCAGGCCAAGGATGACGATTTTATCCGTCGTTGGTTGCAGAACAGCGATAACGCAGGCTGGCGGACGCGAGACAAGCTATGAGCGCTATCAACGGATATGCTGACCTTCTCGTGACCGCCGGGGAATACTCTGGCCGCAACGATATTGCGCATCTGTTTTCCCGGTTCCTTGGCATGGCTGAAATGAAGCTCAGTCGCTGTCTGCGGGTCGCTGATATGGAAGCGTCTGCCATCGTTCCGGTGATGTTGGGTGGCGGCCCTCTGCCACCTGATTACCTTGAAGCGCGTTCTGTAAATGATCTATCCGGCAGGTCGCTTCGGTCGGTTCCTCTTCAAGTTTTGTTGAGCAAGGACAAGACCCGCGCGCATTCGCCCGACGCCTTCGCCATCAATGGTCGCAATCTGATCATTTTTCCCGCATGGACCGGCAATCTCAATCTCAATTATTATGCAGCCATTCCGGGTTTGAAACCCAACAATCCCACTAACTGGCTGCTGGATACCGCGCCCGATATCTACCTCTTTGCACTGGTCGAGGAAATATCGATTTGGGCCAAGGATGCCGCCGGTGCCGGAGCTGCCGCTACGCTGAAAGAACAGGCGCTTAAGTCAGTCATCGTCAACGATGAGATTGCCCGTTTCGGGCAGAACAAAGTCAGCATCGGGGGGCAAACTCCATGAGTTTAATTACTGCTGTCAATGATGCCTGCGATGTCGTGTCCCTTGATCAGTTCGACACCGTGTACGGGAACAACAATCCCAATGCGCAGACTATGCTTCAGTTTGCACAGCAGGCCGGTGAAGAGATTGCCCGGCGTGTCGATTGGGAACGGACCCTCAAGACCGCGACTGTTCCCACTTCACCCTATGCTCTGGACGAAGATTTTCAGCGCTTGATTGCTGGTGGAGCCATTACCACGGCGGGCGGCGAATTTGTACGCCCTGTGTTGAATGGGAGTGAGTGGACCGTCATCAACAAGGTTCCATCATCCCAGCCCTATTGCTTCATTCGTGGCGGCAAAATCCTGTTCGCGCCCGCATCCGCTGGGATCGGCGCCAGCATCGATTATGTGTCAAAGAATTGGATAAAGGCTGGATCCGATGAGAACGCCGCTTTCACTGCAGATGACAACACGCTGCTCTTTCCTGACCGCCTGCTGACGATGGGCCTGATTTGGCGCTGGAAGCGACAGAAGGGCCTCACCTACGATGATCAGCTTGCAGAATTCGAGGCAACTCTTGCCTTTGAAATTGCTGCCGACAGAGGGTCGTCGCAATGATGGTTCGTCCTGGGCGCATCGCACAAACAAACCGAGGCAGTGTTTCTGTGGGCAGCAAGCCAACCGGAACGCCGATCACCTTTCCAGCTCCAAAACTTGGCATGGTGTCGAACTATGACTTGATGGAAGAGCAGGCGGGAGCTGCCAGTGTCCTGCGCAATTTCTTTCCGACGCTGAAGGGTGCTCGCATTCGCGGTGGCTCGGTCAAGAAAGCGCTTCTTGCAGGGCTCGGAAATGTCCGCAGTGCTTTCAACTACCGCTTTGGCGGCATTGAAAAGATGTTCATGGCGACTGATACCGGGATATTCGAAGTTACCAGCCCGTCACTGCCACCGGTTACAACGCCCGCAAGCCTCGATAGCCAAACATCGGGCAACTGGACGGTCGTGCAGCACACCACGCAAGGCGCATCCATGATGGTATGCGTCAATGGCTCCGACCCGCGCCAGCTCTACAACGGAACAACGTGGGTAACGACACCTGCGATCACGTTTGCGGATGGAACAACGACCAACCAGCTCAATTATGTCTGGTTGTTCAAAAACCGCGAATTCTTTCTCAAGAATGGGACGATGGATGCCTACTATCTTGACCTGAATGGGCTTGGTGGTCCGGCAAAATTGCTTCCACTTGGCGGCGTGATGAAGAAGGGCGGCTTTCTGCTGACCGGCTTTTCGTGGTCGATTGAAAGCGGCGACGGCCTCAATGATATGTGCTGCTTCGTTAGTTCGGAGGGCGAGGTCGCGGTCTATTCTGGTGCAAATCCCGATGACTTGAACACATGGGCGCTCAAGGGCGTCTATCAGATCGGCAAACCGCTTGGAAAGAATGCTTGGATCAGGGCAGGGGCTGATGTTCTAATTGCCACCACTGACGGCTTTCTGCCTATGTCGCAGGTGTTCCAGCGAGATAGGCAGGCCCTGTCACTGGTGTCTGTCAGCAGGCCCATTGAGGATGAATGGCGCGCTGCTGCGGCGGCAACGGGAACCGGCTGGACGATTACCCAGTGGATCGAACGCAATCTGGTTTTCATCACGTTTCCGAAAAACGTTGTCATTCAGGATATGACCTTTGTGCTCAACGTTCTGACTGGGCGTTGGTCCATTATCACAAACTGGAACGCAAGCTGCTTTTCTACGCTGCAAGGTAGTTTGTTTTTCGGATCGGTGGGCGGTTACGTCTGGCAGGGTGACACGACGGGCACTGATGATGGAGCAACTTTTGTCGCTGCCTACCTGTCGCAATTTCTGGCCGGGGGCAATGTCGGGCAGCGCAAGACCGCCGCCATGGCCCGCATGCTACTTAGAGGCAAGGCAAAACCAAACGTCTTGCTGTTCGCGCGCGCTGACATGGATAAGACTTTACCCGCGTTTTCAGGCGTCTCTATCGGCAACCAGCAGTCGTCGGAATGGGATGTTGGTCTTTGGGATAAAGCGGTTTGGGATGGTGTCTCGACGCGCGAGGACTATTGGTATCGCCAGAACGTCCGGGCTTCAGGCGACACACTCGCCCTTGGCTGCATAATCGTTTCAGGCGGTCAGTACGCACTCGATGCTGAAATAGATATAGGCGCTCTGCATGTCGAGGTTGGCGAGGCAAGCGCATGATGACCATTGTATGGGGTGGTGAAGCCTGCCCGGAAATAAACGACGGCATTGCGCACTTCGTTGCCTCCCATATTCCCGGTTGCGGGCGGGGTTTTACTGGTCACGTCACTATGGGCGTTATCGAGGGGGAAAATCTCCTTGCTGGCGTTGTCTATCATAATTGGAGCCCCGAAGCTGACATTATCGAATTGTCAGCAGCGTCCATTTCAAAGCGCTGGCTGACGCGCCCTGTACTCAAGGCAATGTTTTCCTATCCCTTCGATGAAATAGGCTGCCAGATTGTGGTTTTGCGCGTCTCGGAAAACAACACTGCCATGATCCGCATTGCAAAGGCGTATGGCTTCCAAGCGCACATTATTCCGCGCCTTCGAGGCCGTGATGAAGCTGAATATCTACTGACATTGACAGAAGAAGACTGGCGTTCGAGCCGCTTCAATCGAAAGCAGGTGTAATATGGGCAAGCCAAAAGCGCCAAAAGCTCCCGATCCAAAAGAAACAGCAGCAGCGCAGACGGGGACAAACGTTACCACGGCCACAGCAAACGCTTGGTTGTCACAGCCAAATGAAATTACGCCAGACGGTACACGGACTCGGACGCAGACCGGTTCGCAGCAGATGACTGATCCAAGCACGGGCAAGACCTATACCGTGCCGACGTTTACAGATACCACCACTTATTCTCCCGCGCAGCAGGCTATTGCCGATGCGAATAATGGTGCGAGCCTCAACCTTGCCAATCTTGCAAAAGACCAGTCCGGGCGGTTGCAGGGCCTGCTTGGTAAACCAATGGATTTCAGCAGTCTGCCATCTGGCGGTGATGCGTCGAAAATCACCGGCCCAAACTATCAGCAGTTTCAGGGCGGACCACAGTTGCAGACGAGCTACGTCGATGATTTCGGCAAGCAGGAGCAGGAAATCCAAGATGGGCTCATGTCACGCTTGCAGCCGTCACTGGATAAGGACCGGGCCGCACTCGAACAACGGCTTGCCAATCAAGGCATTCTGATCGGTTCTCAGGCCTATAAAGATGCAATGGATGATTTTGGCCGCACGTCAAATGATGCCCGTACATCGACATTGCTCGCAGCCGGTCAGGAACAGTCTCGTCTTGCAGGTCTCTCACGTGATCAGGCAACGTTCGGCAATTCCGCCAACCAGCAGATGTTCCAGAACAAGAACACGACGACAGGCGCGAACAATACGCTTGAAGATCAGCGCACCAATGCACAATTGGCGCAATTCAATGCTGCAAACCAGCAGCGTCAGCAGGCATTGAACGAGAAATACGAAGAGCGTTCTCGCCCGATCAATGAAATCACGGCTCTGATGTCCGGCGGACAGGTTAGTAAACCACAGTTCAGCAATTCCCAGATACAGGGAATGCCGAACGTCGATTATGCCGGTCTGGTACAGCAGAAGTATGCCAACGACATGGGCGCGTATCAACAGCAGATGCAGCAATCAAACGGTCTGCTTGGCGGATTGGCGAGTATATTCACAAAGGCTCTTCCTGCCGGGTTTCTTTCGGACGAACGCGCCAAAAAAGATATCGAGAAGGTTGGTAATGCCAATGGTCAGGAATTGTATCTCTACCGATACAAGGACCAGCCTGACGATGCCCCGAAACAGCTCGGTCTTATTGCCCAAAAGGTGCGAAAAAAAACGCCGGGCGCGGTTTCCAAGCGCCCGGATGGATTGCTTCAAGTCAATTATGCTAAAGCTCTTGGAGGGCGCTGATGTCTGGACCATCCTTCATTTTTGGCGCTGGCACACAATACAAGTCTCAGGAACAGTTGGACGAAGCCAGAAAGCGCGTCCGCTCGATGATCGACGGCAAAGGCCCTGAGGACTATTCGCGTCCCGGTGGCTGGCTTTATGCTCTTGGAGACGGCCTCGGTGCAGCCTTGGAGCAACGCCGTATCAATAAAGGTCAGGGCGAGTTTGACAAGAACCGGGCATCTGCCGACGCGGAATTCCTGAACGGTGCTGGGTCTGGCTTCGCTCCTGCTTTCCCGGCGAATGTTGCCGCTGGCGGTTCCACTGCGCCAATAGAAAGCGGTGACTACTTTTCAAAGATCAGATCGGCGGAAAGCGGCGGCAATGACAGCGCCAAGAATCCTCTCTCCTCCGCGACTGGCCGTTATCAGTTCACAACACCGACATGGAACCAGCTTGCACAGCAAAACCCCGAGCTTGGTTTGACCCCTGACGGTCGCAATGATCCCGATCAGCAGGAAAGAGCCATTCGCGCATTCACCAAACAGAACGCGGGTGTTCTTGGAAATGCGGGCATTGAGGCTTCAAACCCGAACCTTTATGCCGCGCACTTTCTCGGGGCCGGGGGTGCCACAAAGGTTCTTTCGCAGGCCGACAACGCGCCGGTAGCATCCATCGTGGGGCAGGACGTTGTTCGGGCGAACCCGTTCCTTGCCAATATGACCGTTGGTGATTTCAAGAACTGGACGGCTAAAAAGGTCGGTGGCAATGGCGGCGGTGTTCAGGTCGCTTCGCTCGATCCGTCCGCAGGAATGGCTTCATACGCTCCGCAGGCACAAGCGCAGCCAAGTGGCGCGGCCTCGGCTATCAATCAGGTTGCGCCGGTCAATGGCAATATGACCCAACAGCAGGTTGTCAACGGTCAACGCCGGGTGGCGCAATCGATGGGCTATGCTGACGGTCGGCCGGTGCAGAGTGCCGCGCTCAGCCCATCTGCCCCTATAGATAACTCCAATTATCCGGAGGCGGGAAAGATCGCGCCTGTTGATTGGACCAATCAGCCGCAATTGTCGGTCGCAGCGGGTATGCAGTTTGCCAATGGCCAACAGCAGCAAGGCCAGCAGATCGCGTCATTGCCACCTCAACAGCCGCAAACGCAGCAGGCGGGGCAGGATGGCCGTTTGCCGGGTGTTTCAGATGCGATGTTGCGCACTAACGATCAGATGATGGGCGGTATGTTCGCGCCAAAAGGTCAGGAGCCCGTGCAGGTTGCTGATAACGGCGGATACTTCCCGCCTGCTCCTTCGATGTCAGGTGCGCCACAGCAGCCCGCACAGCAGGGCGGTAATCGGATGCAGTATCTTGCTCGCGCGTTGTCAAATCCGTTCCTGTCGCCTGAAATGAAACGAATTGCGGCATCCCAGTATCAGCAGGAAATGGAACGCCAGCAGCAAGCGAGTGATCCGGCATATCAACTGGACCTACGATACAAGCAGGCTCAGCTCGACACCCTCAATCGCAAGCCCGATGCTCGGTTCAAACCATTGATCACGACCGAAGAACGCGCTGCCTACGGCATTCCAAAGGATGACAAGCGTCCGTATCAAATCGGACCTGATGGCAAGCTTGATGCTATCGGCAACGGTCAGAATATCAGTGTGGTGACAGGGCAGGCAGATGAGCGGAAGGCACTTGCAGAACAGCTTGGACTTAAGCCGGGTGATCCTGCCTATCAGTCATATGTGTTGACCGGAAAAATGCCACGCGAAGATGCCCAAAACCTAACAGCAACGGACAAGAAGGCAATTCTTGAGGCCGACGAGATGGTCATGAACAATCAGAATGCGATTGACCAGCTCACCAGCACGATTTCAGGAGAGCCGGGAAAAACACTGAATGATCGCGCCGGATATGGCCTCACAGCAGGGGCGCAATCATGGGCTGCCCGAAATGATCCTTTTGGCATTTTCAGCGATGAAAAAGGGCAGGCAACGACGGACTTCAACAACATCGTTCTAGGTCAGGCCTTGGCAGGGCTCAAAGCTACTTTTGGTGGCAATCCAACAGAGGGCGAACGGCAAATTCTACTCGATCTGCAAGCCAGCGTGGATAAGTCACCAGCCGAACGCAAGTCCATCATTGATCGCGGCATTGCGCTTGCAAACAAGCGGCTGGAATTTAACAAGCAACGAGCGTCTGAGCTTCGCGGCGGCACGTTCTACAAGCCGAATGGCGGTTCAGGTCCTGCTCAGGCTGCTCCGGCGGACGATGGCTGGCAGGATCTGGGCGGCGGCGTCCGTGTGAGGGTGAAATAATGGCAATCTTTGAATTTCAGGGACCGGATGGTCGGACGGTCGAAATCGATGCCCCCGATCAGAACGCCGCAATTGGGGCCTACCACCAGTTTGCCGGGCAACCGACACAAGCCGATCAGCCACAAATTGCCCCGGAAACCCAGCAATCACAGGATTTGCGATCTAGCCTCTCCGCATTGACGCAAGATCACGATACCGGCACAGCGGACCGCATGGCGTTTGACGCCATGCCAACTTGGCAGAAGCCTCTCCAAGCGGCAGACGACATTGTCCGCAAGGGTGTAAATGGTCTGACGATGGGCTTTGCTGATAAGCTCGCGGGATACATGAGCGGTACGGGTACGGAGGCGCAGCGCGATCTTTCTCAACAGGCATCCAACCGCGCCGGTTCGGCGGGTACAACCGCCGAAATTGGCGGCGCTATCGCCGCTCCCGTTGGGCTTGCGGGGAGGGGCCTAACTCTCGCCGGTCGCGGCGGAACTGCTGCTATGAAAGGACTGCCGGGCTTGCTGGCACGGACCGGACTGATGGGTGCGGAAGGCTCTGGATATGGGGCACTGACTGCCGCAGGCAATGATCAGGATATCGGCCAGGGTGCTGCTATCGGTCTACTGGGTGGGATGGGCGGCAATGTACTGGGAGAAGGGTTGGCAAAAGGAGCAAGCAAGGTCGCCAGTGCATTTAATAAAAAGCCAACGGTCCCTACACTTGGTGAACTTCGCGCAGCCAAAGACGCGGCTTACAAAGCAGCCGATGAAGGCAATGGCGTTTTTGCTGCTGCGCCGTTCTCAGAGCGTATTGCAGCTATCCGCGCCAAATTGGCAGATGACGCCTATCTTCCGGGCAACCAACCCGGCGTAAAAAGCGCACTTGACGAATTGGACCGGCTTGACGGCCAAAATATCACGTACAAGGGGCTGGAAGCGGTGCGTCGAAAAATTCGCGGAGGCTATAATCCTCTGAACAAAGACAACAACCGTATGCTCTACAATATGATTGATGACATTGACGATTTCGCCCTAAAAAACGGCTCAGACCAATACCCCGATGCGAGGCGGCTTTTCACACAAACATCGAAAATCGAGGCTATTCAGGATGCGCTCGACAAAGGAGCCAACCGTGCAAAGCTGACCGGGAGCGGTGGGAATATAGACAATACCACTCGCCAGCGTATGGATAAGGTGCTTGAAAAACGCAGAGGATGGACGGCGGACGAAGCCACAGCCATGCGCGAAGCGGCCTATGGCACGAAAGGTCGCAACCTTTTGCGTTTGGCAGGGCGAGCCTCTCCGACAACGGGCGCGTTGGGACTAATTGGAAACGTCGCTATGAATGGCGGTGCACTGGCAACAGGAATGGGAGCCGTTACGTTGCCGCTTACCCTCGGCTCCATGGTGGCAAAAAAGCTTGGTGAGCGCGGCACAATGAATGCAGCGCGAGGTGCGATGCGCTTGATTGCAGCGGGCGGAAACAAATCAGCGCTTGAAGCCGCGCCAAACTTTGTTCAGCGCCTTTCCAAATCGAAACGCGATGCCATTTCGCGCATGATTATGGGTGATATCGTCAACCAAAACATCACGCCCTGACGGTTTCAGAAACCACCATAACAGTATGAGCAGCAGCAGGATTGCGCTGTAATCCCGCCAGTCCCAACCGTGGGTGCTTATCCGGCCCTGACCGGCTGCGACTGCAATAGCAATTCCTGCATATGGAACCGCTTTCCATAGTGGATGCTCTTTCTTGAATTCGTTCGGATCGTGATCAATTTGGTTCATGTGCCGCAATATGGCGCATCCCTTTCTAAAAGTGAACCCCCCCCACATTTCCGATAATTGCCGTCCAGCGGGCGGCTTGTCTATGGAGAATGCCATGCCACGTACAGGCGGTATCTACACTGCGCCAGCGGGAACGAAAGGTGTGCCAAACACCACGATCCAGTCAGCGCCATACAATGCTCTGATTGACGATTTGGTGCAGGATGCAAATGCTGCGCGACCTATCACGGCGGGTGGTACTGGCGCGACGAACGCGACGGATGCGAGGACAAATCTTGGAGCGCTTGCGTCCGCCGATCTGCTCACGGCGCCAACAAAGGCCGTTCCGGTCGATAACGATACAATGTTGATCACAGACAGCGAAGATGCTGGAAAGCTGAAGCGTGTTCTGTGGTCAGTGATCAAGGCAAAGCTGAAAGAGTTTTTCGACCCGATTTATCAGGCTTCACTCGGATACACGCCTGTCAACAAAGCTGGCGATACGCTAACCGGAACACTCCAAGGACGAAGTTCGGGCGGTATGAAGCCCAACGACAAACTGTCGGGAGCAGAGCAAGCAGCGTTTTACGCACCCTCCGCCGGTGGCCTGTATGTCGATATGGGCGACAAGCGAACCGCGCCATTTGCAACCTCATCCAGTACAACCGGATCGTCCTTTGCGCCATTAATCAGTCACCGCTATATCCATAATGATAAATGGGGTGGACAGTATACGCTTGGCGTTATCAATCTCAATGAAGCTTCGCAGGGTGCTTACGAATTAGTGCACTGTAATCTCGATGGTGCAGGCTTAAGGAGGTGGACGTTTGACGGTCGAAACGGCGATTTCACCATTGAAGGCAGCTTAAGGATACAGAACGGCGCAAATTATCTTGCAATGAAAGATACTGATACCGGGCAAACCCGGTATGTGCATCATAACGATGGCCGAATTGGCTTTTTGAAGTCTGATGGCAATTGGGCGATGCATGTTGGTGATGGCGGTGATGTGTGGACGGCCCAGTTAGGGGACCTTAATGCGCAAATTGAAAAACGTGCGAATGAATGGGGCCAGCGTCACGCCAATAACTGCGTCACGCAATCACGTTTCGCCGGATGGGTATCTGCCGTGCTTGACACCGGCGAGGATGGCAACGATGCGAATTTCGATAACAGCGGCTACGTTGTCACGCGCGTCTATAAAGCCCGCCGATTTAGAATGCAATTCGATGGGCGGCAACCTCAACTTTATGTGGTTCATCGCGGATGGTTCGCTTTGGGGACATGGTAATATTATGAAGAATTTTGGTAAACTAACCTCGTCAGTCGAGGAAGTGGAAATAAAGACACTGGACGCTGTATTTGATGAAAACGGCAAGGTTATCATTCCAGAGCAATATCAAAGTGTAACAGTGACTGTTCTAAAGAATGCTGAAGGCGTGGAGTGGCACGATCTGTTCAAGCTTTACCCCCATGCGTGGTATATCGCTGTGGAAGATGACGGCAAAATCATTTCCATGGAAAGCGACCCGGAACATTCTCAGATTGCAGATAAGGATATATGGGGCATTGACAGCGATTTTGGATACACCCGCGGACCGGGCGGCACAGTTTACGGGAAGGTGTGGAACGGCAGCGCTATTGTCGAATACGTTCCTCCTATCACGGAGATTCCGCTGTCTTTCGACCAGTTCCGAACGATGCTTGAGGTTATCGAAAAGCTCGACGCCTTCAAGGCTGGAATTGAAACGCTCATCCCTGCGTCGAAGACAATCATGATGCGCAATGTGTTCAACAATCCATCCAACACATTCGCATTCGGTATGGAACTCATGACACTTGTCGCTCCCATTGTTTGGGGCGCTGACTGGCAAAATATTCTTGCGTCATTATGGCTTGAAGCCAAGGACTATTAAGCAAGTCCCTCCGTCTTTCGTCCTTCAGATGATCATTTCAAGCTGCCTTCGGGCGGCTTTTTCTTTGCCGAAAGGAAATAACGATGAAAACCAGTGCAGCAGGGCGAAAGCTCATCGAACAGCGTGAAGGCGTTGAATTGATGGCCTACAGGGACAGTGCCGGGATTTGGACTATCGGTGTCGGTCACACGTCAGCGGCCGGACCGCCAATAGTCAAGGCTGGTATGAAGATAACCGCTGGCGAGTCCGACGCGATCCTGTCCCGCGATCTGGCAATCTTTGAATCCTCTGTATTGAACGCAGTCAAAGTCGATATGAACCAGAACGAATTCGATGCTCTGGTTTCCCTCGCCTTCAATATCGGTGGCGGTGCTTTCTCGAAGTCCACATTGGTCAAAAAGCTAAATGCTGGTGATCGAGCGGGTGCTGCCGATCAGTTCCTTATGTGGAACAAGGCTGGCGGAAAAGTTCTTAAAGGACTCGTTACCCGTCGAGTGGCGGAGCGCAAACAGTTCCTAACGCCTGTAAAGGCCACACAAGCCCCTACAGCGTCGGCCATGCCGGTTGCTACCAATCCCGCACCGCAAGGCCCTGCAACGCTCTGGGCTGCCCTGTATGCAATCCTCAAAGCCATCTTCAAGAAAGGCTGATCGCCATGTTTACACGTTATGACAAGTTCATAGCAGCGCTCATTGTTGCGCTGTTTTCCTTCATTCGATCCTATTTCGGGATTGATGTCGGTGTTGATGACGCGACGGCAAGTCAGATTGCACAAGTTCTGATGGCTGCTGTTGTGTGGCTCGTTCCAAACAAGCCTGCGGTGAAGTGATGGAAATCCTTCTCTCCCTGATATCGGGCGGTGGCGGCATAGCTGCTGTCATCGCTGCGATACTGGCTGCCATTGGTGCGGCCTATCTCAAAGGTAGATCAGCCGAGAAAACCAAACACAAGGCCAAGGAGGCCGACGCATATGAACGCCACCTTGAAGACATTGCGAATGCCAATGATGCTCGCAATCGGGTTAATCCTCACAAGCTGCCAGTCAATGACCCGTACCGGCGCGACTGATCCGGCGAAGAAAGCGACTTGTAGCGTGTTCCCGGCAATTACCTATTCGAGCCGGGATACGCCGGAGACGCAATTGCAGGTCCGTCAGCACAACGCCGCCAGAGACAGTTATTGCAAAGGGATGGGCTAATGACTGGTGCAATTTCGTGGGAACAGATTACTAACCTCATTGCCATCATTGGCGGTGGGGCCTCGCTTTGGTGGTTCCTGCAACGGCAGATCACGGCGGGCGTCAGGGCGCTCGACGCCTACAAGCTTGATGCGGCCGAAAAGTTCTTGAAGGCCGAGATTTTGAGGGAATTTGAAGAGCGTCAACAGAAGTCGGAAGAGCGCTTTCTGGCCGCGCTGGCCTCTCTCACAACTCGCATCGATCGGTTGATTGATAGTAAGGTCAGTTGAGACGGGCAGCGATTGTCCTGTAGCGCGCTATGTGGACGACACTCGGGCGCGGGGAAGTCCGCAAAATTGAATTAGATGGCCGGATTGAGAAGAGCGAGATCAGCAACAAAACGATGGTGCTTATAGGTCGGGCCAAACTGCCGCGATCATTCTGCACACGTTTTCAATGTCACTGACGCGCCGAGTATTCGCAGCAGGTGCAGCAAAAACCTCACCATGCTGCACATCGATGGACAAACATAATCGATTTGTAGGAGTTCGCTCGCTTATAATATTTCGTTCCACATGCATCTTGATAAGAGTTGCAACGTAGAGTCCCATGTTGCGGCGCTTCTCACGTGCGGCCTCGGTTTCGGCATCATCCATCGTCATACGGAGGATGGCTGCACCGATAAGCTCTCCAGACCGGCTGGCGCTGTGCACCAGCAAGTCCGCCCGAACAGAAATTTCCAACCCGTTAATAGACAGGCGATCTTGATCTCGGGGCGCTGGCTGGAAATCGAACTCTGCAAGTTGATTTCGCATACCTTGGATTGCACGAAGAACTTCGATTGAGTGATTGGCATCATCTCGCAACAGGGCGGACGTGCTAGGGTCGTCGGCGCGTTGACGTAGCGTTTCCTCTGCTGTGACAAGCGGCCTCATGTTTCGCACAGGGTCTGCAAGATACAAACAGATCGGCGTACGAGCGTCCTTGTAACGAATTATTGGTGGTTTTTGAGGATTCTTAGCCCGCCGAAGAATGCCCATACGGGCGGTATCTGACGATACCATGTAGAGTGCCAGGTCGTTTGCTGAAATTCTAGGCTGAGGTCTATCAGGAGTGGGAATTCGCGCCATGGAAGATATCCTTGCGACGGTTGAACTGGAAAACGGACGAAGTCTTCATATTGCACAATTATCTCGACAAACTTTGTCCGAGGCGGGGGCAGATCATTTGGGGTATGGCGGCTATTTCCTGTTTGAGACGATCGAGGGATGCTTTTCCAACGGGATTAGCGTCCTTTGTAAAGCTATCTCCCTCGATGCTGCTTTTCGGATGGCTGACATCTTTTTCGTCAAGCCGGGGGTCAAAAATTAATCGAAAAACTACCTAGGCAAGTGAGACGACCAATTCTGGATTTTGGGCATGTCCCAACTTCGAGCTTTGTGCTGGGGCATGATATTGTTAATGTTTCGTGGTTGGGGGGAGAAGGCGGGGCAGATAGGCCAACGCGGCACTGTCACGCCCTTTAAAATAATCGATCGACTTATTGGGGAGCCATTCTTCCCTGAAGTGCTTGCGCCAACCCCCAAGCAATTCTTCTGGATAGGCCTTTGCCCTCACTCGGCGCCCGTCTTCGTAGATGTGCTCATATGTCGGCAATGCGTCGGTATCGATGCCATGTTTGTCCCGAAGCCACTTGCAGAACATCCGGCCGTGAGAAATATCGGGGACCATATGTTCCGGCAGCGTATATCCTAAAATTTCCATAGGGGCGATAAGCGCTTGGGTGAGTTCTGCCAAGATTGAAAAGTGACCCGACGGGACATTCATCTGGTTAGCTACATAACGGCGGAGATGGTACGGAATTTGGGACGGCGCAGGTGCTTTCCGGCCTTCCATCCAGTCGTAGACCCATTGACTGACTTTCACGGCAAATTCGGGAGAACACCATTGTGCGAGATTGATAGCGATTTGTGGGTGCACCCATGTGCCTTGGAACCGTATGTCACCACCCTTAATTGATTGCACCAGTGTCGATATGGGAATTCCCATATCGGTCTCCAAAGCTTCTAAGAAAGCTTCGGTTGTCCGAAGACGCCTGTAATCGGCCCACAGCTTGCCCGAAGCTTGGCACATCGCCGTTGCGTTAATGTAACCGTCTGCGGGTCGCTGATAGATCACGGCCCCTTGGGCTTTGTGCGGGATTAGGTCGAAATGCTCTTGCATGTGTCGCGTCCTTTCAGGACGTTGGCGGGACGGCGACAGAATGTCTCTTGACATAGTGGAAATAAATTACCAATTAAGTCGAGTGATCACAAAATGCCGTCCCTTGGGAGGGTTGGTATAACGAGGTCGAAGTTAGCGCTTCGGCCTCGTCGCTTTTCTGGCTTTGGGCCATTCGGAAACAGATGGGAATTGAATCGTTTTAATTCTAGCCCATCGCGAAAAAATAATTCAAATATTGAGCTATTTCTGAAATACAAGAAAAAGTGACTCGCAGATGGCTGTCAATGCCTGGTGACTCAGCACAAGTAAACGAGACTTAAGCAATGCCGTCAGCGCCGCTCTACGGTATGGGGGCGGCTCTTTTTTGTTGAGACCTCTTCCAGAGTTTTACTTCCTCGGGATGCTCTCAAGGATGCCTTGTAGCTTTCGCCAAGAATCATAAACCTCGCTGCAAAAATCAGTTAGCGCGTGATGAGCATGTTCATTCATTGCGATGCTGTCGCCATTATCCTTGATAAGGCCTTCGAGTTCAGAGGCGTTCAGGAGGGCATTTGCGTCCGAAGCCAAGATACCGTTGTTGTCATAATCCCCTTGGTTTTTGCCATGATGGTAAAAAGAGGGGTTTTTCAGGCGCTCGTCGTCCGCCACAGATTCGAATGTAGAAGGCACTGACCCTGGTTGCCATACCACTTTGAGCATATCGAGAATTGGTTGAGGTATTGCAGTCATTTCGGCCATTCTTTTGTCCTCCCTATCAACGCATTGGTTAGTAATGGAAGAACTCAGTGTAGCGCGTAAAATCAATTGGCGCACCCATGCAAGTAAATAGGCAGTTTAAAGACACCTAAGTCCTGCGCCGCAACTTGCCCTTGCGCGAGTTCTCCAGCTTGCCTAGATTTTATGGCCTCACAGCGTCTATAAGCAATCCGCCGATGTACATCAGTTCCCGAAACATTGAGATCACGAGAAAAGCGGTAGCTATCCAAATCTCGCACCAAACAACAGTGTCCGAGAACCGACTCTTGTTTGTGCGATCCTCATCGCTTTCATCTTGGCTCATGAGGCATGAATTATCATTCCCATTTGAAGCGCAATCCTACTATCGTCTAATGACCAAAGTTGCATAGCGGGTAAGGTGAGAGTGGCTTATTGCTTCGGTATGATGCACCCGCTCCAACCTATTGAAATATCCGACCGGACCCCGCGTTTCAGGCAGAACGATATCGTTGTGCATTTGGTGTCTTTGCACCCTGAAGTTCTCGATAGTTTGGATAGCTCTGCATTTTCTTCGGAAGATAAGATGCAACTTGCTCAGCTATTGGGATATTCAGTGGGCGGATTCTGCGAACTATCATTTGTAACCGACGACGCGAAACGGACGGTTCGGGAATTGTTGAGCGAAAAGTGAGTGGCAGGCTCGAATATTTCTGAGCCTGCCATACTAGGCTACGCCGCAGCGGAGCGTATCTGCTGCTTCGTCGAAAGTAACAAATGGCTTTCCATGACGGCCATTTCGATCAGATAACCAAGGAAGTGGCAATTGCTTGCCTTGGCCATGCCGTGGAGATCGAGTAATAGCGAGGCTATGTAATCCAGCTTTGCCGCATCATCCATTGGCATAGCCTTGTGTTGTGACGGGTCGGGGCAGAAACTCCATGCTTGGTGTGAACGACTTGATTACCGGCTCGTGATGGCCTCCTGCTACTCCCAATCTTTGACGCGCATCTTGTGATATTTCGAAAATGCCCGCGTGAGTAAGAACATCGCCATATTGATACGGCTGGCCTATAGTCTGGGCGGGCCAATGGGCACGACGAAATATTCTTGACATACCGGCCCCATATACCGAAACAACGCAATCTAATCCGGCACGAAGTCCAACTTCTATGACGCCACAAAATAATTCGATTGTGACGCTGTGAAGCTTGCCCGGGGCCCTCGCAAGCCCCGGATCGGTACAGAATCGAGAACTTTCCCATATCAAGGGGGATTCTACTCTTTCTCCGTTAGGCAGGAGAGCGGGAAACACATCTCTTAGCATGTTAGGTCCGGTGGTCGGCAGCAGACGCAGCGAACCTTGCACCCTACCTGTCTGAGGATCAATGGAGGCCAAATATAACGGATCGTAGTCGTCGAAAACGTCTATTTCCATGCCGTTTTGAACTTTGACGCTCCAACCTAAACGCTCCGAAAAAACCTCGGCTCTCATTCTAAAAATCTGCTCGACGACTTCCTTAAAACTGCTTTGGTCATGCCCATTAATTAACTTGATCATTGAGAACTCCTATATCAACGAGACGAGAGTGCATCGTGACGCGGAGAATACGAATGGGGAAAAATTCCCGTATTGCACTATATGAGAAGTTCCAATGCATAAGCCTTGAAGACCGCTTGTGTAACGTTAACCGCGTCCAGCTTGATGCGAGCATGCTCTTGATAGGATCGTACAGTCTTAGGACTGAGTGATAATATAATGCCAATTTCTTCGGCGGTTTTTCCGCGCGCGGCCCACGATAAGCATTCCACCTCCCGAGGTGCTAACTTTATGTGCTCTACTCGCTCGTTCCGCTTACGTGAAATGCTCTTGTGAAGGTAATAGCTCAGCAACTGAAAGTCGCGTTTGAGAAACGCACTGGTCTGAGGCCATAAGCTAGGCTTCGCGTTTAAAGAGATCGACAAAAGCGCCCTATCACCATTCAATCCGCGCACTGGAATGCTGATGCCATATCTACCGATACCAAACTCTGCCGCTTCGCCAAAAAAGCGCTTGAGATCAGGTTTCGTGTGATCAAACACGATCCAATCGACGGGAATTATACCTCTCAAA
Source organism: Hyphomicrobiales bacterium (assembly GCA_900473335.1). Classification (GTDB taxonomy): domain Bacteria; phylum Pseudomonadota; class Alphaproteobacteria; order Rhizobiales; family Rhizobiaceae; genus Phyllobacterium. Next base: position 47,434 of record UCNP01000027.1, on the reverse strand, counting down.
CCTTCATTGAGAACTGGATCAATGCGCCAGTAGTCCATGTCGTTGTAATGAGAGACCCATTCTTTGGAATAGGTGACAATAAGCTCACGATTTAATGATGGTGCGCCCAACATGCTTTGAGAAAAGTAGGCGATAGAGCTTAAACCGTAGCGATTTTGTATATTTGCTAAAATTGTAAGAATATCAAATGTAGATTCAGTCGAACTTAATTCTTCGAGCGTTTTCATGTACGATTCGCTCAGGTTCATCTATGATACCGTAATTATATTATAGTGTAGCGTGCAATTGGTGTGTGCTTGCATCTTTAACGTGAGTATTCACGTCAGGAATCAGCTATTAATACAGTAAACTCTTGTAACTTACATTACTAGATATTAGCCAGCGTGTGTTTAAGCTAATCCGCCAATGAAACCGCTCAATTCGTCAAGGCGCACCATAGCAATGCGAACTTTGCCGCCGCAGCCCCGCGCCTTGCAGATCGTTTCGTGCTCCAACTCGTCGATGAACAGCATTTCCCGCTCTTCCGCAGTGCAGATCATCGCTTTTGTGAGGTACGTGGAATGTCCGCATTTCTTGCAGGAGACTTCCAGCTTTTGATTGTCTACAAGATCCGCAACGCGAATAGTCTGTTTCCAGCTTTTGCTCTTGCTCACCAGAAATCCTCCGGGCCCGGAATACGTGTGTAACTGATCTTGCCGCCGACATGACCGCCCTTTGGCGGGTCCCACTTGCCAAGACTGACAACGGTCGCAGCATATTTCGAGTTGAGCGTATCGATAGCCGAGTTGGCGCTTTCCCACTTCCGGCGCAGAGCGTCATCATTGAGCAACAGATCCATTTGCCGCTCATTCGACGGCGATAGATCATAAAGCGTGACGCCGATCCGGAAGATGGTCAGGTTGCGCGGATGGACTTTGGCAACTTCGATCCAAAGTTCTGACAGCGCCGAAAGAATAGCCTGGTCATCATTGACCACGGGAAGGTGACGTTTTCCAAGCCATGAACCTTCTTTGATAGACAGCCAGAGCCAAAGCCCGCCTGCATAGAAATGCTCACGCCGCAGGCGACGTGCCGCCTTTGTCAAAAGCAGTCGAGAAATCTCGCGGGCGCCGGTTATTGAACGTGCTTCAGGCGGAAGCACACGGCCATGGCCGAACATGCCGCGCTTTGAAGCCGGAGCCTGTATGTCATAGCCATGCAGCGCATACCACAACCGTTCACCCGTCACATTGCCCCAAAGCTTACGCATGTGTTTCGGCTGAAGGTTGTAAAGCTGCTCGGTGGAATAGATGTTCGAACGGTAAAGCCGCTTTGCCATATTGCCGCCAACGCCCGGAATGTCTTCCATTTGCACCTTGAATAACGGTGCTGGCATATCGACCGGCCGCCAGATCGTGACGCCATTCGGCTTGTCGATTTTGCAGGCCATCTTTGCCAGTTGCCGGTTCGCGGCAAAGCCGATCGAGCAGGTAATAAACGGGCCGATATTATCCGATATCGCTGCTTTGATACGTGCACTAAGCAACAGCGGATCGTTTATCCCGGCCTCGTCTAAGCGACAGGTAAGCTCATCAATGCTCTTGGCCGTATCAATCGGGATGACCGTCTCGATCTCCGACAGTAATGCATTGTGAGCGCGTCGATATAGGTCAGGCTTTTGCGGCACAAGCACAATGTCCGGACAAAGCTTCCTCGCCTCGGCAATCGGCATAACGTTTTTAACGCCATAAAGTTTTGCCTCCCTGCTGCAAGCAATGACCGCCGTGCGATCCGTACCGGCAAAGGGCACAACGCCCACAGGGCGACCGCGCAAGCGCTTGTCGCACTGTTGCTCGACGCTGGCAAAAAAGCCGTCAAAGTCCAGATAAAGCCGCTCGATAGTCTCAGGCAGGCGCACGTCTTCGTTCTCCAAAAGACAGAGTTTTCGTTTCAAATTGTGTGAGAGCTAGCGCCCCATATCGCGCTCTGTTCTACTATTGTTCTCATCGCGGCGCAGAGTCAACGGCCATTCAATGGCGGTGATAAATTGTCTCGCCGCCTATAAGTTCTTTCCCATGTGATATTCATGAAACAAATGATATCAGCATGTTTGCGGGCGTCAAAAAGTTTAGACTTTCGTCAATTTAGGCTATGAAATATTGAAGTGGTTTTCGAAACATTTATTGTAAAACAACGATTTCTTACGGCCTTCTAAGCCGATGGTCACTGGTTCGAATCCAGTCGGGATCGCCACCTTTTCAATAACATGATCTATGGATGCCCGGGTTTGCTCGGCTGGGCTTTAATGCCGTTTTTCACGTCATGCCTTGATATTATTTCTCGCAAATGATGCGATAGCCGCCGATAGTGATCAGCTGTCTGGAGGGATATATCTTCTTTCTGGCCGTCCCGAGAGGATCGATAAACTTTTTCCTTGCCACTTTCCAGTCGGGCAATCCGCTCATCATGCTCCCGAACGGCCTTTCTTAGTCTTTCGACAAACTCGCTATACATAATTCCCATATAACGGCTCCGAGAAAACCTATTTTTAAGCATAACTAGTTCAGTGCCGCGCACGAATTTTCATGCCAATTCATTTATCTGACTGCGAATGCAGCACACCGATTTTACTTGCCAAATGTCCTGCGGAAACAAGGGTTTAATTATTGCTGTAATATGCCCATTCTCTTCCTTGTTTGCTTTGATAAATGTCAATGCGAAGACAAAGTTGCATCAATCTTTCTTGCGCTTATTTTCCTGTCAGCTTGCACGTCGGTAAAGGGCGAGCGATCCAGCAAGTGCGAGTAAAGCGCCGCCGCAAACCCGCTCCAGCCACAAAGCCCCGGACCGCTTCAACAGTTTCATCGCGCGTGATCCAAGCAGCGCATAGCTAAACATTACAATGGCATCTATCACGGCAAAGGTTAGCGCCAGCGCCAGATATTGCGAAAAGTGCGGCTGATCGAGCACGATAAATTGCGGCAGGAACGCCGAGAAGAACAGATAGCCCTTTGGGTTGGTGACTGCGACGAAGAAACTCTTGAGAAACACCGAGCAAGTGGAGGGGCTGGTTTCAATGATTGCGTCAGTTACTTCGAGGGTGCCTTTGGATCGAAGAAGCATGATGCCAAGGAAGGTCAGATAACCCACACCAATCCATTTGACCACAGAGAACCAAAATTCCGATGCAGCCAGAACAGCGCCAAGCCCAAGCCCGACAGCTGCGATGAGCACGAAGTCTGAAAGGACGGCTCCAGCCATTCCAAAGCTTGCAGTGCGAATACCGTAGCGTGAGCCGTTCGTTAAAGCGAGAAGGACCGTTGGACCGGGTGTCGCTATACCTATGAATGCTACCAATGCGAAAGCCAGGATTGTTAAATTTGTCATCGCTCATCCCCTGAGGCAATCATATATGCTGACTTGAATTTTCCGCGGGATCAATGGGAAATCGTTCCAGCCTACCCATTTAATACGCATTTGAAGTAAATTGTATGAATATCGGAACCTTATTGCTGCGATGGCTATTCAACTGTTCCAAGGAGGCCACCAGTATTCAGAAAACTGTTGTACTCTTCGCCATTGATTTGCCGCGGCTTAAAGCGGTAATGCTGAACATGAATTACGGAGTCGCCTGATAATCAATGGAAACCAAAGCCAATTATTTTATCGTGGCGGTCTTTACGCTCGCTGTGGCGCTGTTGGCGGCAGGTTTCTTTTATTGGATCGGGCGCTATGGCGACCGGCGGGATACCAGTACGCTTGAAATCAGAGTTCCAGGTTCTGTCACTGGTCTGACAGTCAAAAGCCCGGTCTTCTTCAATGGCTTGAAAGTCGGCGAGGTAAGAAGGCTCTTTATAGATCAAAGCAATCCCGAAGCCGTCATCGTCCAGTCCGAAATTGTGGCGACTACCCCAATTACCCGTTCAACCGTGGCAACTCTTGCCTTTGAAATATTGGCTGGCGCGGCCCGTATTGAGTTGACCGGCGGAAAATCCTACGAGCCGAAGCTGCTTGAAGAAGCTGCCAAGGAAAATACTGTTGCACATTTGGACGTTGACCCACGCTCGTTGAAAACGCTGGTGCAAACCGCGCAGGATTGGATCGAGCGGGTCGATCAGGCCACTGATGTTACCGAAAAATACATTGAACAGACTCGCGGTCCTCTCCTTGAGAGTGTCCGCAACGCCAAAGCCTTCTCCGAAGAGCTTGCCAGTAGTACGCAAACCATTGATGAATATGGTCGCAGAGCGCAGAAGCTGGCAAGCACGATGCATGATGCCCGAGACGTGATTTCACGCGTCAACGAAGCCTCGACGAAAATTGATGAGACGCTTGTCAGAGTGGATAATCAGCTTTCCAACGATAAGGATAGCACTGTTAGCGAAATACGCGGCAAGCTTGAGGACTATCAGAAGCAAGCTAAAGAGTTGGATACACGCTTGAAGGCGATTGCGGGAAATATTGATAATCTAACCGGGGACAAGCTGCGTAACGCACAGAAAGTTATTTCCGAAAGCCGTCGCGCAGTTGAGCGGATTGAAAGAGGCGTTAGCGGCTTTCAGGATAATCCGCAAAACTTGCTCTTTGGAGATGATGATACTGTTCCTGAATATAGGCCCAAGCGCTGAAAAAAGCGTTCGGACTTAGTTAAAACTCCTGCAAATATCCGCCATATTCATGGCCAAGATATAAAACCATTGGTATGATAATAAGGAAAACAACAAGATAACCCCAAACCGGTGTCAGGTAGGGTGCATAATGGTCCTTTTCTTTTTCACCCTCATCCGTCATGGATCAAGCTGCCTGCCGCGACAAAATAAAGGGGCGCCTTGCAAAAGCTCGCATGACACACCCTTGTATTTTATCATATTGTTTCTTGAAGCATATCAGCCTCAAGCAGCTATAATTATTTAGAATGTTGTTTGAAACGACGATGGGTGAAACCACCTTTGGCTCGTTTCAAAATATCCGAAAGCTTATTATTACTCTCGGCCTTGTCTGGCATCTGCAAGCGCACCTTCTGCAATATCTGTGGGGTTGCACAGTGTGCATTGTGGGGCGTATGAAGAATCACTTCTCCCATGTTTGTCACTCCCTAAGAAGAACAAATAAACCGGTTCAAGCCGGTACTTTCCACCCGAAGATAAAAGACTACGCCCAATTATAGATACGCACAATAAAATTTGACATAGCGAGTCAATACATGACTGCCAATCTATTCAACATGGCGTGATCGCTGAATATCTTTGGACCGCTAGGCGGACTCTCCGCACTTTCTACGACCGATTGAACGATTCATCGATTCAACCTGGCCCTGGAGCGCTCCAGCTCTTTTCTGATTTTCCGCGCGATAATCCGGCAGGATAGGGCCAAAACCTGTAATGACATCCGGGTCCTGATAACCTTGACCATTGGTAAGCTGGCTGACCTCGGCTGCGGCTTTGTTCCGCTGCGCAATCAGCGCATTGCATTCAACAGTGTCATAGCGCAGTGATGAAATCTTTTCATTGTCGAGCTGTCCTTGGATATTACCGCAACCTGCAAGCAGGGCGGTGTATATGACTACTGGAAAGAGTCTCGTTCTCATATGCCAATATCCTTCATCGTGGGCAGCGGGACATGAATGAGGCAATGACACCGTTTTGGCAAGGTGAAACGCGGAGTAATCTGTGCCAATTTGCCATTCCCAGTTGTGATTATGTGAAAAGCCGCCATCTGGCTGCCTTAGGCAAAGTGGTTGATTGCGAACATGCGGCTTTTGTCTTTGGCGCGCTCGGATGATCCCTTGTCAAAGGTCAATAGCTCGACGCTTCCATGTCTAAACGATTAGATTTTTCTCGTAATAATCTGAAAAAGATCAGCAATGTAAACTGCTTATAATGATTAAATGAACCAACAGATCAATAATGAACAATAAGCCCGGTGCTATAGCTGGATTTAATGAAAAATGTCGATTGATTAAGTATGGATTAACAGTTTTGGCTTGCGGGATGCGGTGTGTCGCACGTATGATTCCATTTCCGGGAACCTCCGGTAGTGCAACACAAAAGTGAGGAGACAGGAATGCCTGGTTTGCTGCACCCACTTCATGAGGGCCATGCGCCCATCATCTTGCATAACGCCTTTCAGGACGCGATTGACGCCCTGGAGGACTGGGAACTCGGCAGGGACGAACCCTTAATAGACGTCAGTGAGAGACAGGTTGCCATCAGCACTGTATTCCGGCGCTTGGGAACCTGTACGGATATACTCCCAGCGCGCACCCTGGCTGTGGTAGAGGATCTTTTGCCGCTGCGTTCAGCTGAATTCAAAGCCGGTACATCGACCTATGCGGATGCTGCCTACAGTCTTTGGGAACTCTGCCTGCAAAAGCGCGCCGCAAGCAGCGAAATACGTCAGTAAGATTATACGCCTGGCGTAAGTCAGAAAAGTTTGCGTAAGCACCCGCCGGACTGTCCGGCGGGCGTTACGCTGTTTATTTCGCCAGTTTTCAGCCGCCGTTTTTCTTCAGCCAAGCCTTCATGTCTTTGATCTCGCCTTCCTGAGCGGCAATGATCGTTTCGGCCAGCTTGCGGATTTGCGTGTCCTTGCCATATTCAAGTTCGACCTTGGCCATATCGATTGCACCTTGATGATGCGCAATCATTCCGCGCACGAAATCCTTGTCGGCGTTGCCCGTGAATTCGATTGCCATGTCCTTGTGCATCTTCGTATTTGCTTCGATAAAGGCTTTTGACGATGGGCTTTGATCGCCCTTCTGCGCTTTCATGGCGTCCTGCTTCATGGCCTCGTGCCCGCTATGCTCCTGCGCCAAAGCAGGCGAGGCAAAAGCGACGAGGCAGATAAGGGCAGCATTTCGGATGAGTTTTAAAGTCATGATTCAGTCTTTCATCAAAATGATAGTGGCGCTGTTTGATAACAGCCGTTGCTCATCACATTGAAATCAATTTCGGGTTATGCGGCGCGCGGCCGCTAATCCTTTGGTGATGTCGGCGATCAGGTCTTCCTTATCTTCCAGCCCGATCTGCAACCGGATGATTTCTCCAGAATAATTCTTGCCCGTGATCCGCCTTTCACTGAGCCGGACGTGCACAGCCAGACTTGCAAAACTACCCCAGGAATAGCCAAGGCCGAAAATTTCAAGCGCATTCAAGAAAGCCTGCGCCTGTGCCTTGCCCCCCTCAACGACAATCGAAAAAACGCCGCCGCCGCCAGTAAAGTCGCGCTTGTAAATTTCGTGTCCTGCATGACTTGGCAGGGCCGGATGCAGAACCTCCAGAACGCCATCCTGCTTTTCCAGCCATTCGGCAATTGCCAGCGCGTTTTCCGCATGCCTTTCCATGCGAAGCCCCATGGTCCGCAAACCGCGCAGAACCTGATAGGCATCATCACCGCTGACGCATAGACCAAGCGCCGTGTAGGTCTGTTCAAGGGTTTTGAAATGTTTTTCATTGGCCGAGACTGTGCCCATCAGAATATCCGCATGGCCAGCGGGATATTTCGTGACCGCATGAATCGAAATATCAACACCGTAATCCAAGGCTTTAAAATGAATCGGTGTTGCCCAGGTATTGTCCATCATGACGACAGCGCCGGCGGCATGGGCTTTTTCGGCAATTGCGGGAATATCCTGCATCTCGAAAGTGTTGGAGCCTGGAGATTCGGTGAAGACCACTTTGGTGTTTGGCTTCATCAGTTTTTCAATGCCGGCACCGATGAGCGGATCGTAATATTCGACTTCGACACCCAGTCTTTTCAACGTTGTGTTGCAAAAATAATGTGTGTTGCCGTAGCAGCTGTCGACCATCAAAAGATGATCCCCCGGTGAAAGGAATGCGAGCAACGGCAATGTCACCGATAAGAGGCCGGATGGCACAAGCAGCGTGCCTGCCGATCCTTCAAGCTCGTCAATAGCGCGGCAAAGCGCATTTGTGGTCGGTGTTCCATGGGTGGCATATGTGTAGGGTTGATTGCCCGTTGCCATGGTCTGCGCATCGGGAAACAAAACTGTCGATGCGTGCACCACGGGTGGATTAACAAAGCCATGATAATCCATGGGATCATAACCGCCATGTGCAAGTCTCGTATTAATCCCAAGTTTCGAGCGTGCTAGCTTATCCATGGCAAGTTCTCCAAATTATTGGCTTAATTATGGGATTTGTAGAGTTACGTCGATAATCGCACTGCGTGCCGGTTGCAACAGGAGAAGGATTTTTGATTGGCTGATACATTGTCCATCGCGCAACGATTGAATCGTTCTCTTGCCCGCTATTTGCATCTCGTTACCGCGGGTCCACGTTCGGATGCAGCGCCGATCTGGACGACATCAATGTCCATGGCAGTCGCGTTGATTGTCTTCCTGGTTCTGTCATTACATCCTTATGACGAATATCTGTCACGCATGTTCACGTCGCCGGACAGCGATCTGCGCAATCTGCGTTTGATTACAGATATCGGACTGTCGAAATGGTATGTGATTCCGGCCTTCGTCATCATTGTCTGCCTGATTGCGATTGATTGGCAGCGCCTGCCTGTCCAGCGGCGCAAGCGGCTTCATCTCGTTTATACGCAGGCAACCTATGCCTTTTGGGCGATCTCTCTGGCTGGAACATATACCGCTATCGCCAAATTTTTTATTGGCAGGGCCCGTCCACCCTTCATCGATACACTTGGCACTGGCCATTTTTCTCCCTTCGCAGGGGGAGACGATCTTGCAAGCTTTCCTTCCGGCCATTCAACCACGATGGGGGCTGTCGGGGCGATACTGGCTTTATGGTTTCCCCGCTGGCGGGTTCCCATCATCCTTGCCACCACGTTCATCGCTTTCACCCGGATCATTGCGCAGGCGCATTATCCTACCGATACCGTCGCGGGCTACAGCGTCGGCTTTCTCGTAGCAATAACGTTGGCCAGATTTCTCGCCAGTCGCGGTGTAATTTTTCAGTGTGACAAGCGGCGATTTTTTCCAGCTCTCCGCTCCTGAAAGCCGGTGCAGGCGGAGCACCTGCGGCAACGTCCGGGATATAGTCAGGAGCGCTGCTTCTGTGTGGCATGGTGCGAGGTTTGATCGGGACCTGGAACTGAACAGTCACTTGAGAACCAACCGCAGCATAAGTCCCCTGCTTACAAGGGGCTGCCTGCTTGTTCCAGACGTTGCCGACCTTTCCTGACGACTGTCATCAAACTGTCATTTATCCTGAATAAATGAAGGAAATGCGTGGACTTATGCTCGGTATTTGCATATTGCAGCCGCAGTTATTGCGGTAAGATTTTCAAAAGGTTTTTAGAATGAATAATTTTGCAACTAAACTGACCGTTGCTGTCATGGCGCTTGTCTCTTTGAGCTTTGGCGCTTCAGCAGATACACTTTCGGATGTAAAGAGCAAAGGGTTCTTGCAGTGCGGGGTGAATACATCGCTTGGCGGCTTTGCCTCTCCGAACGACAAGGGCGAATGGACGGGCTTCGAGGTGGATTACTGCCGCGCCGTTGCCGCGGCCATATTCGGCGACGGATCTAAGGTAAAATTTACGCCACTTTCCTCGAAAGACCGGCTTCCAGCGCTCCAATCGGGTGAGATAGACGTTCTTTTCCGCAGTGCAACAGTAACGCTTGGTCGTGATACGCAGGGTTTCGATTTTCCAACCGTCTATTATTATGACGGGCAGGGCTTCATGGTAAATAGGAAGAGGCTTCCAGAAGTCACTTCCGCAAAACAGTTGTCAGGCGCAACGGTCTGCCTTCTGGCCGGTTCTACAACGGAGTTGAACGCTGCCGATTTCTTCAAGGCGAGCGGAATGGAATATAATCCAGTGGTGTTTGACAAGCTGGAAGAAGTCAAGGCTGCGTATGATTCAGGTCGCTGCGATGTTTATACAACCGACCAAACCGGCCTTTATGCAGCTCGCCTGGCTTTATCCTCGCCGGCTGACAATCTGGTTCTGCCTGAAATCATTTCCAAGGAGCCGATCGGCGCTGCTGTCCGCCAAGGCGATCCGCAATGGGCCGATATCATCCGCTGGACCCATTATGCACTTCTGACCGCTGAGGAATTCGGTATCACGCAGGCTAATGTCGATGAGTTGAAGAACGGCGACAATCCGGAAATCAAGCGTATCCTCGGTCAGGAAGCCAATACCAAACTCGGTACTGATCTCGGTCTTGGTAATGATTGGGTAGTCAACATCATCAGGGCTGTTGGCAATTATGGGGAGGTTTTCGACAAGAACATCGGAAACGGCAGTCCGCTGAAGATTGCAAGGGGAATCAACGCGCCTTGGAACAAGGGCGGCTTGCAGTATGCGATGCCCATTCGTTGATATTTAGGATTCGAGTTTAACGGGTGCCAATTAACAAATTGGCGCCCGTTTTCGCTGAAAAAAGTCAGATTGTGCAGAAAATCACCGAACATTTGCTTCGCGCGCTGAATTTTTGACGTTCTTGCTTCAAAATTGAGCAAATATTCTCCCTTGACCAAACCTTCAGAATGCCCTTCGATAGATGGGTGAATGGGAGAGGCATTGGGGCCCTTTTCGGGGCTGGGGTAATGAACCGATGTGGAATAACCTCTCTGGGAACGACTACAACAACCAAAGGGCAAATTAATTATGAAAAATCTTGTTTTGAAGGGCGTACTGGCAGCTTCGGCGTTGGTCCTTCTTGCTAACGTCGCTTCGGCAACAGTGCTTGAAGATGTAAAGAAGAAGGGCTTCTTGCAGTGCGGCGTTAACACAGGTCTTCCTGGCTTTGCAGCGCCGAATGATAAAGGCGAATGGTCTGGTTTTGACGTTGACTATTGCAAGGCTGTTGCTGCTGCTGTGTTTGGCGATGCAAGCAAGGTTAAATATACGCCATTGTCTGCAAAGGATCGTCTTCCTGCTTTGCAGTCCGGCGAAATCGACGTGTTGATTCGCAATACCACATGGACACTCAGCCGCGATACACAGGGTTTTGATTTTCCGGGAGTCAACTATTATGACGGCCAGGGTTTCATGATCAATGCGAAGAAGCTTTCAGGAATCAACTCCGCGCTTCAGCTATCAGGCGCATCGATATGCGTTCAGGCCGGCACAACGACCGAGCTTAACCTTGCTGATTACTTCCGCACCAATAAGATGGAATACAATCCTGTTGTGTTCGAAAAGGTTGAAGAGGTCAACGCGGCTTATGATTCGGGTCGTTGCGATGCTTACACGACCGACCAGTCCGGTCTTTATGCCTATCGTCTGGCGCTGACTGCTCCTGATGACCATGTTGTTCTGCCGGAAATCATTTCCAAGGAACCGCTTGGGCCGGTTGTCCGTCAGGGCGATCCACAATGGGCCGATATCATTCGCTGGACTCATTACGCCCTGTTGACTGCTGAAGAATTCGGCATCACCCAGGCAAATGTCGAAGAGTTGAAGAATGGCGAAAATCCTGAGGTCAAGCGTATCCTTGGTCAGGAAGCAAATACCAAGCTTGGAACAGACCTCGGTTTGACCAATGATTGGGTTGTCAACATCGTTAAGGCTGTCGGCAATTACAGCGAGATTTTCGAGAGGAACCTTGGTTCAGGTAGCCCGCTCAAGATTGCCCGCGGTATCAATGCTCAATGGACCAAGGGTGGCCTGCAATACGCGATGCCTATTCGCTGATCGCATATTTCCCAACAATATCATCGGAGAGGGGGCCTTGGCCTCCTCTTAATTTCCTATAATAATAAAAATAATAAGAACAAGAACTTAGAAGAAATGAGGGGCCAATGGCATCGCAGGATATTTCGCCTGGCACAGATGGCGGAAAAGTTTCGCTATTAAATGATCCAAGATTTCGTGGTTATCTTTTTCAGGCTTTGGCACTACTGGTCATAGTTGTGCTGGGGTACTGGATCGTTAACAATACCATCGCCAATCTACAGCGCGCGCGGCTCGCTACAGGTTTCGGCTTTCTTGATGGTCGCGCTGGTTTCGACATCAGCAGCAGCCCTTATCTGAGCTATTCAAGTGATTCGACCTTCGCCAAGGCGCTTCTAGTTGGCATCCTGAATACGCTGACCGTAGCAATTGCCGGTATCATCACCGCAACCATTATCGGTTTTATCATCGGCATTGGCCGGTTGTCGCATAACTGGCTCATCCGCAAGATCTGCACGGTTTATGTGGAACTCTTCCGAAATATTCCGCCGCTTCTGGTTATTTTCTTCTGGTATTCCGGTGTGCTTGCCGTCTTGCCACAGGCCCGCCAAAGCATCGCAATGCCCTTTGGAACTTATCTGAATAATCGTGGCTTTTATATTCCGTCATTGATTATGGGTGAGGGCGCATGGCTGGCCGGCGTTGCTTTCCTATTAGGAATTGTGACGGCTTTTCTGGTTCGGCGCTGGGCTCGCAAGCGGCAGATGGCAACGGGCCAGCCATTTCCCGTTGTTCTGACGTCAATTGCCTTGATTCTCGGCCTGCCGCTTCTGGCACTTGCCATCAAGGGCTTTCCGCTGACATGGGATTATCCGATCCTCGGCGCGTTCAATCTTAAGGGTGGCTCGCAGGTCGGTCCCGAATTCATCTCGCTCTATCTGGCTCTGTCGTTTTACACGGCATCCTTTATTGCCGAAATCGTCCGGGCTGGTATTCGCGGTGTCGGCAAGGGACAGAGCGAGGCCGCCCACGCACTTGGCCTGCGCTCCGGCGCCACCACGCGACTGGTCGTCGTGCCTCAGGCAATGCGTATCATTACCCCGCCGCTAGCCAGTCAATATCTGAACCTGACCAAAAACTCCTCTCTTGCTATTGCTGCCGGTTATCCCGACCTCTTTGCTGTCGGTGGAACGATTCTGAACCAGACTGGCCGCTCGCTTGAAGTGGTGGTTATTTTCATGATCGTCTATTTGAGCCTTAGTGTTCTGACATCCCTGTTCATGAATTGGTACAACGCCAAAATGGCACTGGTGGAGCGCTGATCATGACCGACACCAATATTAGTTTCGTTCGTCAGGAAATGCTGCAAGGGCAAACGCCGCCCTTGGGTGAGCGTGGGATTGTGCGGTGGGTGCGGATTAATCTGCTCGCAACGCCCATTGATGCTGTTTTGACCATATTGGCACTCCTTGCTCTGGCATGGTTTCTTCCGCCACTGATCAACTGGCTGTTCATTCAGGCATCTTGGGTTGGCCCGGACAGATCGGTCTGTGCAACTGTCGCGCAGGGAGGTTTGCAGCCGGATGGCTGGTCCGGCGCATGCTGGGCATTTGTAAATGCCAAATTCAGCCAGTTCATGTATGGTCCCTATCCAATCGACCAACTTTGGCGCGTCAATCTGGTAGGCATCATGTTTGTTGCCCTCCTGGTTCCGCTTCTCATGCCAAAAGCGCCCTACAAGATACCAAATGCGATCGTCTTCTTTTTCGTTTTCCCGATCATCGCATTCTTTCTTCTGGTTGGCGGCTGGTTTGGCCTTCCCTATGTGGAAACCTCCGTCTGGGGTGGCCTGCTCGTTACGCTGGTAATTTCCTTTGTCGGCATTTCCGTCTCGCTGCCACTTGGCATTGCACTGGCGCTTGGACGGCGCTCGAAAATGCCAGTCATCAAGATGCTCTGCGTCATTTTCATTGAAATGGTCCGCGGTATCCCGCTGGTAACGGTACTGTTCATGGCTAGCTATATGCTGCCGCTGTTCTTGCCACCGGGTGTTTCATTCGACAAGTTTCTGCGGGCGCTGATTGGCGTCGCCCTCTTTGCTTCAGCCTATATGGCGGAGGTGGTGCGTGGCGGTTTGCAAGCCATCCCCAAAGGACAATATGAAGGCGCGGATTCGCTGGGGCTTGGCTATTGGCAAAAAACCGGCCTTATTATCCTGCCACAGGCCTTGAAACTGGTCATTCCAGGCATCGTCAACACCTTCATTGGCCTGTTCAAGGATACGTCGCTTGTCTCTATCATCAGCATGTTCGATTTGCTCGGTACGGTGCGTCAGCACTTTAACGACCCAAATTGGGCATCGCCGCAAACTCCCATATCCGGACTGGTTTTTGCCGGTTTCATCTTCTGGATTTTCTGCTTCGGCATGTCGCGCTATTCCATTTTCATGGAAAATCGCCTCGACACTGGCCACAAACGTTAGGAGCTTACACATATGACAACTGAAAACATTATCGACCCGCAAGAAATTCACGTCGACCGTTCGCTCCTGCAAGTTTCCACGACAGATGTTGCTGTTGAAATCATCAACATGAACAAGTGGTACGGTGACTTTCACGTTCTCAAAGACATCAACCTCAAAGTGATGCGCGGCGAGCGCATCGTTATTGCCGGTCCGTCAGGTTCAGGCAAATCCACCATGATTCGCTGCATCAACCGTCTGGAAGAGCATCAGAGCGGACAGATCCTTGTTGACGGCATTGAGCTCACCAATGATCTGAAGAAGATCGACGAAGTTCGACGCGAAGTCGGCATGGTGTTCCAGCACTTCAATCTCTTCCCGCATCTGACCATTTTGGAAAACTGCACGCTGGCTCCAATCTGGGTACGCAAAATGCCGAAGAAAAAGGCGGATGAGATTGCGATGCACTTTCTTGAGCGCGTCAAAATCCCTGAACAGGCAAACAAATATCCGGGACAGCTTTCCGGTGGCCAGCAGCAGCGTGTCGCCATTGCCCGCTCACTTTGCATGAATCCACGCATCATGCTGTTCGATGAGCCGACCTCGGCGCTTGATCCGGAAATGATCAAGGAAGTGCTCGACACCATGGTCCAGCTTGCCGAAGAAGGCATGACAATGGTTTGCGTAACCCATGAAATGGGCTTTGCGCGCCAGGTGGCAAACCGCGTGATTTTCATGGATCAGGGCCAGATCGTTGAACAGAACGCACCGGCCGAGTTCTTCGACAATCCGCAGCATGAACGCACCAAGCTATTCCTCAGCCAGATACTTCACTGAGGTAATTTTGTCTGCGATAAAATCGACGGCGGCCCCTGTGGCCGCCGCTTTTTTATGTATTTATGTATTTTATGAGGATTTTAATGAGTGAGAATTTTGAGCATTCGACAACAAAGAATTGCAGGAAATCATTGCATTTGAAAAATGCGCAATAATGAGTTTCAAAAATACTTAGCTGCTTCGCTTGATCGATTGTCTACAGCACTCGCTGTATCGGTGGAAGAATGGTTCTAAAACGAGGATTGCGCTGATGTTGGCCTATGGCATTTATTGGATTTTGATGCCCTTGGTAGTTGCCATTGGTGCTATTGCGCTTGCTTACTATGAAGCGAAGCAAAGCCGAAAAAACACAGATGTTCGTCTCGCTGCCATCGCTCATGAGTTGAAGCGCCGCGCTACACCCGCCGAATAGCGCTACCTACTCTCGTTATCATACCCGTAAAGCCAATCCAGCCCTTTAATAAACTTTTCAGCCGGGCGTTTGCGCATGATCATATTGCGCGCCATGGCAATTGGGCCCTTGGCACAATAGGCGAGGTGGTTCAGTGCCCCGCGACGGACTACTGCTTTGATGCGTTTGCTGCGCTCTTTGTCGAACTGGTTGAGTGCAACAGGCCATTCATCCGTATTTTCGTTTAAACTCGCAGCCAATGCCCATGCATCCTCTATGGCCATGGCTGCCCCTTGCGCAGCATAGGGCGTCATCGCGTGAGCAGCATCGCCAATCAGCACGAGTCGATCTTCCATCCGATACCGGCATTTGCGCATTTCAAACAATGGCCACGGTGTCCAAGGCCTTCCTGCTCGCATGATTTCGCCTATGCCTGGATGCCAATGATTGAACTCTCGGATAAAATTCTGGTTTGTCGCCTCCGGCACAGTTCCTGCATTCCAGCGCTGCCCGTCTTGACGATCCGGCGCAACGGCAACGAAATTAAACATTTCGCCGGAGCGTATCGGATAGGCAATCAGATGTGCATTGGGACCAGTCCAGGCGACCACATTGGTACCCTGTGGAAGCAGGGCGGTAAAACTGCGCGGCAATTGGTCAGTTGCAACCGTCGAACGCCAGGCAATCATTGACGTATACCGGGCGCGCTCCATGTTGGACATGGTATTGCGCATATTCGACCATACGCCATCGGCGCCTATAAGGAGCGCCCCGCGATGCTCCTCGATACGATCATGATATTGTACGCGAACGAGAATTCCGTCGGCGTCGGACCGATACTGGGTCACTGCCGATTGTAGCTGAATAGCGATATTTGTCTGGCTTCTCGCCTGATCGAGAAGGGCATTTTGCAGATCGGCACGATGGCAGACAAGATAGGGCGCGCCCCACCTTGTGCGGGCCACGTCGCCGACGCCAAGCGAAAGCAGAGTTTGCCCGCTTGAGCCATCGGCAAGACAAATGGATTGTGGCTCAACCGAGGATGGTATTAATTGGTCAAGAACACCAATGCGATGCAATATCCGCGTTGCATTAGGTGAAAGCTGCACGCCTGCACCAGTCTCGGCAAGCGTCGTGCTTTTCTCAAATATCTGAACTGCAAAGCCTTTGGCGCTCAGCGACAGCGCCAAGGTCAATCCGGCAATGCCGGCGCCTGCGATGATAATCTGGTCAGGATTGGGATCGCGCCTGTTGCGTTCGGTCTTTAGATCGATCAGTGATGCGTTCAAGCGGCCCTGTCCACATAGGCGCAACCCGCTGGGACGGTCTCATCGGCATGAAGCGATGCATCATAGCGGTAGAGCGTGGAGCAGTATGGGCAGACTTTTTCATTATCATCGCCAAGATCAAGAAACACATGGGGATGGTCGAAAGGCGGGTTGGCACCGACGCACATGAATTCCTTCACGCCGATGGCGATGGTCGCATGTCCTGCGCTATTCTGGAAGTGAGGGATGCTGTGGCCAGCCATTTTTTGCTCCTGAATCATCACATCAAACGCGCCTGTGCGGCATTTGACTTCTCTTTCGCTTCGGTTTGTATCATCCTGATTACGATTTCAAGACGATTGCTATCAAACTGTCAAAAGACTTGTCTATGGTGCGATCATAAGTCCGCGTTTGGCGGGTAATTTTTTTAGCTGGAGAATATTGATGAACGACCAATCGCCCACCATTCCGCAACCTGTTGAGAGTGTTTCTCTGCCGGATATGCACACCAGCGTTGATCGCTTTGTCAACCGTGAGTTCTCTTGGTTGCAGTTTAATCGCCGGGTGCTCGAAGAAGCGCAAAATACCCATCAGCCTTTGCTCGAGCGCCTGCGTTTCCTGTCGATCTCAGCTGCGAATCTGGATGAATTCTTCATGGTGCGCATTGCCGGTTTGGCCGGTCAGGTTCGTGAAAATGTCTCCAGTCGCAGTGATGATGGCCGCACTCCGCAGGAGCAGCTGGAATTCGTTCTTGATGAAGTCGGCAAACTTCAGGCCGCCCAGCAGCTGCGTCTGGGTGCGCTGCGGGAGGAAATGCTCAAGGAGAACATTGAGATCGTCCGGCCCGACCGTCTGACCAAGTCTGAACAGGAATGGCTGGAGGATCATTTCCTCGAAACCATCTATCCGGTGCTCACACCTCTCGCCATCGATCCGGCGCATCCATTTCCATTTATCCCGAATCTCGGCTTCACAATTGCCATGCTGCTTAATCGCAGCACGGATAACCGCCCGATGACAGCGCTCCTGCGCCTGCCTCTGGCCTTGAAGCGCTTTATCCAGATACCGGACGATAGCGGCCGCTATCGCTTCCTGTCGCTTGAAGATGCAATCAGCCTTTTCACCGGACGGCTTTTCCCTGGCTATGAGGTCAAGGGCGCCGGCACATTCCGCATCATCCGTGATAGCGATATTGAAGTTGAAGAAGAGGCGGAAGATCTTGTCCGCCTGTTTGAAAGCGCGTTGAAGCGCCGCCGTCGCGGTCAGGTGATTCGTATCGAGTTTGATGATGAAATGCCCGAATCATTGCGCAGCTTTGTTGCCACTGAGCTTGGCGTGCCGGATAACCGCATCAGCGTTCTCGGTGGCCTCCTTGCGCTGAACATGATTTCTGAAATTGTCAGCATTCCGCGCCCCGACCTGAAATTTGTTCCCTATAATCCACGTTTCCCTGAACGTGTGCGCGACCATGGCGGAGACTGCTTTGCGGCGATTCGGGAGAAGGACATCATCGTCCATCACCCTTACGAATCATTTGACGTCGTGGTGCAATTCCTGCGCCAGGCCGCTGCTGACCCCGATGTCGTGGCGATCAAGCAGACTCTTTACCGCACCTCCAATGATAGCCCGATTGTGCGTGCGCTGATAGATGCTGCCGATGCAGGCAAGTCTGTCACTGCTTTGATCGAGTTGAAGGCGCGTTTCGATGAAGAAGCCAATATTCGCTGGGCACGCGATCTGGAGCGCGCAGGCGTGCAGGTTGTCTTCGGCTTTATCGAGTTGAAAACCCATGCGAAAATGTCGCTGGTGGTGCGCCGTGAAGAAAACAGGCTGCGCAGCTATTGCCATCTGGGGACAGGCAATTACCACCCGATCACTGCCAAGATTTACACGGATTTGTCGTTCTTCACCTGCGAGCCCTCCATTGGCCGCGATGTGGCGCAAATCTTCAATTACATCACTGGGTACACGCCGCCTTCAGGCGAAATGAAGATCGCTGTTTCGCCAATTACGCTGCGCCCGCGCATTCTTCAGCATATTGCTGAGGAGATTGAACATGCCAAGGCCGGTCGTCCTGCCGCGATCTGGATGAAAATGAATTCTCTGGTTGATGCGAAGATTATCGATGCTCTTTACGAGGCCAGCAGGGCTGGTGTGGAGATTGATCTTGTTGTGCGTGGGATTTGCTGCCTGCGTCCGCAAGTGCCGGGCCTTTCGGAGAATATTCGGGCAAAGTCCATTGTCGGGCGTTTCCTTGAGCACAGCCGAATCTTCTGTTTCGGCAATGGCAAGCCGCTGCCATCAGAAGATGCTCTGGTCTATTTCGGTTCGGCCGACATGATGACCCGTAATCTTGATCGCCGTGTGGAAACTTTGGTGCCAATCACCAATCCAACTGTGCATCAACAGGTTCTTTCACAAATTATGCTGGCAAACCTTCTCGACAACCAGCAGAGTTATGAGCTACTTGCAGATGGAACCTCGCAGCGGATCGCTCCCGCCAGTGGGGAGGAAGCTTTTAATGCGCAGGAATATTTCATGACCAATCCCAGCCTTTCTGGCCGTGGCAAGTCGCTGAAATCCTCCGCGCCTCGATTGATTGCCCATCGCAAGCGGAAAGCGGCGAAAGAAAAATGAATTTTGATAATACTAATACCTGTGGTTGCAGATATTCCAGTTCGGGAATTCGGGCTGTATGATATCCGCAGCACAGGGACGTGTGCAGGGACGCAGACCAGCCGCTGTCATCGACATTGGCTCCAATTCCGTGCGTCTCGTGGTTTACGAAGGCGTCACCCGATCGCCCACAGTACTTTTCAATGAAAAGATACTGTGCGGCCTTGGTAAAGGACTGGTCAAAACCAAAAAGCTGAACGTCAAAGCTGTGCAAAGCGCCCTTAGGGCGCTTCGCCGGTTTCGGGCACTTGCCGAACAGGCTGGTGCAGTATCGCTCGATGTGCTCGCCACTGCTGCGGCACGGGAAGCGGAGAATGGCTCGCAATTTATTCAGGAGGCCGAAGCCATCCTTAAAGAGCCGATCAAGGTTCTGTCAGGGCGGGAAGAAGCCTATTATTCAGCGCTAGGCATCATTTCCGGCTTTCATGATCCTGACGGCATTGCCGGCGATCTTGGTGGCGGCAGTCTTGAACTGGTCGATGTTAAGGGCCGCAAAATCGGTGACGGCATAACCTTGCCGCTCGGTGGCCTGCGCCTTCAGGATATGTCAGACGGAGATCTGACCGAAGCGCTCAACATTGCGCAGAAAACGCTCGGTACTGCCAAGCTGCTCGCCAATGGCAAGGGCAGGGTGTTTTACGCAGTGGGCGGAACATGGCGAAATCTTGCCAAGCTGCATATGAGCGCTGAACATTATCCATTGCATGTCATGCATCACTACGAAATCCCGTTTGAAGAGGCACAGCGCTTTCTTAAACGTGTGGCCGTTGGCGATGTGGATAATATGCGCGGCATTGAGGATGTTTCGAAAAACCGCCGTGCACTCTTGTCCTATGGTGCCATCGCGCTGCTTGAAACAATCAAAATCATGAAGCCGTCGAAAGTTATCTTTTCAGCACTTGGCGTGCGTGAGGGCTTTCTCTATTCGCTCTTGCCCGAGGGCGAGCAGCTGAATGATCCACTCATTTCAGCCGCCGAGGAACTGGCGACACTGCGTGCGCGCTCGCCTGCCTATGCGCGCGAACTTGCCGACTGGAGCGGCGATGCTTTCGCGGCGCTGGGTTATAAAGAGACTGATGATGAAAAGCGTTACCGGCGCGCGGCCTGCCTGATTGCAGATATAAGCTGGCGAGCGCATCCCGATTATCGCGGCAGTCAGGCGCTGAACATGATTTCCAACGCTGCCTTTGTCGGCATTGATCATCCTGGGAGGGCTTATATAGCGCTTGCCAATTTCTTCCGGCATGAAGGCATTGCCAATAGTGTTCCCGATCCGGAGCTTGCTGCCATTGCAAGCCCGCGACTTCTGGAGTTTTCGCGCTTGCTGGCCGGTATCATGCGCATCACCTACCCGTTTTCCGCTTCCATGTCCGGTGTCGTTCCCAAACTGTCCTGGAAAACCACTCAGGAGGGTATCAATCTCGTCGTGGACAAGTCGAAAGCCGATCTTATTGGTGATGTGATCGAAGGGCGCTTGCAGCAATTGGCAAAGCTTACCGGCAAGACGCTTAAAATGGAAGTCGGCAAGTAGTTTTGATTGCCATTTTCTCAGTACGATTGCGCCGCAATCCTGACTACCAATAAGCAAAGGCAATAAGTGCAGGAAGATAAATGAAAAAAGGCTGCGCCGGAATTCTTTGGCGCAGCCTTTTTTGTCAGGCAGAATTTCAGGCAATCAGGGTGTTATTGTTGGTTGCGGTGAATTTAAACTGATCCATGTGTGAATTGGCAAAGGCGGTGAAGCTGTCTTTCGTCCAGCCTTCCAGTAAAATATCGCCACCAGATTTAGTGTGAAGTTTAAGAGTTTCTGCGCCCAAATTGATCAGGCCGCCAGTCGCAAGAGCGAGAGAGCCGCTCCAAAAGTCATGGGTAAACTCCTGCCTCTGTCCCGCCAGCAGTTCCTGTAGGTTGGCAAAGTTGCTTGTATCAAAGACAAGCGTGTCTCTCTCGTCATTATTGACGTCTTTCCAGTTACGGTTGAAGTCCTTGATAATGTCAAATTCACCATTTGCCATTGGTTCAAATGCAAATGTATCGCTTCCCGAACCGCCGGTCAGGATATCGTCGCCCTTGCCACCGGCAAGCAGGTCATTGCTGATTCCGCCGTCCAATGTGTCTTTGCCGTAACCGCCGAAAAGACGATCCATGCCCTGTCCGCCATAAAGCGTGTCATCGCCATCATCGCCATGGAGTGTGTCGTGGTCTATGCCCCCGTCGAGCATATCGTTGCCGATTCCGCCACGCAAAATATCATCGCCGCTTTCTCCATATAGCTTGTCATCGCCGTTAAGTCCTTCAAGCGTGTCTTTCTGGGTGCCGCCGCGCAATATATCACTGCCGCTGCCGCCATCGAGCCAGTCATCACCTGCGCCGCCGAAGAGAATATCATTTCCCAAGCCACCATAGAGCCTGTCGTTTCCATCGCCGCCGTAGAGATTATCATTCCCATCGCCGCCGTTAAGTATGTCGTTGCCAATGCCGCCAATAAGTACGTCATTGCCGGAGCTGCCGTTGAGCGTGTCATTACCGTCGGTGCCGAAGATGATGTTATCGGATGGCCTGAGGTTGGCTGTGGAGATGAACTCACGCTCATCGAGGCTCTCCACCTGACGGCTTAGGAACGGAAGGAAAAGCGTATACCACTCGCCGTAATTTTCAGTCGTCCACTTGGTTCCGAAAAGCTTGTCAGACTTGTCGTCGAACTTGTAGGTCCAGCCGTCGGCGAAAGTCAGTGCCTCTACATTATGAAGTTCTTTCAGGCCATATACCAAGCTATAAAGGTAAACGATGCCGCTGGCGTCCCTCATGAGCGTGTAATCACGGATGCTTCCACTCAGCAGAACACGGTCAAAACCCGCACCGCCATCAGCAACATCCGTGCCGTAACTCAAGCGCAGCGTATCGTTGCCATCTTTCCCATCAAGATAATCGTCACCCGCATTATCTCCAAGTTTGTTATTGTTGTCATTGCCGATCAGAAAGGCAGAATAACCATTATGGTCACTGGTGTTGGTCTGCTTGTCTTCAATCCAGACATTTTCCGCTTCAACAATCTTCACGTTCATCCAGTCGAGAACTTGCCTGAGAACGTCCTTGCTGATGTCCAGCAGAAAATTGCCGGTGTCGCTGAACCACTGGACGACATCTTTAAGCAAGCGGCCAAGATTGGAAACAATAATGATGCTGTTCTTGTCCATCTGTTCATGGAAAGCTGATTTATAGATCGCATCAGGCAGATTGACAAAAGTGGAGTTGCCGTGCGTTAGCCAGCCTGCGCTAAGGATGCTGTTATTGATAAGCGGTGCCAGATTGAAACTTCCAAGAAGATGATAGAAATCATCAAAGGATACAAGATTATTGGGTCCGGAAATTACTTCGGGTTTCTCGCCATCGAAGGCCTGCTTATTAGCCTCAAGCCAGGTTCCGAAGGTAGTGTCCTTCTTTATACCGGAAATATAAAGAAAAGAGTCGAGAAGAACTTGTGGGATTGCACCCGAAATATCGCCATTGCCAATATATTTATCGTACAGATCCTTGAAAGGCGTCGCAGTGTTCTTTGGATCATTTCCGTAGCCCCATAATGCATAAACGGGGTCGTTCTCAATGCCGAAATTGATGATATGGCCATCATCTTCCTTCGGGGAAATCGTAGCTCCAACAAAGCCGACAAATACGGAGTCCTTGAAGAAACCGCCAGCCAGACTATCTCTGTGCAAATGGTAGGAGTTGGTATAGGCCCCGCCGAGACTGTAGCCGGTGAAAAGGATTTTATCCGGTGCAATATTTTGGCTCGTGGCGAGGTTTTTTACCGCGACCAGAGCATATTCAAGCCTGTTGACGATCGTTCCGTCGAGAATGGCATCGAACTCCGGTAGATCTCCAGGCTGGTCTTTTTGGGGAAAATCAACGCCGAAAGAATAAATACTGAGATTTATAATGTTCCCTGCTGCATCATGTTGAGCAAGAATCTTGAGTTGCGCACCACCCTCAAGCGAAAGCGTCTTTTCGCCATCTTTGCCATTCAATCCCTTAAAGGAGCCTGTATTGTCGAGCAATTGTTCCGGATGAAGCAGTAATTCATCGTAAAGGGTTTTGCCGAGAAATTTTTCCGTCAGGCCAATACCATTTAGCCATTCAGCAATATTGTCCGGCCTTAGGCCCAGAAGCTGTAATATCTCCATTTTGTCGATACGAGCAGTATCGTCTTCTGTGGCACCAAGTGCCCACCAACCCATTTCATCTGGATATTCTGGGTCTATCCTCACATCTGGATTTGGGGTGTCTGATTGAGAATTTTCGACCAAACTAAAGAGCAACATAGCTTGGCGTACTTTTCTATATTCTTCTTTGTCCTTGAAAAAAGACATGTAATCCTCCCGAAATTAATTGATAGGAATCACGCTCCCGATCCGGCTTCAAAATTAGCCGGCTCGTTAGTCTCCAACAATTTTATCGAATTACTCTCCCGTCCGCCCTCCCAAGCGGTTGGTCACTGCTCCTCCCCTTGCAATGACCTTTACGTGCATGTCATCAATATCATAGCCATAATGGCTTTGCAATTTTGCATAATCCAAAGGAATTAGTGGATGGAGGAAGCTTCGCTGATTATACCATTTTCACTTTGGGAATATGCAAGCCAAGCACCAGTGGAATGGTGATTGCATAAATGATCAAAACGGATACTCCAAGGGTAGCCCCCTAATCAATTGGCCACTATCGCAATCTTTTTGCGCGATGGTAAGGTCATGGCAGCAACGCCGATGACAACAAAGACGAGCCCAAGCCACACAGTTGAAGCCAGCGTTTCGCCTAAAAAAATAACGCCGATCCCCACACCGATTGGAACGCGCAGATAGGCCTGTGATGTGGTGCTGACCGATCCAAGCGTATGGATAAGCCGGAAGTAAATCACAAAGGCGAGGGCGGTCGAAAACACCGAGAGACCGAGCAGCGCCATGATTGATTCGGTCGATGGTGTAATGGCCCATGGCCGGTCCAAGATCAGGCTGACGGGGATAAGTATCACCGCGCCGCAAATCATCGATCCGGCAGCAGGCATCATTGAATCCAGCCCCTTGAAGCCCCGTCCGAAAATTGCCGCAGCAGCATAGGAGATTGTTGCAGCGACAATTGCCAGTTGCGCTACCAGTTCCTTACCCACGCCCTGAAACGCTTCCATGCCGATAATCAGGCTGACCCCGATCACCCCGGCAATTGTCCCGAATAGCTTTCGGGTCGTTACCGCCTCGTGGCGCGTGATCAGCACTGTCAGCAGAAATGCGAAAATCGGGGTTGTTGAATTGAGGATCGTTGCCAATCCGGCATTTACACTCTGCTCAGCCCAGGCGATCAGAGTGAAGGGGATAACACTGTTAATACAGGCCTGAATGAAAAACCGCTTCCAGATGGCCAGGTCTTTTGGCAGCGATAATCCGCGCATTTTAATGATTGCCAGCAATAGTCCTCCGGCGATCAATGTCCGTGCCGCGATAAAGGTGACCGGCGGTATGGTTTCAACACCAATTCGGATGAACGTATAGGAGGCACCCCACAAAGTTGCGAGAACAGCGAGAAGTGCAACTTCTTTGGCGAGGGCAGGTGTCGGGATGGAAGAGGCGGTCATTTTTTTACCCTTGCAGCATGGATCATAATTGTGACCAATGCGCTGAATCCTCGCCCGATGCTTCGATGAGGGCCGAACTGTTAAATGGTGCAAAGTAATAGCCGGATTTGTGAGCAAACCCGGCTATTTTGAGAGCAATTTTACAACTCTTGATCGCAAAAAATGTGTATCCAGTTGAAGCGCCTATTCGTCGCTTAGAACCAGCGCTGTAATTTTCTTGTTTTCGAATTTCAGGCAAAGTTTGCCATTGATGAGTTGAAGCGCCTTCTCTCCGAAAACCTCACGGCGCCAGCCTTGAAGCGCGGGAATATCATCCACATCGCCTTCCGAAGCAATCCTGTCGATTTCATCGGAGGTAGCAACCACCTTTGCGGCAACGCCATGCTCTTCTGTGACGAGCCGCAACAGGACCTTCAAAAGCTCCGAAGCTGCCCCTGCACCTTCCGGTGATGCGCTTTGCTTAGGCAAGCGCGGCATGTCTTCCTTTGGCAGGTCAAGCGCGAGATTAACGGCGTTAAGCAAGCCTGTTGCCATGCTGGAGCGCTCCCAACCCTTTGGAATCGTTCGCAAACGTGACATTGCTTCCGCATCGCGTGGCTGCTGTTGTGCGATCTCGTAAATCGCATCATCCTTGATGACACGCCCGCGCGGCACATTGCGTTCGCGCGCTTCGCGTTCGCGCCATGCTGCCACGCTGCGTAGGACCGCGAGTTCTACCGGCTTGCGTAGCCGCATCTTCAAGCGCTTCCAGGCATCGTCCGGGTGCATGTCGTAGGTTTCGCGTGCTGTGAGAATTTTCATCTCATCCAGCACCCATTCGGTGCGACCTTCGGCTTCGAGGCTCTTCTTCAAATGCAGATAAATATCGCGCAAATGCGTCACATCCGCCAAAGCATAATCGAGTTGCTTTTCAGAAAGCGGTCGTCTGCGCCAATCTGTAAATCGTGAAGATTTATCGATTTGCGCCCCAACCACCTTTTGCACCAATTGGTCATAGGCAATCGCATCGCCAAAGCCGCAAACCATCGCCGCAACCTGTGTATCAAATACCGGATGCGGGATCAGATTGCCAAGGTGGAAGATGATTTCAATGTCCTGGCGGGCAGCGTGAAACACTTTGACGATTTTTTCATCGGCCATCAGCTTGAAAAACGCTGCAAGATCAAGGCCAGGGGCCAGCGCATCGACAATCGCCGTGTGATCGGGCGAGGCCAATTGGATAACGCAAAGCTCCGGCCAGAACGTGGTCTCCCGGATAAATTCCGTATCGACGGTCACGAAGTCTGATTGGGAAAGGGCGGCAACAGCCTGTTCAAGCTGATCTGTGGTTGTAATCATGGTCATTATTTTTCTATAGCGAATGAGAATGCGTTTGTCTCGGTTCTTGACAAATCAGCGCCAAAATGCGCTTGTCCGCCCAAATTCTTTGGCGTGTCGGGGGCTTATCTCCGGGCTTTTCGTCATATTTAATCAGAGGCACATATCATGCACCGTTACCGCAGCCATACCTGCGCCGCCTTGCGTAAATCGGACGTTGGTTCGACAGTTCGTCTTTCCGGTTGGGTCCACCGTGTCCGCGATCATGGCGGAATTCTTTTTATCGATATACGCGATCATTATGGTCTGACTCAGATTGTCGCCAATCCCGATTCGCCAGCCTTTAAGCTTGCGGAAACCGTACGCGGTGAATGGGTCATCCGCGTTGATGGCGAGGTGAAGGCGCGTACTGACGATACAGTAAACGCCAATATGCCGACCGGTGAGATTGAAGTTTTCGCGCGTGAGATCGAAATTCTCTCGGCTGCCAAGGAATTGCCTTTGCCGGTGTTTGGCGAATTGGATTATCCGGAAGATATCCGCCTCAAGTACCGCTTCCTCGATCTGCGCCGCGATACACTGCACAAGAACATTATGCAGCGTACCAAGATCATCGCGGCCATGCGTCGTCGCATGAGCGAGATCAACTTCACCGAATTTTCAACGCCCATTCTGACGGCATCCTCGCCGGAAGGTGCGCGCGACTTCCTCGTGCCAAGCCGTATTCATCCCGGAAAATTCTACGCTCTGCCGCAAGCGCCGCAGCAATATAAGCAGCTGATCATGATGTCCGGTTTCGACCGTTACTTCCAGATCGCACCCTGCTTCCGTGACGAAGATCCGCGCGCAGACCGCCTGCCTGGCGAGTTTTATCAGCTCGATGTCGAAATGAGTTTCGTTGAACAGGACGATGTTCTTTCAACTATGGAACCTGTTTTGCGCGGCGTTTTCGAAGAATTTGCTGAAGGCAAGCGCGTCACCAAGGAATTTCCGCGCATCGCCTATGACGATGCCATGCGTAAATATGGTTCCGACAAGCCTGACCTGCGCAACCCGATCGAGATGCAGGCCGTAACCGAGCATTTCGCCGGTTCCGGTTTTAAAGTCTTTGCCAACATGATCGCCAATGATCCGAAGGTCGAGGTATGGGCGATTCCTGCCAAGACAGGCGGCTCACGCGCATTTTGTGACCGCATGAACTCCTGGGCGCAGAGCGAAGGCCAGCCAGGTCTTGGCTATATCTTCTGGCGTAAGGAAGGCGAAAGCCTTGAAGGTGCGGGTCCGCTCGCCAAGAATATTGGACCGGAACGCACTGAAGCCTTGCGTGTACAGCTTGGTCTTGATGATGGCGATGCAGCCTTCTTTGTTGCCGGCGATCCAAAGAAGTTTGTATCTTTCGCAGGCGCTGCCCGTACGCGCGCTGGTGAGGAACTCAACCTTGTTGATCGTGATCAGTTCGCGCTTTGCTGGATTGTTGATTTCCCCTTCTTCGAATGGCTTGAAGAAGAAAAGAAGATCGATTTTGCCCATAATCCATTCTCAATGCCGCAAGGTGGCATGGATGCGCTCGAAAATCAGGATCCCCTGACGATCAAGGCATTCCAGTACGATATGGTTTGCAATGGTTTTGAAATCGCCTCGGGCGGTATTCGTAACCATCTGCCGGACACCATGGTCAAGGCGTTTGAAGCTGTCGGTCATTCACGCGAAACCGTAGAAGAGCGTTTCGGCGGTCTTTATCGTGCCTTCCAGTATGGCGCACCGCCCCATGGCGGCATGGCTGCCGGTATTGACCGTATCGTCATGTTGCTGGTTGGTGCGAAGAACTTGCGTGAAATCACCATGTTCCCGATGAATCAACAGGCCTATGATTTGTTGATGAATGCACCTTCGGATGTTTCGCAAGCGCAATTGCGCGACCTGCATATTCGTCTCAATCCGGTGAAGAAAGAGGTTTAAAACCTCTTCGAACCCGTTCTGAACATACAAAAAAGCCCGGCATCGCTGCCGGGCTTTTTTCGTTGATTACGTCAATCTTACTGATTGGCGATAACCGTAACGCCAAGTGTCTTGAGCAGGGACTTTGGATCAGCCATGCCGCCTGCTGCAATGATCGCAAACGGAACTGACTTTGGCGGAGCTGCCTTGATTTCAATCGTCTTTGGATCGTCCAGATATTCGCCGACCGCTGTGCCGAGGGTTTGTGCGAATTCTGCATCACCCAACTGAGCAGCAGCCATTGGCACGATGGCCTTTGCCTGATTAATCAGATCTTCGCGCTTGGCGTTCTGCTGCTTGGCAACATAGTCGAGCGCCTTATAGGTGACGGAGTCATCTTCAAAGCGGATTGAGGCGCCGGTAAAGCTGAGCTGCTGCATAAGGCCGAGCATCGCCAAGGCCTGTTCATTGTCAGGCTTGCCTTCCACATTCTTGGTGGCTTCCTGAAGTCCCTTGATGAAATCAAGCGTATAGCCGGAAATGTCGACTTTGATGCCCAGTGTTCCGGCGTTGTCAGTGATTAAGTCCAACTTTTCAACATTCAGGCGGCCATCTGGAATATTCCAGGTGCCGTTAATGTCGATCTTGCCAGTGAGGGTCTCATAACCAAGAGCGGTAACGGCCTCCTTGGTCTTTGGGTCTTCCACTTCAGAAAGATCAACCTTGAAGCTTTCAACATTCGTGGTGAAAGCAATAGGCGAGCTTTCTGTCAGCGGTGAAATCGTCGCTGTAATCCCGTCAGCCTGGAGCACATCCTTGCCCTTGGAATTAACGCCAATATGCTTGACCTCAGCCTTTTCATATTGAAGCATTTTGGCCAGCGCCTCTGTTGCTCCTTCAGCAGGAAGCGTGATGCCTTCAAGCGCAATGCCTTCAATCGCAACCTTACCCTTGTCATCACCTTCCGGCGTGAAGCTGATATCGGGAATGGTCAACGAACCGATCTTGAAGCCGCCGCCCGAAACATCGCTGACGTCCGAAAGAGTAACATCGCCAGCCGTGAATGTCTCTTTGACACCCGCTGCCGAAATCTTTGTTTCCTTCAGAATGATTGTCGAACCATTTGTCTCAACATTGCCATACTCGATCACACCGCCTTGTTCGGCATAAACAGCCTTCAAGCGCGCAGCGACAGCGTTTCCGTCGACGGCAAAGGCTGAACCGGCAAATACAACAACGAGCGCAGATGTTGCAGCCAGCAAACGTAAGCTGGACTTTAAATGGTTTGGACGCATAATTTATTCCTTGTTTAAGATTAATGATCATACCTATTGCATGATGCGCGGCAAAACTGTGACAGCCATCAACCATACAGCAATATTTATAACTCGGGCGCCAAGAAGTCAGATTTGTAGCGCGAAGGCAAGTCTTGTTCGACATAACGGGCCATTCAAGGCTTAACAGCCTGTGATCTGTGCGAATCATTGCTTGCCCGCGAATCCTTGTCTTGATAGTTCATTGGCATGGGAAAAAGCCTGATTCCGCCAGACGATGGCGATGATAATGTCGAACCGGTTGATTTGAAGGCAGCGCTGGAGGAGCGCTATCTTGCCTATGCCTTGTCAACAATCATGCATCGCGCATTGCCCGATGTGCGGGACGGGCTGAAGCCCGTTCATCGCCGCATCATGCACGCCATGCGTTTGCTGCGCCTGTCGCCCGATCAGTCCTATGCGAAATGCGCCCGCATCGTCGGCGAGGTCATGGGTAAGTTTCACCCTCATGGCGACCAGTCGATCTATGATGCACTCGTTCGCTTGAGTCAGGATTTTGCCGTGCGCTATCCCGTCGTCGACGGGCAGGGCAATTTCGGCAATATTGATGGCGATAACCCAGCTGCCATGCGTTATACCGAAGCACGCATGACCGATGTTGCCATGCTGCTGCTGGAAGGCATCACTGAAGATGCGGTCGACTTCCGCCCTACCTATAATGAGGAAGATGAAGAGCCGATCGTTCTGCCCGGCGCTTTCCCAAATCTGCTTGCCAATGGTTCATCCGGCATTGCGGTCGGTATGGCCACGTCGATTCCGCCGCACAATGTTTCAGAGCTTTGTGCAGCGGCGCTGCATCTGATCAAGCATCCCGATGCAACAGTTGAAGAGCTTATGACGTCGCCGGAGGAATGGGCGGCAATTGAGGCTTTGGCAAAGGACGACCCCAAAGCCCTGCTCACTTGCAAAGTACGTGGTCCCGATTTTCCGACAGGCGGGATTCTCGTCGAAAGTTGGGAAGCAATCGTTGAAGCCTATAAAACCGGCCGCGGTGGTTTTCGCCTGCGCGCGCGCTGGCAAAGCGAGGATCAGGGGCGCGGCACGTGGAATATTGTCATCAGTGAAATTCCCTATCAGGTTCAAAAGTCACGCCTGGTTGAAAAGGTCGCCGAACTGCTCATCGCCAAAAAGCTGCCATTGCTGGATGATGTGCGTGATGAATCAACGGAAGATGTCCGTCTTGTGCTTGATCCCAAGAGCCGCAGCGTCAATCCGGACATTCTCATGGAGTCACTGTTCAAGCTGAGCGAACTTGAAACGCGTTTTCCGCTGAACATGAATGTTCTGTCGCAAGGCAAGGTGCCGAACGTTCTCTCATTGCGTGAGGTGCTCAAGCAGTGGCTTGAACATCGCAAGGAAGTGCTTATTCGCCGTTCGCGCCATCGTCTTGGTGAAATTGATCGGCGCCTTGAAATTCTGGGCGGCATGCTGATCGCCTATCTGAATATTGATGAAGTCATCCGCATTATCCGTGAGGAAGATGAGCCGAAGCAGGAGATGATCCGTCGTTTCGAGCTGACGGATAATCAGGCCGAAGCCATTTTGAATATGCGCCTGCGCTCCCTGCGCAAGCTCGAAGAATTTGAAATCCGTAAGGAATTTGACGGCCTGAATGCCGAGAAGAAGCAGATCGAGGAATTGCTGGGTTCGGAGCCGAAACAATGGCAGACGATCTCATGGCAGATCGCCGAAATGCAAAAGAAATATGGACCCGAAACAGATGTAGGGCGGCGACGCACGACCTTCGCCGAAGCGCCGACGCATGATCTGACGGATATCCATCATGCCATGATTGAGCGCGAACCCGTAACGGTTGTTGTGTCAGAAAAGGGCTGGCTTCGCGCCATGAAGGGGCATCTGCCAGACTTTTCCGCCTTGACCTTCAAGGAGGGCGACAAGCTGAAACTGGCCTTCCATGCTGAAACGACGGACCGCATCCTCGTTCTGACGACCGGCGGCAAGTTCTATACGATCGGTGCGAATAGCCTTCCGGGTGGTCGCGGCCATGGCGAGCCTATCCGCATTATCGTCGATATGGAGAATGATCAGGACATAGTCACGGCCTTCGTCCACAACCCTGAACGCAAGCTGTTGCTGTCATCACATGTCGGCAATGGCTTCATTGTTTCTGAAGCCGATATCATTGCCAATACGCGCAAAGGCAAGCAGGTGATGAACGTCAAGGCGCCGGATGAAGCGCGTCACTGCGTGCCGGTAGCCGGCGACAGCGTTGCCATTGTTGGCGAGAATCGCAAGCTGCTGGTTTTCCCGCTCGCCGATGTGCCGGAACTTGGACGCGGCAAAGGTGTACGCCTCCAACGCTACAAGGATGGCGGTGTTTCGGATATTCGTATCTTCACGATGGATCGGGGCCTGACATGGCAGGATGCTTCCGGCCGCAGCTTTACCCGAGGGAAATTGGAGCTTTTGGAATGGGTTGGTCCACGCGCCACTGCTGGCCGCATGGTTCCAAAAGGTTTCCCGCGGTCGGGCAAGTTCTCGTAAGTCTGCCGGAGGAAACTTGATCTAAAAGCAGAATCTGCTTTTAGATCGGATGGCGGATTGTCATCGCCCGGGCTCGTCTGCGTGAGTGAACCATTTGCCAAACCGAATGCCCGATCAGCGCTGAAATGATGATGATGCCGCCCAAAAGGGTGGCATTCGAAGGGCGCTCGGAAAATACCAGCCAGACCCAGATGGGCGTCAACACTGTCTCCAGCAGATAAAACATGGCCACCTCCGGCCCTGAAAGAAAGCGTGGACCTGTTGCAAGGCAGATGAAGGCGATTGTTGTCACCACTGCACCATTAAAGATGATCCAGCCGGGAACAGCGACGTTGAAACCGTTTTGCGACACCATGAACGCAGCGACCACTATCGGCACTGCGGTGCCCATCATCGCAGCAAAGCTCATATCCTTTCCGGATGCGCGGGTGACGGTGATGGCTGATGCGAGAATGAAGGTCGACAACAATCCCATCAAATCGCCAAAGACATGGCCAGCGGACAGGCCTTCGTGCACAATGATGCCAACGCCGATCAACATCAAAAACATTGCAATGAAAGTGACCGCCTTTGGGCGCTCTTTCAGAAAAACCCATGATAGCAAGGCTGCAAATACTGTGTTGAAGGCGAGGATAAAGACAAGATTGGCTGTTTTGGTATTGTAGACCGCAGCCATGAAGGCGATGGAAGCCAAACCGTACAGTGCTGCAACCAGATAACCGACCTTGCCAGGAAGGACCTTGCGGCGCCTGCCTGTAACAAGGTTCCAACCGGCCCAGATGACAAGCGCGCAAATGAAGGTTGTTGAACTGCGCAGCAGCAGTGTCGACCATGTTTCTCCTTGGCCAAGGCGTAACAAAGGAATGTCTGCCGAAAGCACCAGACCTCCGATGCCGGTAATGAGCAAGCCTTTGCGATGGTCGAGGTGAAGCTGTGACATGCGGCGGATTTTCCGGGGGATTCATTTGTATGATGCCGCGTTGTCTAGCGGCAGATCAGGTTGCCGTCCAGCGTCCCGTCAAGGCGTGCGGCGTTCCCAGCCCTTCATACCCAGATGTTCCTGTGGCTGATAGCGGATTTTATACTGCATCTTGCGCGAGCCCTCGACCCAATATCCAAGGTAAACATGCGGCAAGCCTGCGGCGGCAGCGCGCTGTATGTGGTCGAGAATCATGAAGGTGCCGAGCGAACGGCTCGCATGGTCGGGATTGAAGAATGAATAGACCATGGAAAGCCCGTCACCCATGACATCAGTCAATGCCACGGCAATCAGTTCACCTTCGCCTTTTTGCGTAATAAAGCTGTCGGGACCGCGCCGACGATATTCGATGATCTGTGTGGGTACATGGGTGTCTTCCACCATCATGGCATAGTCGAGGACAGTCATTTCCGACATGCCGCCCTTATTATGGCGCGCATTAAGATAATGTCTGAACAGTGAATATTGTTCGGTCGATGGTTCGGCGTGGTGGATATTGCCGATCAGATCACGATTGCGATTCCATACGCGTCGCATGGATTTATCCTGCGTGAATTCACCGGCAAGAATTCGCACGGAAACGCAGGCGCGGCAATTCTCGCAGGCAGGGCGATAGGCGATGTTCTGCGAGCGCCGAAAGCCACCTTGAGTCAGCAGATCATTCAGCTCGCTGGCGCGTCCGCCAACAAGGTGCGTAAAGACCTTGCGCTCCAGCTGTCCCTCAAGATAGGGGCAGGGCGAAGGCGCTGTCAAAAAGAACTGCGGTGATTGCTGCGGTTGATGGGTCATTCAAGTTCCTGGGAACGCTCTGTAACTGCTATAGAATCGTATGACCGCCTAGAACGTCAATTCAATTATATTGCATCGCAGAGTGAATGTCGCGTGTGTCGTATCAGGGCGTTGGTGTTGGCGGGCATCGCGTGCCGGTCCATGAATGGATCGGCGGATCAAACCGGCCATTGGCTGAGCCGCCCCAAGCTGCCTTGAAATCCTGATAATCACTGCTGAAATGTAACGAAACAAGGCCGGTGCCGTCCTTGTCCGTCCAGATCAGCGTGCGCTCTGTCGGGCTGATGCGGTCCTTTTCGATGACATTGCCGTCAGTGCGACGGGCATGACCGTCAATTTTATAAGTTCCGTTAATTCGCCCGTCGCGGTCAACGTTCAGATTGGTCTGTATATCCTGATAGTCGCCATAGGAGATGACTTCGCCGCAAAATTTACCTGCAGGTGAAGCCGCATAACTTACGCCACCTGACAAAACGAGCAGGGTAGCTGCTACAGCAACGGATTTATGTCTGTTCATCATTTCAATGCCGAAGAAAAAGGCTCCCGGTCGGGAGACTTCAATGTTTAATTATATGCCCTGACGACAACCGTTCCGAGCAGAAGGTCATGCAATGTACGTTTGCGGTCAAGGAAGAAGGTTGCGAGCAGAATAAATGGGGTCAATACGACATTGAGACCCCAGAAGAGCACAGTATGAACGATTGCGAGCAGTCCGTCCACTTTCCCGCCATCCAGGCGCTCAAGCTTAAGACCCATCATTTGCATGCCCTTCGTTGCCTGACGAGGCCCGCCAAGAGTGTTGTAGACGTAGAATAGCGCAACAACAGGGAACATATAGGCATAAAGCATCCAGCCTAGCCCAAGCGTGGCAACGCCTAAGATGAACACCAGAATACCCACTGGAATACAAAGCAGAAACACGATCGCATAGTCGATCAGGAAGGCAAATATGCGGCTGGTGCGTACACCCTGATACAAGCGCCAATCTTCGAGACGATCCGTAATTATTTCGCCATCAAGAGTTTTCGCGTTCATTTCGTTTCCTGTTTTCAAGTGATGGCCAAATGGCCATTACCCTGAAATTGGGAATTCAGGCAGATAAATTCAAGCACCAGCCTTCAATCGTTCTGCAACAATGGGTGCGAAATAAGTAAGAATACCGTCGCAGCCAGCACGTTTGAAGGCAAGCAGCGTTTCCATCATCACGCGCTCTTCATCAATCCAGCCATTAGCACCAGCGGCTTTGATCATCGTATATTCGCCCGAAACCTGATAGGCAAAAGTCGGAACGGAGAAGGTGTCCTTCAATCGGCGGATGATGTCGAGATAGGGCAGACCCGGCTTCACCATCAGCGAATCTGCGCCTTCGGCAAGATCCTGCTCGGCTTCGCGCACCGCTTCATCCGTATTGGCAGGATCAATATAATAGGTTTTCTTGTCGCCCTTCAGCCTTCCGGAGGTGCCGATCGCTTCGCGGTAGGGACCATAAAAGGCCGAGGCGAATTTGGTTGCATAGGCCATGATGGCTACGTCCTGAAAGCCATTTTGATCCAAAGCATCGCGGATGGCGCCAATACGGCCATCCATCATGTCGGAAGGCGCAATAATATCTGCGCCAGCCGCTGCTTGCAGCACTGCGCCTTGGGTGATTTGGGCGACGGTCTCGTCATTGACGATTATACCGTCCCGCAAAATGCCGTCATGGCCGTGACTGGTGAATGGATCAAGTGCGACATCTGTAATCATGCCTATTTCAGGAACGGCATTTTTGATCGCGCGTGTCGCCCGATTGATGAGGTTGTCAGGGTCAAGAATGCCTGAGCCGGTATCATCACGCAGTTCTGCGGCAATATTGGCAAAGGTCGCTATGGCAGGAATGCCGAGCTTTGCTGCCCGCTCTGCCTCACGCACAGCCATATCTACCGAGAAGCGTTGCACGCCCGGCATTGCGGCAATGTCTTCACGCCGGTTTTCGCCTTCGCAAAGGAAGATTGGCCAGATCAGATCATTAACGGTCAGCTGGTTCTCTTGAACCAGACGGCGCGACCAGTCGGCTTTGCGCATGCGGCGCAAGCGGCGGCTTTGTGTGATCTCGTCAACGGTCCTTGGCGCGTGCCTTTGAAATGCGGGATGCTTGTTCATGTTTTCTGCCTGCTGTTTGGAACAGTTTTAACAGGATCGCCATAAATGCATAACCCCAAAACTGTGGCTTTGTCTTGGACCAATTGCCCAAGCCGCCAGTTCCACCTTGTCGCGGACCACGTCATCCATTGACGCGCCCCGCCAGAGTTTCCTACCTTCGCTCGTAAATAACGGAGAAATGCATGGAAATCGATTTTGGCGGGATGGGTGAAATCGCATTTGAGCGGCGCGGCAAAGCTGGTCTGGTTCGCCTTACTCGGCCCAAGGCGCTGAACGCGCTGACGCGAAATATGGTCAGTGCATTGCATCGTGCGCTGATTGCCTGGTCAACCGACGAGGCGGTCCATTGCATTATCGTTGAAGGTGAGGGGCGGGCTTTTTGCGCTGGCGGCGACATTCTCGCCGTTTATCATGCTGGCCGTTCTGGTACCCCGCTCTATGAATTTTTTGCCGATGAATATCGTCTCAATGCTTATATAAGACACTATCCCAAGCCTTATGTCTCGCTGATCGACGGCATTGTCATGGGTGGCGGTGTTGGCATTTCGGTGCATGGCTCGCATAGGGTCGTCACGGAAAACGTCACTTTCGCCATGCCCGAAGTTGGCATCGGCTTTTTCCCGGATGTCGGCGGCAGTGCTTTCCTGCCGCATCTTCCCGAACATTTCGGCACTTATCTGGCTTTGACCGGTAACAGGATCAAGCAGGGCGACTGTCTGCAAAGTGGTATCGCCACCCATGCGATCAAGTCTGAAGACAAAGAGAGGCTCAAACGCAGCCTCATCAGATCGGGCGATCCGGAGAAGGCATTAAAGGGCAAGACCATTAATCCGGACTTTGAAACACCCGAAGCTATGCGCGACATGATCAGCGTTCTCTTTGACTCGCCAAGCCTGAGCGGTTGCCTCATCCGTCTGGCAGCGGCAGGCGTCAATGGCAGTGAAGAAGCGCAGAAACTTCTTGATCTGATCAGGACGCGCTCGCCCACAAGCCTCCATGTCAGCTTTCGGCAGATAGAGGAGGGCCGCGACCTTGATATGGACCAGTGCATGCAGATGGAATACCGCATTCTTTGCCGTATGCTTGAAAATCACGACTTTTATGAAGGTGTAAGGGCACTTCTTGTGGACAAGGATAATTCGCCCGTGTGGAGTCCCGCAAAAATCGAAGATATAACGCCTGAAATGGTCGATGCCTATTTTGCATCATTGGGCGAGCGGGAATTGCAACTGACATGAATGACAAGCCCACCCATTTGCCTTTCGACCCGACCATGGCACAAACCGGCTTCGTCTGGCTGCTGCGGCTTGTAGCCATCTACTCACTTGTCGCCGGGGTTGGCTACTGGGCGCAGATCAGCGGCTATTATGAAGGGCTGCTCTGGCGCTTCGATCTCATGCCATGGCAATGGAAAGTTGCGTCAGTTTCGCTGGCAATGCTTTATCCCGTCGCTTCCACCGGTCTTTGGATGATGGTCTCCTGGGGTCCGGTCATCTGGTTTGTCGCTGCGCTTGGCGAAACCCTCATGTTCACAGTGTTCTCCGAATTCTTCTTTTACAGGCCCCAGATCGCCATCATTCATGGCTGCGTTGCGCTGCTCTATATTGCCTTCCGGATCGTGCTGTTTTTGCAGAAACGTCAACAGGCAATGCCCGCCCGCTAAACGCCCTGAATCAACGCTCGGTAAGTCTTCGTTAAGTTAGAAATTGATTCAGTGGCGGTAAGATACTGTTAAGTCTATGTTTTAAGTCGAATTTTATGCGTATTCGATAGTGTCTGCTCAACGGTGAGAAAAATACACCGAAACAACAGTGAGGCAGGTATTATGAACAACATACAGAGAAAGTCTGGTGCGACTACGCATTCTACAGTCAATGATACAGCATTGCGCACATTATATCTTGAAGCACTTCAGTTGGTCGAGCGTTTACATCGCCGGTTGCTTGATGTGGTCAAAGATGAATTTGATCGCAATGGCCGCAGCGACATCAATGCCATCCAGGCATTGCTGCTTTTCAACATTGGCAATGCGGAATTGACGGCTGGCGAACTTCGCAGCCGCGGTTACTACCTCGGCTCGAATGTTTCTTACAATCTCAAGAAACTGGTCGAACTCGGCTTCATCTCCCACGAACGCTCACGCACGGACCGCCGTTCGGTTCGCGTCAGCCTGACGGAGAAGGGCACAGAAGTGGCCGAACTGGTTGCCGGGCTCTATGAGCGCCACGTTGCATCGATCGAGCATGTCGGCGGCATTAAAGCCGAAGAATTCCAGTCAATGAACAAAGCACTTCAGCGTCTTGATCGCTTCTGGAACGACAGCATCGCCTACCGCATGTAATTTGCGGTAGTCATCACAACAAAAGCCCGGCTTTGCGCATAGCAAAGGCGGGCTTTGTCTGTTGGTTGATAGTTCAAGCGGGAAGGGTGCGTGTTCCCGCGCTTGGGTTTCTTCACCGCCTCGTGCCGTCATTGGATGAGGTTCCAAGTCATTAATCTGCCATAATGGAATGCAACTGCACGATCCTATACTTCATGTCAGTGCAGCATCTTTATCGCCTTTAACGAGGCATATTTCGCCTAATCATCACAATCGCGCTATCTTTTGCGGAATGTTGATGTTTATTAACGATGTTCCTGATATTTTTGGAAACCATATCTGCTCTTGCGCATTGCTGTGAGCAGCTTGAATGAAGAGCTTCCAACAGGTTGGACAGGAATATGAAAAAATTTGGATCGTCAGCGCTGGATCGCCGCGCATTTTTGACCGGTGTCGCAACAGCAGGCATGGCGGCATTTGCCTCATCCGCCTTTGCTCAACAATCCGATATTGGCGACATTCTCTCCGCTCCAAAGCGCGGCAATTGGGATGATCAGTTCGATGCGCGCTCGACAAGCCGTGGCAAGGTCGCAAGCTTCCAGCCTATTGCAAGCCCCGAAACCGTTTCCTTTATTGAAAATGCAATTAACACCTATAGCCAGATTGTCGGCAATGGTGGTTGGCCGACTGTCCCCGGCAATGTGAAAATGCAGCTCGGCGTGGTCGATCCCGCCGTTTCGGTCATGCGCAAGCGCCTGATCATAGCAGGTGATCTTTCGCAGAGCGCCGGTGTTTCCAATTCTTTCGACACCTATGTTGATGCAGCCGTCAAGCGGTTCCAGTCACGCCATGGTCTGCCTGCGGATGGCGTCATGGGTCAATATTCGCTTGCCGCCATGAATGTCACTGCGGATGTTCGCCTCGGCCAGTTGCAGACAAATCTGGAGCGCGTGCGCAAGCTTGCTTCCGCCGATCAAGGCGCTCGCTATGTCATGGTCAATATTCCGGCAGCGCAGATTGAGGCAGTTGAAGCGGGCCGTGTTGCCCAGCGTCACACGGCTATCGTTGGCAAGATTGACCGCCAGACACCCATCCTCGACTCCAAGATCCACGAGGTCATTCTCAATCCATATTGGACAGCGCCGAAATCGATTATCCAGAAGGATATCATTCCGCTAATGCGTAAGGATCCAACCTATCTGGAAAAGAACAAAATTCGCCTGTTTGACGAACGTACCCGTGAGGAAGTTTCGCCGGAGAGCGTCGATTGGTCAACCGACGATGCGGTCAAGCTGATGTTCCGTCAGGATCCTGGCAAGATTAACGCCATGTCCTCGACCAAGATCAACTTCGCAAATCCCTATGCTGTTTATATGCATGACACGCCATCGCAGGGCCTGTTCAACAAGTTGATGCGGTTTGATTCCTCCGGTTGTGTCCGTATTCAGAACGTGCGCGATCTCAATGTCTGGCTGCTGCGTGATACGCCCGGCTGGGACCGCCAGACAATGGAGGCGACAATTGCCTCACGCGTCAACACGCCCATTGCTGTGACCAATCCCGTTCCCGTGCATTTCGTCTATGTGTCGGCATGGTCTACAGGCGACGGCGTTGTTCATCTGCGTGACGATATTTACGAAATGGATGGCCAGGCAGCGCTATCGATCGGCACCAACACCTGATCGCAGTTTCAACGAAAGCTAAAAAAGACCGCCTCTCGCGGTCTTTTTTGTTATGGCGGTTTCAAACCATTGGTTTTCGCCCATCGGCCATTGGCCTCAGCCATTTAAGTATGATAATGCGCGGCAACTACCCACCAATATCAAATGGCAAATGAGGGTTCAGGCACCATGTCGAATGCAGATACATTTTTCAACGCGTCGCTCGAAGATATAGATCCGGAAATTTTTAGCTCGATCCGTAAAGAACTGGGCCGTCAACGTCATGAAATCGAGTTGATTGCATCGGAAAATATCGTCTCGCGCGCTGTCCTTGAAGCGCAGGGTTCGATCATGACCAACAAATATGCCGAAGGCTATCCGGGCAAGCGCTATTATGGCGGCTGCCAGTTCGTTGATATTGCTGAAGAATTGGCTATTGAGCGCGCCAAAAAGCTTTTCGGCTGCAACTTTGCCAATGTGCAGCCCAACTCCGGTAGCCAGATGAATCAGGCAGTGTTTCTGGCTCTATTACAGCCTGGCGATACATTTATGGGTCTGGACCTTAATTCCGGTGGTCACCTGACCCATGGCTCGCCTGTCAACATGTCCGGCAAATGGTTCAAGGTTGTTTCCTATGGCGTCCGCGAGGACGACCATCTGCTGGATATGGATGCCATTGAAAAGCAGGCGCAGGAAACCAAGCCCAAATTGATCCTCGCTGGTGGTACTGCCTATTCCCGCGTCTGGGATTGGGAACGTTTCCGCAAGATCGCCGATAGCATCGGCGCTTATCTGATGGTTGATATGGCCCATATTGCCGGTCTGGTCGCTGCCGGTGTTCACCCATCGCCGGTACCTCATGCCCATGTGGTCACCACCACCACGCATAAATCTTTGCGCGGACCTCGCGGCGGTATGATCCTCACCAATGACGAGGATATCGCAAAGAAGATGAATTCAGCCGTATTCCCCGGCTTGCAGGGTGGCCCATTGATGCATGTCATCGCGGCAAAGGCGGTTGCCTTCGGCGAGGCGCTGAAGCCGGAATTCAAGGTCTATGCACAAAACGTTGCCGACAATGCCAAAACACTGGCCGCGACATTGAAGAAAAATGGCCTCGACATCGTTTCCGG
Organism: Hyphomicrobiales bacterium; assembly: GCA_900473335.1. Lineage (GTDB taxonomy): Bacteria > Pseudomonadota > Alphaproteobacteria > Rhizobiales > Rhizobiaceae > Phyllobacterium. The sequence continues at coordinate 6,468 of UCNP01000027.1, read as the reverse complement.
TGGTACAGATAACCATCTGATGCTGGTTGATCTGCGTCCGAAGAATGCAACCGGCAAGCGGGCAGAGCAGGCTCTTGGCCGCGCAAACATTACCTGCAACAAGAACGGCATTCCTTTCGACCCGGAAAAGCCATTCGTCACCTCCGGTGTGCGTCTTGGAACGCCAGCCGGTACAACGCGCGGATTTGGCGCGGCAGAGTTTACAGAAATCGGCAATCTCATCACCGAAGTTCTTGACGGGTTGAAGGTCGCCAATTCTGACGAGGGCAATGCCGCCGTAGAAAAAGCAGTGCAGCAGAAGGTCATCAGCCTGACTGACCGCTTCCCCATGTATTCTTATCTGGGCCAGTAAGACCAATCTCGCCCCGGCAAAACGCATTGATTAACAGTGCGTTTTGCCGGGGCGCTTTAATCTCGCTTCGAAAAACACTATCTTCGCGGTGATCTCAGAATCATCTTCGGAAAGTTCCTCGATGCGTTGTCCATATTGCCAATCTGAAGACACCCAGGTGAAAGATTCACGTCCCGCCGAGGACGGGGCTGTCATTCGCAGGCGACGCATTTGCACTGTATGCGGTGGACGCTTTACGACATTTGAACGCGTGCAACTGCGCGACCTTTCCGTCATCAAGAAAAGTGGTCGCCGCGTGCCTTTCGACCGCGACAAGCTGATGCGCTCTGTTGAGGTCGCCTTGCGCAAGCGTGAAGTGGATCAGGAACGGGTTGAGCGGGCTGTTTCCGGCATTGTGCGCCAGCTGGAAAGTTCTGGCGAACCTGAAGTCAGTTCCGATGAAATTGGACGGCTCGTCATGGACGCCCTGAAGGGCATTGATGATATCGCCTATATTCGCTTCGCCTCGGTTTATCGCAATTTCAGTGAAGCCAAAGACTTTCATGATGTCATCGACGAAATCACCGCAAGCGACATCGCATCCGGGCCGATTGAGGACGATTAATCCCTATGACCGCCACTGCACTTGATCGCCGATACATGGCTGCCGCCATTCGTTTTTCGCGCCGCCATCATGGGCTGACCGGCACCAATCCTTCTGTCGCCACACTTATCGTCAAGGACGATGTCATTGTCGGGCGCGGTGTCACGGCGATTGGCGGACGTCCCCATGCGGAAACTCAGGCCTTGCTTGAAGCAGGCGAACATGCGCGCGGCGCCACAGCTTACGTTACGCTTGAACCTTGCGCTCATCACGGTAAAACGCCGCCTTGCGCCAATGCGCTGGTCACTGCCGGTATCACCCGCGTTGTATCGGCGGCGAATGATCCCGATGAGCGGGTGGCGGGCAAAGGCTATGCCATTTTACGGGATGCCGGCATCGAAGTGATTACAGGTGTGCTTGCCGAAGAAGCAGCCGATGAACTGGCCGGATACTTGATTCGATCTTCCAGGAAGCGTCCGGAAGTCACTCTGAAACTTGGACTTTCTACCGATGGCTTCATTGGCAGGCAAGGCGAGGGCCAGATTGCCATAAGCGGTCCCGTGTCGAGAGCGCAGGCGCATGTCATGCGTGCGGAAAGCGACGCAATTCTGGTTGGTATCGGAACAGTATTGGCTGACGATCCGCAATTAACCTGCCGCTTGCCAGGTCTGGAGCATCGCTCGCCAATCCGGATTGTCCTCGACAGTCTGCTGCGTATTCCTATGGATAGCGAACTGGTTAAAACAGCCGCCGCTGTTCCTGTGTGGATTGCCGCCAGTGCGGATGCCGACCCCGTCAAGCGTCAGGCCCTCATTGCGGCAGGATGCAGAATATTGGCCACTGAAACCGATTGTGGTGCGACGGCACTTCCAGAATTAATGGATGATCTTGCCGCGCAAGGCATTGCAACATTGATCGTTGAGGGTGGGGCAGTTGTTGCCGCTTCCTTTCTTGAGGAAAAACTGGTTGATCGCATCGTCCTGTTTGAGGGGCCTGTGGAGATCGGTGAGGGTGGGGTTGCAGCCCCTGATCTGCGCGCCCATATGGCTCATGAATTCAAGCTGTTATACGAGCACCGCTACGGCGAAGATCGTTACAGCGAGTATATAAGACCGCTTTAAGGAGCCGCGAATGTTCACGGGGATTGTTACGGATATTGGCAGGATCGGACAGGTCAAGCCGCTGAATGAAGGTGTATTGCTGCGTATTGAAACCAATTATGATCCCGAGACGATCGAAATCGGCGCTTCCATCTCCTGTTCGGGTGTGTGTCTGACGGTAACTTCACTGCCGGAGAAAGGCTCCAACGCTCGCTGGTTTGAGGTTGAAGCGTGGGAAGAAGCGCTGCGCCTGACCAGCATTGCCGATTGGAAGGCTGGCACGCATATCAATCTTGAGCGCTCGCTGAAACTTGGCGATGAAATGGGCGGTCACCTCGTTTCCGGTCACGTTGACGCGATGGCGGACCTGATCAAGCGCGAGGAGGAGGGTGACGCTGTTCGCTTTACCTTGCGGGTGCCGGAAAATCTTGCGCGCTTCATTGCGCCAAAAGGTTCCGTGGCGCTTGACGGCACTTCGCTGACGGTCAATGCCGTAAATGGCAATGAGTTTGATGTCTTGCTCATTCGTCACTCGCTTGAAGTAACCACTTGGGGCGAACGCAAGGTCGGAGACAAGATCAATATTGAGATTGATCAGATGGCTCGATACGCTGCGCGACTTGCGGAATATCCGAAATCGGCCTAAAGCATCGGACGAAAAGTGGAATCCGGTTTCGGATAATCCGACGCGACAAACAATAACCAGATCGCCACTTTGCGCTTGTAAGGGCGTGTAGTGATCTGGGACGAGACAAACGGCCTTAGCCGAACAAAATTCCTGGAGCAAGCATGTCCAAAAACAAAGCGCGTGCGCCACATCTGTTGATTGTGGAAGCACGTTTCTATGAAGAATTGTCCGATGCATTGCTGAATGGCGCCAAGCTTGCGCTGGATGAAGCCAATGCGACTTATGACGTGGTGACAGTTCCCGGTGCGCTGGAAGTACCCGCGGTCATTTCGTTTGCGCTTGATGGCGCTGAAGAAGGCGGCAAAAAGTATGATGGCTATGTCGCCCTTGGCACAGTTATCCGCGGTGAAACCTATCATTTTGATATTGTCGCCAATGAGTCATGCCGCGCTTTGATGGATCTGGCTGTGGCTGAGAGCATTGCAATCGGTAATGGCATCCTGACTGTTGAAAATGAAGAACAGGCTTGGGTTCGCGCGCGCCGCGAAGACAAGGACAAGGGTGGCTTTGCCGCTCGCGCAGCGCTGACAATGATCGCCCTCAAGGACAAGCTCGGAGCCTGAACCATGGTCAACTCTAATGATGGACAGACCCCGGCAGTGAAAACTGCAAACAAGCGCGGCGTGGCGCGGTTAGCCGCTGTGCAAGCGCTTTATCAGATGGATGTCGCTGGAACCGGCGTGCTGGAAGTCGTTGCTGAATATGAAGCGCACCGGCTCGGCAAGGAAGTGGACGGCAAGCAATATCTGGACGCTGACCCTCAATGGTTCAGAGGCATTGTATCTGGCGTTGTGGCCGATCAGACGACACTCGATCCCATGATCCGGCAGGCATTGACCGAAGACTGGCCGCTATCGCGGCTTGATTCGACGTTGCGTGCCATATTGCGTGCCGGAATTTGGGAGCTTCGCGGCAAGGCCGATGTGCCAACTGCAGTTATAGTTTCGGAATATGTCGATATTGCCAAGGCGTTTTATTCAGAAGATGAGCCGAAGCTGGTCAATGCTGTTCTGGACCGCCTCGCTTTTGAGCTTCGTGGCGAGAGCAAGGGCGTCAAAGGCCCGAAACGCTAACAAACTTCTCGTATTTAGTGCGTGTGGGGCGGATGATATAAAGCCCCACAAATGCAACGAGAAGTCCACCCGCGTTGAGATCATTGGAGCCAACCCGCCCACGGCCAAAGTGCAATGCCTATGCCATTCACGAATGTTGCCAACAGCCTGAACCGCTCACTGTAGATCGCGTCCAATCGGCACCCCTTCCTCACCAGCATGCCACATAGATTGCCGCGCCATTTCCCCCGCCAACAATCCATACTTTTGTCTATCGGTTTGATCTGAACACGAAAGACCTTGACGTTTTCACATTTGCTTCGTTACTCCTTACACATGCGGTCGCGTTTCTGCCGGCCTGGCAGCTGCGTGTGCCGCACTGAACCTGACCCGGGGAGGGGTTTTTCCGGTCAAATCTGAGGGAGTGGCATGACAATACTGTTTTTGGTCATTGCCTGCGGTCTGCTGTCCATCGTCTTTGCGGTTCTAGCTACCAAATCGGTGCTTGCTGCGGACCAGGGCAATGCGCGCATGCAAGAAATCGCCGGTGCAATACGAGAAGGCGCACAGGCATATCTCACACGTCAATATACCACGATCGCCCTTGTCGGCGTGGTCGTATTCATAGCGGTCTGGTTCCTGCTGACAGGTACCGCCGCCATAGGCTTCCTCATTGGAGCGGTGCTCTCGGGTCTGGCCGGATTTATTGGCATGCATGTCTCTGTTCGTGCCAATGTGCGCACGGCACAGGCAGCCTCGCGCAGTCTGGCGGCAGGGCTTGAGATCGCGTTCAAATCCGGTGCCATCACTGGCATGCTGGTAGCGGGCCTCGCCTTGCTTGGCGTCGCTGTTTATTATTGGGTGCTGACAGATATTCTCGGCTATTCCCCGGCAGACCGCACGGTCATCGATGCGCTGGTATCGCTCGGCTTCGGGGCTTCGCTCATCTCTATCTTCGCCCGTCTCGGCGGCGGTATTTTCACCAAGGGTGCGGATGTCGGCGGCGATCTCGTCGGCAAGGTGGAAGCCGGTATTCCGGAAGATGATCCACGCAACCCTGCAACCATTGCCGACAATGTTGGTGATAATGTCGGCGACTGCGCTGGCATGGCCGCCGATCTGTTTGAAACCTATGCGGTGACCATTGTCGCTACGATGGTTCTGGGCGCAATCTTCTTTGCAGCGACGCCGGTCTTGAGCAGTGTCATGCTCTACCCTCTGGCGATCTGCGGAGCCTGTATCCTCACTTCAATTGCGGGTACTTTCTTCGTCAAGCTTGGTGCCAATAATTCCATCATGGGCGCCTTGTATAAGGGCCTGATCGTGACAGGACTTCTGTCTATTGTTGGCCTTGGAGTGGCAACATGGGCAACTATCGGTTGGGGTGAGGTTGGCACGGTAGACGGTCAGAGCATCACAGGGCTCAATCTGTTCTATTGCGGCATTCTTGGCCTTGTCGTCACGGCGCTGATCGTCGTGATTACAGAATATTACACCGGGACCAACAAGCGCCCCGTCAATTCAATCGCTCAGGCTTCGGTCACAGGTCATGGAACGAACGTGATCCAGGGTCTTGCCGTATCGCTTGAATCGACTGCTCTGCCCGCATTGGTCATTGTCGGCGGTATTATCTGGACCTATCAGCTGGCTGGCCTGTTCGGGACAGGCATTGCTGTCACTGCCATGCTCGGTATTGCCGGGATGATCGTTGCGCTGGATGCGTTTGGTCCTGTGACTGACAATGCGGGCGGTATCGCTGAAATGGCCGGGCTTGATCCGGAAGTTCGCAAATCCACTGACGCGCTCGATGCGGTCGGCAATACCACAAAGGCTGTCACCAAGGGCTATGCCATTGGCTCGGCAGGTCTGGGTGCGCTTGTCCTCTTCGCTGCCTACTCCAATGATTTGAAGTTCTTCATTGCTGAGGCCGACAAGGCTGGCTCAACTGCCTTTTCTTACTTCAAGGGAATCGGCGCAGTATCGTTCGAGCTGTCCAATCCCTATGTGGTGGCCGGCCTGATCTTCGGTGGTCTTATCCCTTACCTCTTCGGTGGTATTGCGATGACTGCTGTTGGGCGCGCAGCAGGTTCTGTTGTCGAAGAGGTTCGTCGCCAATTCCGCGAAAAGCCAGGCATCATGGCAGGCACAGAGCGTCCGGACTATGCCCGCGCCGTGGATATCCTCACGCGTGCTGCCATCAAGGAAATGGTGATCCCGTCACTTCTGCCGGTGCTTGCGCCGCTCGTCGTCTATTTTGGCGTGCTGCTTATTTCCGGTTCGAAGGCTTCCGCCTTTGCGGCGCTGGGCGCATCGCTTCTTGGTGTTATCATCAATGGTATTTTCGTTGCCATCTCGATGACATCGGGCGGTGGCGCTTGGGATAATGCGAAAAAGTCTTTTGAGGATGGCTTCGTTGACAAGGATGGTGTTCGCCATCTGAAGGGCTCCGATGCGCACAAGGCGTCGGTAACGGGCGATACGGTCGGCGATCCCTATAAGGATACTGCCGGTCCAGCCGTCAATCCGGCCATCAAGATCACCAATATTGTGGCCTTGCTCCTGCTTGCGGTGCTTGCCCACGGATAAGTTACCTTGAAGCGGTTGGGAGAATGTTCCTGCCGCTTCAAAAAGTTGACAACAAAAAACCCGCGAGAGATTTGTTTCTCGCGGGTTTTTAGTCGACCGTGAAGAAC
>UCNP01000056.1 GCA_900473335.1 Hyphomicrobiales bacterium | reverse complement strand
AGCCGAATACCCCATCTATTGGATATGGCATATCATTTAAAAGTCTTGGTTTGCGGTCGTGGCGCTCATTGAACGAACTTTGCATGCGCTGCCCCGTTATTCACAAGGAGTCCACTATTTAGCTCATGTCTAAAGAATTATATCGGCAATCTGTGCTTTGGCGGCAGCTGCAAGTTTTTTTGGTTCACATGGAAACACAGAATTTGTTCCACCTGCCGCCGCCCATACAATATCAAACCTCATCAGGCTTTCATCCGCATAGGTCTTGATATCGATCAGATGTCCCAATGGAGAAACACCGCCAATGGCAAAGCCAGTTTCTTTGCGCACATGTTTTGGATCAGCACGATGCAAAGGCTCTCCGGTCAGTTTTGATGCTTTTTCAAGGTCGAGTTTGCGCGGTCCAGATATGAGAAACAGATAGAGATCGCCGCTATTTGCGCCCTGAAAAACCAATGATTTTACAATCTGCGCGACCGTTACACCGCATTGTATTGCTGCTTCTTCAGCGGTGTGAGTAGAATCGGCCATTTGGCGAACTTCAATATCGAGACCAGCAGCTATGGCAGCTTGACGAACACGCTCAACGCTCTTGCTCACAGCTCCACCTCAAATGTCAGTCCATCATAGGCCGGTTCAATATGCTTCGGCGTTGCAGCCAGTACAGTTCCATAATCCAGAGGTATATGCATATGGGTAAAATAGGCTCGACGCGGCTTTAGTTTATTGATCCAATCCATTGATTCATCGAGTGAAAAATGACTTGGATGCGGCCTATATTGCAAGGCATCGATAACCAGAGTGTCGAGGTTGAAAAGCTGGGCCGCAGTGGTGTCTGGAAATGCATTCACATCGGAGCAATAGGCTACATCGCCAATTCTGAACGCCAGGGAAAGAATGTCGCCATGGACCTGTGGCAATGGCAGGAACTTGATTGGACCACCCGGTCCATTGATTTCAAATGCTTCGTGATGAACGATTTCATGGGGTCGCAAGATTGGCGGATAGCTGGAGCCTTCCGGTGTTTTGAAACAATAGGAAAAGCCTTCCATCAAGCGACGCTGCGTCGTAGCGTCCGCATAAATGTCCACAAGATCACGCCTGTCGATGACAAAGGTGCGCAGGTCATCAAGCCCGTGAATATGATCGGCATGAGCATGGGTATAGACAACCGCATCCAGCTTGCCATGGCCAAAATCGATCATTTGCGAGCGGAAATCCGGCCCCGTATCGATAATAACTGTTGTCGTACCGTGTTCACCAATCCGTTCAACAAGCATGGATGCGCGACGGCGCTTGTTCTTCGGCTCATTCGGGTCGCAATTGCCCCAGTCACCATTGAGGCGCGGCACGCCTGGCGACGAGCCACAACCCAAAATGGTGAATCGCATGCGGTCAGGCATGGGCCGGCCTTGGCATTTTGGTGAAGAGACGGAACACATTGTCCGAAGTAATCGCGCCGATTTCCGCTTCGCTTACGCCGATGGTTTGCGCCAGAACAGCAGCCGTATGGGTTACAAAACTTGGCTCATTGCGTTTGCCGCGATGCGGCATGGGTGCAAGATATGGCGCATCGGTTTCGACCAGAAGCCTGTCATGCGGCACATTTTTCGCAATCTCCCGAATTTCCGGCGAATTTCTGAAGGTCAGAATACCGGAGAACGAGATGTAGCCGCCAAGTTCGACACCTACCCGCGCAAGCTCTGCGCCGGACGAAAAACAATGCAAAATGAAAGGGAAAGCACCCTTCCCTGTTTCTTCACGCAAGATCGAAATCATATCATCATCGGCGCTGCGCGCGTGAATGACCAAGGGCAACTGCGTTATTCTGGACGCTGCTATATGGGTGCGAAAACCCTGTTCCTGCGCTTCGGGCGGCGCATAATCATAATGGTAATCCAGTCCAGCCTCGCCAATGGCGACAACTTTGGGGTGTTTTGACAGTTCAACAAGCGCGTCGACCGTAATATCAAGCTCTTCGTGGGCATTATTGGGATGAGTGCCAACAGAAGCGTAAACGCTCTCATAGGCCTCCGCGATCGCAATGATGCTATCGAAACGGCGAACACGAGTGCAAATCGTTACAAGGCGCTTGATGTCATTATCAAGCGCCCGTTGAACGACAGAATCGCGTTCCTCGGCGAAATCTGCAAAATCCAGATGGCAGTGACTATCAACAAGCATCCGTCTATTCCGCTTCGACATAGCGCGGGAAAATCGGCTGTGGTGCGGGCAATTCGCCGCCCGGTACAAGCTCGCTTTCCGTCAAATCCGTAAAGTTCCGCTTGTCAGCAGGAACAGCTAGAATATCGAGCAGCTTTTCCGCCGACCCCGGAATGAATGGCTGGCAAAGAATACCAATGCGTCGGATCACTTCTGCCGTTACATAAAGCACGGTTTCCATGCGGGCCGGATCGGTTTTCTTCAGCGCCCAAGGCTCCTGCCCAGCAAAATAGCGGTTTGCTTCCGCCACGACACCAAAGATCGCCGCCAAGGCCTGATGCAGTGCCTGAACGCCAACAGCTTTACGTGCTGAGGCCAATGCCGCGATTGACTGATCAAGAATTGCCTTGTCAGCATCCATCAATGCGCCCGGTTGCGGAACCTTGGCTTCGCAATTTTTGGCGATCATTGATAGCGAGCGCTGCGCCAGATTGCCAAGATCATTGGCAAGGTCGGCATTGGTGCGATTGACGATTGCTTCATGGCTGTAATTACCATCCTGTCCGAATGGAATTTCACGCAACAGGAAGTAGCGCAATTGATCAAGGCCGTAATGTTCAACAAGCGCAGTCGGATCAATGACATTGCCAACTGATTTGGACATTTTCTCGCCGCGATTGAAGACAAAGCCATGCCCGAAGACACGCTTTGGCAATTCAATGCCTGCGGACCAGAGGAATGCCGGCCAATAGACCGAATGGAAGCGAATAATGTCCTTGCCGATAATATGCACATCCGCTGGCCAATAGGGCCAAAGCTCTGCCTTTTCATCGGGATATCCGACTGCGGTGAGATAATTGGTCAGCGCATCGACCCAAACATACATCACATGCTTTTCATCGCCTGGAACAGGTACGCCCCAGTCAAAAGTCGTGCGTGAAATGGAAAGATCTTTCAAACCGGATTTGACGAAAGAGACAACTTCATTGCGACGTTCATCCGGGCCGATAAAGCTTGGATTCTCGCTATAAAGCGCCAACAGGCGATCCTGATAGGCGGAAAGACGGAAGAAATAGCTTTCCTCCTCCAACCATTCAACGGGAGTACCCTGAGGACCGTAGCGTACATTGTCAGCACGCAATTCGGTTTCTTCCTCCTGATAATAAGCCTCGTCGCGCACGGAATACCAGCCAGCATAACCGCCTTTATAAATATCGCCTGCATCTGCCATTTTTTGCCAGATTGCTTGCGATGATTTGTAATGCCGCTCTTCAGTCGTGCGGATATAATCATCAAATGATGCATTCAAAAGATGACCCATGTCACGGAAAAGCTTGGTGTTTCTATCTGCAAGTTCGCGCGGGCTAATGCCTTCCTTGCGCGCTGTTTGCAGCATCTTGATGCCATGCTCATCCGTTCCGCTCAGGAACATGACGTCCTTGCCATCATGGCGGTTGAAGCGCGCAATGGCGTCGGTTGCAATCACCTCATAGGCGTGACCGATATGTGGGCTTCCATTAGGATAAGCGATGGCAGTTGTGATGTAGAATTTTTCGCGGCTCATGGGTACCTGACTCTGTCTTTTCTTTCCGCATCTTGGGAAAGGTTGACATAACGCAAGTCACACCTGATTGCCATAGTGGGCGAGTCCGCTGTGCTGCTCTAATTGAATGCCCGCTGGCTACGCTCAAGAAAAATCAACACGGTCTGCTTGCGATCAAGATTGAAGGCAGCAGCATCCCTCGCCTCATTTTGCATTTCCTGCCACAACAGCGACCATTTATTGGCTTCGTGGGTATTACCCTGCTCGGCGGCAAGACGCGCTTTGGTAGCAATGCGTGCCAGCAAATCGTCGAGAAACAGATCATATTGAATCTCTGCATCACGTCCGGATAGTGCTGTCGCCAATGCATGAGCCTTTGGCACGTCAAAAACTGGCTTTGCCAAAATGTCATCAACAGCGTCAGAAATTTCGAGGCCACCAAAGGCAAGCAAAAGGGCGGCCTTGCGCACACTGCCATCCGCATGCGTCAAGAGTTGATCGGCATCGGGTAAAGTCCGGGTGTCGAGATTGATTGCCTGCAATGCCGCTGAGAGATCTGCCTTAGCCAAGGGTTCAAAGCGTATAGATTGGCAGCGCGAACGAATTGTGGGCAATAGCCGGCCAGATGAATGGGATATCAGAATAAAGAGCGTCCGCTTCGGTGGTTCTTCAAGAGTCTTCAGTAAGGCATTGGCCGCATTACGATTCATGTCATCAGCAGGGTCCACGATAACAATGCGCCATGCGCCGTCATGGGATGTGCGGTTGAGAAAATGCCCCACTCGCCGGATTTCTTCAACTGGAATGCCCGTCTTGAATTTTCCGCTCTTTGCATCGAATGGCCTGCTGACATGAAGGACAGAGAGGTGTGTGCCGCTGGCAATTTGCCGGTAGGGTGCTGTTTCGAAATCAGGTGTGGCAAGCGTTAAGGGAGCATCTTCTGCTTGGCTGTATTTCAGCATATGGCCTGCCAGATGAAATGCCAGCGTCGTTTTGCCAACACCTTGCGGTCCCTCAAGAAGCAAGGCGTGATGCATCTGGCTCGACTGATAGGCCTGTGCTAAAAAGGAACGTATCGCCGAATGGCCAAACAATGCCGGATTTGCCGAAGGTGCAGGAACGCCGTCAATCGCATCATGGGTTGCCGGTACATCAAGAACGGGATCGCTCACTTTACAACCTCGGCTGCCGGAGTAGTTTTTCGCAACGCTCTGACCTCATCGACATAGGCGGCAATTTCCGCCGATATTGCGTCAATAGGCCGATCCGCAGCCACAACCTTGCAGCGTTTCGGCTCTTCTTTGGCAATACCAAGATATGCCTCGCGCCGTTTTGCATGAAGGTCCACGGTCTCTTTCTCAAAACGGTCTGCCACGTCAGTGCCACGGCGCACATTGGCCCGTTGAAGCCCGATTTCCGCAGGCAGGTCGAGAATGATGGTAAGGTCGGGCATAAGACCATTAATCGCAGTTCGCTCTATGGCATGCATCAGCTGCGGGTCAAGATTTCCTGTAACACCCTGATAGACACGGCTCGAATCGATATAGCGATCGCAAAGAACAGTGCGGCCAGATTGCAAAGCGGGTCGAATGACTTGCTCCACATGGTCATTTCTTGCGGCCGCAAACAGAATAGCTTCCATTGCAGGGCCTAATGATTCTGCCGCACCGCTCAAAATAACATGGCGCGCTGCCTCGGCGCCGGGTGTGCCACCAGGTTCGCGTGTAACCAACACATCTTCGCCATGCGCGCGCAAATACTCACTCAACCGCGCAATCTGGGTAGATTTGCCAGCGCCCTCGCCGCCTTCAAATGTTATGAATAATCCCTGCACGCTTACTGCCGTCTTTCAAACCAGTATAGTTCCGATCTTTGGTTTAACGTTCGACAGCGTCATGCGCAACGATGCTAAAAACTCAATCGACGCATCCAGCCAGTGGTGAGTTCAAATATTGCGTTCAACGCGCGTTTTGAAAGGTCGCCACTCTCCACAGCTTCCGCCGTATAGACCGGCGTCTCCTGTACCAGTGCATCACCAATCCAAATGCGCAATGTGCCGACCTTTTGGTCAGCTTCTAGCTGTGAGCTTTCAGG
>UCNP01000057.1:18072-41071 GCA_900473335.1 Hyphomicrobiales bacterium | reverse complement strand
TGCCAGCACTACTTCGAGGCCGCTGGATATGACCAGAAATAAGCCGAATCTGCTCTAGATGATTCTCTTGCCGATTATGGATTGAGGAATCCTGGCCTGCGAACCATCGTGGTGAAACCGGTTTATGGAGAACTTGATATGGGCGGAGAAGGTCTTCTCGTATTTCTACTGGTTGGACTGATTGCTGGCTGGCTTGCCAGCATGCTGGTTCGCGGCGGTGGCTTTGGCCTCGTCGGCGACCTTATCGTCGGCGTGATAGGCGCTTTTATTGCCGGCTTTCTGTTTCCAAGGCTCAACATCTCATTGGGTGCAGGGATAATCGGACAGATTATAGCTGCCGCAATTGGCGCAATTATTCTACTCGTCATCATTCGCGCCGTTAAACGCGCCTGATTATCGATTTAAAAAATAAAAAGCCTCCGCACCAACTTGGTGCGGAGGCTTTGTTTGTAACGGTCTTCTTTCCTAGCTGTGACCAGCCTGGGGAGCGGTATTTGCCACAGGCTCACCATGACCAGCCTCGGACTTCAAATCCTTTCTGGAAATGAAGGTGTAGAACATCGGCACCACGAAGAGCGTGAAGATCGTTCCGACAATAATACCGGAGAAAATCACCAGACCGATTGAGTATCGAGCCGCAGCACCTGCCCCGGTCGCTGTGATCAATGGGATAACGCCGAGCGCCATAGCTGCCGTCGTCATCAAGATCGGACGAAGACGGGTTTTTGCTGCCAGAATAATCGCATCATGGCGCGATATGCCGTGAAGCTCACGCTGCTGATTGGCGAATTCAACCATCAAAATACCGTGCTTCGTGATCAATCCGACAAGGGTAATCAATCCCACCTGAGTATAGATGTTCAGCGTACCCAAACCGAGGTTTAGTGGAACAATTGCGCCAAAGATGGAAAGCGGAACCGACATCATGATGATGAATGGATCACGGAAGCTTTCAAACTGCGCCGCAAGAACCAGATAGATAACCACCACGGCCAAGGCGAATGCGATCAGGATTGTACTTCCCTGTTCAATTTCCAGACGGGATTGACCGGAATAATCAAGGAAGAATCCATTCGGCATCAATGGCCGTGCAGTATCAATCACAGTTTGCAGACCTTGACCCGTTGTCACGCCAGGCAATGGAAGCGCCGAGATTGTCGCCGAATTCAGCTGGTTGAACTGCTCAATGGCCGCAGGCGAAGCATTTTCGCTGATTTTAACAACTGCGGACAGTGGTACCATTTCTCCGGACGCACTCCTGACAAAGTACTGGCCAAGCTTATCCGGATTGGAGCGGAAATCCTGCGGGACCTGTGGATAAATGTCATAGCTGTTTGAGTCACGATCAAACTTCGACACCTTTGGCTCACCTACGAGCAGCCCTAGCGTCTGACCAATTTCACTAACCGGAACGCCCAAGGCTGATGCCCTGTCACGATCAATCGTAATCGTAACCTGAGGTGCGTTAAACGACAGCGAGTTCTGCACAATGATGAACTGACCAGAGGCCTGCGCCTTGTTCTTGATCTCTTCGGCAACCTCAAAAACCTTGTCAGCGGGTCCAGTAGACTGGATGATCACTGAAATAGGCAAGCCGCCACCTGTACCCGGCAGGGTTGGGGGTGAGAAGATGAACGCTTCCGCGCCAGCAATCGGTGCAATGCGGCCCTGCAATTCCTGCTGCAATTGCTTTTGTGATTTGTCACGCTGTGACCAATCCTTGAACACCCAGATCGCAAATGCGGAATTTGTTGTCCCCAACCCAAGAATATTGAAGCGGGCTTTCAGTTCCGGCAAATCCTTCGTCAGATTGTCGATCTGGTCAGCATAGAGCTTGGTATAGGCCGATGTTGCATATTGCGGCGCATTCACCAGTGAGAACAATGCGCCGGAATCCTCTTCCGGAGCCAACTCAGACGATGTTTTGGTGAGAAGAAAGCCGGTCAAAGCAACGAGTGCAATAACAATGAATAGCGTTACCGGGCGAAAGCCCAGCGATCCCGCAACACGTCGCTCATATGCGCCTTCAAGCCAGCCGAAGGCACCGTCCACCATGCGTTGGAACCGGCTATGATTACCGCCGCGAAGCAGCAAGGCGCACATCATGGGCGATACAGTCAAAGCTGCAACACCGGAGATGATAACTGACCCTGCAAGGGTGAAGGCGAACTCGCGGAACAATGAGCCAGTCAAGCCACCGGTAAAGCCAAGCGGTGCGAACACGGCGGCAAGCGTTACAGTCATGGCGATAATCGGACCGGTAATTTCCTTCATGCCACGCAATGCGGCATCAATTGGCTTCAATCCTTCTTCGATATGGCGATGAATATTCTCCAACACGACAATCGCATCATCCACCACAAGCCCGATCGCAAGAACCATCGCCAGCAGCGATAGAAGATTGATCGAATAGCCAAGCAGGAACAGGAAGAAGCACACACCGATAAGTGAAATGGGGATCGTCACGACCGGGATAATCACCGAGCGGAATGAACCAAGAAATAGCAGAATAACGGCAACAACGATGAGCACCGCTTCAATAACAGTCTTCAACACTTCATCAATGGATGAGCTGATCTGCTCAGTCGCGTCATAAAGCATGGTGATTGTCATGCCTTCAGGAAGCGACTCCTGAATGGACGGCAGTTCCTTACGAACAGCAGCGGTCATATCGATCGGATTAGCCGCCGGTGTCGGGAAAACACCGAGGAATGTACCGCTTGAACCATTAAAGGTAACAACCGTATCTTTGCTTACCGCACCAAGTTCAATACGCGCAACATCCCGCAAGCGGACGATATTGTCACCTTCGGACTTGATTGGCATTGCGCCAAAGGCCTCAGGTGTCTGCAAAGTCGTCTTCAAAGTGATTGGCGAAGCAACATAAAGGTTCTTCACTTTGCCCGGCGCCGAGAGGAAGTTCGACTGATTGATCGCCGTTAGCACTTCCGTTGCCGTTGTACCACGAGCAGCGAGCTTGATCGGGTCGATCCAGACACGCATCGAGAATACTTGACCGCCTAGAATCTGGGCGTCAGCAACACCTTGAATCGTCGACATGCGCGGTTGGATAACGCGTTCGAGATATTCGGTGATCTGCTCACTGGTCATATTGGGATTCTGCACGGCGAGATACATTGTAGCGAAGTCCTGACCCGTTCCCTTTGTGATGATCGGATCGTCGGATTCCGTTGGCAGGTCGCCGCGAACTTGATTGACCTTGGAGATAACTTCGGTCAAGGCGGCATCGGGATCAGCGCCAAGCTTCATCTGTACAGTAACTTTACTGGACGATGGCGACGAAGATGATGTCACATAGTCGATGTTTTCAGTCGTCGTTACCGCTTTTGCGATAGGCGACGAAATAAAGCCCTGCATCAAATCCGCGCTTGCGCCCGGATAGGCTGTTGAAATGGTGATAACCGTTTCCTCGACCTTCGGATATTCACGAACCGACAAGTTCACGAGACCCTGAGCGCCAAGTAGAATGATCATCAATGCTACAACCGTCGAGAGAACTGGACGGCGAATGAATATCTCGGAAAAATTCATTTCTTTGGCAGTCCTGCGTCGGTTGTATTGGCTGGATTAACGGAATTGTCGATCTTGACCACAGCGCCGGAGCTCAAGCGATTTTGACCTGCAGTGACAACGACGTCGCCCTTCTTAAGACCTTTGGTGACTTCGACAACCAGCCCTGAGCGACGACCTGGCGTGACGAAAACCTGCGCGACAACAAGCTTTTCTTCTTTCTTGTCGCCTTCGGCTGGCTTTGCTGTATCAGCCGGTTTCGCTTCTTCAGGCTTTGCAGCATCTGCCTGAGCATCGCCTTCGGCAGGCTTCTTTTCCTCAGGAGCCGGACGAACGACAAACACATAGTCACCATAGAGGCTGGAAACGAGCGCAGTTTGCGGTAAGGTCACAACATTCTCTTCCGTGGGAAGCGTCACGCGAACCTGCGCGAATTGGCCGGGGCGAAGCGTGCCCTTTGTATTATCAACCCTTGCGCGAACAGATACAAGACGGGTCGATGGATCAATGCGCGGCTCGATAGCAGTGATTACGCCTTCGAAACTTTCATCATTGTCAGTCAGATTGAGCTTGATTGGCTGATCAATGCGTATTGAAGCAAGTGATTGCTCTGGCACAGTAAAATCAACACGCATGGTGTTAAGGTCCTGCAAAGAGACGACAACTGTACCTGGTGAAACATATTGTCCAAGTTCAATGCGCGGAATACCGACCGTACCCTTGAATGGTGCCTTGATGAGCTTCTGATCAAGCACTGCCTGCAACTTGGCGATTTCCGCCTTTTTAGCCAAAGAGGCTGACTCTGCCTCATCAACACTTGAAACTGCGCCGACACCACGTGTGTTAAGCGTACGAGCGCGTGCCAGGGTTTGATCGGCCAGAACATCCTGCGCCTTGGCAGCCACGATATCTGCCTTTTCGATGGCATCGTCGAGCTGCAACAAGGGCGCGCCTTTTTCAATCATCTGGTTGGCGGTAAAGGGAATGTCCTTGACGATACCGGCAACCTCAACAGCAAGCTCAACACCCTGAATGGCGCTAACTGTACCAATTGCTTCGATATTGGGCGTCCACACGCCTGGCTCGACCGTATAGGTTGATACGGGAGCGGCCGGCTGCTGCATGGTTGCGAAGAAATCTTTGATAGCCTTGTCCCGGAACAGATTGAATCCAACCAATCCAACACCGAGCAATACGACCAGGATCAGAACAATCACGGGGACTATGTAACGCTTAATCATGGGGGAAACCGCTCCGGAACAAAACAATGGCCAGCAAAACTTCTGCCAGCCTGTCATATGAGAGTAACGTAGTGTGGACTTGATTGCCACCTGCAATGTACTGTACCGTCTGGACGGTATTGTCAATATCCGTTGGCAAGCCACACACTACGAAAGTTTTAGAATGAAGGCGGATACACTCTCCACCAAAGACAAAATTCTGCAAGCGGCAGCTGAAATTACCATGGAAGTGGGGCCAGTCAATCTTTCGCTTGATGCAGTGGCACGCAGAGCGGGCCTGTCGAAGGGTGGGCTTCTTTATACTTTCCCAACCAAGGCAAAATTGCTGGAGGCCCTTGTCGAGCATCACATGGCGGAGTTCGACGAATCACTAAAGAAAGAAGAGGCAGCCAGAAACCACGGTAGGAATAGCGTCATCCTTGCCTGTATTGCGGTTTTCAGAGCGGAGTTTCTCTGTAATGAGCCAGAGCCTTCCGGTATACTCGCAGCCATCGCCAACGACCCTACATTTCTCGATCCGATCCGCCGCTACAACAAGCAGCTATTGCAGCGCATTCGTGAAAACTCCGAAGATCCAACACTTGCATTAATGGCGTTTCTTACCATTGAAGGCATGCGCAGCCTGAAACTCTTCGAGATGGAAGGGCTGAGCCATGATGAGCAGATCGCAACAATCGATCGTTTAAAACTGCTATTTCAATCAGCAGATTAATTAAACAACAGGAATGTCGCCAGTCGCCCAGGCAGCCTGCGTTTCGATCACAAAATCATCAAAGCGGCCCGCTTCAATCGAGCTTCGCACGCCCTGCATCAGTTGCTGGTAATAGGCAAGATTGTTCCATGTCAGCAACATTCCGCCAAGCGCTTCACCGGATTTGACGAGATGGTGGAGATAGGCGCGGCTGTAATCGCGTGCTGCCGGGCAAGCCGACTCTTCATCGAGAGGGCGGTGATCCTCCGCATGACGCGCATTGCGCAGATTGACTTTGCCGCGCCGGGTAAAGGCCAACCCGTGCCGCCCTGCCCTGGTTGGCATTACGCAATCGAACATATCAATACCGCGCGCGACCGACTTCAAAATGTCATCAGGCGTACCAACACCCATCAAATAGCGGGGTTTTTCCGTTGGAAGTTCCGGACAAGTCACGTCAAGCATGTCAAGCATGACTTCCTGCGGCTCGCCAACCGCAAGCCCGCCTACAGCATAGCCCTTCAAATCCATGGCTTTGAGAGCTTGGGCCGAGCGGATACGCAAATCTGGAACGTCTCCCCCCTGCACAATGCCGAACATTGCCTTGCCCGGCTGAGTACCAAACGCAATTTTGCACCGTTCTGCCCAACGCAGCGAAAGCTCCATGGCGCGTTGAATATCTTTTGGCGTGGAAGGGAGCGCAACGCACTCATCCAACTGCATCTGAATATCCGAATCCAAGAGGCCCTGAATTTCAATCGAGCGTTCAGGTGTCATTTCATAGGCGCGGCCATCTATATGTGACCGGAAGGTAACGCCCTTCTCGTCAAGCTTGCGCAGTTGAGCGAGTGACATGACCTGAAAACCACCGGAATCGGTGAGGATTGGTCCCGGCCACCGAGCAAAATCATGCAGCCCGCCGAGCTTGGCCACACGCTCCGCACCTGGGCGCAACATCAGATGATAGGTATTGCCCAGAATGATGTCGGCACCGAGATCCCGCACCTGATCCATATACATGGCTTTGACAGTCCCGGCCGTGCCGACAGGCATAAAGGCCGGCGTGCGAACGGTGCCGCGTGGCATGGTGATTTCACCGCGCCGCGCCTTGCCATCTGTTGCTATCAGTTTGAATTCAAAATTTTCGCTTGTCATGATGCGGATCGCCATAACAGGCTTGCGTCACCATAGGAATAGAAGCGGTAGTGGTTTTTAATCGCATAGTCGTAGGCGGCATGCATATGCTCAAACCCGCTGAATGCCGAAACAAGCATAAACAGGGTTGAGCGCGGCAGATGGAAATTGGTCATCAACATGTCCACAGCGCGAAACCGATAGCCCGGGGTAATGAATATATCGGTCGGACCGGACCAAGGCTTGATCTTGCCATCCTGATCTGCTGCGCTTTCAAGCAGTCGCAATGATGTTGTTCCCACCGAAATAATACGCCCGCCTCGCGCTTTCACAGCGTTCAAGGCTTCTGCGGTAGCAGTATCAACCGTCCCGATCTCAGCATGCATCTTATGATCGGCAGTATCATCGGCCTTCACTGGCAGAAAGGTTCCCGCGCCAACATGCAGCGTAACGAAATGTTCTTCAATTCCACGTTTTTTCAGATCGGAAAGCAATTCAGGAGTAAAATGCAAGCCAGCGGTCGGGGCAGCAACAGCACCTTCTTCGCGTGCATAAACGGTCTGATAATCCGCCACATCCCGCTCATCTTCCGCCCGCTTGGAGGCGATGTAGGGCGGCAAAGGAATGTGTCCGACAGCGGCGATAGCTTGATCCAGATCAGGACCACTGAAATCGAACACGAGCAAAGCTTCACCAGCCTCGCCTTTTTCCGCAACAGTCGCCTGCAACGAACCAAGCAGGCAGGCATTATTGCCGTGCCCGAAATCGATACGCTCACCTTGCTTGATCCGCTTTGCTGGCCGCAGAAAGGCTTTCCAGCGATCTGGTCCGGCTCGCATGTGCAACGTTGCGCTTATTTGTGCTTTAATGCCTTCGCGTTCACGAAATCCTTCAAGCTGTGCCGGTATCACCTTGGTATCATTGAATACCAAGGCATCGCCCTCCCGAAGAAAATCTCCGAGATTACGCACTGTGCTGTCTTGAAAATCGGAACCATCATTCTTCACAAGCAAAAGCCGCGCTGAATCGCGCGGCTCTGCTGGTCTCAGTGCAATGTTGTCTTCCGGCAGGTCGAAATCGAAAAGATCAACACGCATAATGGATAAACAATGCCTTATTCAGCATCAGCTGCAACGCGCATGGAAACGATGGAATCAGGATTCTGCACCGGCTCGCCGCGCTTGATCTTGTCCACATTGTCCATGCCTTCAATGACCTGACCCCAAACCGTATATTGCCGATTCAAAAAGGCTGCATCATCAAAGCAGATGAAGAACTGCGAATTGGCCGAGTTTGGGCTCTGCGAACGAGCCATCGAACAAGCCCCCCGACCGTGATTGGCATTTGAAAACTCTGCCTTAAGGTCTGGCTTGTCAGAACCACCCATGCCGGCACGCGACGGGTTGAAGGAACTGCCGCCCTGCTTGCCGAACTTGACATCGCCGGTTTGCGCCATGAAACCGTCAATCACGCGGTGAAATACAACGCCATCATACGCACCTTCGCGTGCTAATTCCTTGATACGCTCGACATGGCCGGGCGCGAGGTCCGGATAAAGCTCAATGACAACATTGCCCTTGGTCGTTTCGAGAAGGATTGTATTTTCTGGGTCTTTGTAAGCCATTTCAGGCAATCTCCTTGTTAGTAATTATTGGCCAACTGTGACCTTGAGCATCTTGTCCGGGTTTTCGACAGCACCATTATCTGCCTCTGAACCCTTCTTGACCTTATCTACAGCATCCATGCCGCTCGTTACTTTGCCAACAACCGTATACTGGCCATTCAAAGAAGGATATTCGGTGAACATGATGAAAAACTGTGAATTTGCCGAGTTCGGGTTCTGTGAACGTGCCATGCCAACAACGCCGCGAACAAACGGTTCCTTTGAGAACTCCGCGGGAATATCAGGGCGCGTTGAGCCACCAGTGCCTGCCGCGCTCTGATTATAGCCCTTTTCCGTATTTCCATATTGCACATCGCCAGTCTGGGCCATAAAGCCTGGAATTACGCGGTGAAACACGACATTATTATAGGCACCCTCTTTGGCGAGCGCCTTGATCTGTTCAACATGCTTTGGAGCAAGATCGGGACGCAACTCTACTTTAACGTCGCCATCCTTAAGTTTGATCGTCATTGTATTGGCATCATCAGCCCAACTCATACTCGGAACAGCAAAAGACAGAGACGAAACGGCAGCAACAAGCAATGCTGTGCGGAATACGGACATGAAACTCTCCAGATCAGGATTTGAATTTAGTCTTGAGCGCATCAGCGACAAGCGCGGGAACAAAGTGTCGGACGTCGCCGCCCATGGAAGCAATCTGGCGAACCAATGTGGCAGTAATTGTGCGCACCGATGGATCGGCAGGTAGAAACACTGTTTGCAATTCGGGTGCCATCTTGCCATTCATGCCGGCCATCTGCATTTCGTAATCGAGATCAGTGCCGTCCCGCAGCCCGCGCACCATCAGCGAAGCATTATGTTTACGCGCCGCATCAATGAGCAATCCGTCAAATGCAATGACCTTGATTCTCGCGCCATCTTTGCCAAACACATCCTGGGCAACCCGTGTAATAAGGTCCATCCGTTCTTCAAATGTGAATAAAGGAGCTTTGCCCGGATGAATTCCGATAGCAACAAACACCTCGTCGGCAAGTCTCAGCGATCCTTGCAACACATCCATATGGCCATTGGTGATCGGATCAAATGATCCTGCATAGATTGCTGTCGTCATGAGCGCTTACTAACCCTTTTAAGGAAGGGTTTCAATGGTCTGTACCGATTGCCATGAACAGGAGATGAACAGGCATTTCAGTAAGCATTCAGCGCGTTTCAACTATGTGTGACTTTGAATGGTGAAACCATTTCATGGTTACTGCGTTGTTAACCATGAAATGAACCGCAATGATCCCGAAGGGAATGAATAATGTTTATTCTTCTGAGTATAGCCATGATGGTTGCGATGATGGTTTCGGCGATCATCATGATTGTGGAAGAAAACAAGAAGCGAGAAGCTCCGTTAAGAACTTCCCGCTTCGGTGTTTATCACGAACGTAACAGCTGAAGAGAACTACTCTTCGCTGGTACCCTCGTCTGAAGCCTGTGTGGCCACTTCTTCGCCAGCTATTAGCTCGCTTTCAACCTCTTCTGACTCAGTCTCCGAGATCCGCTCTACCGAGACAACTTTTTCGCCATCCGCAGTATTAAAGATCGTGACACCCTTGGTGGAACGTCCTGCAATGCGGATTCCGTTGACTGGAACACGAATAAGTTGTCCGCGATCAGAAACGAGCAAGATTTGATCTGCTGCTGCAATCGGGAATAGAGCAACAAGCTTGCCAATCTCATCCGTCTTCGACGTATCAGTCGCACGGATTCCCTTGCCGCCACGGCCCGACACGCGGAACTCGTAAGATGAAGAGCGCTTGCCATATCCAAATTCACTGACTGTCAGGACGGTCTGTTCCCGATCCCGAAGCTCTGCATAACGCTCTGCCGAAAGGCTGGTCAATTCAGCCGCCTCTTCGCCAACGAGCGCAATTTCCTCGACATCATCCGCACCCTGTGCCCGGCGCTCCGCAGCTGCCTGCTTCAAATATGCAGAACGTTCTGCCGGACTTGCATCGACATGGCCAAGAATAGCCATCGAAATGATCTTGTCCCCCGGCGCAAGGCTAATGCCACGAACGCCGATAGAATTACGCCCGACAAAGACGCGCACATCCGTTACGGGGAAGCGTATGCACTGTCCGCCAGCAGCAGTCAGCAACACATCGTCAAATTCATTACAAGTATCCACGCTGAGGATTTCGTCACCCTCTTCTTCCAGTTTCATCGCAATTTTACCGTTGCGATTGACCTGAACAAAGTCGGACAACTTGTTACGGCGTACCGTACCGCGCGTCGTTGCAAACATCACATCAAGGTTTGCCCAGCTTGCCTCATCCTCAGGCAATGGCATGATCGTGGTAATGCGTTCGCCCTGTTCAAGCGGCAGCATGTTGATCAAGGCCTTGCCACGTGACTGCGGCGTGCCAATCGGCAAGCGCCAGACTTTTTCCTTATAGACAATGCCGCGCGACGAGAAGAACAGCATGGGCGTATGTGTATTTGCAACAAACAATCGTGTTACAAAATCCTCGTCCTTCATCGACACACCAGAGCGGCCTTTACCGCCACGGCGCTGCGCACGATAGGTCGCAAGCGGCACGCGCTTGATGTAACCGGCATGGCTTACCGTAACCACCATATCTTCACGGGCAATGAGATCTTCATCATCCATATCCGCGCCGCCCTCTGTCAGGATCGAGCGCCGCGGCGTGCCAAACTCATCACGAATGGCAATAAGCTCATCCTTGACGATACCCATTATGCGGGTACGGGAGGCGAGAATTTCAAGATAGTCGGCGATTTCAACGCCAATCTTGTTCAACTCATCAGCGATTTCATCGCGGCCGAGGGCTGTCAATCGCTGCAAGCGCAGATCAAGAATAGCGCGTGCCTGTTCTTCAGATAGATTGTAGGTGTTATCATCATTGAGCGTATGACGCGGATCAGCAATCAATGTGATCAAGGGCGCCACGTCATTGGCAGGCCAGCGGCGTTCCATCAATTGGTCACGCGCAGTCGCTGGATCCGGAGCCTTGCGGATTAGGGCAATAATCTCGTCAATATTTGCGACCGCAATGGCAAGACCAACCAAAACATGCGCACGATCACGTGCCTTGCGAAGCAGAAACTTGGTACGACGGCTAACCACTTCCTCGCGGAAGCTGACGAAAGCGCGAAGAATATCAAGCAGGTTCAAAAGACCGGGCTTGCCACCATTCAGCGCGACCATATTGGCGCCGAATGAGGATTGCAGCGGGGTAAAGCGGTAAAGCTGGTTCACGATGACATCGGCGACAGCGTCACGTTTCAACTCAACCACAACGCGATAGCCGTCGCGGTCGGACTCATCGCGGATATCTGAAATGCCTTCAATCCGCTTTTCTCGAACCAGATCGGCCATCTTTTCGATCATTGTCGCCTTGTTTACCTGATAAGGCACTTCGGTGATGACGATGGCTTCACGGTCGCCGCGCATGCTTTCGATGGCAACCTTGCCGCGCATCAAAATGGAACCGCGACCAGTACTATAGGCCGACATGATACCCGAACGGCCGAGGATCAAACCGCCGGTCGGGAAGTCCGGACCTGGAATATATTCCATCATTTCCGGCAATTCGATTGCCGGATTATCAATCAGCGCAACACAACCATTAATGACTTCAGCCAGATTGTGCGGCGGCACATTGGTCGCCATGCCAACGGCAATACCGCCTGATCCATTGACCAGCAGATTTGGGAATCGTGCTGGCAAAACGGTCGGCTCCTGCTCACGACCATCATAATTGTCCTGAAAATCCACCGTCTCCTTGTCGATATCGGCAAGAAGCGATTCAGTCACCTTTTCCAGTCGGCATTCCGTGTACCGCATGGCGGCCGGACTATCGCCATCGATGGAACCAAAATTGCCCTGCCCGTCGACGAGTGGATCGCGGAGCGACCAATCCTGCGCCATACGCACAAGCGCATCATAGATAGAAGCATCACCATGAGGATGGTATTTACCCATCACTTCACCGACGACACCGGCAGACTTACGATATGATCTGTTCCAGGAAAGACCCATCTCATTCATGGCGTGGAGGATGCGGCGGTGGACCGGCTTCAAGCCGTCGCGCACGTCGGGCAGCGCACGACTGACGATAACGCTCATCGCGTAATCGAGATAGGAACGCTGCATCTCCTCGATGATGGAAATGGCTTCAATACCGGAACCAGGTCCGGTATTGTCGTCTTCTGGGCCAGGAGGTGGGGTTAAGTCAGACACGAGCACTCATCTTTCGAATAGAATCAATCTTTGATCTTATAGCGGCTTTCCAAACCAATTGCCAATTAACGCGGCCGTAATACACAGATGAAAACCCTTTAATATCAAGAACATAAAATAGAGTTTCTCATGCTGTGAAAAACTTGCATAAGGAATTTCATCTTTATCGACGCTTGGTTGCAAATCCGATAAGTTATAGCGGGGACAGCCATGGGCTTTCATGGCACAAATCAGAAAAGAAAAGCAAAATCGTGGCATTATATGACACAATTCTGAATGCGCTCGTTACCCTCATGGTCACGATTGATCCGCCGGGGCTTGCTCCGCTTTTCCTCGCCCTTACTCAGGGCATGAACCGCAAAGAACGCGGCCAAGTTGCGTTGCGTGCCAGTCTTACAGCGTTCATTGTGCTCACGGTTTTTGCAATTGCAGGCGCGCAAATATTGGCACTGTTCGGCATAACGCTTGGAGCTTTCCGCATTGCCGGTGGCCTGCTCCTGTTCTGGATTGCCTTTGAAATGATTTTCGAAAAACGTCAGGATCGCAAGGAAAAGAGCGCCGCAGTTGCAATTACCAAGGATCATATCCGCAATATTGCAGCTTTCCCCTTGGCAATACCACTCATCGCAGGTCCGGGTGCCATATCGGCGACGATCCTTCTGGCAGGAACAATGGCAACACCCACCTCACGTCTTGCGCTGATTGGTGTAATTCTTGTGTGTATCGCGTCAGCCTATCTCGTCTTTTTCGTTGCAGAGCGTGTTGACCGCTTTTTAGGCGAAACGGGTCGTTCGATCCTGACACGTTTGCTCGGCGTCATTCTCGCCGCGCTTGCCGTGCAATTCGTCGCCGATGGCATCAAGACATTCATAACACTCTGACATTTTCTACAAGTTAAAGTGCCTTGTCTTCTTCAGCCACTTCTCTCTGGGTGATCAGACGCGCGCTGCGTGCGCCCGTTACCGATATCCACAGCCAACTCAAAGCAACCGCAAGGCGGTTGCGAACGCCGATCAAGAAGTAGATATGCGCCAATCCCCATAACCACCACGCGGGATATCCCTTTAGCTTGATGAATCCGAAATCGGTTACAGCCGCCCGCTTACCGATCGTGGCTAGATCGCCGGAATGATGGTAGCGGAAAGGTTTTGGATCATGATCCCCAGCGAGGCGCGCTTTAATGCTTTTAGCAACATGGGCGCCTTGCTGCTTGGCAGCTGGAGCTATGCCCGGAACCATTCCCTTGTCGCCGTTAGCAACTGTGGCAGTGTCGCCAATGACAAAGATTTCGGGGTGACCCGGTGCAGTCAGATCGGGATTAACGGCAAGGCGCCCTGCCCGATCCGCCGGTGCATTCAACCATTTGGCAGCTGGTGATGCTTGCACACCCGCTGCCCAGATGATTGTTTTTGCCCGCAGCGACTGACCGCCAAATTCAACGCCATCCGCATGACATTCAGTTACCGGATTACCGACATGCACGATGACACCCAATTTCTCAAGCGCCCGCTGCGCATAGGCAGAAAGATCCTCATTGAAAGCGCCAAGTACGCGAGGCCCGCCTTCAATCAGCACGACGCGCGCTGTTGCCGGATCAATCACACGGAAATCACCTTTAAATGTGTCCCGTGACAAATCAGCCAAAGTTCCGGCAATTTCCACACCGGTCGGTCCGCCACCAATAATGACAAATGTCAGCAGTTCTGCGCGCTTTGCCACATCAGGCTCGCGCTCGGCCTTCTCGAATGCTGTGAGAATTCGCCGACGTATCATCGTCGCATCTTCAAGAGTTTTCAAACCCGGCGCATAGGGTTCCCAGTCATCATTGCCGAAATATGCGTGCCGCGCACCGGTCGCCAGAACGAGTGTGTCATAGGCGATAACCTCACCATCCAGCGTTGAAACGGTTTTTGCAGCAGTATCAACGCCGTCAACTGTACCCAGCAACGTTTTCACATTCTTGAATTTGCGTAAAAGATGGCGGATCGGCCAAGCGATTTCGGACGTGGCCAGTGTCGATGTAGCAACCTGATAAAGCAGCGGCTGAAATAGATAGTGATTGCGCTGATCAATCAGCGTTATATCGATATCGACATTGCGAAGATTTTGAACGGTCACCAAACCGCCAAAGCCTGCGCCGACGATAACAAGACGATGACGGGGTGCAACTGGTGTTTTGAGTTGCGTCATAATCGGGCTCCGATGCACTTATGCAACTGGTCTAACAGACCAGTCATTGCGCGACAATTGCAGGAAACGCCGGACAGCAATGCGTTATTGATGGAACCAACCGTTGGCGGTTCATGCAGCCACAGTTGATCGGATCTGCATATGCTTATCGAAGAGAGCCGCACCAATATTCCGTGCAACATCAAACTGTTGGCGTGGATCTAGCGAGTCTGAATCCAACAGACGTGTCGATGACTTCACAGGAGCGCCACAATAATTAAAGATTCCGTGATCAATTTGTGTCTTCATGGCGATATCGTAACCATGCTTTTCATACGTGTTCGCATCCGCACCTCCGATGCCGACGAGGTGGATTTGAAGGTGGCCAAGCTTCTTCCGCAACTTCCCATCAAAATTGTCGTCATATGCCCAGCCATTCGAAAAAACACGATCGATCCAACCCTTGAGCAGGCCAGGCATTGACCACCAATAGACTGGAAATACGAGTACCAAACTATCTGCCCGGTCTATTCGCGCTTGTTCGGCTGTTACATCCAGTGGTGTAGTGGCCCGCGAGCGATGCGCCGCAAGATCAGCTTCGGTGAATCGCGGATCAAAACCTTCTGCGGCAAGGTCAGCGATTTCGAATGAATGGTCCGAACTGGATTGCACCAGCCCCTCACCGATCTTTAGAGCAACACTATTGGTCAGTGATTTGGATTCTGGATGCGAGGTGACAATGAGTGCGTGCATTTGTTGACTCCATGATTAGAGATTGTGCAACTGAGCAAAACCTTATATACTTTTAGTAAGTTACTTTTGGTATATATCGATGTCAAGCACAGAACCTTCAAACTCGCCCGCCCCTCGTCAGCGTCTTTCGCGGGAAGCACGCCAGCGACAATTATTGGATGTTTCATGGAAGTTAATTCGTGACGAGGGCACAGAAGCGTTGACGCTCGGGAGACTGGCCGAGTTGTCGGGTGTTACAAAGCCTGTAGTGTATGATCATTTCAGCACAAGGCCAGGACTACTCGCAGCCCTTTTCAAGGAGTTCGATGCGCGTCAGACTGCGATAATGGATGCGGCGCTTGAGCACGCCGCATCCAATCTTACCGACGTCGCCAGGGTAATCGCTTCATCTTATGTGGATTGTGTTCTCACGCAGGGACGCGAAATTCCCGGCATCACTGCCGCATTAAAAGGCTCGCCAGAACTTGACAAGATAAAGCACGACTTTGACGCCGTGTTTATAGAAAAGTGCAGACACCTTTTAAATGCGTTTACCGGCGCAGAAGGTGTTTCGTCAGCTGGATTGTGGGGGATGCTTGGTGCTGCTGAAGGCCTATCGAATGCCGCAGTCAATGACGATATCTTGCCTGCACAGGCAAAAGAGGAACTCTATGAGATCATTATTTCAATGGTGAAGCGCTCCGGCAACTAAGAGCACTCGCTTTCTCATGTAAAAACAAACATCGGGCAGTCTTGGACTACCCGATGCCTGAATAATAATGAGAATATGATCAAATCCGGTCTTTTAATCCGAACTCAGAATGGAATTTCATCATCGAGATCGCGCGAGAAATTACCGCCGCTGGAACTTGAAGAAGCGCCAGCATTGGACCGGCCAAAGTCAGAGCCGCCACGATCATCGCCCATCTGTCCGCGCCCGGAATTGCTCTCGAAGGACCGGCCGCCGCCAGCTCCCGCACCTTCTCCGCGTGAATCCAGCATCTGTAATTCACCACGGAATTTTTGCAGCACAACTTCGGTCGAGTAGCGGTCATTACCCGTCTGGTCTTGCCATTTACGGGTTTGAAGCGCGCCTTCCAGATAAACTTTCATACCCTTTTTCAGGTATTGCTCGGCAACTTTTGCAAGATTGTCATTAAAAATCACGACGCTGTGCCACTCGGTCTTTTCCTTGCGTTCGCCACTATTCTTGTCGCGCCAGCTTTCGGAGGTTGCAATGCGCAAATTTACAACCGGGTCCCCTGAACCGAGCCGCCGGACTTCCGGGTCAGCGCCAAGATTTCCTACCAAAATGACCTTGTTGACACTGCCTGCCATGTTAAAGCTCCACAAATTCCAATTTTAAATTTTGGTTATCATATAGAAACCACGAGCGTGCCGGGCAACTGATTGCAACTATCCACAATATACACCTCGTTACCGATATCGCCCATAACCCATGACAACACCACTCCTGCCAGATTTGTCAGGAGAGATTTTGCCCCGTCCTTCATATCTATCGCCACCAATCCGCAGTCGAGGGCATTTTATACAGCAAAAGATAATCTAAATAATTTTTGTTCTTTTTTTGTTCTATCACTTGCTCTAATAATGTCAACATGGCTATGGTGATTCAGGATGGTGGATTACGGTCCGACCTCGTAAATTATCGATAATGCACTAGATAAAGGGAACACTTCTCTTTGAGAACAATTCCCCCGATAAAGGCATGCCCTCTTATAGGCGAACCAACATGAGCGATCAGAAGTATATTTCCATTCGCGGTGCGCGCGAACACAACCTGAAGAATATTGATCTTGATCTGCCGCGCGACAAGCTGATTGTCATGACCGGCCTGTCAGGCTCGGGCAAGTCCTCGCTCGCCTTTGATACGATCTATGCGGAAGGTCAAAGACGCTATGTCGAGAGCCTGTCGGCTTATGCACGGCAGTTTCTCGAAATGATGCAGAAGCCCGATGTGGATCAGATCGACGGCTTATCCCCGGCAATTTCGATCGAGCAGAAGACAACCAGCCGCAACCCTCGCTCGACTGTCGGCACCGTCACCGAGATTTATGACTATTTGCGCCTGCTTTATGCGCGGGTTGGCGTTCCTTATTCGCCAGCAACCGGTTTGCCTATTGAAAGTCAGACCGTCAGTCAGATGGTTGATCGCGTTATGGCGCTGGAGGAAGGGGCCCGCCTGTTCATTCTCGCGCCTATCGTGCGCGGGCGTAAGGGTGAGTATCGCAAAGAACTTGCCGATTTGCAGAAACGCGGTTTTCAGCGTGTGAAAGTTGACGGCATATTCTATGAAATCGCTGACGTTCCGGCGCTCGATAAGAAATATAAACACGATATTGATGTCGTGGTTGACCGCATTGTGGTTCGCTCAGATATTTCTGCGCGGCTGGCGGACAGTCTGGAAACCTGCCTGAAGCTCGCAGACGGCATTGCTGTGGCAGAATTTGCCGATAAACCTCTGCCTGCCGACGAAACCTCCAGTGAATCCGCCAATAAATCCAAGAACGAAACACATGAACGCATCATGTTTTCGGAAAAATTCGCCTGCCCTGTTTCAGGTTTCACCATTTCAGAGATTGAACCGCGCCTGTTCTCGTTCAACAATCCTTTTGGCGCCTGCCCGACCTGTGACGGCCTTGGTACTCAAAAGGCTATTGATCCGACAATGATCGTTCCGGACGAGTCTCTGACACTGAAAAATGGTGCAATTGCACCTTGGGCAAAATCGAGTTCTCCTTATTATAGCCAGACATTGCAGGCGTTGGGCGAAGCCTATGGATTTAAACTTGGAGAGCGCTGGCGCGACCTGAATGATGAAGCGCGCAAAGCCATACTCTACGGCACTGGAAGCCGCGAAATCGCATTCTCCTATGATGATGGTTTGCGCTCCTACCGTACGACCAAATCATTTGAAGGGGTCATTCCTAATCTGGAACGACGGTGGAAAGAGACAGACTCTGCATGGTCACGTGAAGAGATCGAGCGTTTCATGTCCGGTACACCCTGCCCTGCCTGCAAAGGTTATCGCCTGAAGCCCGAAGCTCTCGCCGTGAAAATCGGTGGCCTGCATATTGGTCAGATCACTGAAAAATCCATTCGCCACGCGGATGCGTGGTTCAGCGATATCGATAAAAGTTTCAACGAAAAGCAAACGGAAATCGCTGCGCGCATTCTCAAGGAAATTCGTGAGCGTCTGCGGTTCCTTAATGATGTTGGCCTCGACTATCTGGCGTTGTCTCGCAATTCCGGAACTCTTTCCGGAGGTGAGAGCCAGCGTATCCGGCTCGCATCGCAGATTGGCTCCGGTCTGACAGGTGTCCTTTATGTTTTGGACGAACCGTCCATTGGTCTGCATCAGCGGGACAATGAGCAATTGCTGAAGACCTTGCGTCACCTGCGTGATCTGGGAAACACGGTCATTGTCGTTGAGCATGATGAGGATGCGATTTTAACCGCAGATTATGTCGTCGATATCGGGCCAGCCGCCGGTATTCATGGCGGTCAGATCATTGCCCAAGGCACGCCCGCCGACATTATGGCCAGTTCCACATCATTGACCGGAAAATATTTGTCGGGCGAAATCGAGGTCGCGGTTCCGGCCGAACGCCGGAAGGTCAACAAAAAGCGTATTAAAGTCGTCGGTGCGCGTGGCAACAATCTGAAAAATGTCTCGGCGGAAATTCCGCTCGGCACTTTCACTGCTGTGACTGGCGTGTCGGGTGGTGGAAAATCCACATTCCTCATTGAAACATTGTTTAAGGCTGCCTCGCGGCGAATTATGGGCTCACGCGAACATCCGGCCGAGCATGATCGCATTGACGGTCTGGAGTTTCTCGATAAGGTCATCGATATTGACCAGTCACCGATTGGTCGCACCCCACGGTCCAATCCGGCCACCTATACCGGTGCATTTACACCCATCCGTGACTGGTTCGCAGGCCTGCCTGAGGCCAAGGCGCGCGGCTATCAGCCGGGCCGTTTCTCCTTTAATGTCAAAGGTGGGCGTTGTGAGGCCTGTCAGGGTGATGGCGTCATCAAAATTGAGATGCACTTCCTGCCCGATGTATATGTCACGTGCGATGTCTGTCATGGCAAGCGTTATAATCGTGAAACGCTGGAAGTTCTGTTCAAGGGCAAGTCAATCGCCGACGTACTCGATATGACGGTTGAAGAAGGCGCAGAGTTTTTCTCAGCGGTTCCGGCAGTTCGTGACAAATTGCAAACTTTGGCGAAGGTTGGTCTGGGCTATATCCATGTTGGCCAACAGGCAAACACGCTTTCCGGCGGTGAGGCTCAGCGCATCAAGCTTGCCAAGGAACTATCCCGCAAGGCGACAGGTCGTACGCTCTACATTCTCGACGAACCTACAACAGGCTTGCATTTCCATGACGTAGCAAAGCTTCTTGAGGTCCTGCATGAGCTGGTTGATCAAGGCAATACGGTCGTTGTGATCGAGCACAATCTGGAAGTCATCAAGACTGCCGATTGGGTGATCGATCTTGGACCCGAAGGCGGTGATGGCGGCGGTGAAATCGTGGCTGTTGGTCGCCCTGAAGATATTGTCGAGGTTGAGCGGTCTTATACGGGCCAGTTTTTGAAGGAGCTGTTGCGGCGCCGTCCGGGACATAGGGTACAGGCGGCTGCCGAATAGCAGCATCGCCTGCCCGGTGGCGGTATCTCGGTTTGGTTGGATAGGCAGGGAGGGTGTTATGGATGCAGGAACCATTCGGGCAGGTATTGGTGGCTGGATTTTCGAGCCATGGCGCGGAACCTTTTATCCCGAGGGCCTCTCAAAATCCAAGGAACTGAATTATGCGGGACAGCACCTCCAGACAATAGAAATTAACAGCACCTATTACGGAACGCAAAAGCCTGAAACCTTTGCCAAATGGGCAAGCCAGGTGCCAGACGGTTTTATTTTTTCCGTGAAGGGAAATCGTTTCGTCACCAATCGCAAGATATTGGCGGAAGCAGGCGAATCCATGGAGCGATTCATCAAGTCGGGGCTCGCAGAGCTTGGGGATCGCTTGGGGCCGCTCATCTGGCAGTTCGCACCTACAAAGAAATTTGACATTGAGGATTTCGGTGCTTTTCTGGATCTCCTTCCCCGAAAAGAAGCGGGTCTGTCTCTGCGCCACGCCGTGGAAGTCCGCAATCCATCCTTTGTCGACCCTGCCTTCATTGCTCTGGCGCGCAAAAAGGACGTCGCTGTCGTCTATGCGGAGCATTTTGAATATCCGGAAATTGCCGATGTGACATCGGATTTCGTCTATGCGCGACTTCAAAAGGGCGATGATAATATTGAAACAGCCTATAGCGCTGAGGCTTTGGATAGATGGGCCGACAGGGCAAAGCTCTGGGCCAAGGGTGGTGTTCCGATCGATCTTCCTTTGGCAGCGCCAAATCTCAAAACCGAAAAACGTCCGCGCGATGTTTTCATCTATTTCATTCATGAAGGCAAAGTGCGCGCTCCGCAGGCAGCCCAAGCGCTTAGCCAACGAATTAAGCAGCACGCGCCACCTTAAAAGCCTAAAAATTCGTCAAAATGCATAAAATTTAGACAGTGCTTGCCTTCTCATAAGCTCCATCAATCAAACCCTCCCCTAACCCTCCCCTGCAGAAATCGATTTCGCTATGTCAAATCGGCTTTAAATTGTTGTTTTAAGAATATTCTTTGAAAGCTAGGGAATTGGCACGCTTCGTGCTTTTATGAGGGCAAGCGGGCATAGGCCCGCCAATTATATAGGGAGATCGATCTCTGATGAAGAAAATCGAAGCCATCATCAAACCGTTCAAGCTGGACGAGGTGAAAGAAGCACTGCAGGAAGTGGGGCTTCAGGGCATCACGGTCACCGAAGCCAAGGGCTTTGGCCGTCAAAAGGGTCACACGGAATTGTATCGTGGCGCAGAATATGTCGTCGATTTTTTGCCCAAGGTTAAGGTGGAAATCGTCCTTGGTGATGAATCCGTCGAAGCTGCGATAGAGGCAATTCGCAAGGCCGCACAGACGGGCCGCATTGGCGACGGCAAAATCTTCGTGTCCAATATTGAGGAAGTCGTTCGCATTCGTACCGGTGAGTCCGGTATCGACGCCATCTGATCCAACCGTTGCCGGGTAATAAGCCGGCACCCAATCACCGTGCATAATAAGGAAAATTGGTATGACGACTGCAAATGATATTCTCAAGCAGATCAAAGACAACGACGTAAAATTCCTTGACCTTCGCTTCACAGATCCCAAGGGCAAGCTGCAGCACGTAACAATGGACGTTGCTGAGGTGGATGAAGACATGTTCGCCGATGGCGTCATGTTTGACGGTTCGTCCATCGCGGGCTGGAAAGCCATCAATGAATCCGACATGGTGCTGATGCCTGATACGGAAACGGTTCACATGGACCCGTTTTTTGCCCAGTCCACCATGGTCATCCTGTGCGACATTCTTGATCCGGTTTCAGGCGAATCCTATAATCGTGATCCGCGCGGCACTGCCAAGAAAGCTGAATCCTATATGAAGGCAGAAGGCATTGGCGACACGGTTTTCGTTGGTCCTGAAGCCGAGTTCTTCGTCTTTGACGATGTTAAGTACAAGGCTGATCCATACAATACAGGCTTCAAGCTTGATTCAACTGAACTCCCCTCCAATGACGACACGGATTATGAGACCGGCAATCTTGGTCACCGTCCACGCGTCAAGGGCGGTTATTTCCCGGTTCCACCAATCGACAGCGCACAGGACATGCGTTCGGAAATGCTTACCGTATTGACGGAAATGGGTGTGCGCGTTGAAAAGCATCACCACGAAGTTGCAGCTGCCCAGCATGAGCTAGGCATTAAATTTGATCATTTGACACGCAATGCCGACAAGATGCTCATCTATAAGTATGTCGTGCATCAGGTCGCCAATGCCTATGGCAAGACTGCAACCTTCATGCCAAAGCCGATTTTCGGTGATAATGGTTCGGGCATGCACGTGCATATGTCGATCTGGAAAGATGGTAAGCCGACTTTTGCTGGCAATGAATATGCAGGCCTGTCAGAAAACTGCCTGTTCTTTATTGGCGGTATCATCAAGCATGCCAAGGCAATCAATGCCTTCACCAATCCTTCGACCAACTCCTATAAGCGTCTGGTCCCAGGCTATGAAGCTCCGGTTCTTTTGGCATATTCGGCGCGCAACCGCTCGGCGTCCTGCCGTATTCCGTTTGGCTCGTCACCGAAGTCCAAGCGTGTTGAAATCCGCTTCCCCGATCCAACAGCGAACCCATATCTCGGCTTCGCAGCAATGTTGATGGCCGGACTTGATGGCATCAAGAACAAGATCCATCCTGGCCAGCCAATGGATAAGGATCTCTATGATCTTCCTGCCAAGGAACTCAAGAAGATCCCGACCGTATGCGGCTCACTGCGCGAAGCGCTGCAAAGCCTCGACAAGGATCGCGGCTTCCTCAAGGCCGGCGGTGTATTCGATGATGACCAGATCGATTCCTTTATCGAGCTGAAGATGGCTGAAGTGATGCGCTTCGAAATGACCCCGCATCCAGTCGAATATGACATGTACTACTCGGTCTGATCCGAGCCTGGATCGCCGGACGTCCTGACG
>UCNP01000057.1:0-18066 GCA_900473335.1 Hyphomicrobiales bacterium | reverse complement strand
TTATCCGAAAACCGGATTCCAGTTTTCGGTCCGATGGTCTAGGAAAACGCGAAAATCCCGGCTTTGTCCGGGGTTTTCTGCTTTAAAGCCTAAGAAAATTAAACGGGCATCTATACCGAGACAGCGTGCAATATCTTCACCGCGGCCTGCATTTCACGCTTACGGATATTGCGGCGGACAGTCGCTTCCGCGTCTTCGCCCCATTGTTCCGCTGTCCAATCTTCCTCCAGATGAGCAAGATTCCACGCTTCATCTCCTGTCACTTCACCCTTGGCGACAGCAAGAGCCAATATGGCCGAACCTGTCAGCGTCGTAATGGTGTGGAGGGCTGCAATCGCAAAGGGATCAGTAAAAGCTCCAAGGTGGGCACCGAAAGCGCCCAGCGCTTCGCGCGGCTGCTCGACATGGATCACACCTTCGGCCAAGATAAAACGTGCATTGAGCGCCGCCGCCGCCCAATCGATAATTGGATCCCAAGAATCCGTTTGGCGTTGAACAAGACGCTCAGGAGAACCGGCCCGATAGCAAAGCATATCGGATGAAGCAAACCGAAGAACATCCTCAAGCACGGCCTGCGGATCATTGATGATGCCGTCAATTGCTGTATTGGCCAAGCGTGTGGCAGGCATATGCGCGGGATCAATCTCTTTTTCCTGCGCTGAAAACTCATCAGCGATAAGCTGCGCAGCTGCACGTGTTGGCAACAGGAGATTTTGCCGCGCAGGTGTTTTTACTGCACGCCCATCCAGTTCAACTGCAAATTTACCATCGCGCTCGGCAATGGCAGCTTCTTTGTAAAACCGCTTCGGCAATGGCAGTTTGGAGGTAATTTGCGCACGGCGAACAGGGTCCGGATCGGAAAGCTCCTGTTTCACGTCCATGCTGAAAAGTTCATCACGCATTTGTAAATTCCGTTTTACAGCCAGAAAATTCGACTGCTGAGCTCAATTGTCTTCATCGGCATCATTTTCGTCCAGCCCCAGAAGATTCCAGGTCTGAACCATATGAGGCGGCAATGGAGCCGTCACATCAATGATGCCACCGGAAGGATTTGGTATGCGAATGCGCCTTGCATGAAGATGCAGGCGATTTTGAATTCCGCCAGGAAATGACCAGTTGGTATCAGCCTCGAAATATTTCGGATCGCCGATGATGGGGCAGCCAATATGAGCCGCATGAACACGCAGCTGGTGCGTGCGCCCCGTGTAAGGCTCCATTTCAAGCCAGGTCAGCACCTGCCCCGCAGATTCAATTACCCGGTAGTAGGAAATTGCATGGTCTGAATCTGGCTCGCCGTGAGGCACGACACGTATGCGGTCACCATCTTCCGTTGCTTCCTTGGCAAGCCAGGTGGCGATTTTGTCTTCGCGCTTGCGCGGAATACCCTTGACCAGAGCCCAATAGGTTTTCTTTGTTTCTCGTTCACGAAATGCGGCGGTCAATGCCTGTGCGGCACCGCGCGTACGGGCAACGACGAGCACGCCGGAAGTGTCCCGGTCGAGACGATGCACCAATCTGGGCTTTTCGCCTCTCTTGTTGCGCCAGGCCTCCAGCATATCATCGACGTGTCGATTGACGCCCGAACCGCCCTGCACTGCCAGTCCCGCAGGCTTGTTGAACACATATACCTTTGGGTCTTCATAGAGCAGCATCTGCTTGAGAACATCGCCATCCTCGCGGCCGCGGATGCTCTTGCCGGTCAAATGAGCTTCGGCTTTTGAGTCGACTGGCAATGGCGGGATGCGAACTGTCTGCCCTGCCTGTAAGCGCGTATCCGATTTAGCGCGCGACCCATCAATTCTTATCTGTCCGGAACGCAGCAATTTCTGCAAATGCCCGAAACCCAGACCGGGATAATGTACTTTGAACCAACGGTCGAGACGCATCTCGGCCTCACCCGTATCAACTGTTTTTTGTTCTACCGCTGCCATCAGCCCAAGCCTTTTAATCGCAGACCCTTAGATTCGGCGTGTCCTCAAGCGTATAAAACGCGGAAATCGCATCGAATGATTATTTATGAGTAATAAAGGTCTTGTTGGCACCGCTTAACACTATGCGACCGTTCTTGCGAGCCATAATCCTAAAAACACTGCGCTTATGCTCAATATGACACTTATCAGTACATAAAACGCCGCGCTAAAGGTTTCGCCGCGCTGCCAAAGCATCACCACATCGAGCGAAAATGACGAAAATGTCGTGAATCCGCCTAAAATGCCGATCGCCACGAATAAACGAAGCTCCATCGAACCCTCAAAGCGCCGTGTCAGCAGCTCGATAAACACGCCCATAAGCAATCCGCCGACTACATTTACCATCAGTGTGCTGTAGGGAAACGCTGCGCCGAGCAGGCGTGTGATAGCCATACCGGTCAGGTATCGCAAAACAGAACCGATGGCTCCTCCGGCTGCGACAAGTAAAATTGCGTTCATGTTACATTCAGTTCGGCTGGATTAATTTGTGATCTCAGTAAGTTGACTCATCACGGGACGTTACGAGCCGTAGAAAAATGTTCCCAGTTGCGACAGGGAACAATCAAGACTTTAGAGCATTGAATATTGCGGTGCACAAGAGTCTGATGCAGTGTCATTTCTACGCGTGTAGTAGCGGCCCAAGCAATCGGAGTGGCAAAGTGTCATTATTAAACATCTATTGGAGATCACTCCAATATCTCGGCGCTGAAAAGCGCGCGACCATGTTTATATGCATCGCCAATATTGCACTCGCTGCAAGCATGATCGTAGAACCTTGGCTTGCGGGTCGGGTGATTCAGGCTATCGCTACAAAAACCGCCATCATTCCTCCCCTCAGCCAATTGGCAGCAGTAGGTCTGTTCCACATTGGCGCCAATGTTCTGGTCTCCCGTGAGGCCGACAGGTTGGCCCATCGCCGCAAGCTCGCTGTACTTACCGAATCTTACAATCGCGTCATCAGCATGCCGCTTGCATGGCATCATCAGCGCGGAACATCCAATGCGCTGCATACATTGCTTCGCGCTGTTGAAACCCTTTTCGGCCTGTGGCTTGAATTCATGCGCACCCATTTGGCAACTGCCGTTGGTTTGGTGCTGCTCTTTCCCCTTGCCCTCAGCCAGGACTGGCGTTTGACCTCCGTATTGGCTGTGCTTGGTGTTGTGTATATGCTCGTTGTGCGCGTTGTTACCGGCAAGACCAAAGATGGTCAGGCTCAGGTTGAGCGTCACCACATCACCGCATTCAGCCATGTCAGCGACTCGATGAGCAATATTTCGGTATTGCAGAGCTATAATCGCGTCGAGGAAGAAACACGCGCGTTGCAGACCTATACAAAGAACCTGCTGGATTCCCAGTATCCGGTTTTGAACTGGTGGGCTCTTGCCGCTGGTATTAACCGCATGGCGTCGACAATTTCGATGATCATTGTCCTGCTGCTCGGTTCTTACTTCGTCATGCGTGACGAGATGAATGTCGGTCAGGTTGTTGCTTTCACTGGTTTTGCCGGTCTGCTTATTGGTCGCCTCGATCAATTAAGCGCCTTTGTAAACCAGATTTTTGCCGCTCGCGCCAAACTTGAAGACTTCTATGCAATGGAAGAGTCGGCTGCCTATGCCATCGAACCAAAAACAGTGCATGACATTGATAATGTCAAAGGCGATGTCGAATTCGAGAACGTCACATTTGAGTTTGCGAACTCTACGCAGGGCTTAAAGAATGTAACCTTCAAAGCAAAAGCCGGTCAGACTATTGCCATTGTTGGACCTACGGGTGCTGGCAAGACAACGCTGATCAATCTGTTGCAGCGCGTTTACGATCCAAAGGAAGGCCGTATTCTTGTCGATGGTATCGACACGCGTACAATCAGTCGCCGCTCCTTGCGCAATGCCATTGCTACCGTGTTTCAGGATGCCGGCATGTTCAACCGCACGATTGAGGACAATATCCGCGTTGGCCGCCCCAAAGCTTCTGATGAGGATGTGTTCGCCGCTGCGGAAGCTGCCGATGCAAGTGAGTTCATCCTGTCGAAGTCTGCTGGCTATAATACCGTTGTCGGCGAACGTGGTTCGCAATTGTCCGGCGGTGAGCGTCAGCGTGTCGCCATCGCCCGTGCAATTCTGAAAGATGCGCCTATTCTCGTTCTTGACGAGGCAACCAGTGCGCTCGACGTTGAGACAGAGGCCCGCGTGAAAGTTGCGGTTGACAAGCTTTGTCAGAACCGTACGACGTTCATCATCGCGCATCGTCTCTCGACCGTTCGTGATGCCGACCTCGTATTGTTCATGGATCAGGGTGAGGTTGTTGAATCAGGCAGCTTTGATGATCTGGCCCGCCAGAATGGACGCTTCACATCGCTGCTAAAGGCTGGTGGTCTGAAGCTTGATGATGATACGGCCAATGTCACGCCCTTCCCGCGCAAACCAGAAGCGGCCTGAAAGAATGAGAGAAATAAAGGGTCGCTTACGAGCGGCCCTTTTCTTTGGGGGCTATGCGCCAATAGCGCCAAGGCAGATACCAGACGAAATGCTTATCAAGCGCTACAGGCACCGGGTCCAATCCGCTAGTGCCACCTGGGCCGCAGCGGGCGAAGCGAAATAGTCCCATCCAGCCGCCCGCCCAAAAACCGTGACGCGCAATCGCTTCATAGGCATATTCCGAACATGTTGGCAGATGTCGGCAGGAATTGCCGATAAATCCCGATAGGGTCAATTGATAAAGGCGAACCAGCCCGGTTCCGATCAGGCGCCCTGGAGTCTTGCGCCACGGGCCACTCCAATTACGGGAATATTTTAGCGGATGCTTGTGTGCCGGGTCATTGCACATTCCGTCAGGCTGCGGCTTCGGCGTTTTTTCTATCGATCTGGTCAAGACAATCCACAACCGCGTCGAAGGTCAACATGGTCGAATTGTGCCGGGCCTTGTAGTCGCGCACAGGTTCCAAAAATTTCAAATCCTCAAAGCGCCCTTCCGGTGGTGCACCGTTTTCTTTCAGCATGCGTAACATCGTCTGCCGCAAGCCACGCAGTTCTTCAGCGCTCGCACCAATCACATGACGCGCCATTATTGAGGATGAGGCTTGTCCAAGCGCGCATGCTTTTACGTCATGAGCGAAATCGGTGACGACACCATTTTGGACTTTCAGATCAACAATGACCGTCGAGCCGCACAGCTTTGAGTGGGCAGTTGCAGATGCATCAGGGGCGTCAAGGCGACCAAGACGTTGGATATTGCCAGCAAATTCCAGAATTCGCGTATTGTAAACGTCATTGATCATGATTTGCCATTCTTGACATAGTGTTCATCCCAAAGGCGTCACAACTCGCCGTTGATGCTCTATGAATTTCCTATAGACTACCTATATAGTATGTGAGCAGGCACTCATAAAGTCGCATAGATTAATTTTGCGGCGGGATGTATGCCTACCGGGTGGATGATTCATCCGCTCATGCTTCAATACACCGTCCGTTTCATGAGATGGAACGATTATCGTGTATTGCCGTTTAACTCGTCGCTCCTTTGAGGGCGGCTACGGGAGATCGCGATGGATGCGGTAGTGAAGAACTTGCAGTCAGTTACTGCAAAGCAAAATAGTGTTCGCCGTCCAACTCAAGAAGAAGCAGAAGCAGCGGTACGCACCCTGCTCCTTTGGGCTGGCGATAATCCAGACCGCGAGGGTCTGCTTGATACGCCTGAACGCGTCGTCAAATCCTATAAGGAATTGTTT
Source organism: Hyphomicrobiales bacterium (assembly GCA_900473335.1). Classification (GTDB taxonomy): domain Bacteria; phylum Pseudomonadota; class Alphaproteobacteria; order Rhizobiales; family Rhizobiaceae; genus Phyllobacterium. Next base: position 12,372 of record UCNP01000057.1, on the reverse strand, counting down.
TCCGGCTATGCAATGGACCCCGCCGATGCGCTGGGGCGAACCTTTGAAGAAATAGCCGGTTATGAGGATATGGTCCTCATTCAGGATATTCCCTTCTTTTCACACTGTGAGCACCACATGGTTCCGATCATCGGGAAGGCCCATGTCGCCTATCTGCCCGATGGTGAAAAGGTAGTAGGACTTTCGAAGATTGCGCGGGTTGTTGATATTTTTGCGCATCGTCTGCAAACGCAGGAAAGCATGACAGCGCAGATCGCCGCTTCAATTCAGGAGTCGCTGCGCCCGCTGGGTGTTGCCGTCATGATTGAAGCCGAGCATATGTGCATGGCTATGCGTGGTATCCGCAAGTCTGGTTCCATGACCACGACGACCACTTTTACTGGATCGTTTAAAAGCCAGGTTAATGATCAGGTTCGTTTCATGACCATGGTTCGGGGCCGCTGAGAAAGAATGGTCGACACATCGCTTCCCATTGCCTCTGGTCATAATCACGATATCGAAGAAGGCAATCAGTTCACCCCGCGGTTTGATGCTGCGGGGCTTATAACTGCTGTCGTAACGGATGCGCGGGATGGAGAGCTTCTCATGGTTGCGCATATGAATGCCGAGGCTCTCCGGCTGACCATAGAGACTGGAATCGCCCATTATTGGTCGCGCTCACGTCAATCTCTGTGGAAGAAGGGGGAAACGTCCGGCAATCTGCAAACCGTTATCGAGTTGGGTACGGATTGTGATCAGGATGCATTGTGGCTGAAGGTCAGGGTTGCAGGCGACGGACCCACTTGCCACACGGGCCGCAGATCATGTTTTTATCGCAACATTGTCGCGCAGGATGGAAAGCCTTCACTGGTTATGAAATTTTAGTTGATGCAATGCCTCGCATCTGCCGCTTTCTGCCTGAGTAGTCGCATTTCATTGGTCAGCTAAAAACTCTTATTCACGCAATATTCAGCTTTTGGTTACCACAATTGAAATTGAATGAAAGTCTACGACTCTAGGAGTTTATGCCATGCTCGAATGGGCATCGCGCCGGACACGTGCGGCAGAATCGATTGGCATCAGCAATGGTCCCGATGATAAAACCGCAGCACCTGAAAGGCCCGTACAAATCAAAACACCCATAGCGCTTGCTTTGGGTGGTGGTGCCGCCCGTGGCTGGGCGCATATTGGCGTGCTGCGCGCGCTTGATGAAGCTGGCATTGAAATCTCAATGATTGCCGGAACGTCAATTGGCGCACTCGTTGGCGGATGTTATCTCGGCGGAAAACTTGACCAGCTCGAAGAATTTGCGCGAAGCCTCACCAAGCGGGGCATTTTCAGCCTGCTTGATCTTCGTTTCGGCGGAAATGGCCTGTTCGGCGGCATGAAGCTGGATCGACGGTTGCGTGAGCACCTCGAAGAACTCGCCATTGAAGATTTGCCCAAGCGATTCATTGCCGTTTGCACCGAAATCAATACCGGTCATGAAATCTGGTTGACCCGTGGCAGCCTTATTACGTCCATGCGGGCATCCTATGCCCTGCCCGGCGTTTTTGAACCTGTTGAGTGCAATGGGCGTGTTCTGGTTGATGGCGCTTTGGTCAATCCGGTTCCCGTTGCAGTTTGCCGGTCCTATGAGCAACCATTGGTCGTTGCGGTCAATCTGCACTACGATCAATTTGGCCGCGCTGCAGTTATGAAACACGCCGCTGAAGCGCCCAACCCAAATACTGGTTCCGTAGAGCATTCCGAATCACGCCGCCCGGCCTATTCGAAGCGCCTCGGCATTACTGGCGTGATGATGGAATCGTTCAATATTATTCAGGACCGGATTTCACGTGCGCGCATGGCGGGCGATCCACCGGATATCGCTTTACTGCCAAAGGTCGGCAAGATTGGCCTTGCCGAGTTCCATCGCGCCGACGAAGCAATCCGAAGCGGATATGACGAGACAATGACCCGCCTCGGTGAGCTTGAACGCATGCAAAAGCTGGTTTTCTAGAGTCCGTGAGGACATCCGGCGATCTAGGCTCCAGACTAAGCGGTCGCTATATAGCTGCGAATTTCCTGTGACTCGCGCTCAACTTCCTCGATACGCAGTTTCACAACGTCGCCAATCGACACGATGCCGTGCAGGCGGCCATCTTTTTCAACCGGAAGATGGCGGAAGCGGCCCTGGGTCATCGTTTCCATAACCTGATTGATCGTGTGGCCTTCACTGCAGACTTTAACCTTTATGGTCATGATTTCGGATATTGGCTTCCATAGAGCATCGGCGCCGTCGGCCGAAATAGCGCGAACCACATCGCGTTCAGACAAGATACCCTTGATAGCCTTTTTCTCATCGCAAACGACAAGTGCACCGATTTTATGCTTTGCCAAAATCGTGATTGCATCTGCTAGCGACACATCAGGCGTGGTGTTGAAAACGTCATAGCCCTTGCGCTCAAGAATCAATCTGACCGTCATGTGCATCCTCCTTGCATGTTCGATCGCTGCATCTCCCCAGATACTCTACGATCTAGCTCCTCATGTTTATATGTTGCACCTATTGCAGTTGCATTGCAATTACGTCTCTCACTTGGAAGGGCCTTTGTGCAAAAGAAAATTTACTTGTATCTCTCTGAGCGAATTAGTCTATCTTATTGATCATACGATATTTTTAATTCTCAATGTTAAACAGATATTTCAAGCCATTCGCCGGTCAAACAGCGATACCCCGAAGAAACCGACGATAAACCCGCCTATATGCGCCTCCCAGGCAATTGATGCAGAACCTTCCGCACCCAGCGACAAAAGCCCGGTAACAATATTCGTGGCGAACCAAACTCCGAGGAATGTCAAAACTGTCCGCATACGCAATGCGACAATGATCGGCAATATGTCTCCGAGGAAGGCTGCCGAATGTCGTGATGTAGAACGGCGAAAACCAAAGCGGGCGGCGGCGCCCATCATACCGGAAACAGCCCCCGACGCACCGACCAGAGGTGCCATGCTGTCAGGATAGATAGCGAAATGTGTCAGTGCTGCAGCAACGGAAGTGGCAAACCAAAAGAGCGTCAAGCGCAGCGGTCCGATGCGGGCTGCAAGCGGCGATCCAAATGCTGCCAGCCAGATCATGTTCAATGCGATATGGGTAACACTTCCATGCATGAAGGAATAGGAAATCGTGGTAAACCACGCCTGCGTGGAGGCCGCATCTTCAAATTGTGAAAAGCGTGAGGGAATGAAGGCATAATTCCAGAGAAACTCGACGGCCTGCGTACCATCGAGAATATAGGCCTGATACACGAATACCGCGATACAAATACCAATTGCCGCGAGTATGATGCCCGGAATGTTGAACATCGGCTCTCCACCTGACGATCTGGTCCGTGTGGTTTCTGGTTCGCTCATTATCGGCCTCGTTTCAGTTCCGGCATCAAGCGCCTGGGCAAGTAACTCGTTTAAACAGAAAGAAGGCCGTCCAGTGACGGACAGCCTCAAATTCAGGTCAGGTATGAAATCTCCTATGGTCTTGTCTCATATTCTGCGCGCCGCCTCAATGTAAACTGTTTGTTAACCCTAACACCCCGCCGCGGTGGACATGCGCATATCAAACATGGCGTTGATATGTGGTCGGTGACACAGTCCGCCCACCTCCTGACCGGACCAAACAGACAAACCCTATGCAGCATGGAAAATCATACGAGCTTATCGCTTATTGGGACCAGTTGCGCGGAACTCGCGCTGCTCCCGAACGCGGCGAGATAGCGCCGGCTGCAATTGCCCGCCAGTTGGCAGACATTTTTATTTTGCAAACCAGTGGAAATGCTGAAGCGAAATTCCGGCTCGCAGGCACCAGAATTTGCTCAATTCACGGCCGCGAACTGAAAGATTCATCTTTTGAGTTGCTTTGGCAGACGCAGGATCGCCGAAGCATTTCGCGGTTGCTTGCCAATTCGATGATGAGCAAACGCCCCGTTGCAATAAATGCCGAGGGTACAAGCGCCCGAAAGCGGGTTGCCCTATTCGAATTTACACTCTTGCCGCTTGCCAGCGAAGTTCATGAGCAGTTTCTCATGGGCATGATTGTCGCTCTGGGACAGCCATTCTGGCTGGAGTCAGATTCCATCATTGAAAGCCGCATAAGATCAATCACGATGCTTGACGCAATGAGAGACGAATATCGTCAAAGCGGATCAAGGCCGCCACAAAGTCCAAGAGGCGCCGCATATACAATTATCGGCAATAAGGCCGATCACCTTCAATTGCTGGACGGCGGAAAATCTTCAATTTCAGCTAAAACACGCGCAAAACCGATACCTCGCCCTTAAGAATTGTACGTGGCCTCACAACTGGATCGCAGGACATCCTCACGGAAGCATGATTCCAAAACCGGGATTCCACTTGTCAAGCCGATGCCCCAACAGCCTTTCATTTGCATATTTTTCTTCATGGAGCTGAAATATTTTTGTCGGGATTGCTACGGGATCACGGCAATTATCCGGCAAATTTCTGGCTTGCGTTAAGGCAATGGAAATCATGACTTATTCGCGTAAACCGATATTTAATTCTAATATTCTCACATATATTAAAAGCAATACTTTGTTTAACCGAGTTATAATAATCATTAATACATAGTAAGCGTCCAATTCCTTTATTTTTTACTACTTATTTGCATTGGATTTACTCATCAGGATTTCCGCTCAATCAAACTCTGCCTGCCATTATCGCCTCAACCGGGGAGACGACGGTAATGATAAAAAAGGCGATCCTACTTGGCGCTGCATTCTTTTTAATGTGTATCGCCGCTTATGCTGAGGCAGATGTGTCGACAATGATTATGAAAACCGGAGGCCGCACGTCGCAGCCAATCGGCCATTATGAATTCTGCCAGACATATCAAAACGAATGCAGAATCAAGAGTAGCAATGATACGCCGATCAGCCTGACAACGAAGACGTGGAACCTGTTGGTTCAGGTCAATAGTCAGGTCAATGCTCAAATACGTCCTGAAACAGATATGGATATCTGGGGCAAGGCGGAAGTCTGGTCCTATCCAACGACAGTTGGTGACTGTGAAGACTATGTTTTGCTTAAGCGCAAGCTGCTTAATGAGGGCGGCATTCCCTTCAGCAATTTATTGATTACGGTCGTTCGTCAGATGAATGGTGAAGGTCATGCCGTGTTGACTGTGCGCACCAGTCAGGGCGATTATATCCTAGATAATCTGGAATCCCGCATAAGACCTTGGAATGAAACGAATTACGATTATCTCAAGCGTCAATCGACAAAGAATACCGGCGCGTGGGTTTCAATCAATGATGATCGCCAGGTTCTGGTCGGCAGCATCGAACAATAAAGTAAAATCACCGGATGTCGGATCGCCTGCATCCACCTATACTTGCTCAAGACCGCCCATGAATCGCCTGCCATTCTCGACATAATGCGCGGCAGAGAGCTTTAACATTTCTATCGCCGCGTCATTCAGCACACGAACCACTTTGGCTGGAGAGCCGACAATAAGAGAATTATCCGGAAACTCCTTGCGCTCCGTAATCAACGCCCCCGCACCTACCAACGAGTTCTTGCCGATTTTTGCACCATTAAGAATAATCGCGCCAATACCGATCAGCGTGTTTTCCCCTATTGTGCAACCATGCAGCATGGCGCGATGCCCGATAGTGCATCCATCCCCAATCATCAACGGATAGCCTATATCCGTATGCATGACCGTGTGTTCCTGCACATTCGTATTGCGGCCGACATGAATGAGTTCATTATCCCCCCGCAATACTGCTCCGAACCAGATACCAGCATTTTCACCGAGATATACCTTGCCGATAATCGTCGCATCGGGCGCTATCCAGTTTGAATTCTTCTGCTCAAACTGCGGTGCATGACCATCAAGCGTGAATATCGGCATTGGAACCCTCCAGAATCAATAGCGACAAGCATTGATACTCTATTAACCATAAATCAGCACATGAGCTTTATTATACCTGAAGGAAAATCCGACAGGCGTGTTCATGCAGGCGACAACACAGAAAATAGAGGCAATTTCTCCGGGTCAGCTTATTGGCAAGGCCCTCTATTGGCTGGGCTCGCTTGCCGCATTGACATTATGCCTTGTCATTACCGGCTATTTTTTCGGTCACAAAATCTCCCTTGGTGGTCATACAGAAGACAGGTCCATTCGGGAAATTGTCATCGGTGATAATGTGCTTCATATCCCGGCCAATATGATCCGCTTTAACAGGCAGCGGCGCGACGGGGTTGCCGAGCGCGTCGATCTCTATCTACACTGGCCTGAAATGCAGGGCTACTCCCCTGACTTGGAGAATGATTTCAACGACGCCGGAAATGGCAAGAAACTGCTCTTCCTCGCCTTTGAAGCAAGGCAGGCAACGCATGATATGTCGGGGCGATATGGTCCGGTATATTTGCCGCTGACAGAAGGGCCGGGAGAACCAGGCCCAGCAACGCTCAAAGTACAGCGCTTTAGAAGCGATAGCGGATTTGTTGATGAGGAATTGCTGGCTTCACCGCAGCACAGCGGAAAGCAACCCTTTGTCGCCCGCTGCCTCAATAACAATTCATCGCAAGACATCCTTGCCGCTTGTCAAAGAGATGTTTTTGTCGGCAGCGATTTGCAACTGACCTACCGGTTTCCACGGGAGTTGCTTAAGGACTGGCAGGCTCTTGATATGGCAATCATGCAATTTGCGCTGGGCCATATTAAAAGTGCTGAGTGACGCCAAGGCGTCACTCAAAGAATTGAAGTCGATCAGAGATCCATTTCAAGGATTGCCATCGAGAAATTATAGGACAGTTCGCCCTCATCCTCATCCTTGTAGATGAGACCGAGAAACTCGTCGCCCAGATAAAGTTCTGCGGAATCATCCTTCCGCGGCCGGGCCTTCACGACCAACTCCGTATTGCGGAATGTCCGCTTGAAGTAGCTGTCGAGTTTTTTCAATTCTTCGGGTTTCACCTAAAATCTCCTGTCATATTCGTCGAGTCAGAGCGGTTTGCCATGCGGCACTGCGCCCTGTAAAGGGCTGACTGCAATCGTTCGTGTCACAGAAACCGTTTATTCGAAGTTGGTAACGAGTTGATCCATGGCGCGCGATGGCTCCGAGCAGCCTGCTTCCCCGACGATGCGGGCAGGCACACCAGCCACGGTTACATTATGCGGAACAGGCTTCAAAACGACCGAACCGGATGCCACTTTTGAGCAATGACCAATCTCGATATTGCCAAGAATCTTTGCGCCTGCACCAATCAAAACACCATTGCGGATTTTTGGATGACGGTCGCCCGTCTCTTTTCCAGTGCCGCCAAGGGTAACACCTTGGAGAATTGATACATTATCTTCAATAACAGCCGTCATGCCGACAACAATGCCGGTTGCATGGTCGAAGAATACGCCCTGCCCCATGGGAACTGCCGGATGAATATCCGTCTGGAAAACAGATGAAGAGCGGCTTTGCAAATAAAGCGCAAAATCATTGCGGCCTTCGTTCCAAAGCCAATGCGCCAGACGATGTGTCTGGATCGCCTGAAACCCCTTGAAATAAAGAACCGGCTCCAAAAAACGTGTGCAAGCAGGGTCACGATCATAAACCGCCTGTATGTCGACACGCAAAATCTGCGCCCAGGAAGGGTTGGCCTCAAGCATGGCCGTAAATGTCTGGCGCAACAATTCCGACTCGACATCCGGATGATCCAGACGCTGGGAAATGCGATGGATAACTGCCTGTTCCAGCGATTGATGATTCAAGATAGTCGTATAAAGAAATGTCGCAAGCAGCGGCTCGTTGCGCACGACTTCTTCCGCCTCAGCCCGGATTGCATGCCAGATCGGATCGATCTGATTGATCGACCCAGTCATTTTCTTTGGAACGCTTGCTGACATTTTCTTGCTCCAGGCATTCAGCCGAATTTTATACTCTGCGATGAATTATACGGCAAAAGTGGTTGCTTGACACCTCAAAATCCAGCACTGCATCCGCAAGAAATTTTGAGGAAGGCATTTATCTGCCTGATGATTGCCACCACTGACAAATGCCATGGGTAGGCTAAATGACACTTTTCTGCAAGGAAGCAAGGATTTTTGCGATTAGCTGGTGATCGGATGACGCTTCAAAAATGCCAGCACAGCCTCTTTGAAAACCTTGTCGCCTACCGCCAGCATATGGTCGCGGTTTGGGATATCAATTGCTTCGCCGTGTGGCATCAGCTCTGCAAGCCTTTGCGGGCTGCCGCCAATATCGTCCTTGGTACCAACTGCAACGAGCGTTGGCTGGTTGATACGAGCCATGTTTTGCGCGCTAATCTCTTCCTTTGAGGTAATTACGCACGCCGCCAAAGCGATCTTGTCGCTCTTGGTCTTGTCGGCAAACATCCTGAACATCTTGCCGCGCGGATGAGTAATGGCATCAGGATCATCCGCCAGAAGCGCTTCAGCGATTGGCGACCAATCACCTGCACCTTCGACCATGCCAATACCAAGGCCGCCAAACACCAGATCATGCACAAGATCAGGATGTTCGAGCGCCAAAAACGCACTGATGCGCGCGCCCATGGAATAGCCCATCACATGCGCCGATTTTATTCCCAGATAATGTAGAAGCGCCGCAGCGTCTCCTGCCATGCGTGTCGGCGTATAGACCGATTTCTCATGCGGTTTGTCAGATTTACCATGGCCGCGATTATCAATAGCGATTGTCCTATATCCTGCCGCAGTTAAAGTTGGAATCCAGCCCGGCTGAATCCAGTTATAAAGCGACGATGAAGCAAAGCCGTGAATAAGCAGGATCGGTTCACCCTCGCCTTCATCAACATAGGCAAGTTTTAAGCCGTCATTTTCAAAGAATTGCATATTGTCGTCCGTTATTTGGCGTCGATTGCGGGGTGCCGCACTTTGTCGCCAACTCTTAAGCCCAGACGCTGCACTGTTCCAGCCTTTACCTCGACAGTAAATTTGACTGGTCCGCCCGACGAGATCACATCACGGGAAAATGGCACAGCATTTTCATGGATTGTCGTAATGCGCCCACTCTGGTTGAGAAACAGCATGTCCAGTGCCGACGGCGTATTTTCCATCCACATGGAAATCAACCTGCTCTGATCAAAAACAAACAGCATTGCGCTGTTATCTTTCAAGTCAGTGCGGAACATTAATCCGCGCTCACGCTCTTCGTCATTATCCGCAATTTCAACATTGAATGGCACATCGCCCTTGGCTGTATTGATGGTCAGCGCGATGGGGTCGATCGGCAAATGCATTGGTGTGTTTTGCTGTGCAAAGACCGGCGAAGCAAAAAACACCGAGACTATGATAGCGACCAGAGACAATCTCAGACGATGCATCAACTTATCTCAGTGCGAAACCGGCAGCTGCGTGCCGATATCAGGATGAATCTCTGAAGCCATCAGGCCCTTTTCACCATTGCCGAAGCGGATCAGCACTACTTGGCCGGGACGCAGCTCGGTCAGGCCGAAATGGCGCAGCGTTTCCATATGAACAAAAATATCTTCAGTACCCTCGCCCCGCGTCAAAAACCCGAAGCCTTTCGTGCGATTGAACCATTTGACGAGAACGCGCTCCAGTCCGCTGGAAGGCGTCACGGTCACATGGGTGCGCACCGGTGGCATTTCTGTCGGATGAATGGCTGTCGAATTATCCATCGACTTGACGTGGAAACATTGCATGCCCCGTTCGCCCTGCTTGACCTCGCAAACAACACGGGCACCCTCAAGGGCAGTCTGGAAGCCATCGCGGCGCAGACAGGTTACATGCAAAAGAATATCGGGAAGGTCGCCATTATCCGGGATGATGAATCCATAGCCCTTGGCAACATCGAACCATTTTATCGAGCCTGAAATCTCGATGAGCTCAAGATTGTCGCTTGCGCCTTGCTCATCCTGGGGGATCTGGGTGGATACTGTTCTGTCTGACATGAAGCGATCCCTCCTCTCCCGTAAACGAAACACTGATTCTCTTATCGAAGAATAACACCGGTCTGATAGCGGAGAGCAAGTATCATCTTGGTGTTTTCTTTCAAACTATAACCAAAACCGGCGTTTATCCTCAATCAGCCTCAACAAATTAGCTCACAGATTTGTTTGCCTAAGAAATTAGTGCTATCGATGGCCCCCGGTCACTTGCCCTTGTCGGCGAGCCGATGCCGCTGTTTCAATTTACGAAAAGAACCCAAAGGCAAAAGATGCGCTATCTTCACACTATGGTTCGCGTCCGCGACATTGATGAATCATTGGATTTTTACTGCAACAAATTCGGCCTGAAAGAAGTTCGCCGCACACAGAACGAAAAGGGCAGATTCACACTGATCTTCCTCGCCGCCTCGGAAGACGAAGGCCGCTCCGCTGCCGAACGCGCGCCAGAGCTTGAATTGACCTATAATTGGGATCCGGAAGAATATACGGGCGGGCGCAATTTCGGTCATCTCGCCTATGTCGTGGATGATATCTACAAGACCTGTCAGGACCTGTCCGACAAGGGCGTCGTCATTAACCGGCCACCCCGTGATGGCAATATGGCCTTCATTCGCTCTCCCGATGGCATTTCCATCGAGCTTATTCAGAAGGGCCCAGCCTTGCCGCCGCAGGAACCGTGGCTATCCATGCCCAATACCGGCACTTGGTAAGTTCTGATTATAATACACTCTATTGTCTGTCCGGTTTCGGGCAGACAATATTGCAACCTGGCTAAATTCAATCTCTCACATCTTCCAAGGTCTTCGCTCTCCTGTTATCAGAAATGACCAAGGTGGAGGAATGCTATGAAGGATGTGCTTATCGAGCTTGAGCGCCGCAGAACCATTGCGCGCGAAGGTGGCGGCAAAGCCCGTATTGAGGCGCAACACAAGCGCGGCAAACTCACAGCGCGCGAACGTATCGATATTTTCCTTGACGAAGGTTCCTTTGAAGAGTTCGACATGTTCGTCGAACACCGCTCCACCGATTTCGGCATGGAGGATACCAAATTTGCCGGCGATGGCGTTGTTACCGGCTGGGGAACCATTAATGGCCGCACTGTCTTTGTTTTCGCCAAGGATTTCACCGTGTTCGGCGGTTCGCTTTCAGAAGCCCATGCGGAAAAAGTTCAGAAGATTCAGGACATGGCACTGCGCAATCGTGCGCCGGTCATCGGCCTCTATGATGCGGGCGGCGCACGCATTCAGGAAGGTGTTGCCGCGCTTGGCGGCTATGCCGAGATTTTCCAGCGCAATGTTCTCGCCTCCGGCGTCATCCCGCAAATCTCGGTAATCATGGGGCCATGTGCAGGCGGCGATGTTTATTCACCAGCCATGACTGACTTCATTTTCATGGTGCGCGATACGTCCTACATGTTTGTCACTGGCCCGGATGTGGTGAAAACCGTCACCAATGAGACAGTGACATCAGAACAGCTTGGCGGCGCCTCAATCCACACGACCAAATCGTCTATCGCCGATGGTGCTTATGATAATGATGTCGCCGCTCTTCTCCAGATGCGACGCCTGATTGATTTTCTTCCGGCCTCAAATACAGCCGAACTGCCCCAGATCGAATGCTATCAGCCGATAGACGAGATGGATTACTCGCTGGATCGCCTTGTGCCGGACAATGCGAACAAACCCTATGACATCAAGGAATTGATCCGCAAAACCGTTGATGAAGCTGATTTCTTTGAAATTCAGGAAAGTTTCGCCAAGAATATTGTTGTCGGCTTTGGCCGTGTTGAAGGTCGCACTGTCGGCATTGTCGGCAATCAGCCCATGGTCCTTGCAGGCGTTCTCGACAGCGATGCTTCGCGTAAGGCAGCGCGTTTTGTGCGCTTCTGCGACTGTTTCAATATTCCAATTGTCACCTTTGTCGATGTGCCGGGATTCCTTCCGGGCACCGCGCAGGAATATGGCGGCCTGATCAAACATGGCGCCAAGTTGCTTTTTGCCTATGCAGAGGCGACAGTCCCCAAAATTACACTGATAACCCGCAAAGCCTATGGCGGTGCCTATGATGTGATGGCGTCGAAACATCTGCGTGGCGATATCAATTATGCCTGGCCCTCGGCGCAAATCGCAGTCATGGGCGCTAAGGGTGCTGTCGAAATCATTTATCGAAAAGATATTGGTGACGCGGAGAAAATTGCCGAACATACCAAACGCTATGAGGATCGTTTCCTCTCGCCTTTTGTGGCTGCCGAGCGCGGTTATGTCGATGAAGTGATCATGCCCCACTCCACCCGCAAGCGAATTTCACGGGCCTTGCGCATGTTGCGTAACAAGGATCTCGAAAACCCTTGGAAGAAGCACGACAATATTCCGCTCTGAGGATTGAGCAATCACAGCCGAACAATAAAAAGGCTCCCATTTGGGAGCCTTGCTAGGTCGTAGTGACGAT
>UCNP01000058.1 GCA_900473335.1 Hyphomicrobiales bacterium | reverse complement strand
ACTCCATAAAACTGTCAACACCGTTTTTGAACTTATTATGAAAAATATGACACCACCTCGGAATCTGTCTCGCACACACATTATATTGCCCGAAATCGCGCATCGGCCTTGTGGATAACATGCTGGGTCACAAACATGCCCGATTTGCATCTTAGCGCTCCAGCACCGAGCGGCAACCGTCCATACTATAGGAAGAAGTGTGCCTCGCGTTGACACAGCGATCTTACGGGGGCAAAACTGCGACCGCATGCAAATATGAAGGCGAGGCCAAATGGCCAATACGCCGATCATCTCGTAAAGCCTTAATCTTTTGAATGGCGACAGGTTCGACACGTAATCGTATGAATGAGTATGAGGGGCATTCTCTGATCGACCCGGGCAATGAGCCTCCGCTGATTACAGACGGACGCCGTGGGCCACCGGACCGGCGTGAGGTTTCGGCCCGCTGGCTTGCCGGTACATTTCTAACTGGCATCACATCAAGCATGCTTATCGGCATCGCGCTTTTTGCTGCCCTCGACGGGCGCGAGCAATTGGCTACGCCTCCAGAGCTCATGGCGCGCAACGCAATGCCCAGTTCCAGCAATGGTGATGTTGTAAAGGGCGCGCGCGTAGCAGCGACCACGCCTATTCAAAAGAATCGTGACCGTAGACGTCTTGATGTGTCGACCATGTTTAAAGAAGGCGAGCGCGATGTTATCCGCACAATGCCTTTTGAACTGGTTCGCATCTCGCTCGCTGATGTTCATAACACCAACCGCAGATATCCTTCATTCAACCCGTTGAATGTGTTTGCTGAAGCAAATGCTAACACTGATCCAGTTCCGCGAACCGGTCTGATCTATGGAGCCAAGGTAGAGAGTGAAGTCAGTCTGCGCACCCTCGATTTCCCCTTGGCCACCGCACAATATGATCCTTCTGATGATTTGAGCGTGGATGAAGTCGAAGAAGTCGTCAGAAATACAGGCGCACTGCTTTCCGATGGCGCGATGCAAGTCGCCTCACTTCATTATGTGGATCCTCTGCGCTTTGGTTCTGAAGGAGATCCTTATAATCTACGCAGTCCCCTGGCGGTGAAGATTATTCAGGAGAATGTCAGCATATCACCTCGTTTGTCCGAAGACGCTGTGAGCGCGGGCTATTCGGAGGAGTTGATTCCATTTCGGCGCGACAATGATATTATGACAGCTCTCACTGATGCTGGCTATGAGGGCAGCGATGCTACTGGCATGGCAGATGCAATTTCTAAGCTACTTAACTCGACGCGGTTGAAAGCAGGAAGCGTATTGCGCCTCGGCATCGAGTCCAAAGACGATACCGATCGCATCATTCGTGCCAGCGTCTATAACCGCTCAACGCACATTCTTACGATCGCTCTTAATGACCGTGAGCAATATGTTCCAGCAGATGAACCGGAAATGACGCAGGGACTTCAAGTCGCATTCGACGATAATCCTCCCCTTATGCGCCGCGCCGAAGACCTCCCGACTGTTTATGACGGCATTTATAGAGCCGGGTTGGCATATGGTATGACCGACACAATGATCCAGCAGCTTATAAAGATGCTGGCTTCCGATGTTGATTTCCAAGCTCAGCTATCTCCAACAGACCAGTTGGAAGCATTGTTCTCCTTACCCACTGGCTCGGAAAAGGCAGACGAACAATCTGAGATTCTTTATGTTGCTGCGAATTTCGGCGGCGATCTGAAGAAATTCTACCGGTTCCATGGCGAAGATGGCAACACGGATTACTATGACGAGAATGGCAAGAGCTCAAAGCAGTTCCTGTTGCGCAAACCTGTTCCAAACGGTGTGTTCCGATCACCCTTTGGCATGCGCCGTCATCCAATTCTTGGATATTCGCGTATGCATACCGGCGTTGATTGGTCAGCACCGCGAGGAACTCCGATTATCGCATCAGGCAATGGTGTCGTAGAGAGTGCTGGATGGACCAATGGCTATGGCAATCAGACATTGATTCGTCATTCCAATGGTTATGAAAGCAGCTACTCGCATCAAAACGCGATTGCGAGCGGTGTGACGGCGGGCTCAAAGGTTCGGCAGGGACAGGTAATCGGCTATGTCGGTTCGACCGGCCTGTCGACCGGCCCACATCTGCATTACGAAGTGATGGTGAATGGGTCGAAAGTCGATCCAATGCGTATACGTCTACCCAGTGGCGGCGAGCTTCGGGGCGATGATCTTGTCGCGTTCAAACGTGAACGCGAGCGGATCGATCAACTCATTGAGGATGATGGAACACCGCCGACCAAAGTGGCAGCCAGCGGCTGATCCTATTCCTGAAACTCTACTGTCACGCCTTTTTGCACGAGCTTTGACAGTTCTGTCGCGTCCCAATTGGTAAGACGAACGCAGCCATGACTATTTGTTTTGCCAATTTTGGAAGGCTCAGGTGTTCCGTGAATACCGTAGGTCGGCTTTGAAAGCGCGATCCAAACCGTGCCAACCGGACCATTAGGCCCCGGCGGAATTGTCAGTACCTTGTCGTTCTCGCCCTGCTTGAAGTTCAGCTTTGGATTATATGTATAGTTTGGGTTGAGTGCGATACGCTCAACTTGCACAATACCAGAAGGAGAAGGTGTGTCCGTGGAGCCGATTGTTGCCGGATAAGCCACAACCAGCTTGCCCTCGGCATTATATCCGCGCACCTGTTTGCGTCCCTTGTCTGCAATGATTTTTGTCACTGCGCCACCGGCATTTTGCCCTGTATTTGCAACCTGAATTGTTACTCCTGGCGTATTGAAATCAACACCTGGATTAATCTCCTTCAGATAATTCTCATCCATATGAAATCGTTCCGCCAGCAATTCCGTCACCGAAGTAAACGCCATGCGTTCAAGTTGCGCCTTGTGCGCATAATCTTCGGGAATGGACGCCACATAGGGATAGGCCGCATCCTCTGATGAAATTGTATAGGGTACGAAAGCGGGACCACCGGTCTGTTCGAGCGAAGCGTTGATCCCCTCCTCGTTCAGCGGATCAAATTGTTGGCCCGTCATTTCTTCAAATGCAGCAACGGCTTTATCGACATTCCCGCCCTTATGGCCATCGATGACACCGGGCGAAACGCCAATCCTGTCAAGCAGCACCTGAATCGCTGCAATCCTTGTTTTGGCACCCTGCCCCTTTGGCAATTCGACAGTTGGAGCCGGATTGGGGTGCGCTGGAATTTGCTCCTGCGGTGCATTGGTAAGCGCATCAGAAGGGAAATCCGGATCAAGAAGATTGGGTTCAGATGGTTGGATACCCGGCTCGCCATTGGCAGGCGGCAAAGGTTCGCGGGACACACTCCCGTAATCCTGTTCGGAGGGTGATCGTCCGCCATAAGGATCGTTGGAAATTGCACCGGTGTCGTAAGGATCTTGCGGGGCTTCCGGAAAGTAATCCGGACTCTCACCATACTGATCGTTTTGCGGCTCTTCGACAGATACAATCCTGCCGCGGCGATCTACCGTAATCCGGCGGCCATATTCATCAAAATAGGAGCGGAACGATTCGCGGCGCGGACGGCGCTCTTGCGGCTCGAACAATTGTGCAACCTCAAAAGATTTCTGGTTGTTCGCCTTCACGCCAGGTTCGGCAGCCGCCATTCCCATGCCTATGGTGCCCACTGAGGCAGCGAGCAGAATCTTCATCAACGAACCGCGGTAGAACGTCATGCCTAAGCTTCCGATTTCTCTAATAACTTGTCATTAATCATAAAATGACGTGTTTTCATGTTTTTATGGTTAATGCCATAGAATCATCGTCGCATTTATCGGATGAACGAGACATGAAAATGGCCGCTCCGTGGCGGCCATTTTGCACCTTGAGAAAGCCGCCTACGCGGCTTCATTGTCCTTTATGACCGGACTCGCTTTCGACGCCTTGAAATTGAGCCGGTCCGATCCGGACGTAATTTTGACAGTCGAGCCGTCCAGTATTTCGCCGAGAAGAATCTTCTCCGCCAGCGGATCCTGCACCTGCTTTTGGATAACGCGCTTCAACGGGCGCGCGCCATAGGCAGGATCATAGCCCTTATCCGCCAGCCAGTTCGTCGCATCCTCGTCGATTTTCAGAACAATCTTCCGATCCGCAAGAAGAGACTGCAACCGCTGGAGCTGAATCGCAACAATGGTGCCCATTTCCTTGCGCTTCAAACGGTGGAACAGAATCACCTCATCCACCCGGTTGAGGAACTCCGGCCTGAACGAGGCTTTGACCACGTTCATCACATTCTCGCGCACGTCCTCAACATCCTGATCCTCACCCAGCGAAACAAGATATTCCGCACCAAGATTGGATGTCATGATGATCAGCGTGTTGCGAAAATCGACAGTACGGCCCTGTCCATCGGTCAGGCGACCATCATCAAGAACCTGAAGCAGCACGTTGAACACATCAGGATGCGCCTTTTCGATCTCATCGAAGAGCACGACCTGATAGGGACGACGGCGAACTGCCTCGGTCAAAGCGCCACCTTCTTCATAACCCACATAGCCGGGAGGCGCACCGATCAAACGGGCCACCGAGTGCTTCTCCATATATTCCGACATATCGAGGCGAACCATTGCCGTTTCATCGGAAAACAGAAAAGAGGCCAGTGATTTTGTCAGCTCGGTCTTACCGACGCCTGTCGGTCCAAGGAAGATAAACGAGCCGATTGGCCTGTTCGGATCCTGCAAACCGGCACGGGCACGGCGCACCGCTCTGGATACGGCTTGAACCGCTTCGCCCTGTCCAACCACCCGCTTGGCAAGTTCATCTTCCATACGAAGCAACTTGTCGCGTTCACCTTCCAGCATCCGGTCAACCGGAATGCCTGTCCAGCGAGAAACGACCTGCGCAATATGGTCCGGCGTAACATTCTCCTCAACCATTGAGGTCGAACCGTCATTCTTCTCCGACTCCGCCAGTTGCTTTTCCAATTGCGGGATCGTGCCATAGGCCAACTCACCGGCCTTTTGAAACTCACCGTTACGCTGTGCCGATGCCAATGCATTGCGTGCGTCATCAAGCTGACGTTTAAGATCAGCTGCCAGACCAAGCTTCTGCTTTTCCGCCTGCCACGTATTGGTGATTATGGTTGACTGCTCTTCCAGATCGACAAGTTCTTTTTCCAATCTTTCGAGTCGGTCGCGGGAAGCATTGTCTGTCTCAACCTTTAAAGCCTCGCGTTCGATCTTCAGCTGCATGATACGCCTGTCGATTTCATCCAGCTCTTCGGGCTTGGAATCCACCTGCATGCGCAGTCGCGCAGCACTCTCATCGATCAGATCAATGGCCTTGTCCGGCAAGAACCGGTCGGTGATATAGCGGTTTGAAAGCGTGGCCGCGGCGACAAGTGCTGAATCGGAAATGCGCACCTTATGATGCTGCTCGTATTTTTCCTTCAAACCACGAAGAATCGAGATCGTATCTTCAACAGTTGGCTCATCGACAAACACGGGCTGGAAGCGCCGCGCAAGCGCAGCATCTTTCTCGACATGCTTGCGATATTCATCAAGCGTGGTGGCCCCAACGCAATGAAGCTCGCCCCGGGCAAGCGCCGGTTTCAGCAGGTTCGATGCATCCATCGCACCTTCGCTTTTGCCCGCACCAACAAGCGTGTGCATCTCATCGATAAACAGAATGATATCGCCATTTGCAGATGTGACCTCGGAAAGAACACCCTTCAGGCGCTCTTCGAATTCACCGCGATATTTTGCACCCGCAATCAATGAACCCATATCGAGGGCCATCAATTGCTTGTCCTTGAGTGATTCAGGCACATCACCATTGATAATACGCAGCGCCAGCCCCTCGGCGATAGCTGTTTTACCAACGCCAGGTTCACCGATAAGCACCGGATTGTTCTTGGTACGGCGCGACAAGACCTGAATTGTCCGGCGAATTTCATCATCGCGGCCAATAACAGGGTCAAGTTTCCCCGCCCGCGCATCGGCGGTCAGATCGCGCGCATATTTTTTCAACGCATCATAGCTGTTTTCAGCAGAAGCAGAGTCTGCGGTCCGGCCTTTGCGAATATCATTGATCACTGCATTAAGACCCGCTGGCGTGACGCCGGCGCGGCTCAAAATGTCAGACGTCTTGGCCGATTTTTCAATTGCCATGGCCGTAAGCAGCCGTTCTACCGTGACAAAGCTGTCGCCAGCTTTCTGCGCCACTTCCTCGGCTGTGGCAAAAACTTTTGCCAGCGGCTGGGCAAGATAGAGCTGGCCATTGCCACCCGTTACTTTAGGCAAAGCGTCCAGTGCCGCTTGCAACCCAAGCCGCACATCTGCAATTCGCCCGCCCGCCCTTTCAATCAAAGATGCCGCAAGGCCCTCTTCGTCATCAACCAGAACTTTCAGAAGATGCTCTGGGGTAAATTGCTGATTATTGGATGAGAGGGCAAAAGTCTGAGCGGACTGTATGAAACCGCGAACCCGCTCGGTATATTTTTCAATGTTCATTATTGTCTCCTTTTACCCGGCAACCCGATTTTCGGCATTGCCTGGCGTGTTGGTGACGGATCCCCTGCAACGAGGCAGATCCATTCGCTCGATGCTGATATGGGAATATTATCCCCGGGGTACAAGACCGGGTTTTCTGCTTTTATGATGCTTTGAACCTAGCATATATGCCCCCTCCTTACCACGCCCGCTTTCCGCGTCTGGCTATTGCTTGTGGTGGGAAAGACGGGCGGTCATCGAAGCGCGTCTTTGTAGTAGGTTAAGCGATCCGAAGACCGC
>UCNP01000060.1 GCA_900473335.1 Hyphomicrobiales bacterium | reverse complement strand
TTAAACAAGAAAAGCTCTAGCACGCTCCCGCGTTTCGCGGATGATGTTCTGCGCCGTTTGCGGGTGACCGAAGACCAATTCCACTTCAAGGATAAGCGCTTTTGCTGCCAATACTCTAGCCAAAGGGCTGCCATCAAGCAAGCGCACATGGTCCTTTGCAGTCGTGATCAAAGTGAGATGATCCTTGGCTGCATCTCTCATTAAATCCGTCGCATCCTCATCGGTATAAGGGTGATGATCTGGAAATGATCTCGTCTGAACAACTTCCGCTCCAGCTTCGTTCAATGTCCTGAAAAACTTGTCGGGATCGCCAATGCCTGCAAAAGCCAATAGGCGTTCCCGTGCAATATGCGCCATGCTTTTTGGTTGAAGTACCGACTCATAAATCGGTTTTGCCGCCCGCGCCGCGCTGCGGACAACTTGATCGGCACCCCCGGCAGTACCAATCCTCAACAAGGCATCGGTTCGCACCAGCTGATCTGTCAAAGGTGCTCGCAGCGGGCCAGCGGGTAGAACTTTGCCATTACCGATCCCCCTTCCCGCATCGACCACCATGAGCGCATAGTCAAAATGCAGCCGAGCGCTTTGAAAACCATCATCCATAATAATGAAATTACAAGCAGACTCGATGAGCGCTTTTGCTCCGGCAACGCGGTCTGCGCAAACCACAACGGGTGCATGACGCGCCAAGAGAAGAGGCTCATCACCCACATGATGCGCGCTATCCTTTTCAGGATCGACCCTGTGCAAACCGGAGAATGCGCCACCATATCCACGCGAAACAATGCCCGGCTTCAAACCCATTGCCGTTGCCGCTTTAGCGAGAGCTATCGATGTCGGAGTCTTTCCCGCACCACCGACAGTAAAATTACCGACACAGAGCACAGGAACCGGTACGGATGGCGGATTGGCACGCCGAAGACGACGACCGGAGACCATACCGTATATCTTTGCCAAGGGACTCAAGGCCAGTGCACGCCAATCCGGCTTTTCCCACCAGAATGGAGGTGCCTCCGAGGTCATTTCCAAGCACTTTCACGATTGGAAAGCCGCGCCTGAAGCACCAGCGGCTGCAAAAATGGCTCAAGCGCTGTCATGGTTCGGGAGAGCGAGCCACGCATGTCTTCAACGGTTTTCAAGCCCGCATCAATCATGACCTGCCGCTCATCTGGATTGTTGAAGAGGTAATTCACCGCTCCAGCGAGCATATCCTTGTCGCGCACCAATTTGGCAGCACCATTCTTGATCAGCCGCTGATAGGAGTCGCGGAAATTTTGAACGTTCCTGCCTGAGAGAATAGCCGATTTCAACATAGCCGGTTCCAGTGGATTTTGGCCACCTTGCGCCGTCAGGGAGCGACCGACAAAGGCAATTTCTGCCATTCGCAGATAAAGACCCATATCGCCAATCGTATCACCAATAAAAATATCGGTTTCCGGCACAATCGGATCATTACGGCTGCGTAGCGCAACGCGTATGCCCATGGCTTCGATCTGAGCGGCCACTTCACCAGCGCGGCCTGGGTGCCGTGGCACAAGAATCGTCAGCAAATCCCGATGCCTCACTTTAAGCATCTGATGAACCTGCGCGACAATTTCCTCTTCGCCCTCATGCGTTGAGATGGCTGCCCAGGTCTTGCGCGAGCCAACCATTTCCTGAAGTTCTACCAATTGTGAATTATTCACTGGAGGAATAGCCGTATCAACCTTCAAATTGCCTGATACTGTGACAGGTCTTGCACCAAGAGTACGGAAACGCTCGCCATCGACATCTGACTGCGCCACAACATGAGCAAGATTTTCAAACAGGGCTTCTGCAATCGATGCGCGCTTGTTCCAAGCTGCAAAAGAACGATCCGACATGCGTCCGTTTACCAGAACCTGGGGAACGCGCCGCTTTCCAAGTTCGAGAATTGTCATTGGCCAAATTTCTGACTCGCATATGACCGCAAGGTCAGGC
The DNA here is from genome assembly GCA_900473335.1 of Hyphomicrobiales bacterium. Classification (GTDB taxonomy): domain Bacteria; phylum Pseudomonadota; class Alphaproteobacteria; order Rhizobiales; family Rhizobiaceae; genus Phyllobacterium. The sequence goes on along the minus strand of UCNP01000060.1, from coordinate 11,963 downwards.
TGCCAATGGGTAAGGAAGCGGTCCACCGCAGGTTTGAGGTCGAGCGGAACATATTGGTGGATGACACGATCCCCAAGACGATCCTGAACCAGTTTCGCCGAGGTAACAGTGCCCGTCGTCAAAACAACGTGAATGCCCATATCTACAATTGCTTCAACCAGCGGGGTAACGGCGGATGTTTCGCCCACGCTTGCAGCGTGAACCCAAACGAGTGGCCCTGAGGGACGAGCCACGCTGGCAATACCGTAGCGCTCGCCTTGACGTCCGCGTTCTTCCTTGCCCTTGCTGGCACGGAAAGCGACATAGGCGCCAATAACCGGGAAAATGATGGCACCAGCCCACCGATAGGTGCCGAGCGCAAGCCTTGCCCACTTCTCGCTCATACCGCGCCATCCACCAGTTGATAAACGCGAAGCGTATTGGCGTTCAGGCTGTCTGTCAGTTCAACGCGCTTGGCTTCGAGCATGGCATCATCAGCGTCTTCGGGAACAAAAATCGGATCGCCGACAATCAATCCTGACTTACCAAATGGCAATGGGACAGTGGTTTTATCCCAGCTCTTTTCAAGAACTTTCCGTCGTGATGTCAGATAGCAGATGGGAAGAATTGGCCGACCCGACAATTTTGCGAGCAGAACAACACCTATGCCTGACTGGCGAGGCGTACCATGGGGGATATCAGCAATCATTGCAGCGGTCTTGCCATCCTTCAGCGCCTTTTTTAGGGCAAGCAATGCGCGTGCACCGCCTTTTTCCGCACCTCTTGCCCGATCCCTGCCGCCTGAACCGCGAATAATCTCAACACCGAAACGCTCGGCGACCCGCGCATTCAGCTCAGCATCCTTGCTACGCGAAAACATTGCAACAAACTGAACATTGCGCGGCATGAGGAAGGGCGCCATCAGATGCTGCCCATGCCAGGCAACAGCAATAAACGGTTCGCCGCCGCGCTTCATATCCTCAACATCAGACGAACCGGCAAGACGAGGATTTGTCGCATTAACCAGCCGGAAAAACTGGGTAATCAGCCACACGATCATCGTCCGAACGATTGGTGAATTTGCCAAAGGACCACGAACGGAACGCCAGAACCGCTTCAGCAACCCTTTCTTCTTGGATGAAGATTTGGGTGCTACTATAATGTCGCTGCCTGGCATTTCGTCGTCTTGTCGTGTCACCCGATCAACCTGATTTACCGGTTACCGGATCAAGCAGCTTGTGCATATGAACGATGAAATAACGCATATGCGCATTGTCGACTGTTTGTTGTGCCTTGGACTTCCAGGCCCGCTGCGCGGTCTCAAAATTCGGGTAAATTCCAACAATATCAAGCTGGTCGAGATCGCGGAATTCGACGCCGCCCAACTTTTTAAGCTCCCCGCCAAAAACCAGATGCAGCAGTTGTTTTGTATCCGAGGTTTCTTCGCTCATAATAATTTGTCCAGATGATTTGCAGATTGGAAGATGTTTAGGGTTTTGACCCACGCCTGTTTAACCGAAGGCGGTGCCTGCTACAATGTCCAGCATATTATTCATGAGTAGACCACTTGCCGCAACCAAGGCTCCATGTCGGTAATCACCCCTTTGGGTGTTGCGCAAACCATAGGTGAGTGCCTTGCCTTCCGCGGTCAAGACATTGCCGCCCGCTTCAGACAAAATGAGATCAGCCGCAGCCAGATCCCAATCATGGGAGTTCGGCCTCACGATTGTTCCAGCAAGATCACCACGCGCTACCATCGCCAGCCTGTATGCAAGAGAGGCAATATGGGGCGCACGTTCGATTGAACCAAGAAAGGATTCCGGCAGCCTGTTCAGATAGCCTCCGGGTGCAGCAACCTTGAAGGGCCTGCTATCGGACTGGACACGAATGATATTGCCGTTCTGGTCCGCTCCTCCGCCTGGAAGCGCACTGATCGTTTCACTGCGAGCGGGGCATTCAAGCACGCCCGCTACCGGGCGACCATTTTCGATGACAGCCACACTGACGCACCAGACGTCAACGCCTTCGATGAAAGCACGGGTTCCATCAATGGGATCAACAACGAAAACACGTTGCCGCGACGCGGCCGCACGCTCATCAAGCGTTTCTTCGGAAATCCAGCCATAATCGGGTCGCGCGGACAGCAACATATCCTTAAGATATTTATCAGCGGCCAAATCTGCTTCGGTCACAGGCGAATTGCCGGTCTTCAGCCAGATTTGGGGCGATTGGCCATAATAGGATAGCGCTATCCGGCCAGCCCCTGCCGCTGCCTCAAGGATCAGATCGAGGTCTGCTCTGTTTTGATCATTTTCCGGCAAGTGTCATGCCTTCAATAACAAGCGTTGGACTGGCAACGCCAAAATTGCGGTCAATATCATTGGCAACCGTCAAGTTGAGGAACATTTCCTTCAAATTCGAGGCCAATGTCACTTCGCTTACCGGATAAGACAATTCACCGTTTTCTATCCAGTATCCGCTGGCACCGCGACTATACTCACCCGTAATCATATCCACGCCCTGCCCGAAGAGCTCTGTGACATAAAACCCGGTGCCAACAGCGTGGATCAATTCCTCAGGCGTCTTTTCGCCGGGCTCTATGGCAAAATTAGTGGATGAGGGAACAACGGTCGAGCCTGAGCGTGTGCCTCGTCCATTTGTAGTCAGTCCCAACTCTTTAGCAGTCGATAGGGAAAGCAACCAGTGTTTCAGCACGCCATTTTCAACCATGTTCAATGGAACGCCTTCAAGACCCTCACCATCGAAAGGACGGGAAGCCGCCCCCCGCACGCGCAAAGGATTGTCCGTAACATTAATCGTATCGGCAAGGATTTTCGTTCCCATACGATCTTTCAGAAAACTGGTCTTGCGCGCGACCGATGCACCATTAATGGCACTGGCCAGATGCGAGGCAATACCCCGCGCCACGCGCGGATCATAGACGACATTGACGCGTCCCGTCTGCGCCTGACGTGCATTCAGCCGCTTGACAGCGCGCGCACCAGCGGAGCGCCCGATAGCGGCAGCATCTTCCAGCTCATTGAAATAAATACGCGACGAGAAATCATAGTCGCGTTCCATTGCCGTTCCAGTGCCTGCGATAGCACTGACAGACCGTGAGAAACGTGAGCCATTATAGTACCCGGCAAAACCTCCCGAAGTGACCAAAACCAACCCGCCCATGCCGGCAGATGCCGAGCCGCCGCCAGAATTGGTAACACCTTCGACGCTGAGCGCTGCTTCCTCTGCTGCAAGAGCCGCTTCGGTCAGTTGCGCAGCACTGACACTTGTTGGATCATAGAGTTCAAGATCACGAATATTGCGGACAAGTTGGTCTGCTTCCGCCAGCCCCTCATAGGCATCATCCGGCGAAACCTTGGCCATTGCCACTGCACGTTCAGCCAATTTCCCGGGGTCAGAACTGGCATTTGCGGAAATACTTGCAATCTTGCGACCAACAAATACCCGCAACGAAAACTCGTCACTCTCCGATGATTCAGTCGACTCCACCTTGCCCATCCGAACACTGACTCCAGTCGAACGTGAGCGCACGACAACAGCATCTGCTGCATCAGCTCCTGCACGTCTTGCGGCTTCCACCAGCGCCGTGGCATTGTCTACAAATTCGCGGGAATTTACCGGCTCGACCATATTCATCTCTAAGGTTGATTGCATGATAGGATGCGAGGACTTATCTGACAAAAGCCAGATGATGTACTGCACCCTATATGGTGCAAATCAGGGTCTATCAAGGCAAACACACGCAACATTTTTCAGGTCCGGATCACAAGCACATGCTTTCACAGAGCGGTAACCTTTACTTTCAGGCACTTGCGCTTCTTGCAGGAGCGATTATCGCCGCTCCACTTTTTAAGCGTCTTGGTCTCGGTACAGTCCTGGGCTACCTCACCGCCGGACTTCTTATCGGGCCACTTGCCAATCTGATCACAGATGGCGAGCAGGTTCTGCATTTCTCCGAACTTGGTGTCGTGTTTCTGCTTTTCGTTATCGGACTTGAGCTTAAACCCTCGCGTCTTTGGACATTGCGGCATGCCATATTTGGTCTGGGCGCAGCTCAGGTCATCATCACCGGTGCAATGCTTACCGGTCTCATCCTTGCGTTGGCACTGATGAACTGGCAGGCCGCCCTGATTACCGGTTTCGGCCTTGCTCTTTCCTCCACTGCCTTTGCCATGCAGATTTTGGAAGAGCGCGGCGAAACAACCATGCCCCATGGCCAGACATCATTTGCAATTCTGCTGTTTCAGGACTTGGCGATTGTCCCGCTTCTGGCAATGATTCCTGTTCTCGCACCGGGTTCGGCAAACCGCGAGGCAGATCCGCTCGGCCAATTTCTCATAGCAATCATCTGTATCGGTGCGATCATTGCCGTGGGTCGCTATCTGCTTAATCCTCTCTTCCGGTTTATTGCCAATACGGGCGCGCGGGAGGTCATGATTGCCGCAGCGCTTTTTGTCGTTCTGGGCGCGGCAACCCTGATGCAGTTTGCGGGTTTGTCGATGGCTATGGGCGCTTTCATAGCTGGGGTACTTCTGGCCGAATCTTCCTATCGGCACGAGCTGGAAGCGGATATCGAACCATTTCGCGGTGTATTTCTAGGTCTGTTCTTCATGGCAGTCGGCCTATCGCTTGATCTTGATGTCATCTTGCAGAATTGGCAGGCGATCCTCATGGCGGTGCCAGTCTTTATGGCAATCAAGGCTCTGGTGGTTTACGTGCTGGCCCGCATCTTCCGCAATAATCACAATGATGCGATCCGCGTTGCGTTCTTTCTGCCACAAGGCGGTGAATTTGGATTTGTTCTGTTTTCAGCAGCAGCAGCGGCTGGTCTGATGACCGATTCAATCGCGTCGGAGCTGGTCGCAGTGACAACCCTCTCCATGGCGGTGATGCCTTTATCCGTTGCCATTGGAAACAAATTTCTGGTCGATCACAGCACCAAGGACGAAATCGACGAGAATTTCGATGGAGCGGGGGCCGATGTCATGATGATCGGCTTCTCGCGCTATGGCCAGATTGCAGCGCAAATTCTTCTGGCCGGTGGCAGTGACGTGACTGTTATCGATGCGTCTGCCGACCGTATTCGCGCAGCGAGCAAATTCGGATTCCGCATCTATTTCGGTGACGGTACACGAAAGGAAGTTCTCGAAGCTGCTGGTATAAGACGAGCCAAGATTGTAGCAGTCACCACCCATAAGAAAGAAACGACAAACCAGATTGTCGAAATGATTCAGACCGAATATCCGGATATAAAGCTGTTTGTACGATCCTATGACCGCGTCCATACGCTGAAACTTCGTGCTCGCGGCGTGCATTATGAGCTACGCGAAACCTTTGAATCCGGTCTTGTTTTCGGACGGCGCGCGCTTGAGGAACTTGGCGTCAATGAAGAGCTTGCCTATGAAATAGTGCAGGATATTCGCCAGCGCGATGAAGATCGGCTGCACCTGCAGGCAGCAGAAGGCCTGTCTGCAGGCAATGACCTTCTGCTCACCCGGCCAGTAACACCCGAGCCTCTGATCAAGCCGACGCGGGAAGCGCAACGCATCGATATGATTATCGAAGAAGAGAGAGAGCCCAAACCCATACCGACACCAGCGGAATAGGTTCAGGACTGCGGTGGTCCGACGATCAACACGGCAGGGCTTGTCAAAAGCAGTTTCTGCGCCGCTGCCTTAACCTGCTCCAACGTCACCGCATTGATAAGGTCGGCACGCTTGTCGATATAATCACGACCAAGTCTCTGATCCTGCAAGCCGACCAGAGTGCTGGCAACAGCAGATGATGAGTCCAGATTGTTTACTGCATAGGAGCCCACCAGATATTTCTTCGCCTCGACAAGCTCATCCTCAGTCGGCCCATCCTTAGCCATGCGGGCAACTTCATCTTTTAGAATTTGCAGCGTCTCATCGGACCGATCTGCCCGCGTTGCCGTTGAGATAATCAATGCGGACATGTGGTCTTTGGTGGCGAGGGTCGAACCCGCAGAATAGGCAAGTCCACGCTTTTCACGAACTTCATTGTAGATACGTGAAGAGAATGTGCCGCCGCCAAGAATATGGTTCATGATAAAGACCGGGAAGAAATCCGGATCCTGACGGCGAACACCAGGATATACCATTGAAATTGAGGTTTGCGGCAGGACGTAATCCACCCGCGTGGTGTGGTCGAAACCAAGTTTTGCCTCATCGACAGGCTCAAGCTGCGCCTTTTCAGGCAAATCGCCGAAAACCTTATCGAGCATGGGGGCCAAATCTTCAGGGCTAATTGAGCCTACCACGGCGACGATTAGATTATCCTTGGCAAAATTACGCTTGTGAAAGGTAACAAGATCATCATGCGTGATTGTGCCTAAAGTCTCCACTTTACCTTCTGATTGGCGGCCATAGGGATGCTTGCCATAAAGCGCTTCGGCAAATTTACGCCCTGCAATCGTGTTTGGATCGCGCTCGGAAGCCCTTATTCCAGCGATGACCTGCTGCCGGATACGGTCAATGGGAGCTTGGTCGAAACGTGGTTTATTGACTGCGAGCGTAAGCAAATCGACAGCAGCATCCCGTCTGTCAGAAAGCATCCGAACAGTGCCCGAGATTGCATCATCATCGGTGGTAAAACCCATTTCCGCTCCAACATCATCAAGTTTCTGCTGGAATGTTTCAGAATCAAGATCACCTGCCCCTTCATCGAAGAGGCCAGTCATGAGATTTGCTATTCCGTCCTTGCCGGAAGGATCCTGTGCAGAGCCACCTTTAAAAGAAAAACGCATGGAGATAAGCGGCACGAAATCGTCCTGAACGAGCCATGCCCGTATGCCCTTTGGAGAAACAACTTCTTTGATCTCCACCGCATAGGCAGGGGCAAAGGTAATGACGACCAGAAGGAGCGCAGCGGCAAACCGCTTCATGATTGATGCAGTCATTGGGCAACTCCCTGGGCTGGCGCTCCGGCGTTCGGCTCAGCTGTATTTCGGGTTTTCTCTTCCGTTTTCTTATCGGGTGCGCCCGCTTCCGGCATAAGATAACTTGTCACTGAACGGGCATCGACGAGATAGCGCTTGGCCACTTCTTGAATGTCCTGCACTTTCACTGCCTTAATGCGGTCCGGCCATTCGTCAATGTCTCTAATGGTCTGGCCGGTTGAAAGTGTCGCGCCGTAAATGCGAGCCATGCCGGTTTGGCTGTCCCGCGCAAAAATCACGCTTTTTAGAAAGCGGTTTCTGGCTTTCTCCAGCTCGTCTTCTGTCACGCCATCTTTGATAATCCGTGCCACCTGCGCATTGATGCCATTCTCAACATCCTTCAATGTCGCGTCGCCCCGAGGCGAACCGTAGACACCAAAACTGCCATCATCGAGCGATGAGCCCTGATAGTAGGCACCGGCACTTGCAGCCGAACCATCCCTGACAACCAATGTCTGGTAAATGCGGCTACGTGATGAGCCACCAAGGATTTCACCAAGCAAATCAAGTGCCTCTGCTTCACCGGGCTTTGCATTTGTATAGGATGGGGCAAGCCACATCTTCTGAAAGCTGGGTTGGGAGACCCGGGGGTCGGCGAGAGAAACTGTACGTTTGGTGTTCTGTTCAGGCTCCTGCGGACGCTCGCGTTTGCCAGGTTCCGCACGGCGCGGCACCTTGCCATAGGTTTTCTCCGCAAGGGCTTTAACGGTGGCGCTGTCAACATCGCCGGAGACAACCAGCGTCGCATTGTTTGGCGTGTAATACTTTTGATAGAAGGCCAAAGCGTCCGTCAGATTGAGCTTTTCCATTTCATGCAGCCAGCCGATGACCGGCATACGATAGGGGTGGTTCTGATAAAGCGTGGCATTTACTTCCTCTGAAAGCAGTGCAGACGGATTGCTATCAACCCGCGACCGACGCTCTTCCAGAACAACATCACGCTCCGTTTTGACCACTTCATCATTCAGGATAAGATTTTCCATCCTGTCCGCTTCATAGGTCATCGCCATTTCGAGCGCCTGCGGAGCAAGCTGCTGATAGAAGGCCGTATAGTCATATGAGGTGAATGCGTTTTCCTGACCGCCAATCTCGGCAACTTTGCGTGAAAATTCACCGGCCGGATAGGTTTTAGTCGCTTTGAACATTAAATGTTCGAAGAAGTGAGCTATGCCGGATTTGCCGGGTTCTTCATCCGCTGATCCCACATGATACCAAAGCATATGCGTGACGACCGGTGCCCTATGATCGGGAATGACGACAACTTCCAGCCCATTGTCGAGATTGAACGAGCTGACATCATTCCTGACTGCGGCGGCAGCTGCAATTGACGTTGCAACCTTTGTTTCCGCTCGTGCTGGAAGGGTTGAAAACAAGGCGACGAGGAGGCCGGACAAGACAAATGCCGCAACGGAGCGGCCTTGAGCAAGAAGCATTCAAATCAATCCAATTCTGTTTTGCAGACTCTGCAATGATGGACCTACGACTTCCCAAGCTATTACGACTTCAATGTGACAAGCCTTATGATTGTTCCGCCATAGGGGCGCTCTTCGATGATTTCGAACCTTGCATCGAAAGCCACAACCGCTTCGGCTTCTTCTTCAAGGATAAGGAGGGAATCCGGTTTTAGCCAACCGCCATCAAGCGCGGCCTTGAATGCCCTTTCACCCAGACCTTTGCCATAAGGCGGGTCGGCAAAGACCAGATCAAAGGGTTCGACATTGCCGGCATCACCGAGCTTTGTCGCATCACGGCTGAACACTTTCGTGTTTCCGTTCAGCCCGAATGCTTCGATATTGGTGCGAATCAGTCCGCGTCCCTGCGCGGACTCTTCAATGAAGATGCCGTAGCGCGCACCGCGTGACATAGCCTCAAGACCCAAGGCGCCCGTTCCGGCAAAAAGGTCGAGCACACGCGTGGACTCGAACTTTTCCGGGTGGTTATGCGCCAAAATATTGAACAGGCTTTCACGCGTCCGGTCCGTGGTTGGCCGGATCGCGTTTGTTTCAGGCGTTGCCAAGCTGCGCCCACGAAATTTTCCGCCAACAATGCGCATAATGAGCCTTAGCCTTTAGGTTTGCCGCCACGTGGCGGTCTGCCTGTGTCGCCAGGACCACTGCGCGGCGCACCACGGGGTGATGCCTTCGGACCACCATAAGGGCGGTCGCCACTTCGACCATCTTGTCTGCCGGGCGCGCGGGTTGGTTTGCCACTGGCACCATAGGGCCGTTCTGAGCGGTTTGGACGATCACTGTGCGCTGGTGCATCACCGCGTGCTTCGCGTTCCTTCAATTCCGCACGCTCGCGCTTACCAACCCGTGGAGGACGCGGCGCATTGCGGGAACCTTCAGGGCGATCTGAACCGAATGAACGCTTTGGCCGCTCGGCATTGTCGGCGCCTTCACGTGGTGGACGCGGGGAATAGCTGCGCGGTTTGTCGCCGGAATAATTGCCTGCCGAACGAGGCCCCGACCTTTCCCGATCTTCACGGGGGCGATCCGAACCCGGACGATCGCCGGTGGCGCGTGCCGGGCGACCAGCACCTTCGCCAAAACGCTTTGGCCTTTCGCCAGCAGTGTTTTCCGCGCGATTTCTTGCTTCACGCGATTCCACAGCCTTGGCCCTCGCCTTGCCCATGGGGCGGGCGCCGGGAGCCATCCACACATTGGCAGAGCGCGAACTGCGTGGTGCCATCGCTTCGTCTTCCTTACGTTCCCTATCCGCTTTTGAGCTTATGCCACGTGGCTTCTGCTCGCTATCACGGGCCGGACGAGCCGGGCGTTCGTCGCGCGCACCACGCGCCGGGCGTTCATCCCGGCCCGTTTTCGGCGCGGCTGGTCTGTCTGTGCGATCAGTCGTCCAGCGCGAGAGATTTTCTTCGCGCTGTTCATCCTTGGATTTGCGCGGCGCACGCCTTTTTTCTACGGGCGCACTGGAAATCCATTCCGAGCGGCGTGCTGGAGCCGGGCGTTCGCTTGGTTGCTGAACAGCCTCCCCCTTCACCGCGTCATTTGAAAACACATTGATGATCGGCGCATCAAAATCAGCTCCGGATTCTTCAATCAGGCGCTCGCCAAGCTGATCACGAAGCGTGCGTCCATTCATTTCCCGCACGGAACCTTCGGGCAAATCGCTCAACTGGAATGGACCGTAAGAAATGCGAATGAGGCGATTGACCGAAAGACCAAGCGCGCCGAGCACATTCTTGACTTCCCGGTTCTTGCCTTCCCTCAGACCCATCATGATCCAGACGTTTGAACCCTGCTCGCGCTCCAGATGGGCTTCGATCGCACCATAGAAAACGCCATCGACAGCAATGCCGTCCTTCAATGTATCAAGCTTTTCCTGAGTAATGCTGCCATGGGCCCGAACGCGATACCGGCGAAGCCAACCAGTCGACGGCAATTCCAGAGCGCGCGACAGGCCGCCATCATTGGTAAGCAGAAGCAGGCCTTCAGTATTAATATCAAGGCGACCTACAGACAAAACGCGTGGCATGTCCTTCGGCAAGGATTCAAAAACAGTCTGACGCCCTTCAGGGTCACGATTGGTCGTTACCAGACCGGCTGGCTTATGATAAAGCCACAGGCGTGTGCGTTCCTTTTCAGGCAATGGTTTTCCATCAACCTCAATGCGATCACTGCGCATGACATTGATTGCAGGGCTGGCAAGCCGCTTGCCATTGACGGACACGCGGCCCGCCGCAATCATTGTTTCGGCTTCGCGGCGGGATGCTATTCCCGCGCGTGCCAAACGCTTGGCTATGCGCTCGCCCTCTTCGGGCAGCGATTCTTCTTTACGCGGTTCAAAACCGCGCTTTGCCGGAGCGGCACCGTCGAACTTGCGGGGGCCTTTGGGACCCTCATTACCGCGCTTGTCGAAACTGCGCTTTTCAAAGGGGCGTTTGCCGCCCTTGCCGTCATCATTTGAGCTTGTCATGGAATGTTTGCCTTTCAGCAGGGCTCACTACCAGCTATGGAGTGTGCTTGCGAGTAAATTCTGGATAATGAGCCACCTGTGAACCAAAAAACTGATCCTATGAGCCTGGCTTTGGCACAAGCACACGCGGCTGCAGCCCGAGGAGAGGTACCAATTGGAGCTGTCCTGGTCAAAGACGGGGCTGTTATTTCGGCAGCTGGCAACCGGACTCGAGAGCTTAATGACCCGACTGCGCATGCCGAAATTCTGGTTATCCGGGAAGCTTGCCAGATCCTTGCCGATGAGCGCCTGCCCGGATGCGACCTCTATGTTACCCTTGAGCCTTGCACCATGTGTGCTGCCGCAATTTCCTTTGCTCGAATTCGCCGTCTTTATTATGGCGCACAGGATATAAAAGGCGGCGGCGTGGAAAACGGGGCCCGTTTTTTCTCCCAACCTACCTGCCATCACGCCCCGGAAGTCTATTCTGGTTTTGGCGAGGCCGAGTCCGAAGCTCTGCTAAAAGAGTTTTTCAAGGCAAAGCGGCTGTAGCGCCGTTAATCGCTGCGTATTCTTGCCGAAAAATCAGGTGATGTGTCTGCGTTTATTGCGCGCTGATTGATCAAGGCAGACCTTTCGACCTCACTTAAAGGCTTCTGATTATCTATAGCGCCAAGATCATAGAGATAGCTTGGCAGATAACCGGAAAAAATGACCCGATAATCGATCGGGATATCCGGTGTGATCGCGCGCACCATATCAAAAATGATCGTCGTGCAATTTGCAGTCACCGTATTGTAAAAACTGGCTTTTTCCGCCAATTGATTGGCATTATCCACATAAGACAGAAATAATGCCTGCCGCATCTCCGGCCTCATCTTGATGCGATACCGATAGACATCTTCTTTGCGTATATTGGTTCGTAGCCGGACGATGTCGCGCTCATCGGCGGCGATCATTGCAAGTTCGAATTCTTTGAAGAAGCCGCCGATTTCGGAAAACGACTCATGTCTTTCCTTTCGGATTTCCGCAGAAAAGACCACCTGTTGACCATCACTGAAACCAAAGCTGACTAGAGCCTTTTCATTGA
>UCNP01000028.1 GCA_900473335.1 Hyphomicrobiales bacterium | reverse complement strand
GAATGTCGATTCAGCCTAGTCTTTCTAAGACCGTACACGACGTGGAAATACTACGAGTGACCTTTGAACCAGCAACAGGGAAAATACGCTTGCCATTGGCCTCTTGCTCGTAAGCCAGTCAATCGCTACATAACCTGTGACTTTCAGGAGAAACAGATGCTCGCTATCATCCGAACCATAGATCTTGCCCTTGATATCTATACCTGGATCCTTATTGCCAGCGCGATTTTTTCATGGCTTTACGCTTTCAATGTCATCAATTCGAGCAACAGATTCGTCGCTTCGATTGGTGATTTTCTTTATCGCGTGACCGAACCGGCCTTGCGCCCCATACGGCGATTTCTCCCCGATCTTGGCGGGATCGACATTTCCCCAATCGTGCTGCTTCTGCTTATCTTCTTCATCCGTCAGCTGCTTTGGACGACTATTGCGCCAATCCTGCTCTAAGGCATGTGGTGAGTCATCATTTTCGCAGGGAAATTGACGGCCTCACGCTCTTTGTGCGGTTAACGCCAAAGTCTGCAAAAGACGCGATTGAAGGTGTGGAGGCAAGGGATGACGGTCGCGCGCATCTGAAAGCGCGGGTTCGGGCGGTGCCGGAGGACGGCAAGGCCAATGCAGCGCTGGTGAAACTCTTGGCGAAATGGCTCGATATGGCGCCGCGTAATATCAAAATTGTTGCAGGGGCAACGTCGCGGCTCAAACAGGTCAGACTTGAAGGTGATCCGGACAGCCTGATTTCCAAGCTGTCCGGATTACTGTAGTTTTAGATAGGTTACGCTGTACCGACTTTGGCGTTATGGCGCTCAATAGCTTCCCTGATCAGCTGGCGTGCGGCGTCTTCATCGCCCCAATCGCCGATTTTCACCCATTTGCCGGGCTCCAGATCCTTGTAATGTTCAAAGAAATGTTGGATCTGCTTCAGCGTGATTTCCGGAAGATCGGTATAATTATGGACCTTCTCGTAGCGCAGCGTCAGATGAGGCGAAGGAACGGCAATGATCTTTTCGTCCTGGCCCTTATTGTCTTCCATGACGAGAACGCCAATCGGACGGACATTGATCACGCTTGTCGGCATTAATGCACGGGTATTGCAGATAAGAACGTCAATTGGATCGCCATCATCCGACAATGTGTGCGGTACGAAACCATAATTGCCTGGATAGGTCATGGGCGTGTGCAGAAAGCGATCAACGAAGAGCGCGCCGGAATCCTTATCCAGTTCATACTTGATAGGTTGACCGCCGACGGGGACTTCGATGATCACGTTAACGTCTTCAGGAGGATTGTTGCCGACAGGAATGGCATCGATGCGCATATCTTTAGAGTCCTTATTGATTTGGGAGTGCTGTACTGATTTTTGGCCTCTAGCGCAACAAGGCGCCGTCTTTTAGGTCGTCATCCAACCTATTCTTGCGACGATTGGGCGCAAAATCAGGATATATCGTAGTAGGATTTATGCAGAGGGATGATTATCAACTCCAGACGAAAGCGCGCTTCTTGAGCATCTTGCCGTCGAAACATTCGATGCCCTCAGCGACGTCCCGGCCCCCTGCGCCGTGATAGAAGGAAACGGCCAGATCATTGTCTTCAAGGACCCAGATGACCGTGCCCTTGAGACCTTGGTCGCCAAGACTTCGCCTTGCAGCGCCAAGCAGACGAGAGCCAAGACCACAGCCCTGATATTCGGGACGGATGTAGAGTTCATAGACCTCGCCCTTCTCTGGTAATTGGCGGGCGCGGTTAGGTCCGAGCGTTGCGTAACCGGCGACGACACCCCCAATATCCGCTACCAGAATTTGCGTAGAGCGCTTGATGGCTCGTGCCCACCAATCTGCTCCTCTGCGCTCCAGCATAGTGTTAAGCGCGCGATGAGGAATGATACCGGTGTAGGCACCACGCCAAGCAGCGAGATGAATGGCAGAAATTGCCACTGCATCAGCCAAACCGGCTTTTCTTATCTCGGTTACGTGCGTGCTCATAACGAAGAGCATAAACCTGCGTCAGGCGATTTCGCAACTGCGTCAGGAAAAATTTTTAGCCACATCAAAAAGAAAAGCGGCGATGAACGCCGCTTTTCCGATTGAACTATGCGAGGCAGAATTAAGCCGCGCCTACAGCCTTATTGCTCTTTTCAAAACGCTTGCGCTCGTTTGGATCGAGGTAAAGCTTGCGCAGACGAATGGACTTCGGCGTGACTTCCATCAATTCGTCGTCCTGAATCCACGATAGCGCGCGCTCCAAAGTCATGCGAATCGGCGGGGTGAGCTTGACAGCTTCATCCTTGCCTGCGGCGCGGATATTGGTCAGCTTTTTACCCTTGAGGATATTCACTTCCAGATCATTGTCACGCGAATGGATGCCGATAATCATGCCGGCATAAACCTTGACGCCCGCTTCGATAATCATCTGACCACGGTCTTCGAGGTTCCACATGGCGAAGGCTACGGATTCACCCTGATCGTTGGAGATCAGAACGCCATTGTTGCGACCCGCGATTTCGCCCCGGAAAGGCTCATAGGCGCGGAACAGTCTGTTCATGATGGCAGTGCCACGTGTGTCGGTCAAAAGCTCTGACTGATAGCCAATGAGGCCGCGTGTCGGTGCGTAGAAAACCATGCGGACGCGATTACCGCCCGAAGGACGAAGCTCGACCATTTCGGCTTTGCGCTCTGACATCTTCTGAACAACCGTACCGGAATATTCTTCATCAACGTCGATCAGAACTTCTTCAATCGGCTCAAGCAGATTGCCTGCATCGTCCTTCTGCATCACAACGCGCGGGCGGGAAACGCCAAGCTCGAAGCCTTCACGGCGCATGTTCTCGATAAGAACGGCGAGCTGCAATTCACCACGGCCGGATACGAAAAATGAGTCCTTTTCGCCCGATTCTTCAACCTTGAGCGCGACATTGCCTTCGGCTTCCTTCATGAGGCGGTCACGAATAACGCGGCTGGTAACCTTGTCGCCTTCAGTGCCAGCAAGCGGGCTGTCATTGACGATGAAGGACATGGTAACCGTTGGAGGATCAATCGGCTGCGCATGCAGCGGTTCGGTCACTTCGGGAGCGCAGAAAGTATCAGCAACGGTGCCTTTTTGCAGACCGGCGATTGCAACGATATCACCCGCATGGGCTTCATCAATCGACTGACGCTCAAGGCCGCGGAATGTCAAAATCTTGGAGATACGGCCGGTTTCAATCTGCGTGCCATCGCCGTGCAGAACCTTGACTGGCTGATTGGCCTTGACCGTACCGGAATGGATGCGGCCTGTGATGATGCGGCCCAGGAACGGGTCGGCTTCAAGGATCGTTCCGATCATCTTGAATGGACCTTCGCCAACAGTTGGCACTGGTACATGTTCGAGAACCATATCGAACAGAGCCGACAGGCCCTGATCCTGCGGGCCTTCTGGATTTTTTGCCATCCAGCCATTGCGGCCTGAACCATATAGGATCGGGAAATCAAGCTGCTCGTCCGTCGCGTCAAGAGCAGCAAAGAGGTCGAAAACCTCATTGACAACTTCTTCATGACGCGCATCGGGGCGGTCGATCTTGTTGATCGCCACGATCGGACGAAGACCGACCTTCAAAGCCTTGCCGACAACAAACTTCGTTTGTGGCATGGGGCCTTCGGCAGCATCGACGAGAACGATGGCGCCATCGACCATCGAAAGAATACGTTCGACTTCACCACCGAAATCGGCGTGGCCAGGAGTGTCGACGATATTGATGCGGGAATCTTTCCAGACAACAGAAGTGGCCTTGGCGAGAATGGTGATCCCGCGTTCCTTTTCGATGTCGTTGGAGTCCATCATTCGTTCGGCAACACGCTGATTTTCGCGGAAGTTGCCGGACTGTTTCAATAGTTCGTCAACAAGCGTGGTTTTGCCATGGTCAACGTGTGCGATGATCGCGATGTTGCGCAGTTTCATGAGGTTCTCTTTGGAGGATTGTGGACGCAAAATTGCATGCGGCGCTTTTACATTTGCGCGCTCCATACATGTTTTTTCGCAATTGCGAAAGGGGGCGGCACAGGAATATGCCGCCCGGATCGTTTTCCGCCTGTCTTTTTAGAGCAAGGTTCCCGATAAGATAACCAGTGCGATGCTGAAATAAATCACCAATCCTGTGACATCGACAAGCGTTGCGACAAAAGGTGCAGAAGCACTTGCCGGATCAAAACCAAGCCGTTGCATGGCAAAGGGCAGCATGGAGCCGACCAGTGAGCCGAAGGTGACAATGCCGACAAGTGCGGCGCCGACAGTGGCGGCAACCAATTGCCAGTGCTGGCTATAATCATAAAGGCCGAGCATTTGCCAGGCAGCGATACGTGCAACGCCGATCAGCCCCAGAAATGAGCCAAGGACAAGGCCGGTTGGAATTTCACGCAAAGCCACCCGCCACCAATCTTTCAGCCGCAGGTCTTGCAGGGCTAAGGCGCGGATAAGCAGGGAAGTGGCTTGCGAGCCGGAATTACCACCGGAACTCATGATCAAAGGAATAAACAGAGTTAAAACAACAGCCTTTTCTAATTCTCCTTCGAAATGCTGCATGGCGCTGGCGGTCAACATCTCACCCAGAAGCAGGATACCGAGCCAGCCGGCACGCTTTTGGATCATCTGGAAGAAGCCGATTTGCATGTAAGGTTTGTTCAGTGCCTCCATGCCACCGAACTTCAAAGCATCCTCGGTCATCTCCTGTGTCATGGCATCGATAACGTCATCAACCGTAACGATTCCAATGACTTGATTGTTATCGGTCACGACTGGCACAGCCAACAGATCGTGTTTGCGGAAGAGGCGGGCAACATCCTCCTGATCGGTCATTGGAGTAACCACTACGGGAGCAACATCCCGCCCGACGCTCAAGATGGAAGCTTCAGGCTCGCTGCCGATGAGGCGCCGCAATGCCACGGTGCGAAGCAAAGTTTTCGATGCAGGATCAATAACATAGATCGCGTAAATGGTTTCCCTGGAACGCTCGACCTCACGAATATGTTGCAGGGTTTGCGCAACGCTCCAGTTGGATGGAACGCTGACAAATTCCGTTGTCATAAGGCTGCCAGCCGTATGCGGCGGATAGCGCAGGAGTTTGCGCAGCGCGGCTGTGGTTTCAAGGCCGAGGCCAGCGGCAAGGCGGGAGCGGGTTTCAGGTTTAAACTCCTGAAAAATATCGGTAACCCGGTCAATCGACATGTCATCGAGAATGTCACGAGCCCTGGCAGCGGGCAGTTTTTCGATGATGGTTGATGCTGAATGCAATTCAGGCTGATCGAGAATCAGCACCGCATGGTCAAGCGGCATTTCATTGAAAATATCAATAATATCAGCTAGTTCAAGCTCGTTGAGAAGCTCGATCGCATCAGCTGCATGCATGGATGCAAGGCGCTGCATGATGTTCAGGTCTGCGTTAAACGCATCCTGATTTACGAGGATGTTGTTCATTTTACTCGCCTTTCTGTCGATCCGCCGTCAAGGGGGATCAAGGCGAGCTGATTTCAAATCAGGCCAGGATCACCGCTGACGGCGCAAACAATCGACTACTGTCGTCGTTGGGCATGGAAATGGATTCCTGGTTGAAACAAGCAGGCCGCGGAATGCAGACGCTGCACGGTGTCATTTGGCTCTGTCGCGCGATAAAGTCAACCCCCACAAGTGCACTCAACCGAGTGCATGAAAATGGCGACTTCGGGTTGTGAAAATGCTCGCAAATCCTGCTGATTTGCTTGCAAGATCAGCAGGATTTCCCGCAAACCTGTTGCAAAGGTGCGGAAAGACATTTTTCTTTCGAAGAAAGATGTTCCCGCGCTGGAAAAATCCCGCAAAAATCCAATCAGGCTTTCACTTTTACATTCTGGGGGTCGTAGAGCGGCTCCATATGCAACTTTGCCGCGAAGCGTTCATCGGCGACAATAAGTTCATATTTCCCTTCCCGAAGAAAGTCATCGCTGACACCCTCCTCATTTCGCACATAGCCATATCCGATCGGTTTTCCGACCGTGTAGCCGAAGCCGCCGCTGGTGAGATATCCGGCAAAGGCGCCATTGCGCAAAATGGTCTCGCGGCCAAGAAGAACGACCGTATCATCTGCGACCGTAAAAGCCGCCAGACGTTTCTTCAACGGCTTGGCATTGATGGCTTCGCTCGGCGCGCGACCGATGAAATCCGTATTCTTGCGCAGCTTGACCGCCCAGCCGAGACCGGCCTCAAAGGGTGAGTCATTGGGGGTAACATCCGAGCCCCAGGCGCGATAGGCTTTTTCCAGTCGAAGCGATTCAATGGCGCGATATCCGACCGGACGGATGCCGAATTCTTCGCCTGCCGTCATGAGCGCATCAAAGACTGCACCGGTTGCATCAATCGGTACATGCAACTCCCAGCCTAGTTCGCCAACATAGGTGATGCGCAATGCCCGAACGATTGTTCCGGCAATTTCAATCTCCCGCACATGACCAAATGGAAAAGCATCATTGCTCACAAGAGTGGTTGTCACTCTTGCCAGCACATCACGAGCCTTGGGGCCCATGAGCGAGAGCGTACCGAATTTTTCGGTAATGTCGGTGAGCTGCGCGTCAAGGCCCTGAGCGATGTGGTCATTGATCCAGGCAAAATCATGGGTGCGGAAACCGGTTCCAGTGACAATGTAAAACTTGTCTTCCGCAAGCCGGGCAACGGTCAGGTCACACTCAATCCCGCCTCTGCTATTGAGGAGCTGCGTATAGGTCAAACGGCCTGCGGGCTTGGAGGTGTCATTGGCGCAAATATAATCGAGCGCTTTGGCAGCATCCTTGCCAGAAAGCTCAAATTTGGCAAAAGAGGACTGGTCGAAAATGCCAACCTTTTCCCGCACCAGCCTGTGTTCGTCGCCCACAGCATCAAACCAGTTCTGCCGACCCATGGAATAGATGTCTTCGGCAGGAACGCCCTCCGGCGCAAACCAGTTTGGCCGCTCCCAGCCCAGCTTCGATCCGAAGACAGCGCGATGCTTTTTCAGGCGCTCATAGAGTGGCGAAACAATTGCGGGACGCCCCGAGACATATTCCTCATGCGGGAAGCCGATTGTATAATGTTTGCCATAGGCCTCAAGCGTCCTGTCGCGTACCCAATCGCGGTTGCGGTGCAGATTGGAGAAGCGGCGAATATCGACCGCCCATAAATCGAGAGGGGCTTCACCGTCAATTGCCCATTGCGCCAAGACCCAACCTGCACCGCCGCCGGAAGCGATGCCGAAGGCGTTAAAGCCAGCGCCGACAAACATATTCGAGCATTCGGGAGCAACACCAAGAATGAAATTTCCATCCGGGGTGAAGCTTTCCGGCCCGTTGATCATTTGTTTAACCCCGGCAGTTTCCAATGCGGGGATACGCTCAATGGCCTGAAGCATGTGTTGTTCAAAATGATCAAAATCATCGTCGAAAAGACGGAACTGCCAGTCATTTGGAACATCGCCGGTCATCCAGCTTTGTGGATTGGGTTCATACCCGCCCATGACCAGCCCACCAACCTCTTCCTTGAAATAGGTCCGCCTGTCCGGGTCGCGCAAAGTCGGCGCATTGGCGGCAAGTCCCTCAATTTTTTCAGTGATGATATATTGGTGTTTTACCGGCTGCAAAGGCACATTGATGCCCGCCATGTCGCCCACCTGCCGTGCCCATTGCCCGGCGCAGTTGATGACTTTTTCACAAGCAATATCACCTTGATCCGTCTTGACCTTTAGGATCCTGCCGTCATCCATCTCAAAGCCGGTAACACGGATATTCTCGATGAATTTTGCACCATTCATCCGCGCGCCTCTGGCAAGCGACTGCGTGATATCCGATGGACTTGCCTGTCCGTCAGTCGGCAACCAGCTTGCGCCGACAAGATCATCGACATTGAGAAGCGGCCACATGGCTTTGACTTCTTTCGGCGACAAAAGCTCCATATCCATGCCGAAACTGCCGGCGGTTGTTTTTAGCCGCTTATATTCGGTCCAGCGATCCTGATTGGTGGCAAGGCGCAGGCACCCGGTCATCTTCCATCCGGTTTCAAGTCCGGTTTCAGCGGCAAGTCGCTTATAGAGATCAACGGAATATTTCAGTACGCGGGTGATCGATGCCGAGGAGCGCAACTGGCCGACAAGACCCGCAGCATGCCATGTGGAGCCCGAAGTCAACTGACCCATTTCAAGCAACAGGACATCAGCCTTGTGGTCCTTGGCAAGGTGATATGCGGTGGAGCAGCCGATAATACCGCCGCCAATGATGACAATTTGAGCGTGGGAAGGAAGGGTCATGAGAATGGCTTTCCGTGGATATTATAAGATGCGATTTTTTGCTGATGGCGCCGACCGCGACCCTCCCCCTCGTGGGAGGGTGGCTGCAAAGCAGCCGGGAGGGGTATTTTATAACCTGGAAAAAAGACCCCTCCCCGTCGCTTTACTCCGTCCCTCCCCACAAGGGGGAGGGTAGCCAGAGGTGCCTTCTATGCCGTATTTGGAATGCAATTTCCTACTTCCTATAAACTGCCCGATACCGTTCCAACGCCTGATCCAGCCGCTCTAAATTTTCAGCGGTATAGGCAGCGTAGTCGATACCTGGCGCGTTGAGGTGGAGTTCAGAAACCATGCTCCACATGGCTTCGCGTAAAAGCGAAGCGCATTGCATTGCTGCGTGAGAGCGTTGAAGGTCAAAGTCCGGCGGACCATTGAAATAAGCCTCCAGCAAGACATTGGAGGCTTCAGCGTCAAGTCCTGCATTGGACGCCAGACCCGCGAGGTCAAACATGGCTGTCGAAAAACCTGCATATTCAAAATCGATCAGCCACAGGCGCTGCCCATCATCAAGAATATTGGCAGGCAACAGATCATTATGGCTGAAGATGATGGGCAGCGGCTTTTGCACCGCCTCCATCTCTTCGGCAATAGCGAGATAGGTGGGGAGTTGCGCGACGAACCGGCTTTTCCCTGCCGCGAGGGTGCGGATATAATCGCGGATCATATGGAAAACCCAGAACATGAAGCCGGGCCCCTGAATATATTCCGGCATATTCGTGTGAAATTGCCGAATAAGATCTGCAACACGAGGAATGTTTGCCCGCACATCATCCGATGTCCAGGTTTTTGCGCCAAGAAATGCGGTGACCATAATGCCGTCTTCCGCGTGATAAAGCTCAGGCGCGAAACCGGCGCGATGTGCCGCGCGCGCCGTCATTGCCTCACGGGTACGGAAGACATGGTGAAATGGATAATCCACACCGAAACGAACAACATATTTACCTGTATCGTCTTCGACGACATAGCTTTCATTGCTGATACCGCCTTTGAGCGCGGTAATGCTCAGCCTGCCTTTCCATAGGGGCAAAGCTGCGATGCGCAAATGCGCTGACGCATTATCGTTAAGGCTGGTCTTTGATTCCACGCTGCGATCCGCTCCTCACGGGCCATCTCGAGGGACGGGAGCATGAAGTGCAGTCAGACAGACTCATCATGAGCAACGATGTGTTTCATGAGGTTGTGAGCTCTTCATGGAACAGAACGATTATTCAAGATTTACTGCTTCGTATCCTCATAAATGCTTTTTGTTATTTGAGGATACTTCCCCCTCACGATGAGCCTGTCTAACCACGCTTCTTATTGTTTAGTCAGGTTCCTGTATCTTAATGCGTCTGTCAACAGAATTATGTGGTAAATTGTGGTTTTTGCGCCCGATTAAATCAAATTATGTGGTATTCCTGCCCGTAATTTACCTATTCGTCAAAGGTTCGGTCATGAGTTCGAAGCGTCGTGGTGAAATAAAACGTCTCTTGCAAGATGAAGGGACAATTTCCATTGCTGATCTGGCTGAGAAGCTGGGTGTTTCTCTTGAAACAATCCGGCGGGACGTGAAGCCCTTGCATGATGAAGGTGCAATTACCCGTGTTCATGGCGCCGTGGGTCTGCCGCAGCATCTTGGCGAAGCGCCTTTTGAATTGCGCATGCGGGAGAATGCCGAGGCAAAACGGCAGATCGCGCAATATACGGCGAGGACGATCCAGAACGGCGAATCGATCATGCTGGATACGGGGACAACCACCAGCTTTCTTGCCCGTGAGCTTTTGCAGCACCGCAATCTCACCATCATTACCAACTCGTCCGATATTGCCCGCACATTGGCAACGGTGAATGGCAACAGGGTTTTCATGGCTGGCGGAGAATTGCGAAGCGACAGCGGCGCAGCTTTTGGCAGATCGGCAATCGAGTTTGTTAGCCGGTTCAGCGTTAATCATGCGGTCATTTCCATAGGCGCAATCGACGCATCGGGCGGTGTAATGGATTATGATCTTGAGGAGGCTGAATTTGCCCGAACCGTGCTTTCGCGCGGAGCCCGTAAGCTGGCTATCACCGATGCCACAAAATTCGGGCGGCGGGGTCTCGTCACGGTCTGCGGTTTTGACGGGTTTGACGAGATGGTGACAGACCGGGAGCCACCGGCGGATATAAAGCAGGCTCTGGCCGATGTTGGCGCGGTCTTGACCATAGCCGGACGGCAATAGGTTCTTTGCGGGCAAGAAACGGATTGGCTCTGGAACATTCGCAGCTATTCTTAAGCTGAGTCGGAGCGCGCCTATGTCCAAACTGCTGCTTAGCAAATCCATCCATACCAAGATCGGCCCCATGATTGCCATGGCTACCGGTGAGGCGTTGGTTCTGCTGGAATTTCACGATCGGCCAATCTTGCCTTATGAATTGAAAGAGTTGCAGCAACGCTACGGCTATTCGATTGCCTCGGGAAGCAATGCCGTGCTTGAAAAGACACAAGCAGAATTGGACGCCTATTTTGATGGCGAATTGAGAAAGTTTGAAACACCTTTGGTGTTGCCAGCCATGCCTTTCCAAAAACAGGTCTGGACGGCGCTGCAAGATATTCCCTATGGCGAAACCCGCACTTATGGCGGGATAGCGTGCGATCTTGGCAAGCCGAATTCAAGTCGGGCAGTGGGGGCGGCGAATGGGCAAAACCGCATCGCAATCCTTATTCCATGCCACCGTGTTATTGGTGCCGATGGCGCGTTAACCGGATATGGTGGCGGTAAACATCGCAAGCGCTATCTGCTCGATCTTGAACATGGCGTTTGTGCGGGTACTTCGGAAAAACCGGTATTTCATCCCATTACCGCGCAAGGCAGCATGTTTTAACGAACACCCCTTATCTCGCCCAGCAGGGGGAAGATAAGGGGCATTGTCTTTCATATGACTGGAAATCAAATATTTGCGCCGCCATCAATGACAAAGCTGGAACCGGTGATGAAGCGGCCCTCTTCGCCAGCCAGAAACGCCACAAGACCGGCAATATCCTTTGCCTCGCCAAATTTCGGGATCGCCATACGGGCGCGTTGCCCTTCGGCATGATCGCCATTGGCGGGGTTCATATCCGTATCCGTGGAGCCGGGATGGACAATATTGGCTGTGATTTCGCGTGGACCGAGGTCCCGGGCAAGCGCTTTGGTCAAGCCTATAAGGGCTGCCTTGCTGGTGGAATAGGCGAGAAGCCCCGCTGAAGGCACGATCTCGGCAAGATTGCTGCCAATTGAAATGATGCGCCCACCAACGCCCATATGCGCGGCTGCGGCTTTTGAGGCGACGAAGCTGGCGCGAACGTGGATCGACATGACCCGGTCGAATTCAGCCAGTTCCAACTCGTCCACGGTGTCCATGGTGTAGACGCCAGCATTGTTGACGAGAATATCGATGTGGCCAAGCTTGGCATGGGCTTCGTTAACAGCATTCTCAACAGCTGTGGGGTCAAGATTGTCAGCCTTGATGGCGATGGCGCGGCGACCAAGCTTTTCGATTGCCTTGACCGTATCATCGGCTTTGGAGGCGGCGCTGGTATAGGTAATGGCAATATCTGCGCCATCCTCAGCCAGTTTGAGCGCGATGGCGGCGCCCATTCCACGGCTTCCGCCGGTGATAAAAGCAACTTTGTTTTCAAGGCGGGACATAGATTTTCCTTTTATGTAATGATCGATACATAATGCATGTCATGGTTGCATTAGGCCGTCAAGTAATTTATGTATCGATCACTAAAGAAAGGAATTTGCCATGACCGCCAAAGGTCGCCCCCGCGCATTTGACCGCGACGCCGCGCTTGAGCGCGCCATGCAGGTCTTCTGGAAAAAGGGTTATGAGAGCGCTTCCATGGCTGATCTGACGGCGGCGATGGAAATCAATGCGCCCAGTCTTTACGCAGCATTTGGCAGCAAGGCCGATCTGTTCAAGGAGGCTGTGGAACTCTACTCAGACAAGGTGGGTAAACGCATCAAGGGCTCTTTGCCCAATGCGGCCACTGCAAAGGAAGGAATTGCCGATTTTCTCATGCAAACGGCAATATCGCATACCAGTCCCGACCAGCCGCATGGTTGTATGGTGGTGCTCGGCGCATTGCATGGTAATGACAGTTCCGACACACCTTGCTCATTACTGCGCGAGCGCAGGCTCGATAATGTGACGCTGCTGCGCGCCCGGCTGGAACGTGGTGTGCGCGAGGGAGAGATCGCAGCGTCGGTCGACCTTCAACAGGTGGCGGAGTTCTATGTGACCGTGCAGCATGGCATGTCGATTACAGCGCGTGACGGCGCCACATTGGAACAACTGACAAAAACCGCACGGGCAGCGATGGCGGCGTGGGACGGTCTGATCTCGGAGTGACCGGCATTAAGGGTGCATGATTGCTCCCTTGGTGATTTTGTCGGCAGCTCTTTTTTCAGCCCGTAACGCGATTCCAACCAGCTTGGCAGCGTCGTTGCCGGTTGTAAACATCTCCTCGACATAGGCTGAGGTGGTTATGTTACGCTCAAGTGAACGGTTGTGGATTTTCCGCAGCGTTTCTTGATCTGCAGCATTCGTGGATATGCGCAGGAACCGGGATAGCGGTTGGGGAAACTGACAGTCTTGTACGTT
Organism: Hyphomicrobiales bacterium; assembly: GCA_900473335.1. Taxonomy (GTDB): domain Bacteria; phylum Pseudomonadota; class Alphaproteobacteria; order Rhizobiales; family Rhizobiaceae; genus Phyllobacterium. The sequence goes on along the minus strand of UCNP01000028.1, from coordinate 27,033 downwards.
CGTGCAGCAGCGGGAGTGATCCAAGCGCGAGGCATGGAATGGATCTGAACACAAGCCCAACGCAAAACGGGCGGCACAAGGCCACCCGTTTGCATTCAATAATTGAAACCGCCGATTAGCTGGCAGCTTCTTCTTCTGCAGGGGCAGCAGCAGCTTCGGCGGCAGCGGCCTTGGCAGCTTCAGCGGCTTCTGCTTCAGCAGCAGCCTTTGCCTTCGCATCTTCTTCAGCCTGCTTGGCCATAGCAATGCGTTCCTGCGCCTTCTTGCCTGGCAGTGCCTTCTCAGGATTGTTGCGGGTGTCGCGCTTGGCGATACCAGCCTGATCAAGGAAGCGAAGAACGCGATCTGTTGGCTGTGCGCCGTGACCGATCCAGTAGTTGATGCGCTCTGCATCAAGCTTGACGCGATCGCCATCCTTGGGAAGCATCGGGTTCCAGGCGCCGACTGTTTCGATGAAACGGCCGTCGCGTGGCGAACGGACGTCAGCAACGACGACGTGGTAGTAAGGGCGCTTCTTTGAGCCCGCACGGGCCAGACGGATTTTCAATGGCATTGGTAGTCTCCTAGGTTGTTCTGTTGTCGCAATTCCGTGGAATTGCTTTAGCCGCCATTTTCTTTGGCAGCAGTTGTTTCGTGATGCCTGATCACTTCCTTGACGATGAAGTTCAGGAACTTCTCGGCAAAATCGGGATCGAGGTCGGCAGACAGCGCCAGGGAGCGCAAGCGTTCGACCTGTTGTTTTTCGCGGTTAGGGTCAGCAGGTGCCAGACCCGTCTTCGCTTTGAGAACGCCAACTGCCTTGGTGCAGCGGAAACGCTCTGCAAGCATGTGGATCAGCGCGGCATCGATATTGTCGATGGAGGCACGCAGATCGAGCAATTCTTGCGGCAGGGTTGATGTGCTCATGATCAGCCTTTCTTCTTTGGAAAGCCGGGGAGGCCACCGCCACCAAGCCCCGGAAGTCGTGGCAGACCACCTGGAAGACCGCCAAGTCCACCCGGCAGGCCACCGCCCTTGCCGAATCCGGCTGCTTCAGCCTGTTTCTGCAAAGCCTCAAGCTGTTTTGGGTCCATTTTCGACAGATCGGGCATGCCGCCCATGCCACCGAGCCCGCCAAGGCCCATCTTGGCGCCAAGGCCGCCCATCATCTGTTTCATCATGCCGCCTTTGCCCTTGCCCATCGACTTCATCATGTCCGCCATCTGGCGATGCATTTTCAGAAGCTTGTTGATGTCGGCGGCATTGGTGCCGGAACCTTTAGCAATGCGCTGCTTGCGCGAATGCTTGAGCATGTCAGGATTGCTGCGTTCGGCCTTGGTCATGGAGGAAATGATTGCGAGCTGGCGCTTGAAGATGGAATCGTCAAGACCGGCAGCGGCCATCTGATCCTTCATCTTGCCCATGCCGGGCATCATTCCCATAATGCCGCCCATACCGCCCATTTTCTGCATCTGGCCGATCTGATCGGCAAGATCATTAAGGTCGAACTTGCCGGACTGCATCTTCTTGGCCATCGCCGCGGCTTTTTCCGCATCGATGTTTTCAGCCGCTTTCTCGACCAGCGAAACAATGTCGCCCATGCCGAGAATGCGATCAGCGATACGACGGGGATAGAACTCCTCCAACGCATCCATCTTTTCGCCGGTGGCGATAAGCTTGATCGGTTTGCCAGTGACGGCACGCATGGAAAGAGCGGCACCGCCGCGTCCATCGCCATCCATACGGGTTAGAACAATACCGGTAATACCAACGCGCTCATCAAAGGAGCGCGCGAGATTGACGGCGTCCTGACCGGTCAGCGCATCGGCGACCAGCAGGATTTCGTGTGGATTGGCCTTTTTCTTGATGTCGGCCATTTCGAGCATAAGCGGCTCGTCAATATGGGTGCGACCGGCCGTATCGAGAATGACAACATCGTGACCGCCGAGCTTGGCAGCCTGTACGGCACGCGCTGCGATCTCTACGGGCGTCTGGCCTGCAATGACCGGCAGAGTGTCAACGTCAGTCTGAACCCCGAGCTGGCGCAATTGTTCCTGCGCGGCGGGACGGCGCGTATCAAGCGAGGCGAGAAGAACTTTCTTCTTTGAGCGTTCCGTCAGGCGCTTACCGATCTTGCCGGTGGTAGTGGTCTTACCGGAGCCTTGCAGACCGACCATCATAATGACGACAGGAGCCGGGGCATTGAGATCAATGGTGACGCCTTCAGCGCCCAGCATGTCCACCAGCTCGTCATGGACGATCTTGACGACCATCTGGCCGGGCTTGATGCTTTTCAGAATATCTGCACCAACAGCCTTGGCACGAACCTTGTCAGTAAAGGATCGGACGACATCGAGCGCAACGTCAGCTTCGAGCAGCGCACGGCGCACTTCGCGCAGGGCTGCCGAAACATCGGCATCCGATAGCGCGCCACGGCCTGTCAGGCCGTTCAAAATAGAACCTAAGCGTTCCTGTAAGCTCTCGAACATTCAAACTTTCCTTTATCCCTTCGAAGACCGTTCCCCGAAAGATAAGTACCAACCGCGCCATGGCAAAGAGCCACAAGCAAAATGACACCCGAGGGCGCATCGCGCTGTCGGGTGTTGACCTCCGGGATCGTTTGAACCCTTGCGGGGTCCCGGTTGGCTGCTCGGAGTTTAATGCTCGTCGCGGATTGATGCGCGGCTTAAACAGGAAATGCGGCGCAGAGTCAAGATGTATGGCAAATCTGGCATCACAACCGCGATCGGTTTGACTCTTAATCAATTCGTTCAAGATCAGCGTTGAATTGCGTGCAATAACAACTAGAAATTGCATTGATCGGATTTTTAAAACTGATCAATGGTCGGCGGAAACTGTGTCCAATTAGCCAAAACTGCACGAAAACAGCCTAAACAGGCGCTATTTCAGCCACCGCAGCGCGAATCATCCAGATGACACGGCACGCGAAAAGTGGCAGATAGGCAAAAGATGATTCAACTTTTAAGGAGATATCCATGGCATTTGTTGCCAAAAGCAGATTTTTTGCGGGCGTCGCAACCGCTCTTCTCGGCTTGATCGGTACCGCGCAGGCAGCTGGTCAATGTGGCAACAACTCTGCTGGTTTCCCTGATTGGATTCAACGGTACAAGCAGGAAGCACAGGCGCAGGGAATTGGCAGCCGTGGCATTCAGGCGCTGGATAGTGTTACCTATGCCAGCAAGACGATCAATGCTGATCGCAACATGAAGAGCTTCAAATATTCACTCGACAAATTCATGCAGGTTCGCGGCGCGCAGACAATCATCTCGCGTGGCAAGAAGCAGAAAGCTCAGAATGCGGCTCTGTTTGACCGAATTGAACAACGCTATGGCGTGCCTGCCGGTCCTCTTCTGGCAATATGGGGTATGGAAACCGGCTTTGGTGCCTATCTTGGCAACCAGAATACGCTTTCTGCAGTCGCTACACTTGCCTATGACTGCCGCCGTCCTGAGTATTTCCGCCCGCATTTGAATGCGGCACTGCAACTCATCGATAATGGCACACTTTCGCCTGATGCAAAGGGTGCAATGCATGGCGAAATTGGCCAGACACAATTCTTGCCGCTGAACGTATTGAAATACGGCGCCGATGGCGATGGCAATGGCCGCATCGATATGGTGCGCTCCAAGGCTGATGCTCTGGCGTCTACGGCGAACTTCCTGCGCGGCCATGGCTGGCAGGCGGGTGCCGGATATCAGCAGGGGCAGCCCAATTACGCAGCCATTCAGGGCTGGAATGCCGCCAGTGTCTATCAGCAGGCAATCGCCATTATGGGCGCGCAGATCGACGGACAGTAAACTGGCCAATAATATCGGGTCCGGTGCCATGCATCGGATCCTGAAAGCAGAACGCTCCTCACAAGCCGCGAGTACAAACTGCAATGAACGACCGTATTGATCACCAGACCGAGAGCGACACGTTCGATCTCGCACCTATTTCATTATGGCTGGAAGATTTCAGCGAGGTTCGGGGTCTTTTCGAAACATGGCGCAAGGCCGGTGTCACGGACGTCAAAGCCTATCTGCTGGAGGACGTAAGTCGCATTCGTGAATGTTCGCGTTTGATCCGTGTCCTCAAGGTCAATAAGAAGACGCTCTCGCTTTTTCAGGCGGAGAATTTTGAAAACCTGACAGCCAATCTCGGCTCCATCTTCGGCGATGACATGCTTCAATCGCATGTTCAGGAATTGGGTGCTTTGTGGGATGGCAAGACCGAATTTTCCAGCGACACGGTCAATTATACCTTGTCGGGAGAGCGTTTGGACATACAGTTGCGTGGTACGGTTCTGCCTGGCTATGAACAAAGTTGGGACCGTGTTCTGCTTTCCATCGAAGATGTGACGGAGCGGGAGGATGCGCGCCGCCAGCAGATAAAGAGCAAGCAATATGCTGAAGGCCTGTTCGAACATTCTCCGGTTTCTTTATGGGTTGAGGATTTCAGCCGCATAAAGAAATTGCTGGATGAAGTGCGTGAGCAGGGCATCACAGACTTTCGGGTATTCACCGATGTTCACCCGGAATTTGTCGGGCAATGTGCCAGTGAAATCCGCGTTATCGATGTCAATCGTGAGACGTTGAGACTGTTTCTGGCTCCGGACAAAATAACCTTGCTACGCCGACTGCCCGACATTTTCCGCGATGTCATGAACACGCATTTCCGTGAGCAGCTCATTGAACTTTGGAATGGCAATCTGTTTCACACCCGCGAGACAGTGAATTATGCGCTGGACGGCACGGAACGCCATGTTTTGTTGCAGTTTTCGGTACTGCCGGGGTACGAGCAGGACTGGTCTTTGGTTCAGATTTCACTGACCGACATTACAGCGCGCAAGAAAGCTGAAGCCTATCTGGAATATCTGGGCAAGCATGATGTGCTGACGAAGTTGCATAATCGTGCATTCTATGTGGACGAACTCAACCGGCTTGAGCGCCGCGAATTCTTTCCGGTTTCCATCATCATATTGGATCTCAACGGCTTGAAATCCACCAATGATCAGTGGGGCCATGGGGTTGGTGATGGTCTGCTGCGGCGCATGGGGGAGGTTCTTGGCGAGGCGGTCAAGCCGCCCTCTTATGCGGCGCGCATCGGCGGCGACGAATTTGCAGTGCTCTTGCCCTCGATTGACGAGTTGGGCGTTGCCAGCATGGTTGATGAAATCCGCAGCCTGATCGAAATCAACAATCAGTATTATTCAAATATTGTTCTGAATGTCTCGATTGGATGGGCGACAAGCGCAGTTGGTGAAAAACTGGAAGCAGTTGCCAAACGTGCTGACCTGTTAATGTACGAGGACAAGCACCAGCATTATACCGCCAAGGCTGACTCCTGGCGGAACCACGATTAAGATTATCGCAGTTTCAGCAAGCGTGCGGAACGACTTAAGCCGCGGTTTTTAGTCGGGAAACGACGCTTCTTAAGTCTTTGTTTTTACGCAATTGCGATTGGTAAAACCGCTACACACTTTTGCCGGAATTGCTCTAGATCGCCGAACATCCTGACGGACGCAAAATGGCGATCTATCTTCTTGTTTTAGCATCGGATTATCCGAAAACCGGATTCCACTTTTCAAGCCGATGCTCTAGTCGGTATGGGCGAAAAGCTTGGGGAAAGCCCGGGGCTGGCAGCGTAAATATTGCGGCGGTGCGAATGTCTGAGCGCCCAGTTTAGCTGCTGCATGCCAAGGCCAACGCGGATTATAAAGGATCGCGCGGGCAAGTCCGATCGCATCGGCATCGCCATTGGCAATAATAGCCTCGGCATGTTCCGGTTCATTGATAAGACCCACAGCAATCGTCGTCATCCCGGTTTCCTTCCTGATCTTGCGGGCAAGATTAACCTGATAGCCGGGACTTAGCTGCATTTGCTGCAAGGGCGAGAGGCCACCACTCGAAACGTGGATGGCTGCACAACCCAGCTTTTCAAGCGCCTTGGCAAAGGTAACGGTCATATCGGCATCCCAGCCACCCTCAACCCAATCGGTCGCTGAAACACGTATCCACACCGGCCTGTCGGCGGGAAAGGCTGAACGGACGGCCTCAAAGACTTCTAGGGGAAAACGCATGCGGTTTTCCAGACTTCCGCCATATTCATCCTCGCGCTTGTTTGAAAGCGGCGAAAGGAATTGGTGTAAAAGGTAGCCGTGAGCGCCGTGCACTTCTATTCCGTCTATTCCCAGCCGTGCAGAACGCTCGGCAGCAGCTGCAAAAGCATCACGGATGCGTGCCAGTCCGGCTTTGTCCAAGGCGACAGGTGAATCATATTCATTCAGATAGGGAATTGCTGAGGGTGCTTCGGTTTTCCACCCATCCGCATGGTCGGGTGCAATTTGCTTGCCGCCCTTCCAGGGAAGATCAACTGATGCTTTGCGGCCCGCATGCGCCAGCTGGATCGCTATCGGCATGGGTGAATGTTCTCTTATTGCCAGTAATATACGCGCAAGGGCGGCTTCATTGGCGTCGTTGTAAAGTCCAAGATCCTTGTAGGATATGCGCCCTTCCGGGGTTACAGCGGTTGCCTCGGTGATGAGCAGGCCTGCGCCCGACAGCGCCATATTGCCAAGATGCATCATATGCCAATCTGTTGCATTGCCGCCTTCAGCTGAATATTGGCACATGGGGGCAATGATAATGCGGTTTGGAAGCTCAAGGCGACCCAAGCGCAAGGGCTGGAACAAATGGCTCATAATTGTACCTCGGGAAATTCTTCAAAGGGAATTGTTGTTCGCAAGATGAGGGGAGTTCGTCTTTAATTCAAGTCACAAGGGTTTTAGTTAGGCTGACGGACCATAAACAATACGGTCGCGGCCCTGATTCTTGGCTTGAAACAGGTATTGGTCGGCGCTATCGACCAGTTGCTCCAGCGTTTGACCCGGAACATGGAATGCAACGCCGATACTGACCGTGACCGATACTTCGCGGTCACCGACGCTCCGTTTAACCGCGCGGCAACCCGCAAGTATCCTGTTGGCAACCCATGCCGCCTGACCATAATCCGCATCGGCGAGAAAAACAGCAAACTCCTCGCCGCCAAAGCGTGCGCCGACGTCACGGCGCCCCATCATGTCGCGGATCAATATGCCGATATCAAGAACGATATCGTCTCCCACCGCATGCCCATATCGGTCATTGAACTGTTTGAAATGATCAATATCCACATAGAGCACGGCACCGGCACTCAGTGCTGGATTGCTGGATTTGATAAAATGGCCAACGCGGAGATAAAATTCATGACGCGTGAAGAGCCCGGTCATTCCATCCTTGCGAAAGGCAGTGTCCAACTCGCTGGTCAACTGTTTCAGACGATAGTTCCAGCTGACGAGAAACGCGCAAAGAGGGCCGCCGACAGTGAAAACGATAATGGTGGTCAGATAGATTGTTTTGTCGACCCGGTCGTAACCGCCAAGCAAAAAGAATGCCGCAGCCATGGCATCTGCAAGCACAGCGCCAATGGTTACCATAATCAAAACCTGAGTCGCTGGTGACAGATTCGCAAATCGTATCGACCAGAGGTTGTAAAATTTCATTCTCACCTTCCAGCATTCATGGGCAAGCATATGCTTCTGGAGTGAAAAAATCTTTCGGAAACAAGGTGAATGATTGCTGACAGCACTCGATACAATTTTAAATATAGGCAAAAAAAGAGCCGGACTAAAAAGCCCGGCCTGAATTGTGAAGGTTAAAAAACCTCCAGAGGGGAACAGCCATCGCGGCAAAATGGGAGGAGTACCGCGACGACTGATCGCTACATAGGCCTCTTTTTGCAGCGCAACAATCGCTATAAATGCATAGCTGCTATGCAAATCGGTGAAATTATAATCACAAGGGACGCATTTGTGTGCAAGTGCAGCATGATCGTCCAATGATGCGCGAGGCTTTTACAGGATGAAATGATAATTCAGCCTTTGTTTTAAGCATCCGATTATCAAACCCGCCATGACGTTTCATAGCCCAATATTAGAAAGGTGCTGTAAGGTTGCGAATTAACGCGATCAGCCGGCTGTTGCGTGATAGAGAGGCAGTTGACGTGCGTGCGTTGTGTTCTCACGTATCGGCAAGGAGATCAGGCAATGGCGATAAAATTCGCACAAAAGACAAGCGATGTGACAACGCCTCCGGCAGCTAAGGCACCGGTTAAGGAAAAGTCGGCGGAAACCGCCAAAGCTCCCATTGCCCAAGCCGAAAAGAGCGAAGACGGCACGGACCTTTTCGAAACAAAGGCTGAAACACCAAAGCGTAAAAAGAAGCGCTAGATCGCCGAACATCNNGGATTCCACTTTTCGGTCCGATGCGCTAAGTCTCGCCATTGAATAATAAGCCGGCTCGTTCTTTGCGTCCGTGAGGACGCGTCGGCGATCTAATCGACGGGGTTTGTCAGCAGTCTGGGTGGCCGAAAGGCCGCTTTTTTAACTTTGCTCGGACACTTCCGCGACACCGTTTTCTTCCGGATCTGGCCGCAGGAAATCACCTGTTTCCGGGTTCATGATCCATAGCTCGCCTGTAGAAATGTCGAACCATGCCCCGTGAAGCGTCAGCTTACCGCGCTTCTCCAGAATATCGACACAGGGGAAACTGCGAAGGTTTTGCAGCGAATAGCGAATGGAGATGCGCTCCAGCGCAGTCTGGCGCTCAAACGCGGTCATCAAATTATTGGCGGCAACGGCTTCAGCAGCCGGAGCGACAAGGCTCATCCATTTGCCGATGAAATCGCCCGGTGACAATGGTTGGCTGTCAGGATTGAGTGCGGCCTTGATGCCGCCGCAACGACCGTGCCCCATGACAACGATATGTTTTACCTTCAGGCTCTGCACCGCAAATTCAAGTGCTGCTGAGGTGGAATGATATTCGCCATCAGGCGAATAGGGCGGGACAAGATTTGCCACATTGCGGACAACGAAAATCTCGCCCGGCGCTGTATCAAAAATAATCTCCGGCGCTGATCTGGAATCACAACAGGCCACAACCAGTGTTTCGGGCGTTTGGCCCTGTTCGGCCAATTGCTTATAGCGCAGCGTCTCATTTGAGAAGCGATGGGCCATGAAGTTGCGATAACCGGTGAGGAGTTTTTCGGGAAGCAGGGTCATGAGATTGCTCTATTCCTGATTGCTCAAAAATTCAATTGTCTTGGCGGAAGGGTCCAGCCTGATCAGGCCCTGATGCCTTTACTCGGATGGGTCAGGCGGCGCATCTGCACCATTGCCATGGGGGTCGACAGGCTTGATGCGTCAGCTTCCAGCATGAGTTCGTCCGCTCCACGCTTGGCAGACCGGGCCATGATTTCAAAGACGGATGCAGTGGTTCGCTGCAAAACCTGTTCCAGCTCCAGGCCGGAAAGCATGCGGGCAAGGAACAAAGCAGAAGTCAGATCGCCAAGACCATTGGTCGGTCCGGCAACGAGGCGATGCTCCGCAAGCAGTGCAAGCGCGTGATTGATGAGAAGATTGCCTGTCCCACCCGCCAGCATGGGATGGGCGGACGTCACAAGCATTGTTGCAGGACCCGCATGAAGTGCCGCCTGCATGATTGCCTTATTGTCAGGCAGGTCAGCCCCAGCCAGCCAGGCAAGTTCGAAGCGATTGGGCGTTGAAATATCGGCGAGCGGCATAAGTTCGTCCCTTATCCCTATCGCTGTTGCTTCGGGAACGTAAAGGCCTTTCTCATCCCCGATAACCGGGTCACAGAGGTAAAGCACTTTCTTGTTCTTTGACTTGATGGTCTTGACAAGGCGCGCCACGGAAGCTGCTTGCGCAGCATTACCAAGATAGCCACTGACAATGCCGGTTATTTCGCCAAGCCATGGCGCACGCTCAAGATCGGCAATCAGATCGTCGAACTGTTCGGCAGATGGCACAATGCGTTTGGCAGGGCCATGCCCCGGATGCCATGGCAGTATAACGGTCGGGACTGCCCATACGGGGTGCCCAAGCGTTTCCAGCGCAAAAACGGCGGCGCGATTGCCAATCGAACCGCGCACCACATGGCTGGAGATGACGATAACAGCATTGGAAGAGATAGCGGGGTTACTCATGGGAATTGCTCATGCGAGTGGGAAAAAGGCTAAATCAGCCCAAGCCGAAGAAAGAGATCACAAACCAGATAAACATGGCAATGACGACAAGCAATCCCAAGCCTCTGCCGATGCGCGTGCCAAGAACCTCAATCGGGTCGGTGGCATCGGCGTCCTTTGCGGAAAAATGGCTTTTGGTGCGCTGGGTGAAGGGAAGGCCGCTTGAGACGTTCTCGTCGCCGACGCGCTGTAAGATACGCTGGGCTTCCGTGCCCTGTTTTTGGTCTTTGCTGCTGCCTGTCATGATGGCCCCGTTGCTTCACATTCAGCATAGCGCTTTGCCGGTTCCTTTTGGAATAAAAAATGGCTAGGCTTGCACATATTCGGCCAAGGCCGCTTGGGACGAGTAGAAACTGGAGAGTGGACTATGCAGTATATGAACTCATCGCTGGCACCCAGCCGCAATGTCGGGCGCGTTCTTTCTTTTCTGGCACTGACCTTGCTTGTCCCGCTGCTATCGGCCTGCGGATTCAACACAATCCCGACCAATGAGGAACGGGCAAAAGCGGCATGGAGCGAGGTGCTGAACCAATATCAGCGCCGGGCAGACCTGATCCCCAATCTTGTGGAAACCGTCAAGGGCTATGCGGCCCAGGAAAAAGACGTTCTGACCGCAGTGGTCGAAGCGCGCGCCAAAGCCACCTCCGTACAGGTTTCACCCGAAACATTGACCGATCCCAATGCAATGAAAGTATTTCAGGAGAATCAGGCCCAGCTGACCGGCGCGCTGTCGCGCCTGCTAGCCGTGGTTGAAAACTATCCGGACCTGAAGTCAAACCAGAATTTTCTCGCCTTGCAGTCCCAGCTTGAGGGTACTGAAAATCGCATTGCCGTTGCGCGGCGCGATTATATCGAAGCGGTGCGCGTCTATAATACAGCGCTGAAAACAATGCCGACAATGATATGGGCATGGATATGGTTTACCGGTAATGAGCCTTACCAGACCTTCAATATTGAAGACTCGGCCAAGCAGACGCCTCAGGTGAAATTCTAGGCCTTTGATGTGAGCGATACACGCCCGATAGCTGCCATTGCGAGCCGTCTTTGGTTGGCTCTTATTCTGCTGGCTATCTTCTCCATCCATGCTTTAGCGGCGGAACTGCCGACACTGACTGGCCGCGTCGTCGATGGCGCTAATGTTATCGAGCCCGACACGCGGGCAGCGATCACACGGCAATTGGAGGAATTTGAGAAGAAATCCTCCGATCAGGTGGTTGTCGTTACGGTGCCTTCTCTTGATGGCGAGGATATTGAAACCTATTCAAACCGGCTCTATCGCCACTGGGCTCTGGGGCAAAAGCAGGAAAATAACGGCATTTTGCTTGTCGTTGCCCCAAATGACCGCAAGGTCAGGATCGAAGTTGGCTATGGTCTTGAAGGGACGATGACCGACCTGTTGTCGAAACTCATTATAGAGAACAGCATCATTCCCGGGTTTCGGTCCGGCGATTATTCCGGTGGAATATCGCGCGGCGTCGGGGATATAATTCAGGTTCTTTCCGGGGACACGGCCGAGCTTGAAGCGCGCGCCAAACGCAATATCAAAGAGCCCAACACTGACATTGACTGGTTCATGGTGATCTTCATCATGGTGTGGGCCATTGTCTTCTTTGGTGGATTCGGCATGGCGGTGCTGGCACCGATCTTCGGGCAGAAGATCGGACCTGGCCAATATCGTTGGCTGGGGATGAATATTGATACGCGGCCATCAAAGCGTGGCAGCGGCGGCAGTGGGGGAGGCTGGTCTTCCGGCGGTGGTGGTTGGTCGTCTGGCGGTGGCAGCGGTGGCGGATTTTCGGGCGGCGGCGGTTCTTCCGGCGGCGGCGGCGCATCGGGGAGTTGGTAATCATGTCACTGCTTAACGATATTGATCACAAACATATTGCCGAGGCGATCCGCTCCGCAGAAAGCCGCACAAGCGGCGAAATCTATGCGGTGGTGGCGCGCCGCAGCGATAGTTATTTCTTCGTTGCGGGCTTCACTGCCGCATGCGGAATTATATTTGCAGCAATGATTGTTGCGATCGCCGCGCATTGGTACTGGTTTACGATTCCGCTGCCGACATTCGGACTTGCCATTCTGGCCGCATTTTTAAGCTCAGTGCTTGTATTGTGGTTTGTGCCCGGCATCACAATGCTGCTCGTACCACGGCGGGTGCGATATCGCCGTGCCCATCAAAATGCCGTTCAGCAATTTCTCGCGCGCAATGTGCATCTGACAGCGGAGCGAACAGGCATACTGCTTTTCGTTTCGCAAGCGGAACGTTATGCCGAAGTGATTGCCGATGCGGGAATCAATGCCAAGGTCGGGCAGGATGAATGGAACAACATTGTTAGCCTGCTCATAGATCATGCAAAAAAAGGCGAAGTTGCTTCCGGTTTTCTTCAGGCAATTGAACGTGCCGGTTTGCTGCTGGAGAAACATTTCCCGGTAGGCCAGGCAGACATTAACGAACTCGATGATCATCTCGTTGAATTGTAATATTCTTGCTTGTCACGCAATTTTCACGTCTGCATGCAATTTGGGGTCGAAAAGCCTTATTTAATGTCTATGATCGGCCAGTTTCGAGAATTCATGGGGGTATTTAATGATTTCCGGCAAAAATTCCGCGAAGAATGCCAAACCGGCGTCAAAAAGCACAAAAACTGCAAATACGAAAAACAAGGTCCGGCTCTTCGAGGAATTGCTTTTTGCGCGCGCTCCAGAGGAGGATCTGGCGGTTTATGATGCCGGTGCGCTAACAGTTTCCGCCAAGCTCGCTGAAGATGCGTTAAGCCGGTTCAAGACAGGCAGGCCGCTGATCGACCTTTCGGATGGCAGTGCCGTCACCCGCGATGGCAGGCCGATTACTGTCATCACGCTGATCAATGACAATATGCCCTTCCTGCTCGACTCTGTTCTGGGTGAGATCAGCGAGCGCGTCAGCTCGGTTTATCTGGTTTTGCATCCGGTCATGGATGTGGACAAGAAAAGCGGTGCCGTTATTGGCGCTGCGGGCCCTGAGAAGCCTGGCAATGACGAAGCCCGCGTTTCCGTCATGCAGATACATGTGCCAGCGCTGGATGTCCCGGCCCGTGAAAGCATGTTGGCGGCGCTCAATCTGGTGCTCAAGCAGGTCCGCGAAGCGGTTAATGATCGCGGGGTGATGGCTGCACGTCTTGACGATGCCATCGAGGCTTACAGGACCGGCAAAACGCCGATGAAGAAAGCGGCTTGCGACGAGGCGGTCGAATTCCTTGAATGGCTGCGCGACAATAATTTCACCTTCCTCGGTGTTCGTGAATATGACTATCAGGGCGAGGGCGATCAGGGCGAACTGGAACGTTCTGGCAAGCCGGGACTTGGCATTTTGCGCGATCCGGAAGTGCGCGTGCTCAAGCGCGGCACTCAGGGGGTGACGACAACACCGCAGATCATTGCGTTTCTCACTGGTCCAGAGCCACTGATTGTTACCAAGGCCAATACAAAGTCGCTGGTCCATCGCCGTGGCTATATGGATTATATCGGCGTCAAAACCTATGATGCGGAAGGCAAGGTCAGCGGCGAGTTGCGCTTTGTCGGCCTGTTTACCTCTGGTGCTTACACGCGCTCCGTGCTGAAAATCCCTTATCTGCGCTCAAAGACCGAAAGCGTTATCAGCCGTCTTGGTTTCAACCGAGAGGATCATTCCGGCAAGCAGTTGATCAAGGTTCTGGAAGGCTATCCACGCGACGACCTTTTCCAGATCGATGTGAAAACGTTGACCCGCAATGCCGAGATCATTCTGGCACTGGGCGAGCGCCCGCGCGTGCGTGTTCTGCCGCGGATCGACCCGTTTGGACGCTTCGTCTCGATCATCGTCTATGTTCCGCGTGAGCGCTATGATTCTGTCGTGCGTGAAAAGATGGGAACCTATTTCGCCTCGATCTATGAGGGGCATGTATCGGCCTATTACCCGGCCTTCCCTGAAGGCAATCTGGCGCGCGTCCATTTCATTATCGGCCATACGGAAAATGATTTCCCCAAGGTCAAGCGCGAAGTGCTGGAAGAAAATGTCCGCGCCATTGTGCGCACGTGGGAAGATGCGGTTGCCGAGGTTGGCGATCGCACCGGCTCGGCAGAATACACTGCGCTTGCAGCGGCCTTTCCGGACAGCTACCGCGAAAACTTTTCGCCCGATGAAGCGCTTGTCGATGCAGGGCGTATTGCCGGGCTGACACGCAACAACCCGTTATTCGTCGACTTCTATCGCCATCGCACGGATGGCCCCGACGCAGCATCGCTGAAGATCTATCATTACGGCTCGGCGGTAGCGCTTTCGCAGCGCGTGCCACTTCTGGAAAATATGGGCTTCCGTGTCATCAGCGAGCAGACTTTCGCTCTGCCCGCCGCCGATGGCAGCCCGCTTTTTGTCCATGATATGGAGCTGACCAGCACATCTGGAACCCCTATTGATCTGGCCGATGATGGCGATCTGTTTGAGGAGGTATTCCGCAGTATCTGGAACGGCGCTTCTGACAATGACGGCTATAACGGGTTAGCGTTGACGGGCCAGCTTTCATCGCGTCAAATTATCATTCTGCGCGCTTATGGCCGCTATTTGCAGCAGGCCGGCATTCCCTATTCGCAGGATTTCATAGCCGCGACGCTGAACCGTTATCCGGCTATCGCAAAGCAGATTTACAATCTGTTTGATCAACGCTTCAATCCAGAGAAGAACAAGGCTGGAACGGCTAAATCCCAATCGGTGCAGCAAAAGCTGCGCGCCGCAATCGAGGAAGGCTTGCAGGGTGTGCCAAGCCTTGACGATGATCGCATTTTGCGGCGATTCCTCAACCTGATTGAATCGACATTGCGCACCAATGCCTTTGCGCCGGAAGAAGACGGCAGCGAGCGTATCACGCTTGCCTTCAAACTTGACCCACGGGCTCTGGATGAACTGCCTGCGCCGCGCCCTTACCGCGAGATTTTCGTTTATGGCCCTGAGGTTGAGGGCGTGCATCTGCGCTTTGGCCCGGTCGCGCGCGGCGGTCTGCGCTGGTCGGATCGCGCTCAGGATTATCGCACCGAGGTTCTGGGTCTGGTCAAGGCGCAACAGGTGAAGAACGCCGTCATTGTGCCGGTTGGTGCCAAGGGCGGTTTCTACCCGAAGCGTCTGCCAACAGGTGGTGATCGCAACGCGATCTTCGAAGCTGGTCGTGCGGCCTATATTACCTTCATTTCGACATTGCTTTCCGTGACCGATAATCTGCATGGCGAAACTGTCGTGCCGCCGGAAAATGTCATCCGGCTTGATGGCGATGATCCCTATTTCGTTGTTGCTGCCGATAAGGGCACGGCGACTTTCTCCGATACAGCCAATGCCATCAGCCAGGCCCATGATTTCTGGCTGGACGATGCTTTCGCTTCTGGTGGTTCTGTTGGTTACGACCACAAGAAAATGGGCATTACCGCGCGCGGCGCTTGGGAGGCGGTGAAGCGTCATTTCCGAGAAATAGGCACCGATATCCAGACCACGCCATTCACGGCTGTGGGTGTTGGCGATATGTCGGGGGATGTGTTCGGCAATGGCATGCTTTTGTCGCCACAGACCAAGCTGATTGCAGCCTTTGATCACCGCGATATTTTCATTGATCCAGAGCCGAATGCGAAAGCAACGCTGAAAGAGCGGCAGCGCCTCTTTGATATGCCGCGTTCCAGCTGGCAGGACTTCGACAAATCGAAGATTTCCGCTGGTGGCGGCGTCTTCTCGCGCTCGCAAAAGTCAATCACGCTTTCCAAGGAAGCGGCGAAGGCCATAGGCCTTGGCAAGACGACGGCTACGCCATTCGAAATCATGACGGCTATTCTCAAGGCACCGGTTGATCTGCTCTGGTTTGGCGGTATCGGCACCTATATCCGCTCATCGCTGGAAACTGATGCGGAGGCGGGTGATCGTTCCAATGATGCCATCCGCATTACGGGAAGTGATGTTCGGGCGAAGGTCATTGGCGAGGGTGCCAATCTTGGCGTGACGCAAAAGGCGCGTATCGAATTTGGCCTTCTGGGCGGTCGCTGCAATTCCGACGCCATTGATAATTCGGCTGGCGTCAATACGTCGGACGTTGAGGTCAATATCAAGATCGCATTGGCGCAAGCCATGCGCAACGGCAAGCTGAAGCGCGACAAGCGCGACAAAGTGCTTGAATCCATGACCAATGAGGTCGCGTCACTGGTTCTGCGTAATAATTACCTGCAAACACTCGCGCTTTCGCTGGCGCAGAGGCGTGGTGTTGCGGACCTTGCCTATCAGGCTCGCTTTATCAGCGATCTGGAAGCGCAAAAGCTGCTCAACCGCAAGGTCGAGACCCTGCCTGAAGACAAGGCATTGCAGGAACGCCAGATTGAAGGCATTCCACTGACCCGTGCCGAGCTTGGCGTGCTTCTGGCCTATGCCAAGATCGTGCTTTCGGACCAGCTTCTGGCCAGCGACCTGCCCGACGATCCATATTTCGAGCGGGAATTGATGGAATATTTCCCCGTCCAGATGAAAGAGGGTTTCGCCGAAGAAATCCGCACCCATCGTCTGCGCCGCGAAATCATCGCCACCCAGCTCGCCAATGATGTGATCAACCGGGGAGGCCCAACCTTTGTGAGCCGGCTTTCGGATCTGACCGGCCAATCGGGTCCGGAGATCGTCCGTGCCTATATTATTGTTCGAGATGGCTTTGAGGTGGACAGCCTGTTCGACGCGATTGATCGTCTGGACAATCTGATACCTGGCGATGTGCAGAACGGGCTCTATGCCAAGGTTGCCCAGATGCTGAATTGGACAACGGCCTGGGTTTTGCGCAATCGCAAGAGTGTAGATCTTGGCGGGGCCATTGCTGAAATCAAGGCTGGCCGCAATGCTCTGCTGCCGCACCTTGACAAGCTGCTGCCTGCAACAATGACGGCGCTCATACGCGAGGATGCCGCCATAAATGTTGCGCTTGGTGCACCGCAAGGTCTGGCTGAGCAAATGGCGCGTCTGGAAATCGCTCCAATCATCCCGGATATTGCAACGGTGGCGCAAGCTGCAAATGTTGATATTGCTACCGCTGCAAAAGCCTATTTCGATATATCCGAAGCCTTCCGCATCGGACGTATTGAAGACGCTGCACGGCGTGTTTCTGTTGCCGACTATTATGATGGTCTGGCGCTTGCCCGCGCCACGGACCTGATCAGTCAGGCACGACGCAGCATTGCAGTGTCAGCGCTGACCCAGTACGGCAAGAAATCAGATCCGGCCAAGGAGTGGCTGAATAGCCGTGGTGCGCGTCTGGATGAACTGCGCCAACGCATGGCGAATATTGTCGAAACGGGCGATCTGACGGTGTCACGTCTGGCTGTTGCAGCCGGGCTATTGTCTGATCTGTCGTGATTTGAAGACGATGCGCTTTACCCTCCCTCTTGTAGGGAGGGTGGCTGCGTAGCAGCAGGGTGGGATTACTCCTTTTCTAATATCCTCCCCGTGGCACGTTCCGTCTTCAGGGCTAGCCGCGGGTCCCTTCAGGCCCCCATAGAGCAATTCGAGGAAAAGTGTGTAGCCGTTTTACCAATCGGAATTGCGTAAAACAAAGACTTAAGAAGCGTCGTTTTGAATCTATCAAAACGACGCTTTAGATCGCCGAACATCCTGACGGACGCAAAATGGCGATCTATCNNTTTAGCATCGGATTATCCGAAAACCGGATTCCACTTTTCGGTCCGATGCTCTAAGGTGGCACTTGTAACACTCACTCCCCAACCACTGGAGTTTACATGCAACAAGCATCGAAGCGCGGTATCTGGGGCTGGATGTTTTTTGACTGGGCGGCGCAGCCTTTTTTCACGGTGGTGACCACTTTCATCTTCGGCCCCTATTTTGTATCGCGCATGGCTTCAGACCCCGCAATGGGGCAGGCGGCGTGGGGCTACGGCATTGCCATTTCCGGTCTGTTCATCGCCATATTATCGCCGGTTCTTGGCTCGATTGCCGATCAGACGGGGCGTCGCAAGCCCTGGATCGGCTTCTTTGCCATTATCAAAATTCTTTCGCTGTGCATGCTGTGGTTTGCCGAGCCGGGTTCAAACCTGATCGTGCCTCTGATCTTCTTTTCGCTCGCCTCCATTGCCGCTGAGTTTTCCATTGTTTTCAACGATTCAATGATGCCTCGACTGGTCGCAAGGCAGGATATTGGCCGTGTTTCGAATCTTGCCTGGGGCCTTGGCTATCTCGGCGGAATGATCGTGCTGATCTTTGTGGTGGCCTTCATGGCGGCTTCTGCGGAAACTGGAAAGACATTGCTTGGAGTGACGCCGATTTTCGGACTTGATCCGCGCCTTTCAGAAGGCGATCGGGCGACAGGTCCGCTTTCGGCGCTTTGGTATCTTGTTTTCATTCTACCGATGTTTTTCTTCACGCCGGATGCAATGAAAGGCGTGCCTGCGGGCAAGGCCGTGCGCGCCGGTCTTGGAGAACTCAAATCGACATGGGGCGAGGCGAGGCAGCGACCGGGAATTGTCCGCTTTCTTGTCGGACGCATGATCTATCAAGATGGGGTCAACGCTCTGATTGCGCTTGGCGGTGCCTTTGCGGCGACCATGTTCGGCTGGGTAACGGCGGAAATCGGTATATTCGGCATTATCCTGAATGTGGTGGCGATTTTTGGCTGTCTTGCCGCGAGCCGGTTTGACACAATGCTTGGATCGAAGACGGTCGTCATCGCATCGCTGCTATTGCTCACGATCGCAACGCTCGGGATTGTTTCCACCGGACCGGGCTATACGCTTTTCGGCTTGCTGCAACTGCCCGGAATTGACACTGGCGGGCTGTTCGGTACGCCAGCGGAAAAAGCCTATATCGGTTTCGGCCTGTTGATCGGTCTTGCCTTTGGGCCGGTGCAAGCTTCGTCGCGTTCCTATATGGCGCGCAGCGTTTCAGCCGATGAGGCAGGCCGCTATTTCGGCCTTTACGCCCTATCGGGAAGGGCGACAAGTTTCCTTGCGCCCTTCATGGTGGCAACTGTAACAGCTCTTAGCGGATCACCGCGTCTTGGCATGGCGATGATCCTGTTTTTTCTGCTTGCGGGTTTGGCTATCCTCGCAAAGACACCCTATCCCGCTGCAAAAATCAGTGCCTGAAATGGCGCATGCCGGTGAAGACCATGGCTATGCCATGCTCATCGGCAGCGGCGATCACTTCATCATCGCGCATTGAACCGCCTGGCTGGATGACAGCCGTTGCACCAGCCGCGACAGCGGAAAGCAAACCATCGGCAAAGGGGAAGAAAGCGTCAGAGGCGACGACGGAACCTTTGGTCAAAGGGGTTGTCTGGCCGGCGGTTTCAGCAGCATCTTCGGCCTTGCGGGCTGCAATTCGAGCGCTATCAACGCGGCTCATCTGACCGGCGCCGATACCGACCGCTGCACCATCCTTGACATAAACAATTGCGTTGGACTTTACATGTTTGGCGATGCGGAAGGCGAGCTTGAGATCGGACATTTCAGCCTCGGTCGGCGCGCGCTTGGTGACGACTTTCAAGTCAAGATCGTCAACAACGCCACTGTCGCGGGACTGAACCAGAAGGCCACCTGCGACCGTCTTTGCACTGATACCGCCAGCACGCGGATCAGGCAGACCGCCTGTTACGAGCAAGCGCAAGTTCTTCTTTGCCGCAACGAGGGCTTGTGCTTCCGCTGTCGCATCAGGGGCAATAATGACCTCTGTGAATGTCTTGACGATCTCTTCAGCGGCATCCGCATCCAGCGTCCTGTTGAGCGCGACAATGCCGCCAAATGCCGAAACCGGATCACAGGCCAGTGCTTTCAGATAGGCTTCCTTCAAGGTTGCACCTTCGGCTACGCCGCATGGGTTGGCGTGCTTGATGATGGCCACGGCGCAGGTGCGTTCGGGATCAAACTCTGCAACCAACTCAAAGGCCGCGTCCGTATCATTGATATTATTATAGGAGAGCTGTTTACCCTGAAGCTGGGTTGCTGTGGCCACACCCGGACGCTTTTCGCCGGTGAGATAAAAGCCTGCCGATTGATGCGGGTTTTCTCCGTATCGCATGACCGAATGAAGATGTCCGCCAATGGCGCGGCGCGATGGTGTTTCGGTCATCAAGGCTTCCGCGAACCAGCCGGAAATTGCCGCGTCGTAAGTGGCGGTTCTGGCATAGGCCTTGGCGGCAAGGCTCTGACGGAAAGAATAGGGCAATGAGCCTTCGTGCTTGTCGAGCATGGCGATCACCATGTCATAATCGCCCGGCTCCGTAACAACGCCGACATAGGCATGGTTCTTGGCCGCAGCGCGGATCATGGCCGGACCGCCAATATCGATATTCTCAACGATATTGGCATAATCCGCGCCGGAATGGCGGACCTCTTCAAAGGGGTAGAGATTGATGACAACAAGGTCAATTTCGCCAATCCCATGGGCCTTCATTGCCTCGACATGTTCCGGATCATCCCGTACCGCAAGCAAGCCGCCATGCACCTTGGGGTGAAGGGTCTTGACACGGCCGTCCATGATCTCGGGAAAATCAGTAATGTCGGAAACATCACGAACCGGAATGCCTTCAGCAGCAATCGCCTTGGATGTTCCGCCAGTGGAAAGGATTTCGATGCCGTGACGGTGCAATGCGTGAGCCAAAGCGATCAGACCCGTCTTGTCGGAAACGGAAATAAGCGCCCGCTTGACAGGATGGAGATTGGGAGCGGGAAAAGATTTCGCGGCGACGGCCATGGGTTCGTCCTTAAGTTCGTAGGGTCAATGGAATTGGTCTGGCCGTTAGCACAAGCCGCGCCGGAATCCTACCTTTTTACGCAAGTTCAGACAGGTGATTGGGTACGAAGATCTGCATTCTCTGAAGGTGTCATGTTGCGGGGCGCTTCGTGAAACTGGCTTGGTAATCCAAGATCAACCGTAAATGCCGAGGCTTGTGCGGGTGAATTGCCATTCGACTTCCGGGCGATTGGCGGCATTGACTGAAAGCGTGATCTGGCGGGTTTTTACCGGTCCACGGAACCCGGCAAAGAAAAGCGAATCCTCAACGAAGGGCTGCACGGTCGACGAAAACATCCAGACATCATCATTGTCAGCTTGCAGCACAATCAGGCCGTGATCATCTACACTGACATTCACGGAGGGATGCAGGTGAAAACGGATGACGATTTCTTCTGCTCCGGTGTGGCGCAAAGGATTGCGTCCGGCGGCAAAGAAGCTGTCTATGCCTTCAATGACACTGCCATTGTGCGACAGCACAATCTGGCGTTCATGATAGATGCCGAAGGGGCGAACATAACCATTGTGATTGGCAACAAAGCCGATGGTTCCCGGATTTTCGATACGCTCTATATTGACCTTGGTCGGACCGGCAATGATGGGCGTGCCGATCATCGTTGAAAGGCCGGATGTGTTGCTGAAGCGGCAGGACGATGTGTCGTTGATGGTGGCGGTGGAATGGGCTGCGGTAGAGCGCGCTAATGGGCGAAAGTCTGGCGGTCCGTAACGGTCAACGCCCGCATTGACGATATAACGGCTGCGCCCCGACGACATTTCAAAAGACAGGCAACCGGCATGTGCGTCACGTGATGCCGTAACGGGCGGCGCAAGGCCCGTATCGGCAATGATGGTTGTCGAATCCATGGAAAGGCGTTCGTAACCGGAATGGGCCGCGTGTATCAGCGGCAAGCCGCCAATATCGTCGTGCCGTAACACTGCAATCACGCGTTCCGGCATGGTCGCGCCAACGCCATTGAAGAGCGCAAGGCTGCCATCATGATGGCGGAAGAAACGCAGTGCCGGCAGCATGCGCTCAATCGCTTCGATGAGCGCTTTGGGCGGCGCTTCCTGACCGCTGGCATAAGTCTGGCGCAAAGGCAGCAGATCGGCCAGTAATTCCAGGATCGCCAGCGGATTGCGTGAGATATGTCCGCCATCCGGCAATATCTGCCGGACAAGCTCCAACTCCAGATTGCGGCGGGCCGAGCGGCTCGTGCTTGCGGAGACGGGCAACGCCAGCGCGGCAAGAGCCAGCGCAATGCGCGCGCGCAGTTTTTCCTCGCCATCATCCATGACGGCGGCCATGGTCCGCAGATAGCGGACCTGCATGGCAAGGGAGCGCATGAACTGGCGATAGGTGCGAAGTTCTGCACCGGCCAGAATAAGATTTGAATGTTGCAACCAGGCGATAATGCGTTGGGCTGTTACTTCCGGTGCCCAAGCAGGTCCACTGATCGAGCGGCCATGGGTCGTGATCCAGTCGCCAAGCAGCGCGCGGGCATTGGCAGTGGCAAGCTCAGTTCCTGCTGCACGCAGATTGCGAAGCCAGCCAAAATTATGGAGCGCAGCCTGCCATGCGGCATTAGGCGGCTCGACAAGGAAAGGTGAGCGCCCGCCGGTTTCAACCACGCGGCCAGCAAGCGCAAAACGGCCATGGTAAAACTCTTCTGCAAGCTGCGGATCGGCAGGGCGTAAATCTTGCGGCGCTATCAGAACGCGCTCCGGTGTAAAGCCGGTGAATCGCCAGCGGTAAAGCGGGCCCATACGCATGCGTCTGCGGAAACGGCGCCAAAGCTGCGCAGTTGCAAGTCCCCATAGTTGCGGTGTTTCGCTCAACGCGACCATATTATTATTGCTTCGAATCTGCCGACAATCAGTAATTATCGACCAGAACAGTTAAAACTTTAATATTTTCGTCGAAATCGTGCTGCAAAGAAACCATCCATGCCGGAAAGAGCCGGATTTTCGTGGGGCAAGTCAGCAGGAGTCGAGCGAACAAAACCTTCCGGCGTGATCAGCTCAGCGATGCCGCCGACCTCTTCCTTTGTTACAGGCACAAGTTCAATGGCGGGGTTCTTTGCTAAAAGGTCATGGGAAACGGTTTCACCTTCCAAAGGATCAAGCGAGCAGTTGGAAAATACGACAAGACCGCCCGGACGAACGATAGTCACTGCGTGGTCGAGCAGCTTTGCCTGGAGATTGGCAAGTTTGCGAACATCTTCCGGCGTTTTTGTCCACGGCACGTCAGGGTGTCTGCGCACGGTACCTGTCGAGGAACAGGGGGCATCAAGAAGAACAGCGTCGAAGGGTTCGGCGGGATTATAGGCAGAAAGATTGGCTTCAACGGTTTCGGCGACAAGGCCCAAACGCTCAAGATTGCCACGCAGACGCTTCAGCCTGTTGGCGGAAAGATCAAGCGCGGTGACTTTCGCTCCAGCAAGCGCCAATTGTGCTGTCTTGCCGCCGGGAGCGGCGCATAGATCGGCAACTCTTTGGCCTTTAATGTCCCCAAAAAGCTTGGCAGGAAGGCTGGCTGCGGTGTCTTGCACCCACCATTCGCCTTCAACAAAGCCGGGAAGTTCGGTTAGAGAACCTTCGACCGTACCAAGCCGCACCGAGCCTGTGGGCAGAGCAATGCCGCCCAGTTTTTCCGCCCACTCTGCCGGGTCGCCTTTGACGGTCAGATCAATGGGAGGCTCCTTTGCCTGGATGTCGAGGATGGCTTTCGCCTTGTCTTTGCCATAGGCGGCAATAAGTGTTTGTTCAAACCACTCCGGCACATTGCTGGCACCATCTTTGAATGTATCTTTCTCACGGCAGAGACGCCGCAGAACCGCATTGACCATGGAAGCAAAGCGGCGATTTCGAGGATCATTATTGGCAGCGGTCACGGCAAGGTCGACAGCCGCGCGATCGGGTATATCCAGATAAAGAATCTGAGCGGCGGCAACATGGAGCAGATGTTTCAATGCCACGGCATTTTCGGGCAGTGGCCGGTCGATCATCTGACTGATCGCTGTTTCAATCGTACCGCGATTACGCAAGGCAGCGCCAAGTATGGCACGCACAAGTGAGCGGTCCCGGTCTTCAAGCTCCATATATTGCGGATGGCCATTATTATTATCGGTCAGCCCGTCGAGCGAGGTATGTTTTTCGATAACCGCTCCAAGGAGACGCGTCGCACATTGCCGAGCTGCAAGCCCCGGGCGGTCTTCAGCGTCAATATAATCTTTTGGCTTTTTACCGAATGGCCGTTTGGTGCCGTGTTCCACACTCATGCCCATGGGCCTTTACGCCCGCCGCCGTTACGGCCCCAGGGTGAGGGGCGCTCATCCTGTATTTCTTCTTCCGCAGGAGCTTGAACAGGACGTCCCTGCTGTGGCGCTGGTTGAGCCTGACGAAATTCCTGCACCATGGCCTCCAGTGCTGCTATGCGATTTTCGGTCGCCGGATGGGTTGAAAACAAATTATCTGCGCCGCGACCACTCAAGGGATTGATGATGAACAAGGGCGCGGAGGCAGGATTGTGCTCGGCATCCTCATTGACGATCCGCTTTGCGCTGCGCGCAATCTTGTTCAGCGCGGAAGCAAGCCAAAGCGGATTGCCGCAAATCTGCGCGCCGCGCCGGTCAGCCGCATATTCGCGGGTCCGGCTGATAGCCATTTGAACAATCATTGCGGCAAAGGGGGCGACGACCATGGCAATAATAATACCAATGAAGCCGACAGGATTATTATTCTGGCGATTGCCGCCGAAGAACATGGCAAAATTGCCAAGCATGGAAATGGCACCTGCCAAAGTTGCGGTGATAGTCATTGTCAGCGTGTCGCGGTGTTCGACATGGGCAAGCTCATGGGCCATAACCGCGGCAACTTCCTGCGGGGTCAAAGCTTGCAAGAGGCCGGTACTGGCCGCAACAGCGGCATTTTCTGGGTTGCGTCCGGTCGCAAAGGCATTGGGCTGGGCATTCTGGATCAGGTAAACCTTTGGCATGGGCAAATTTGCATTGGCTGCCAGATCGCGCACAATGCCATAATATTCAGGCGCATTCGCCTCGTTGACCTCAACAGCATGGTGCATTCGAAGCACCATCTTGTCGGAATTCCAGTAACTGAAAAGGTTCATGACTGCCGCGACGACAAGGGCGATCATCATGCCGCCGGTTCCTCCGATGAGAAACCCTACGCCCATGAAGAGCGCTGTCATAAAGGCGAGGAGCATGCCTGTGCGCATAACGTTCATGATAGAAGTCTCTCTTCCAGTAA
Organism: Hyphomicrobiales bacterium; assembly: GCA_900473335.1. Lineage (GTDB taxonomy): Bacteria > Pseudomonadota > Alphaproteobacteria > Rhizobiales > Rhizobiaceae > Phyllobacterium. Next base: position 1,937 of record UCNP01000028.1, on the reverse strand, counting down.
CAGCAGGATAGTCAAGGTTATTCCTTTTAATGCGTTTATTCCGCCTATATGATGGGGTTTCGCATCGCAAGCTTCAATGATCAGTATATTCGGAATGAGTATAGCATGACCCCATCAAATTCCGGCGAAGAGTCATCAGCACCGCCACACGCCGATAATGATGATCAGCGCCCGCGCCCAAGTTTTGACCAGTTGCCACCTGCCGCACAGCGGGCATTAAAGGAAGCTGAGGCGAGGCATGCGGCAGAAAAGGCAGCAGCCAATCTGCCCCGCGAGATTGGTGGGCGAGGTGGAAAAGACCCCGCCCGGTTTGGCGATTGGGAGATCAAAGGCCGGACTATCGATTTTTAGCGAATGATCTCGATCCCGAGCTTTTCACGCCGTAACCAGCGACTTAGCAAAAGAAGCGAAGCGGCGGCCAAGCCGCTCAGCAGGCCAAGCCAAATTCCCACGCCCTTCATATCCAGCCAAAAGGCAAAGGCGACGGAGAGCGGCAGGCCAATGCCCCAATAGGCAATTGCCGCATAGATCATCGGAACGGTTGTATCGTGCAGGCCGCGTAGCATGCCGCTGGCAACTGCCTGCGCACCATCAAATATTTGGAACAGGGCAGCCAGAGCCAGAAACGAAATGGCCAAACCAATGACATCGGCATTTGCCGGGTTGTGTATGTCAATGAAGACGCGGATGAGCTGCAAAGGTGCCAGTACCATCAGCAGGGCGGTAAGCGCCATGAAACCTGTACCGGCAGTAAAGGCGACCCAGCCAGCGCGTTTTATTCCAGCCGAATCCTGCGCGCCATAGGCACGGCCAACCCGCACAGTGGCCGCTTGCCCAAAGCCGAGCGGAACCATGAAACTGATCGACGCAATCTGAATGGCGATGGCATGGGCCGCAAGTGAATTTGGCCCGATAATGCCCATGAGAAAAGCGGCGGCATTGAAGATGGTAACTTCGAAGCTCAGGATCGCGGCGATTGGCAGGCCAAGCCGCATCAATTGACCATAGCGTGGCCAGTCGGCGCGCCAGAAGCGGCCAAAGAGGCGATAGCGCCGGAAGCGGCGATCAAGCGAAATAACGGCCACAAGGCCGGAAAACATCAGGACCGATGAGAGAGCAGTCGCTACTCCTGAACCGACAATGCCCATCTTGGGAAATCCAAAATGACCAAAAATCAGGGCATAATTGGCCAGTGCGTTAAAGCCGACCGCCAAAAAGGCAATAACCAGCGCCCAGCCGGGACGCTCCAAAGCTGCCATGAACGAGCGCAGCACAATATAGAAATAGAAGGGCAACATGGCCCATTGCAGCGCGCGCACATAAGTTCCGGCTTCCTGCGCCAGATCAGCATCCTGCCCCATTGCCAGAAGAATGGGTGTTGCATTCCATAAAAGAATCCAGATCGGTATGGAAATGGTGACGCCGATCCACAGACCTTGCCGTACGGTGCGACGAATTTCCCGCACCGTAAATCGGTTGCGCCCCAATTCGCGCGCCATCATCGGCGTTGTTGCCGTCATAAGACCCAAACCAAAGATCATAGGCACATAATAAAGGTTTGTACCGAGCGCACCCGCAGCCAGTGCGTGAGACCCCAGCCAACCAAGCATCATCACATCGGTAGCCGTCATCGCAACCTGTGCCACATTGGTCAGGATGATAGGCCAGCTCAAAGTGAGCATCGCCACGATTTCGTCACGCCATGCACGCTGTGGCACGGCACTTTGGGTTATTACCACCGACATTGTTCAGTCTTTCAGAGGGAGATGCCTTTTAAAAGGCAAAATGAACCGTTTTCAGGCAAATAGGTTGGTATCATTATTAAAATCGGAAGCAAAGCACTTCCTCTGCAATAGCGAGTTGGTGTCGCCTGGCAAGCGAAGGTCCACGTCAACAAATCTGCGCTAGATCGCCGAACATCCTGACGGACGCAAAAT
>UCNP01000061.1 GCA_900473335.1 Hyphomicrobiales bacterium | reverse complement strand
CAGGGCGGTAAGATTGCAGCGTTGAACAAGAATGACGAGGTATTTAACACTCGCTTCGAGGGCGTGGATCAGAAAGTTGGTGATCTGAGCAAGCTGATCGAGGCGGAATCCGAATTGTCGGCCCAACATGACGATATGATGGAACTTGTAAGTGAACACGTGTCGTCGCTGGACAGCAAGCTTGGTAATCTGGAAAACAAGGCTATGGCTTATGACACAACGCCTGATGGCAAGAAAACCAACCAACTCACACTGCAAGGCGGTGATCTGAATGCTCCGGTTCTCATCAAAAATGTAGCCGAAGGCAAAGATGATACTGATGCCGCAAATATGGCGCAGGTGAAGAAGGCTACCGTGGAAGCGAACACTTATACTGATAAAGTAGCGACTACCACGCTAACCAAGTCATATGAATATACCAACACTAAGTTTGGCAGCTTGTCTAATGCGGTCAAGGGCATTGATGGCAGAACTACAGCCTTGGAAACAAGAACCGACGCTTTGGAAAAGAATTTCAGTCAGCTAAGCTCTGATATCAAGTCGGTACGCAAGGAAGCGCATCAGGCAGCAGCTATCGGTTTGGCCGCATCATCGCTGCGCTTCGACAACACACCGGGTAAGGTCAGTGTGGCCATGGGTGGCGCTGTCTGGCGTGACCAGGCTGCCATGGCATTCGGAGCGGGTTATACCAGCGAAAGCGGTAAAATCCGGACAAATTTGACAGGCGCAACAAGTGGTGGTGAATTCGGTGTATCAGCCGGCGTCAGCTTCACTCTGAATTAATCGGGTACAACATGAAATTGCAAACAGGGAAGTTGTTCGGGTACTTCGTTTGCATCATCCTGTGCGGCAGCTTAACTGCTGCCGCGCAGGAGCTTCCCGGTTCAGACTATTCGATCAAGCCATCCGAGGTAGTGATTCCCCAAGGCGCTGAACTCGGTTCTTATCGTCGTACCGTTCAACCTTTCGAGAACTGGGAACTACGGTGTGACGAAAATCTCAAGGCAAAGAAAAAAATCTGCAATGTAACGCAAACGGTCCTCGATAGGGGGGGCAGTTTGCGTTCAGCTGGTCTTTGGCAGCCACCGAAGACGGCAAGCCATTGATGATTTTGCGGACCCGTCCGGAACTGGGCGAGAAGAATCCCGTAACACTTCGTTTCGGCGGGCGCAAAGAACCGGTCATTGTTGAAACAAATGGCTGTGATGCAACCGTTTGTGTTGCGATACTGCCTGTCGGTCCTATTATGAGGGAGCAAATTGCCAAGGCGGCAATTGCTCAAATATCCTACGAAATCAGCTCTTCCGGCCCTCTGGTTTTCAATGCTCCACTGCAAGGATTGGCGACGGCTGTCTCTGCCATCAAATAGGCCGATGGTGCCAAACCTTACAAATTTGTCATGATGCGGAAATGGCGGGGTAACCTTCTTATGTGTATCACTGATGGTACAAAACGATCATCAGCCGATCGCATTGCGTAAGGAGTACATCCCAATGTCAAACAATCTTAAATCTTCCCGTTACCGTAAGGGTATTGCCGCGGCCCTCCTGTCGTCGGCACTGGTCGGCGGCTTTTTGGCAACGGGCCCGCTCAGCGCTATTGTCCCCGCGCAAGCCGAAGCAGTTCGTGTTGAAACTGCCCAGCAGCCCGGTTTTGCTGACGTCGTCGAAAAGGTCAGCCCCGCAGTTGTCAGTGTTCGGGTGAAAAGCGCCGTGAAGGAAACTGCCGATAGCGGCAGTGGTTTCCCGGGTTTGGATCAATTGCCGGATGGCCACCCGCTCAAACGCTTCTTTTATGAATTTGGCGGGCCCGATCAATATGGCCGTCGTGACATGGAACCTCGCAAATCCCCCCGCGATCACAACCGTCCTGAGCGTATCCGTCCTACCGCTCAAGGCTCAGGCTTCTTCATCTCCGAAGACGGTTATCTTGTCACGAACAATCACGTCGTCGAAGATGGTTCTGCCTATAGTGTCGTCCTTGATGACGGCACAGAACTTGATGCAAAGCTGATCGGCAAGGATAAGCGTACTGATTTGGCCGTGCTCAAGGTCGATGACAAGCGCAAGTTTACCTATGTCAATTTCGGTGATGACAACAAAGTTCGCGTTGGCGAATGGGTTGTTGCAGTTGGCAATCCATTTGGCCTCGGTGGAACGGTAACAGCGGGTATCGTCTCCGCTCGCGGCCGTGATATTGGCGCTGGACCCTATGATGACTTTCTGCAGATCGACGCGGCGGTCAATAAGGGCAACTCCGGTGGTCCAGCCTTCAATCTGAATGGTGAAGTGGTTGGCATCAACACAGCAATTTTCTCACCCTCTGGTGGCAGCGTGGGCATCGCATTTGCCATCCCCGCACAGACTGCAAAGCAGGTTGTAGATCAACTGATTAAAAACGGGACAGTGTCGCGTGGCTGGATTGGCGTGCAGATCCAACCCGTCAGCAAGGAAATTGCTGAATCCCTTGGCCTTTCAGAGGAAAAGGGCGCGCTTGTTGCTGATCCCCAAGCCAATGGTCCCGCCGCAAAAGCCGGTATTGTTGCCGGTGATGTGATCACGGCTGTCAATGGCGATAAGGTCAGTGATCCCCGCGATCTGGCAAAAAAGATTGCTGCTGTCGTCCCGGGCAAGGATGTCGATTTGACCGTATGGCACAAGGGCGAGGCTAAAACTGTCAAAGTCGGAATCAAGGAAATGCCCGGCGACGAGAAGCTCTCTTCTGCAACGCCGCAGCAGGATGACGAACAAAAATCATCTGCTCTCGACGATTACGGTTTGACTGTTATGCCAGCCGATGATGGTCAGGGTGTTGTTGTCACCGATGTTGATCGTCAGGGTGATGCTGCCGATAAGGGTATAAGCACAGGTGACATTATCGTGTCGGTCAATAATCAGCCGGTCAAGAGCGGCGACGACATAGATACCGCAATAGCTGCCGCTTCCAAGAGTGGACGCAAAGCTGTGCTCCTGCAGGTCCAAACAAAGGACCAGTCGCGGTTTGTGGCTCTGCCTATCAATAAGGGTTGATAGCGCAATGATGAAATGCAGCGGCGCTAAACTCCCTTTGTAAGCGCCAACAAATCGGGCAGCAGGTTCCTTCGACCTGTTGCCCTATTTTCTTTCTGGTTTCATGCAAGCAAGCTGATTAGAGTAAGATCATGAAAATACTGGTTATCGAAGATGATCGTGAGGCCGCCCGCTATCTGAAAAAGGCCTTCAACGAGGCCGGACACTCTGCTGATATCGCAGGCGACGGCGAGACAGGCTATATGCTGGCTGAGCAGGGATCTTATGACGCTCTTGTCGTTGATCGCATGTTGCCCCGCCGCGATGGTCTTTCGGTCGTGGCTGCTTTGCGCGCGCAGGGAAATGACACGCCGGTGCTGATCCTTTCTGCGCTAGGGCAGGTCGATGATCGTGTCACGGGTCTGCGTGCGGGTGGTGATGATTACCTTACAAAACCTTATGCATTTTCCGAATTGCTTGCGCGCATCGAAGTTTTGCTGCGGCGCTCAAGTCCAAAGGAAGCGGAAACCGTCTACCGCGTCGGTGACCTTGAACTTGACCGGCTATCTCACACCGCAAAAAGGGCAGGGCAGACAATCATTTTGCAGCCACGCGAGTTTCGTCTATTGGAATATCTTATGCGTAATTCCGGTCAGGTGGTTACCCGCACCATGCTGCTTGAACATGTATGGGATTATCATTTCGATCCCCAGACCAATGTGATTGATGTCCATGTTTCACGTTTGCGCGGCAAAATCGAGAAAGGTTTCGATACGCCGCTGTTACACACGGTGCGCGGTGCTGGATATATGTTGAAGGCAAATCCCGCCGAAACCATTGCCGGAAGCAATGGATGAGCCGTTTTCGCTCCTTGTTGAAAATGACAGCAGTGAGGCTTTCAGCGCTCTATCTGCTGCTTTTCACGATCTGTGCTCTGGGATTGGTTTTCTATATGACCAGTTCCTCCGTAAGGCTGCTAACCAGCCAAACGGAAGCAGCAATCAATGAGGAGGTAGAGGGTATTGGTCTGGCTTATCAGCGCGGCGGTATTGTCAGCCTTGTGCGCTCCATTGACCGGCGGGGCCGACAGCCCGGCGCTTTCCTTTACCTTGTTGCAGATCCAGCTGGACGCATTGTTGCTGGCAATGTGCAGAGCATTGAGATTGGCGTCCTGCAAACCGATGGCTGGATATCGCGCCCCATAAGCTATGAGCGCTATAATGAAGGCGCTGACCCAAAGACACACATGGCGATAGCACGTATCATTGTCTTGCCAAACGGCATTCGCGTTATGGTGGGGCGTGATCTGGGCGAGCCTGAACAGGTCCGCCTGGTGGTAAGACGCGCGCTTTTTGCTGCGCTGGGTACGATGGGTATCGGCGCGTGCTTGATCTGGTTCTTTGTAGGGCGTCGTGCACTGCACCGGATAGATGAAGTTTCAGTCGCCTCTCAGCGTATCATGGGGGGCGATCTCGCCGGACGACTGCCAGTTAACGGTTCCGGAGACGAATTTGATCGCCTGTCCGAGAACCTTAACGGAATGCTTGCCCGGATTCAGGAATTGAACGAAGGCGTGCGGCATGTCTCCAACAATATCGCGCATGACCTGAAGACACCGCTGACACGTATGCGAAACCGTGCTGAATCCGCGCTTTCCAACGCAAAGACCACGAAGGCTTATCGTGCAGCCATCGAGGATATGATCGCGGATTCTGATCTTCTGATACGCACATTTAATGCGATTTTGATGATATCCCGCCTTGAATCAGGCTATTCCAGCGAGACAATGGAACTATTGCCATTGTCAGTGATCGTAGAGGACGTTTCTGAGCTTTATGAGCCGCTGGCGGAAGAAGCAGGGATTACTTTGTCTCTGGGTGAAATGGATGCGACCCCGGTCAGGGCTAATCGTGAACTTGTCGGGCAAACAATTGCAAACCTTGTCGACAACGCCATTAAATATGCCGCTGGGGGTAAGTCCGTCGAGATCAAACTGTCAGTAGAAAAGCACGATCGTGGTATCGAGATTGTGGTTAGCGACAATGGTCCGGGAATTCCTGCTGATCAGGTTGAGCGCGCAACAGAACGATTTGTACGCTTGGAGGATAGTCGCTCACAACCGGGGTCAGGCCTTGGCTTGAGTCTTGCCAAGGCGGTCATGAAATTGCACGGTGGTATATTGGAGTTGCAAGATAATGCGCCGGGTCTGCGTGCAGTCCTGGTGTTTCCGGCGGGAGGGGACAATGTATGACTTCGGAAAAGGCGAGCTTTGCTAAAGAGCCATTCTTTGAGGGTAAATTGCGGGAATTGGTGCCGCTCGACAAAAAGCATGCCGCAGCATTTCTGCAAGAGCTTACAGAACATGCCGCCGAACAAGGATGCAAGACAACTTCAGCTCTAAGCAATAATAAGCGTGCTACTTTCTTCCTGTCATCAGTCCTTGATCTTTCTCCCTATTTGCGAAATGTTTTATTGCGCCGTCCGGCAATCATAGAGCCTCTAACTGATGGGGCGCTTGACTCCCGTCTGCAAGAACTCATGCAGGAAATTGCGTCAGTTCCCGAAGCGGAGAATGTCAGCGAAACGTCGATCATGACTGCCCTTCGCCAGAAGAAGCAGGAAGGACATCTCTTGATCGCGCTGGGAGATCTGTCTGGTCAGTTTGACACGAAGGATACGACCCTCTTCCTTTCCCAGCTGGCTCAGGCATGTGTTGAAGCAGCGGTGCGCTTTCTGTTGCGCGATGCACACAATGCCGGAAAGCTGAAACTGCCAGACCCGCAACACCCGGATAAAAATTGCGGCTGGATCATTCTGGCTATGGGCAAATTCGGTGCCTACGAGTTGAACTACTCGTCCGACATTGATCTGATTGTTTTCATCGACGAGCAAAGTCCGGCAATTACCGACCCGTATGAATGTGTTGAAACCTTTTCGCGGCTGACGCGGCGGCTGGTGCGTATCCTGCAAGATCGCACTGCCGATGGCTATGTCTTCCGCACCGATCTGAGGCTTCGCCCCGATCCGGGATCTACGCCACTTGCGATCCCTGTTGGCGCCGCGCTGAATTATTACGAGGGGCGGGGGCAGAATTGGGAACGTGCCGCCATGATCAAGGCCCGCCCCGTGGCTGGCGATATCAATGCGGGCAAGCAGGTGCTAGCGGAGCTTGCTCCTTATGTCTGGCGCAAATATCTCGACTATGCCGCTATTGCTGACGTCCATTCCATCAAACGGCAAATCCATGCCCATAAGGGACATGGCGAAGTTGCCGTGCGCGGTCATAACGTAAAGCTTGGCCGTGGTGGCATACGCGAGATTGAGTTTTTCGTACAAACGCAGCAGTTAATCGCAGGCGGGCGGTTTCCGCAGCTTCGCGGTTCAAGCACTGTTGCCATGCTTGGCGCATTGCAGGGCTTGGGCTGGATCAACGCTGAAGCACGTGACACGCTCACACAGAAATATGGTTTCTTGCGTGATGTCGAACACCGTATCCAGATGATCGCTGACGAACAGACGCACATATTGCCGGAGGATGACGAGAACTTCCGTCGCGTGGCCTATATGATGGGCTATCGCAATATAGAAACATTTACCGAAGATTTCCGGGATGCTCTGAAGACGGTCGAAACCCATTATGCAGCTTTGTTTGAACAGGCGCAGGATTTGGCTGGCGAGGCGGGAAATCTGGTGTTCACCGGCGATGTTGATGATCCGGATACGCTGCAAACCTTGGCCAATTTCGGCTTTGAACGGCCAAGCGACATTTGCCGGGTTATTCGCACATGGCATTTTGGACGCTACCGCGCGACGCAATCGGCCGAGTCACGCGAGAGGCTAACTGAGCTTACGCCAGTTCTGCTCAAGGCATTTGGTGCAACGAGCCGTGCAGATGAAGCGCTGATGCGTTTTGACGAGATGATCAAGGGCCTGCCAGCCGGTATCCAGCTTTTCAGTCTGCTACAGTCCAATCCGCGCTTGCTTGATCTATTGGTTCTCATCATGGGTGCTGCGCCTCGGCTAGCTGATATCATCACGCGTAAGCCACATATCTTCGATGGTATGCTTGATCCTGCCATTTTTGCGGATGTCCCTACACGCCCTTATCTTGCCGAACGCCTGTCGAGTTTTCTTGGGCCATCTAAGGTCTATGAAGACGTGCTGGATCGGTTGCGTATCTTTGCTGCTGAACATCGTTTTCTCATCGGCATAAGGCTGCTTACCGGCGCAATCGACGGAGCGCGGGCTGGCAAGGCTTTTTCTGATCTGGCCGATCTGGTCATTGATAGCGCACTTCACGCGGTAATTGACGAGTTTGAAAGCAAGCATGGTAATATTCGCGGTGGGCGCATTGCCATTCTTGGTATGGGCAAGCTCGGTAGCCGGGAATTAACGGCAGGCTCCGATATCGATCTCATTCTGCTTTACGACCACGATGAAAATGCCGATGAATCCGATGGCGCAAAGCCCCTCGCACCTTCGCAATATTATATGCGGCTGACGCAACGCCTGATTGCCGCATTGTCTGCACCGACGGCTGAAGGCGTACTTTACGAGGTTGATTTTCGCCTCCGCCCATCCGGCAATAAAGGGCCTGTTGCCACTCATATCGACTCGTTTCGCAAATATCAGCGGAGCGAAGCATGGACCTGGGAGCATATGGCCCTGAGCCGGGCACGCCCTGTCGCAGGAGATATCCCATTCTTTGCTGAGATCGAAAAAGATATTTCGGAAATATTGGCGCTTCCCCGCAATATGGCAAAGATCGCCAAGGATGTTGCCGAAATGCGGGACATGATCGAGACAGAAAAGCCCCCTCGTGACGAGTGGGATTTAAAGCTTGTGCCAGGCGGTATCATCGATCTGGAGTTTATCGCACAATTTGCAGTGCTGACCGGCAATGTAGATGGCTCGATTGTTGCGCAATCAACAGCGGAAGTGCTCGGAAAACTCCGGCCAGCTTTGGCTAACCCAGCCACAGTAGACATTCTCGTGAACGCGGCAAATCTCTACACAAGCGTGACGCAACTCATTCGGCTTTGCTTGAATGGTGATGTTAAGCGTGAAGATTTTCCGCCCGGACTTGTCGAGCAACTTTGCCGATCCCGCGATCTGCCGGATCTTGAGCGGCTGGAAAGTCAATTAAAGGACAGCGCTAAGTCCGTGCGCGAAATTTTTGATACAATCTTGCGTGAGGCACGCAAGCAATCCAGGAGTTGAATCTCAGGCGTTCTCGACCGGGTTACGTGTTGGGATACGAACGGATACAATCGTGCCGATGCCTTCCTGCGAGCGGATTTTCAATGCGCCACCATGCAATCGTGTCAGCGAGCGTGAGATAGCAAGTCCAAGGCCGGACCCTGCATGGGATTTGGTAAACTGGTTTTCTACCTGTTCGAAGGGCTGCCCGATCTTTTTCAGTGCAGATTTGGGGATGCCGCAACCTGTATCCTCAATGGTTAGCACCAAAGCGCCGGAAACCTTGCGGGCGCGGACCGATATTCGTCCCCCTGTACTGGTAAATTTCACCGCGTTTGAGAGCAGGTTGATCAGGATTTGCTTGATAGCTCGGCGATCGGCATTGAGCGTGACGCATTCGTCGATACGCGTATCCACTTTCACGTCCTTTGCCTGCGCCTGTAGCGAAACAACACGTACTGTCTCGCGGATCAGAGGGCAAAGATCGATTTCTTCGCGGTCGAGCGTAAAATGCCCCGCTTCAATTTTCGACATATCAAGAATATCATTGATGACGTTGAGCAGGTAATTGCCGCTGGTATGGATGTCCTGAACATATTCGACGTAACGGTCAGACCCAAGCGCGCCAAATGTTCCGGTATGCATGATTTCGGAGAAGCCGATAATGGCATTTAGCGGGGTACGAAGCTCGTGAGACATATTGGCGAGGAATTCGGATTTCGCGCGGTTGGCAGCCTCAGCTCGCTCTTTCTCGACTGCATATTTGCTATTGAGTTCGGTGAGTTCCAGTGTCCGCTCAACTTCGGATTTACGCGCAAGACTGAGATCGTGAATTGTCGCCATCAGACGGCGCTCACTATCGATCAGCCGCTCTTCATGTACTTTTAATTGTGTAATATCGGTACCGACCGATACCAGCCCACCATCCTGGGTGCGCCGCTCATTGACCTGTAGCCAACGGCCATCGGCAAGCTGTCGTTCGAACGTCAGCGCACCATTGCGGCCATGTTCATTCGCCATGCGCTTTTCAGACGCAAAGGCACGTATGCGAGGCTCAAGCTCCTCACGGCTGATACCGGGTAGCAGGCATTCATTGGCAAGGCCGGAATATTCATTGAACTTGCCATTCGACATGACAAGCCGGTTTTCCGCATCCCAAAGAACGAAGGTTTCGGAGATGCTTTCGATGGCTTCACGAATGCGCTGATCGGCCTGCGCCGTCGCTTGCGCAAAACGGTGCTGTTCACTGACATCAACAGCAACGCCAACCAGATGCAGATCGCCAAGATTATCAGTGTCGGCAACTTGGGCGCGAACGCGCATCCAGACCCAGTGACCTTCCGCATGGCGCATACGAAATACCCGGTCCATCTGGGTAATCTCCGCCGCTGCGACCTGTGCCGCGACGCTGTAGAGCTTGTCATCGTCAGGGTGAATGATTGCCGAAATGTCTCCGATCGACAGGATAGAGTCATAGGCCTCGTAGCCAAGCATTTCGTACATGGAGCGCGACCAGTAAACCCGCCCTCTTGCCATATCCCAATCCCAAAGACCGCTGCGTCCGCGTGCAAGCGCCATATCGACCCGCGCCTGTGTGTGTTGATAGAGAGCGTCGGCGTCCTGCGCCCGCGACGACTGGCTGAAATAGGCATAGAGCACAATCAGCATGATCGTTGCCGTACCGGCAAACAGGGTAACATTCATTGAGACGGTGCTGCGCCATTCAGCGAAAATCGCTTCAAGTGGATGGGCGGCTATAACGGAATAGGCGTTATTCTCAGAGCGGGAAAAGGCGGCGAGCGCAGGTGTGCCCTCAACCTTTACCGGCATTGCGCCAGCTCTTGTCCCAAAGAGAAATAATGGCTGCCCCTCGGTTATGAATGTTTCCAGATTCCTGTTGCGCCAATGGTCAAGACCATCGGAGGCAGCGACAATATTGGCTTCCGGCGTTGCGATGGCAAACCACATTCCATCCGGGATAAGATCATTATTGCGCATATCGCTAAGGATATTTTGAAGGTCGCCCGCGCTGAGAGTTTCGCCCTTGTTCATGCGGTTATCGATGATACTGGCGACATGGCTTGTAGCAATTGAGAGCGTTGCGCGGGCGATACGCTCCGCGTCGTCACGCCATGCAAGCAATGACATGGAGCGAACAATGGCGAGCACAAGCAGAAAAATAATAATAAGCGGCGGGATAGCGCGGCGCAGATAGGGTTCGGCTGCAAGGAGCTTGCCATAGGCAGGGTCAGCAAGAAGCTTTATGTGCCCGGAAAGCCTGTTGCGCGGCTGCGCTCCAGCCTTGGCTCCGGCATAATTCTTCCCCGTCGGCGCGCGATACGCGTCCGCATTTGCCATCGAATGGCCCCCTCATTTGCCTTTATATTCAGTGATTTGCTTCGACACGCCGCACATTCGAAGCACCTGTAGTGAATCAAAACTGATTCTTCGTGTCTAGTCCCTTTGTTAAATATTTATCAATACTTGTGGCAGCCGGAATCATAGTCAAAAGAAGAGCTTATAAGCCTTTGATATGACTCAAATTCCCTCCGGAGTTTGTCCGGAGGGAATAGGAAAATGGGCCGGTGGATAAGTATTTGGTGGCCGTTTAGGCCAGTGTGCGCTCGACAATATCGCGCACATCGGTCGATAGTCCGGCGACCGAAGCGATGCTGGCCAGTGCTTCTCGAGCATGTTCGCGGCGCTCCGGCTCGAAGGATCTCCATGAGCGCATTGCGGTCAAAAGCCGGGCTGCAAGCTGGGCATTTTTCTTGTCAATCGTCAGGATTGTCTCTGCAAAGAATTGATAGCCCTTGCCGTCAGCACGATTGAAGCCGGTTTGGTTGCCACTGGAAAATGCGCCAATCAGCGAGCGCGTGCGGTTGGGATTATCGAGAGAGAACAGCCGGTGCGTCATTAATTCCTTGACTTTGCCAAGCGCGCTTTCTCCAGGCTGCATGGCCTGTACCACAAACCATTTGTCCATAACCAGCGCGTCAGTTCCATACCGCGCTTCAAAAGCTTGCAGCGCATCACCCGTCGAGCCGCTGGTCGCAAAGCGCTGTACAAGGACATTGAGCGCCGCAGCACGATCCGTCATATTATTGGCCTGATTGAACTGCTTGGCCGCACGCTTGGGGTTGCCATCGGCAACACTCAGGTAGTCCAGAAGAACGTTGCGCAAGGAGCGACGGCCTGCGCCAGCCGCATCCGGATTGAATGCGCCGTGATGTTCCAGCTCATTATACAGCTGTTCAAACTTCTCCCCATGGGTTTCAGCAACAGCGCGGATAAGTGCATCCCGACTGCCCAAAATCGCATCCGGATCAATATTGGCACCAAGTTCGCGGGCTATATCGCTTTCGGAAGGAATGCTGAGGCATAAAGCGCGGAAGGCTTCATCCAGGTTGCTGTTAAAAGCCAGCTCACCCAGAAGCTTGATTGATGAGCTTTCAATCGTTGCCGGCTTGCCACCACGCACACGTTTTGAATTGCTGGTAAGCTTGGAGTTGAGCAACTGCGTCAATGCCTGCCAGCGCGTGACCTCATCGCGGTCATTGCGCGCAAGGAAGGCGAGGTCGGAGCGCGTCAACTCACTCGTCATCGTTACCGGCGCTGAGAAGCCGCGCAATAATGAAGGTACGGGGCGCTCTGTGATGCCGGAAAATGTGAAGCGCTCCTTGCGCTTGCGCAGGTGGATGACATCATCTTTGACCAAACCGCCTTTCGTTGCGCGCGGCTTGATCTCACGCCCCTTGGTTCCAAGCAGTCCGAACTGGATAGGAATATGCATTGGCTTCTTGGAAGGCTGGCCGGGCGTTGGCTTCAGAGATTGTTCAATTTCGATCTCGAAGGTCTTTGTCGCCTGATCGTAATCATAGGTGATGGCAAGGTTTGGTGTTCCTGCCTGATCATACCAGAGTGAGAACTGGCTTAAATCTTCGCCCGATGCATCTTCGAAGACCTTGATAAAGTCCTCAATCGTGGCCGCATCGCCGTCATGGCGTTCAAAATAAAGATCCATACCCTTGCGGAAAGTTTCGGCACCAAGGATCGTGTGGATCATCCGCACCACTTCCGAGCCTTTTTCATAGACCGTCGAAGTGTAGAAATTATTGATCTCGCGGAATTGGCGCGGACGGACAGGATGGGCGAGGGGACCGGCATCTTCCGGGAACTGATGGGCCTTCAGCCCCTTCACTTCGGCGATGCGCTTGACTGCGCGCGAACGCATATCCGCAGAGAATTCATGATCACGATAAACGGTCAGCCCTTCCTTGAGACAAAGCTGGAACCAATCGCGGCAAGTGATTCTGTTTCCTGTCCAATTGTGGAAATATTCATGGGCAATAACTGCCTCAATACCAGCATAATCAACGTCTGTTGCCGTGTCTGGCTCCGCAAGAACATATTTGTCATTGAAAACATTAAGCCCCTTATTCTCCATCGCTCCCATATTGAAGTCCGAGACGGCGACAATATTGAAAACATCAAGGTCGTATTCGCGGCCGAATTTTTCCTCGTCCCACTTCATCGAGCGCTTGAGTGCATCCATCGCATAAAGCGCTCTGCCTTCCTTGCCATGTTCGACATAGATGCCAAGATTAACTGAGCGCCCGGAGGCGGTGATGAATGTATCGGTGATGACGCCCAGATCGCCGGCGACCAGCGCAAAGAGATAGGCAGGCTTTGGATGAGGATCATTCCAAATAGCGAAGTGGCGTCCGCTATCCAGTGTGCCTTTTTCACCCGGATTACCGTTCGAAAGCAGCAGAGGGGCTTCCTTTGCTTCGGCTTCGACGCGCACAGTATAGACTGAAAGCAGGTCAGGGCGGTCGAGATAATAGGTAATGCGGCGGAAGCCCTCAGCTTCACACTGCGTGCAATAGACATTGCTGGAACGATAAAGACCCGTAAGCTGCCGATTGGTGCTTGGATTTATTTCCGTCGTAATTTCCAGCGTAAAAGTTTCGGCCTCAGGCAGTGCGCGAATTTCCAACCGGTCCGGTGTAACCACATAGGTATTGTCGCCAAGCGCGACGCCATTGATGCGAATATCTTCAAGCTTCAACTCGTCTCCATCCAGAATAAGCGGCGTATCAAGTGCGACGCCTTCCCTGCGCTCGATTTTCAGCGTGGATTTAACGATTGTCCGCTCCGGGTGCAGACGAAAATCGAGATGGGTCTCAGGAATAAGAAAGTCGGTTGGCTTATAGTCTTCCAGATGAAAAACCTGGCCGGTATCGGTACGCATAGATAACTGTCCTTCAAAAGCAATTCCAAGAAAGGTGGGAACCGGTTTTCCGTCCGGAGTTGCGTATAATAAAAGAGGAACGGCACTGGGGCTTCAATGAAGAAACAGACCGTTCCATTGCGGCGGACCCTAACCGTGTTTTGCATCGCGCACAACAAATGCGGATGTTCACCCGATATATGGCGCAAAAACGCAACGTGATTGGTTTTTGTCTGGCGCCGCCTTGGAAACCGTCCTAAAGATACATCAGTTAAATTTCCATACCCTCGCTACAAATGCTCCAGCTCCCAAGGATTATTCCACTGTGTCCACGATAGTTCACCCTAAAGAAGGTGAACCGCTCAACGCGAACACCGTTCGCACAATGAATACAATGCTCGGAATCGGCTTGAAGATCGCATCAGTATGCGTCTTCGTGTGCATGTCGAGCCTTTTGAAAGCTTCCGATGGTATTCCCGCGGGGCAGCTCGTCTTCTTTCGCTCCTTTTTTGCAATCTTCCCCGTCATCGCCTTCATCGCCTGGCAGGGGCAACTTGCAGTGGCGTTCAAAACCAAGGAGCCTTTCAGCCATTTCTGGCGTGGCTTTGTCGGCGTCAGTGCCATGAGTCTCAGTTTTTACGGTCTGACAAAATTGCCCCTGCCGGAAGCAATCGCCATTAGCTATGCGACCCCGCTTCTGACTGTTGTGTGCAGCGCGATCTTTCTGAAAGAAACAGTTCGCCTTTACCGCTGGTCGGCTGTTGGTGTCGGACTGATCGGTGTCCTCATCATTCTTTGGCCGCGCATGTCATTCTTTACGGGTGAAAGCGAGTTTGGCGGCGATCAGGCAATTGGTGCTTTGGCAACATTGGGCGGAGCAGGGCTCGCTGCTATCGCCATGCTGCTCGTGCGCAAACTGGTACAGACGGAACGCACGCCAACCATTGTTGTCTATTTTTCAATCGCCTCAAGCCTGATTGCCTTGGTCAGTTTTCCCTTTGGTTGGGTATGGCCCACCGGATGGCAGGCGACATATTTGATCATGGCAGGGATTGCAGGCGGTGTTGCGCAAATTCTTTTGACGGAGAGCTATCGCCACGCCGACATGTCCGTAATTGCCCCATTCGAATATACGTCCATGCTGCTCGGTCTGGCTATTGGATATCTTCTGTTTGGTGACATTCCCACTTGGGAAATGATCATAGGCGCGACGATCGTCATCGGCGCTGGCATTTTCATTATCTATCGTGAGCATCGTCTTGGTCTCGCGCGTGCCCGGGCAAAAAAGGCATCGACGCCGCAAGCTTGAGATTCACTCGTCAGGAACGCCTTCGCTAAGCGGATGAAGGCTAAATGTTTCCGGCGTTTGCGGTCTGTCATGAGCGCCAATGGCAAAGTCCGGGCGCTCCGAGGGCGCCTGTGAGGCGCGGCGCAAACTGCGCCAGAACGCATAGCCGCCATAGGCAGCATAGGTGATTGCCATGGTAACAAAGAAGCCGGGTGGACCGTTCATATCCATAAGGCGACCGGCAATTTGCGGGCCGATCATGCTGCCAATGCCATATACGATCAGCAGCCCACTCGAAATCTTTACGAATTCGCTCGGCTCGGCAAAGTCATTGGCATGAGCAACGTTGAGGGAATAGATCGGAAACAGCACGGTTCCGAATGCAAACATCAGCGTGTAGATCACCCATGGCGTTGTGGGTTGAACAAGGATCATCGTAATTGAGATCAGCACACCGCCAATGCCTGCCACAACCATGACATAGCGCCGGTCAACAAAATCCGAAATGCGGCCAATCGGATATTGGAACAATGCACCGCCGATCATCGAACTTGCGATCATTGTCGCTATGCCAAATGTTGATAGGCCAATGTCCCGACCATAGACAGCCGAAAGGAAGTTCCATGCCCCGGCAATAATTCCTGCCAGCAGTGAGCCCACCATTGCGGCGGGCGATTTGCGGTAGAGACCGGGCAAATCCAGCGATACTTGTGTCAGCGGGCGCGGGGACTGTGCATTGGACAGGCCGGTCGGCACAAGCGCGGAGGCATATATCAGCGCACCGATCATGAACAGCACATGGGTAGCCGGATTTCCGAAGGGCAGGATATATTGCCCGACCAGCAAGCCGAGCATCGAAACAATCATATAGATGGAAAAAACCATGCCGCGTGTCGCGTTGGTAACGCGTTCGTTGAGCCAGCTTTCTATCACCATGTAGCTGCCTGCCAGTGAAAATCCCGCCAGCGCCCGGAACAGGGTCCATGCCCATGGGTCCATGATCAGCCCATGCATCAGCATCGACATGCCAAGCAGCGTCAGCAATACCGCGAAAACCCTGACGTGACCGACGCGCCGCACAAGCCGAGGCACCACGATGCAACCGCCCGTAAAGGCGAGCGCATAGCCTGTACCCATCCAACCAATTGTTGTAGGCGACCAGCCTTCCATACCGGCGCGCAGCGGCAGTAGAATGCCCGCCAGACCTCCGGCTGTCAGCATTAAGAATGTGCTGGTCAATAATGCCGTAATGGGCAAAAGCTGGCGAAACATGGTTTTATCCTGATTATAGTTGACCATATCGCGCAGTTCGGATCGACGCGCCGGAAATTACGACACGGCAACTCCGGTTTTGCGGCAGGTCAGTCGGTAAGGGCGCGTAGCCGCAATTTGATGCTGAGGAAATCTCTCCACGCAAACTTCTTTTGCGCTGGATTGCGCAGCAGATAGGCCGGATGGAGCGTTGGCATAACCAGGATTTGGTTTCCCGATGCTGTCAGATGGGTTTTCCAATTGCCGCGAAGGCGCAAAATACCCTCATTGGCATTGGTCAATGCCTTTGCGGCAGGACCGCCAAGCGCCACAAGCAGTTTTGGATTTACCAGCTCGATTTGCCGTTCGAAAAAAGGGCGGCAAATTTCTGTTTCCAATGGTGTCGGCGTCCTGTTCCCCGGCGGACGCCATGGAATTGTATTGGCAATATAGACGCTTTGCCTGTCGAGGCCGATCGCCGCAAACATGCGGTCGAGCAATTGGCCGGAGCGCCCGATAAATGGCACACCCTCCAGATCTTCCTCACGACCGGGCGCTTCACCGATAAACATGATCGACGCTTGCGGGTTGCCATCGGCAAAGACGAGGTTTTTTGCCGTGAATTTGAGATTGCAGCCGTCAAATGCAGCTAGCTGCTCGCGCAATTCTTCCAAGCTCTGCGCGCTCGCAGCCATCTGGCGGGCCATGGCTATCTTTGCATCATCAGGTACGGATGCTTTGCTTAAAGTGGAAGGGGGGGCAGGACTTGCATCGACATTGATGGATGGTTTGGCTGCGACCGGCGAGGGCGCGCTTGCACGGGCGGCGGCAGGTGTCTGCTGAGCTTGCGCTCGCCGCATATCAATCTGCGAGAACCTGTCGACGGGCGTGTCGACAAGCGGGGTATCAACACCCGCCTCGGCATAAAAGTGCAAGATTTCGCTTAACGTCGACAATTGATATTCCTTCTCACCCCTGAAGTCGCAAATTGCCGTGCGCATTGCAAGCACAAGACTTCATATTTACGAGGAAGGAATGCGCGGGTCCTGCACCAGATAGAATGTCCGCTTGGGCGTAAAGTCGGCAATCGGAAATCCAAAACTTGCATTCTCCCCTGGGTCGACCTTTCCATCGCGGAAAATCAGCCGGTCATAAGGCTCAAAATCATCGCTGAAGCTTGCATAGCCATAGGAGTCGATGGCGTCCTTCTTGTCACCCGGCTGATAGAAGGAGAGCCCATCTCCATAATCGCTTGGCACATTCAATTGCTCTTGTAATTCGAAGCCAAACTCTACCCAAGGGTGACCGCTGCCATTAGTCACTTGAATACGCAGATGAAACAGGATCCCGATATCTTCCGCAGGGTCTTTAAGATTGGTTTGTTCGGTTCGGACGACAAGGACGGCGGGCGTTGTCGAGTGAAACTCCTCGGTCAGGATAATGGGGTCTTGTCTTGTGCCCTTACCGCTGATGCCGGTAATCGTAAAGCCGCCCATTTCATCGGAAAATGTATAGCGGCCGGCATTCCATAGCTTTCCGGATTCAGCACTGGCCGCGCTGCCAGCAAGATATAGAACGCAGATGATGATCAGGCTCCCAAAAGGCCAGCGCAGACTCATCCACCTCATCCGGCCCTCCCAAGCGGCTTGCATCAAACATGGTCGGCAATGTCGTAACAGGATTATGACGGAAAAGACTGCTGGTGCAACTGGGTGTTGGATGTGCAGACTTTGCCACAGCGGCAGTATATTGACGTTTACGTTAAAGTAAGTATAGAAACAGACCTGCCAGTCGTAGAATGAGGGCAATTGGCCGCATCTGATAGGCGCGACTCATTGTGGCAAACAGTTATTGTTGCGCTACAAATCAAAAAAACGACGCGCCACCGGCGCATAAGGGAATTTACAGCAGGAGGAATGCATGAGCGAGACAATTGAACTTCCAGAGCGCGAGAGCATGGAGTTTGATGTCGTGATCGTCGGAGGTGGGCCTTCGGGTCTTTCGGCTGCCATCAGGCTCAAGCAAATCAATCCGGAATTGTCTGTTGTCGTCCTTGAAAAGGGCGGCGAAGTCGGCGCGCATATTCTGTCCGGCGCTGTTGTTGATCCGATCGGTGTGGACAAGCTTTTGCCAGGTTGGCGCGAGGAGGAGGGGCATCCCTTCAAGACGCCTGTGACCGCCGATCATTTCCTTGTGCTTGGACCTGCGGGCTCTGTGCGTTTACCGAATTTCGCCATGCCGCCGCTGATGAATAATCATGGCAATTTCATCGTTTCACTCGGCAATGTCTGCCGTTGGCTTGGAACGAAAGCAGAAGAGCTTGGCGTTGAGATTTATCCGGGCTTTGCCGCAACTGAAGTGCTCTATGATGATAAGGGCGCTGTCATTGGCGTTGCGACGGGCGATATGGGTATTGAAAAGGACGGCTCGCACGGCCCGGCCTATACACGCGGCATGGAACTGCTTGGAAAATATACGTTGATTGCAGAGGGTGCACGCGGTTCTCTTGCCAAGCAGCTTATTAATCAGTTCAAACTCGATGAGGGTAAAGAGCCTGCCAAATACGGCATCGGCTTGAAGGAACTCTGGCAGATCGATCCTGCAAAGCACAAGCTGGGTCTTGTGCAGCATTCATTTGGCTGGCCGCTTGATATGAAAACAGGCGGCGGATCGTTTCTCTATCACCTTGAGGACAATACGGTCGCGGTCGGTTTCGTCATGCACCTTAATTACAAGAACCCTTATCTGTCACCTTTTGAAGAGTTTCAGCGTTTCAAAACCCACCCTGCCATTCGCGGTATTTTCGAAGGCGGGAAACGGCTTGGATATGGCGCGCGAGCGATCACCGAAGGCGGCTGGCAGTCTGTACCAAAGCTTTCCTTTCCGGGCGGTGCGCTGCTTGGCTGCTCGGCGGGCTTCGTCAATGTTCCGCGCATCAAGGGATCGCACAATGCGATGCTTTCAGGCATGCTTGCTGCGGAGCATGTGGCGCAAGCGGTGGCTGCGGGCCGCGCCAATGATGAGCTTATCACCTATGAGAATGCCTGGCGGAGCAGTGAGATCGGCAAGGATCTCAAGCGCGTTCGTAACGTCAAGCCGATGTGGTCAAAACTTGGAACCATTGGCGGCGTCATCCTTGGCGGTCTCGATATGTGGCTCAATACGATTTTAGGTGGTTGGTCGCCTTTCGGTACCTGGAAACATGGCAAGAACGATGCTGCCTCGTTGGAGCCGGCTGCGAACTACAAGCCGATTGCCTATCCGAAACCGGATGGTGTTTTGACCTTTGATCGTCTTTCCTCTGTATTTCTCTCAAATACAAACCATGAGGAAAACGAACCTGTCCATCTGATCGTCAAGAACATGGCGCTACAGAAGACATCCGAGCATGATATTTATGCTGGACCATCAACGCGCTATTGCCCGGCGGGTGTCTATGAGTGGGTTGAGGAATCGAGCGGTCCGAAATTCGTCATCAATGCACAGAACTGCGTTCATTGCAAAACCTGCGATATCAAGGACCCCAACCAGAATATCAATTGGGTGCCACCACAGGGTGGTGAGGGTCCAGTCTACACCAATATGTAGGCGCTCTACTCAGTCAGTTTAACATCACGGTCTGCTGCTCTGGTTCGTTGCGATCATCCACACCGGTAATCGAAAAGCGCAGCAGAAGCGGCAGGTGGTCGGAGCCGACGGGTTCAAGAGTTTCGATCCGCGTCGCGGTGATCCTGTCAGAAACCAGAATGTGATCCAGCGGCAGTCCAACCCATTTGGCCGCGTGAGCCAGTGCGCCATTGACAAGCCAACTTGGACGCATGCCCTCCGCAATGCGCGTTTTACTATATTGGGTGATATTTTTCAGCGTCTGGCTCCATGGCACAGCATTGAAATCCCCTGAAATAATCAGCGGCCCTTCAAGTTTTTCGAAATAGGGACGGACTTCCTCGACGTTCCAGTTCTGTGCAAAAGGCCATGGCCAATCCAGATGCATTGACGTGATAATTGCGCTGCGGCCACCGAAATCAATTCGTGCAATGGCAGCGAGACTATCGACGCAGATCGGAGTTGAACCCAGGGCGAAGGGACGCCGCGAAAGAATTGCCGCACCGCCTATTCGGCTGCGATTAGAGCAATAGAAACTATAGGGATAGCGCGCTTCAATGGCTTTGAGCCGGGGTCGCCAATTGCCGGAAACCTCCTGGAAAGCAATGACATCGGGTGACTCCCGGCCAATCAGCCGAAAAACATCGGCCTGTTGCTGATTGTCATAACGCAGGTTCAATTGCAGCAGCTTATATTGCGCCAGCGCCGCTGGAGCTGCCTCTGCGCTGGGACCGGATGGCGGGACCAGTATTGTGGCCAAAGCCGTCAGGCTTAAAATCATTGCCATCAGTCCCTCGCGCCAAAGACGCAGGAACAGTGCTGGCACGGCAGAAAGGGCCATAAGAACGGCCAGATGCATGCGAAAATGCGAAAAAGAATCGAATGCCGGATGTAATGCACCCAAAAAACCCAGCACCAGCGGTATGGAGAACAATACCGGTATCAGTACGGCTGCGAGCTTGATCCAGGATTGCTTGTTCTTCGTCATCATCATTCCGCATTAAACCGGCAATTGCGACGCAATCAAGGTGCGATTTTCGCCGGATGATAACAACCCGAGCGCCGCCACCGTCGCAAATTATGCAACTCTACGTTCGTTACCCTCAGCAGCGATCCGAGCCAAATGATGAAATAGTTCGGGCAACTTGTGGTTGGACTTTCGTTCAGTAAACTTATTCACTGAGGGATGAAGATGGAGAAGCTCTGTGGCTGTCAAACGTATTGTTGCCAACATAAATGCGAAAGACCCGCAGGCCTTGCGCTCGTTCTATGAAGCTCTGTTCGGTCTCGAAGTCGTCATGGATCATGGTTGGATTTTGACCTTCGCCTCGTCAGAAGGGGCAAGTCCTCAACTGAGTGTAGCGAGCCAAGGTGGCTCCGGTACGATGGTCCCTCAAATATCGATAGAAGTTGATAATGTTGACCAAGTATATGACCTTGCCACAGCAGCCGGCCATGAGATCGTCTATCATATAGTGGACGAGCCTTGGGGCGTTCGTCGTTTTTATGTCCGCGATCCATCTGGTGCGATCATAAATGTGGTGCAGCATATCACTAAAGCAGCTTTCTCAGATCATTAAGCAGGCGCCCTTGCTCGCCCGGGGTCAAAACCTGTTCAAGATCGCCATGCGTCCTCACCCATATCGGCATAACATCCACCAGCAAACGCATACCAGCATCGGTCAAGGCCAGCAAACGGCTTCGCTTGTCACTTGGGTCGACCATGGTCTTGATCAGACCACGTCTTTCCATTGGCTTTAATGCGGCAGTAAGTGTTGTGCGGTCCATGGCGAGCAAGGAAGCAACAGAACTGAGATTTGGCGGCTCTGGCCGATTTAAAGACATCAGCAAGGAAAATTGACCATTGGTGAGATCATGCGGGCGCAGCGCTTCATCAAATATTCGCGCCAGCGCGCGTGCGGCGCGCTGAACAGTCAGGCACATGCAATGATCACGAACGTGGAGGGTGGTTTTGTAGGGGAGAGGTATCGTCTTTGACATGATTCATTTATGTTGATATCAACATATTTGTCAACATTCAGATATAGGTCGTTGTGGGAGGAATTATCATGAGCGGAAACTTTATCTGGTACGAATTGCTGACAAGCGATGCTCAGGCCGCCGAAGCTTTTTATACCCATGTCGTAGGGTGGGGAGCGGAGGATTCTGTCAATTCTCCGGTGAAATATACATTGCTGACCGTCGACAAAGCGCCAGTAGCGGGACTGATGTCGGCAAAGGATGCGAAGGTGGAAGGCGTTCCGCCCATGTGGTCAGGTTACATCATGGTTGATGACGTGGCCGGCTACGTGGAGCGTGTGAAGCAGGCCGGCGGCAAAGTTCATACTGATACCATGGATATTCCTGGCGTGGGGACATTCGCGGTTGTCGCTGATCCGCTGGGGGCTCCTTTCCAGTTGTTCAAGCCGTCCAAGCAGGCCCCCGATAATTATCCTGCTCCTTTTACAACTGGCACCATTGGTTGGCATGAATTGGTGTCCGACGATGCTGACAAGGCTTTCGCATTCTATTCCATGCTGTTTGGCTGGACCAAGGGTGAAGCCATGGATATGGGACCGATGGGCACCTATCAGATATTCAATGTTGACGGCCAGATGTATGGCGGCATGATGACGAGCACGAATGCTTCAGATGTGAAGCTATGGCGCTTTTACTTCATAGTAGATGACATTGACGCGGCCGTCGCCCGCATCAAAGAAAAAGGTGGACAGATTATCACTGAACCCATGTCCGTACCCGGCGATGCCTGGATCATTGATGGCCGCGACCCGCAGGGCGCCTATTTCGCGCTAACCGGACCGCGGAAATAGCTCTATTGAAAAGCCATCTCGAAGAAGCTGCGCAGTTTGCGCGAGTGCAGCTTTTCGGGAGGCATCTCAGCGAGCTTTTCCAGCGCGCGAATACCGATTTGCAGATGCTGCGCTACCTGCCGCTTGTAAAACTCGGTCGCCATGCCCGGAAGCTTTAACTCGCCATGCAATGGCTTGTCCGACACACAAAGCAATGTTCCATAGGGCACGCGGAAGCGGAAGCCATTTGCGGCGATAGTGGCGGATTCCATGTCGAGCGCAATGGCGCGCGACTGTGAAAGCCGCTTCACCGGACCGCGCTGGTCGCGCAATTCCCAGTTCCTGTTGTCAATCGTGGCAACAGTGCCCGTGCGCATGATCCGCTTCAGATCATAGCCCTCAAGTCCGGTAATTTCGGCAACAGCCTGTTCCAGCGCCACCTGCACTTCGGCCAAAGCAGGAATGGGAACCCAGACCGGCAAATCATCGTCCAGAACATGATCTTCGCGCACATAGGCATGGGCCAGCACATAATCGCCCAAAGCTTGCGTATTACGCAGGCCTGCACAATGCCCAAGCATCAGCCATGCATGTGGCCTCAGCACGGCAATATGATCAGTGATAGTCTTGGCATTGGATGGACCCACGCCAATATTGACCATGGTAATACCAGAACCATCTTCGCGTGCCAGATGATAGGCCGGCATTTGCGGCAACCGGCCTACGGGCACGCCGGATGTCGGTGCCTCATCGCCCGCTTCGGTGATGAGATTGCCTGGCTCGATGAAACGCTCATATCCGCCACCGCCAGCGGCCATAAGCCCGCGCGAAAGCGCGCAGAACTCGTCAATGTAGAACTGATAATTGGTGAACAGCACATAATTCTGGAAATGCATCGGCTTAGTGGCCGTGTAGTGCGAAAGGCGATGAAGCGAATAATCCACACGCTGTGCCGTAAACGGCGAGAGCGGCATAATGCTGTCTACGTCGTCGGTTTCATATTCGCCATTGACGATCCGGTCATCGGTCGCTGCCAGATCCGGCACATCGAACAGATCGCGCAATGGCAGCAGAAAAGCGTCAGCGACTGAGGAGTCGACATGGGTGCCTTCCAGAAAGGCAAAATGGATCGGGATCGGCGTAGTCGATTCCTGCACGGTAACAGGACCGCCATGATTGCGGATCAACAGGCGAATTTGTTCTTCGAGATAATTGTCGAAGAGATCGGGGCGTGTGATTGTTGCTGAATATTGTCCGGGTGCCGACACATGGCCAAAGGCGAGGCGGGAGTCGATCTGCGCATAGCTTGATGTGGAAAGCCGAACTTCCGGGTAAAAGGCACGAAAATGCGTTGCATCCCCGGATTCCCCCTTTGCGACACTCTCGAAAGCATCCCGCAAAAATTGGGTATTGCGCTCATAAAGCGCGCTAAGCGCCTGAACGGCGGCTTTTGCATCTGTAAATTCTTCTGCCTCAACATGGGCGGGCATGCTGATCGAGGCTATTTTTCTAGTTCCGATTCGTTTGTCCATTACCCAATATAGTGATTCACTGTGACATTTGAAAAGCGGCTGGCTTAAACTCTTTGCAGGCTGACCAGCAAAACCAGGCCTATGCCGCCATTTGAAGGTGAGCGGCTTTGATAGCTGGCGGCAAAGGCCATGACCGGACCAACGATGATTGCGGAAAAGATTAATGCCCTGAAAAGCAAGAGCGCGTAATTTACAGTTGAGTTTAACATGGTCATATCCTGAATTGGCTTTGGCAATATCTGGTCACGACTTTAAATCTGCTCGGCTGAACGGCTGCTGATCTCATCATTCATCGCCCGTTCAACTTCGCTTACACCCCAGCCGGGATTGTTCGGGAGCGATTCATTCCCAATGAAAGCAGGCGGGATTGAACTCCCGGTGGCATTCATGGATAAAAATCTGTGAAATATGATGGACTTCCTGACAAACTCTCTTTGCCCTTGATTCGGCTGCATAATCGGCCACAAAATCGGAAGTAAATTCTATGAAGTCATTCCTGATCAATCGCTATGGGAAGGGCAGTCCCCTTCAATTTTCGCAAAGCCCGGAACCGGAGCTGCGCGAGAATGATGTGATGGTGCAAATCCATGCCGCCAGTGTCAATGTCCTGGACGCCAAGATTAGAGATGGGGAATTCAAGTTTGTTTTGCCTTATCGTCTGCCGCTTATTTTAGGCAATGATCTGGCGGGAGTGGTGGTTAGGGTTGGAGCGGGAGTCCAAGGGTTCAAGCCCGGAGATGCGGTTTATGCACGCCCCAATCAGGATCGCATCGGGACCTTTGCGCAGTATATCTGCGTGGACGAGGCCGATATAGCGATGAAGCCGCGCAATCTGACCATGGAAGAGGCCGCATCGCTTCCGCTTGTGGCGCTGACGGCATGGCAGGTGCTTGTCGAGCGAGCCAATTTGCGCAAGGGTCAGAAGGTCCTGATCCACGCCGGTTCAGGCGGTGTTGGCGTTATCGCCATCCAACTTGCCAGGCATATTGGTGCATTTGTGGCGACAACCACAAGCGCGGCAAATATTGATCTGGTCAAAAGTCTCGGGGCCGATGTTGTTGTTGACTACAAGACGGAGAATTTCGAGGAGATATTGCACGATTATGATGTTGTTCTGAATAGCCTTGACAAGGATACGCTGGAAAAATCCCTTCGTGTATTGAAGCCTGGCGGGAAGCTGATTTCAATTTCCGGGCCGCCAGATCCGGTTTTTGCCAGAGAGAAAAGTTTAAACTGGTCGCTTCGACAGGTGGTGCGCCTGTTGAGTTTGCGTATAAGAAGAAAAGCAAAACGCCGAAATATCGATTATTCGTTTCTTTTCATGACAGCCAATGGTGCGCAACTTGCCCGGATTACCGCTTTGATTGAGACGGGGGACATTCGACCCGTGGTGGACCGCGTTTTCCCATTTGAGCAAACCAATGACGCCATGGCCTATGTGGAGACCGGCCGGGCGAAGGGAAAGGTCGTCATCACAATCCAATAATATGCGTCAAGGGCGCCGTTTTGGCGCGGGTCAGGAATATTTTTCCCGAATCTGCAATGCCAGCAGCGTGTATGGAGCCTCTTGTAAACAGGCAATCAGGGCCTATGTTTAAACTTGAGTGAGCATTCACGGAGACGGACATGACGACCCAGACCAAGCCGATTGAGCTCTATTACTGGCCCACACCCAATGGATGGAAAATTTCCATCATGCTTGAGGAACTTGGCGTTCCTTATGAGGTAAAATTGGTAAACATCGGCAAGGGCGATCAATTCGAGCCATCATTCCTGAAAATTGCTCCAAATAATCGCATGCCCGCCATTATCGATCCGGAAGGCCCCGGTGGAGAACCGATCTCAATTTTTGAATCCGGCGCCATCCTGCAATATCTCGGCCGCAAATTTGGAAAGTTCTATCCGCAGGATGAACGCAAGAGGGTTGCTGTTGAAGAGTGGCTGTTCTGGCAAGTGGGCGGACTTGGCCCTATGGCGGGTCAGGCACATCATTTCCGCAATTATGCCCCTGAAAAAATCGAATATGGCATTAAACGCTACACGAATGAGGTCAATCGTCTTTACGGGGTGATGAATCGCCGCCTTGAGGGCAGGGACTATCTTGCCGGTGATTATTCTATTGCTGATATGGCATCTTACGGCTGGACAATTTCCCATGCCAATCAGGGGCAGGACCTAAATGACTTCCCCAATCTGAAGCGCTGGTTTGAAACCATTCGCGCAAGACCGGCTGTTGAACGCGGTGTGGCAGTGGGTAAGGAAGAGCGGCGCAATCTTGCTGACGACAAGGAAGCCCAGAAAATCCTGTTCGGACAGACGGCCCGGTAAATCTCGCGTTAAATCGCTCTAAATTACCGATCTTACTCCAAGCAAGGCTCTAAATAAAAAGCAGCCATAGAGAGGACTCTATGGCTGCTTATACTTGCTTGTAACCAACAATGCTGGCCCAAACCCTAGGTTCTGTCACCGGTCCACCGAATAAAATACATTCGGACAAAGCCATCAAAGAAAACGACGTTGAAAATAATCGTCACTTTGCCGCCCTAAAACTCGAAAACCTTACGCGTCGGGAGGATGCGCGCAAAATAACTGGCCTTACAGACATCGGTTGCAGAATAAAGTAATCTCTATAATTGATACTTCAAATAGCAACATTCTCAAATGTGACTTCTCTATACTTCACTTGATTTTTACGCGCAATTATACCTTAGTCTAAGACCGTATATTTTATTGAACTCGGTGTTGTGAATGAGATTCACAATGTCTGATTTCGGGGCTGGTTTTGGAATGTTTCAACGTGAAAATTGAAAAACCCAAACTTGTCACGCGTTGTTTGTAGGTTTGATATTGGCAAGTCGAACCGTCGCATTGGTATTTCAATTATGAGATGTAAATTTCGCTGGCGCATGTTTTAATTGCATGTAGGCTTCCTCGCGCATTCTTAAGAAAAAGGGGAAACCATGCTTTTCAAGAAAATTCTCTATGCTGGCCTGATTGCCGCTGCTTTCGGAATCTCGCCCGCTATGGCTGAGGATATCAAAATTGCGGTTGCAGGTCCTATGACCGGCCAACTTGCCAATATCGGTGATCAGTTCAAGCAGGGCGCTCAGGCCGCCGCTGCTGCGATCAATGAGAAGGACGGCATAATGGGGCGCAAGATAAAGCTCGTCTTGGAGGACGATGTTTGCGATCCAAAGCAGGCCGTATCCATTGCCAATCGTATTGCCGCTGCCGGTATCAAGTTTGTCGATGGTCATGCATGCTCAGGTTCGAGCATTCCTGCATCGGCGGTCTATGCCGAAGCTGGCATATTGATGATGACGCCCGCATCGTCCAATCCGGAGCTTACGGATGCGGCAGCCAAAAATGGCTGGTCGACAATCATGCGACTTTATACACGTGATGATGCGCAGGGCGAGTTTGTCGGTCCCTGGATTGCAGAGAAGTACAAGGGCAAGAATGTTGTCGTTCTTCATGACAAGGGCGCCTATGGCAAAGGCCTTGCGGATGCTGTCAAAGGCAAGATGAACGAAGCCGGACTAAAGGAAATCCTTTATGATGGTATCAATGCCGGTGAAAAGGACTATTCGGCACTTGTCACCAAGCTGAAGGATTTGAAAGCTGATTTCGTCTATTTCGGTGGTTATCATCAGGAAGCAGGACTCATCCTGCGGCAGGCAGCAGATCAGAATTTCAAATTTCAGCTGATGATGGGGGATTCCATCGCATCGCCTGATTTTTGGGCTGTTGCGGGTCCGGCAGCTGAGGGCGTAATCTTCACATTCCCAGCCAATCCGCAAGCTCGGCCGGAAGCGAAGGCCGCAGTGGAGAAAATCAAGGCGGGCGGCTTCGTGCCGGATGGCTTTACGCTGTTTTCCTACGCGGTTATCGAAGCATTCGCGCAGGGTATAGAGCGCGCTGGCAGCGACGATCCTGCAAAGGTCGCCAAGGCCCTCAAGGATGGAACTGCGGTAAACACTGTTGTTGGCCCGGTCATTTTTGACGAGAAGGGCGATATCAAGGACGCCAAATACGATATTAATATTTGGCATGACGGTGCCTACGCCCCGATCAAGGAGTAATATTGCGCCAATAGACAAGGCGGGAGCAATTCCGCTGCTCGTCTTGCAGGTGTTTCATAGCGGCGGACCGAAAAGTGGAATCCCGGTTTTCGGATAATCCGATGCTAAACAAAAGGATAGATCGCCATTTTGCGTCCTTTAGGACGTCCTGTGATCTAGGTAACTAAACAAAACAGGCAGGTCTGAGACCTGCCTGTTTTGTATCTAAGGTAATGTCTGCGCCTATTGGCGTGTCAGGCTTTCACTCTTGCAGATAAGGCCGCCCATTACGCAACCAGCCAGCGAAAGTGTGTTGTCCTTTGCGGTGGCTTTGCCATTATAGGTCTTGCCTTCATCAAGCTTGTTGACAGTGCCTTTATAGGAACCATCCTTGCCTGCCATTGAACCGATGGACTTGCCCTTATATTCGCCGGTCATGACCGTGCCGCAATATTTATCTTCCCCACAGGAGGAATATTGGATGATTGTGCCATTAGGGCGCTTCCAGGAACCAACGATAGGCTCTTCAGCCATTGCTGATCCAGTCATAAGGGCAAAGCTGGCGCAGGCCAGTAAAATTTTGAACTTCATAATATCCTCCCGGTGAAGCGAACCAACTCTCCGCCTGTTCGCAATGGTACTTACGCACACGTAAAGGTAATTTAAAATGTGAAGGAAGGGAAGTATGCCCAAACGGCAATTTCTCCGGGATAATGGCTTTTTATAAGAAGGTTTGACTTGGTTGCGGCGGGCCTGAAAATCGAAACTCAATATTTCAATCGGATATGTGGTTAGCAAAGGCTTGAAATCGCACTTGTGCATTTTAGGCGAATTTCGCGCAAACGCCCGTATTCACTGGACCATTATATTTAATGAATTCCGAAGTTTACCAATTGTTTTTGTTTTGTTTGATCCCGGTTAATCATGCCTTTTAACAGCAATTTCAAGCCTCTCCTGCATTATCGGAAGCATCAAAGGAGCACGCCAAAACAATCAATAGGCGGTTCTCAGAAGTCTGACAGGGCTTTCGTTTGAAATACGATTTGGGTTCAACAGGGGTTTGGTAAAATGGCACGTTTCGATCTTCAAAATATTGACCATGGCCACGTTGCTGGCGCAGCGCAGACCGATGTCCTTTTCGAAATGGGCATGATGTATGCGACAGGCCGCGATTGTGCTGTTGATCTTGTCGCCGCCCATAAATGGTTTAATATTGCTGCAATCAAGGGTTGTAGTCGCGCTGCCGAGTTGCGCGCGGAGATTATGACAACAATGCCCAAGGCTGATATTGCAACCGCATTGCGCGAAGCACGCGAATGGCTGACGTCCCATTGATGAATTTCGCTGAGAAAATAAAATGATAAAATTTTAATTAAATGCAGAATATTTGTGCGTTTTGCGAAAAATATTGCGATCTTATTAATGCGGGAATTGGTCCGGCTAAATATTTTGTTCAACTAGTAAAATAAATGATATATTTTTAGCATATGTGCTTTGACAATTTTCGAGCTTTTCGCGTATTGAAGACGCGGTAAAGTGGCCACAACCTGCGCGTGTGCGCGATTGATAATGAAAACGGAAAACATATGTTGGACGAATTAGAGAGGTTGTTATCAAGTTTAACTGATGCGCAGACACAGCTTATATTGACGTGCGCAAAATCAAAATCATTTCCAGACAATAATACTTTGCAAAAGATTGCGACACTTGAGCTTAACATCGCTGCTGTGGAAACGGCTATTGCCAATCTACCAACACAGGCAAAATAAGCTCTATCTAGTCTCAGCTCTGCTTGCTTTTACAAAATTGGAATAACAGAACGGCTTTAGGGTTAGAAAGCGCGAGCAAGCAGTCTGCTGATTCCCGAAACTGCGTCAGTCACCCGTCTCGAATCGCGCCAGTGATGACTTCTCTTTTACCTGTGAGCCTTCAAGAACGATCTCGGCGATTTTGCCGTCATGTGGCGCTGTGATGGTGTGTTCCATCTTCATCGCTTCTAGCACCAGCAATATTTGGCCTTTCTTGACCGCATCGCCCGCTGAAACGCGCACCGATTTCACCAAGCCTGGCATTGGCGCGCTTAGACGGTCTCCGGCATTCCCTGTCGCTTCGGCTAGAAGGAATGGGTCGGCAATGGCAAAGCTCGAAGCTGTTCCCCTAGAAAGCACGGCAATGCCATTGGGTATTGCTGCTGTCTTGGCGCGAAGATTGATGCCTTTGCCTGTTATATGCCAGCCGCCTGCCTCGCGCCGGATCCGCACTTCAAACGTGCCAGCGCCACTGGAAATGCCATAACGCCCATCATCCAACACGCAAACGCCATAGCGCACAGGCTTTTCCTCTTCAAAGAGCATGACGGGATAATTTTGCGATCCATGATGGCTATAGCCGCGCAAGGCCGCCCATGGATCATCAGAGGCAGGGTATTCCAACAATCTGCTTTCCACGATGATTGCCAGTTCCTTCGCACCGGCAGGCACGATTGCTGGTGTCACAAGGCTGGCAAGATCACGGTCGATCAGACCTGTATCCACATCGCCGCTGCTGAAAGCCTCATGGCGAATTAAGGCTGCCAGAAAAGCAAGATTGGTTTTCGTTCCCGCAATCTCAGTCTGAACCAGCGCGTTTTCCATAGAAGCCAGCGCGCTTGCGCGGTCCGGGGCGTGAATGACAAGCTTTGCGATCATTGGGTCGTAAAAGGGAGATATTGTATCGCCTGCGCGCACACCTGTTTCGATGCGAATATCGCCATTTGTGATGTTTGCCGGAAATGCCAGATGATGCAATGTGCCGATAGCAGGCAAAAAGCTGCGGGCAGGGTCTTCCGCATAGAGCCGGGCTTCAACGGCATGACCATTTAGCAGGATTTGCTTTTGCGTCAGCGGGAGCTTTTCTCCTACAGCCACCCGCAATTGCCATTCGACAAGATCAAGCCCGGTGATCATTTCCGTGACAGGATGCTCAACCTGAAGACGGGTGTTCATTTCCATGAACCAGAACCGGTCGGGTTTGAGTCCCTCTGTTGCATCTACGATGAATTCTATGGTGCCTGCGCCGGAATATTTGATCGCCAAAGCAGCCTTCACCGCTGCGCTGGTCATTGCCGCGCGCATTTCCTCGGTGATGCCGGGAGCAGGGGCCTCCTCAATCACCTTTTGGTGGCGGCGCTGTAGCGAGCAATCACGCTCGTAGAGATGTACGGCATTGCCGTGATTATCGCCGAAAACCTGAACTTCGATATGGCGCGGCTTGGCAACATATTTTTCAACCAGCACACGGTCATCGCCGAAAGCGCTCTTTGCCTCACGCCGGGCACTGCCCAACGTCTCGGCAAAATCATCGGGACTGTCGACCTTGCGCATGCCTTTGCCGCCGCCGCCAGCGCGGGCTTTGATCAGCACGGGGTAGCCGATTTCGCGTGCCTTGGAGGCAAGCACCACAAGCTCCTGCGCTTCGCCATGATAGCCCGGAACGACAGGCACGCCAGCCTTTTCCATCAGGCGCTTGGCGGCATCCTTCAGCCCCATGGCGCGAATGGAATCCGCGCTTGGACCAATGAAAACCAGTCCTGCTTTCACCACTGCATCGACAAATCCGGGATTTTCCGAAAGAAACCCATAACCGGGGTGGATGGCCTCGGCTCCCGTGGCAAGCGCCGCCTCGATGATGCGGTCCGCCCGCAGATAGCTGTCGGTGACAGGCGCGGGTCCAATATTGACCGCCTCATCCGCCATGGCGACATGCAGGGACTGCGCATCCGCATCGGAATAAACGGCAACAGTGCCGATCCCCATGCGCTGCGCGGTACGAATGACACGGCAGGCAATTTCACCACGATTGGCAATGAGAATTCTTGAGAACATCTTTGTCATGAGTTTTCCCTTACATCCTGAACATGCCAAAGCGCGTTTCTTCCACTGGTGCGTTCAGTGCGGCGGATAGGGATAGCGCCAGCACTTCGCGGCTCTTTGCCGGATCGATGATGCCGTCATCCCACAGTCGTGCCGAGGAATAGAGCGGGTGGCCTTCGCGCTCATATTTTTCAAGGATAGGCGCGCGGAAAGCTGCCTCTTCTTCGGCGGGCCATTCAGCCCCCTTGCGCTCAATGCCCTCGCGCTTGACCAGTGCCAGAACCGTTGCCGCCTGTTCGCCGCCCATGACAGAAATGCGGGCGTTTGGCCACATCCACAGGAAGCGCGGCGAGAAGGCGCGCCCGCACATGCCGTAATTGCCAGCGCCAAAAGAGCCGCCGACAATCATCGTCACTTTCGGCACCCGGGCAGTCGCAACTGCCGTCACAAGCTTTGCGCCATCCTTGGCAATGCCGCGGGCTTCATAGGATCGGCCGACCATGAAGCCGGTAATATTTTGCAGGAAAACCAACGGAATACCGCGCTGTGTGCACAGCTCGATGAAGTGTGTGCCCTTCAATGCGCTTTCTGAAAACAACACACCATTATTGGCGATGATCCCGACCGGCATGCCATAAAGATGCGCAAAGCCGGTAATCAGCGACGTTCCATAGTTCTGCTTGAATTCATCAAATTCCGATCCATCGACAATACGGGCGATCAGCTCGCGCGCATCATAGGGCTGGCGCAGGTCTGTCGGCACGATGCCGTAAAGTTCATGTGGATCGTAAAGTGGCGGAATCACTTTGCGAAGGTCGAGCCCTATCTCTTTCTTTCGATTCAGGTTTCCGACAATGCGGCGGGCAATGGCAAGCGCATGCGCGTCATCCATCGCATAGTGATCGGCAACGCCGGAGTCGCGCGTATGGACTTCCGCTCCGCCAAGGTCTTCTGCTGATACCTCTTCCCCTGTGGCTGCTTTGACAAGCGGAGGGCCAGCCAGAAAAATCGTTGCCTGTCCCTTCACCATGATTGTCTCTTCCGACATGGCCGGCACATAGGCGCCGCCTGCTGTGCACGAGCCCATGACCACGGCGATCTGCGGAATGCCTGCCGCCGACATATTGGCCTGATTATAGAAAATGCGACCGAAATGCTCGCGGTCAGGAAATACCTCATCCTGATTGGGCAGATTGGCGCCGCCGCTATCGACCAGATAAAGGCATGGCAGATTATTTTGCATGGCGATTTCCTGCGCCCGCAAATGCTTCTTTACGGTGAGCGGATAATAGGTGCCGCCTTTGACCGTCGCATCATTAATGACGATCATGACTTCTTTGCCGGAAACACGTCCGATCCCGGCAATCATGCCTGCGGATGAAATAGTATCGCCATACATATCCCAGGCCGCAAATTGACCGATCTCCAGAAAGGGCGATCCGCTATCCAGAAGTTGCGCCAGCCTCTCACGCGGCAGTAGCTTGCCACGGGAAGTATGCCGCGCGCGCGCTTCATCGGTGCCGCCTTTACTGACGACTTCCGCTTTGGCGCGAATATCATTGACCAGCATCTGCATCCGCTGTGCATTGGCCTTGAAACCTTCTGATCCAGTGTCGATCTGGGATTGAAGTATGGTCATACGGTCTCCTGCGACTGTTCAGTGCTTTTGAGGATATTGAGTCAGACGCTTTCGGCAAACATCTCCCGTCCGATCAGCATGCGCCGGATTTCGCTGGTGCCAGCGCCGATCTCGTAGAGTTTGGCATCGCGCAGCAGGCGACCGGTGGGATAATCATTGATGTAACCATTGCCGCCAAGCGCCTGAATGGCTTCGAGTGCACACCAGGTTGCCTTTTCCGCCGCATAGAGAATGCAACCGGCAGCGTCCTTGCGGGTGGTTTCTCCGCGGTCGCAAGCCGAAGCCACCGCATAAACATAGGCGCGTGACGCATTCATTGTCGTGTACATGTCGGCAAGCTTGCCCTGCATCAATTGGAACTCGCCGATGGGCTGGCCGAATTGCTTGCGCTCGTGCACATAGGGAACAACTACATCGAGACAGGCAGCCATAATGCCGATTGGGCCACCAGCCAGAACAACGCGCTCGTAATCAAGGCCGGACATCAGGATTTTCACGCCCTTGCCCTCTTCGCCGAGCACGTTTTCAAACGGCACTTCGCAATCCTCAAACACCAGCTCGCATGTGTTTGAGCCGCGCATGCCAAGCTTGTCGAGCTTTTGCGCGGTCGAAAATCCCTTGAAGCCCTTTTCAATCAGGAAGGCGGTCATGCCGCGTGAGCCGGCAGAAGGATCAGTCTTGGCATAGACAACGAGCGTATTGGCGTCGGGACCATTGGTGATCCACATTTTATTGCCGTTCAGCACATAGCGATCATTCTTCTTGTCGGCGCGCAGCTTCATCGAAACCACATCCGAGCCAGCACCGGGTTCGGACATGGCCAATGCGCCGACATGCTCGCCGGAGCATAGCTTAGGCAGATATTTCTCTTTCTGCTCCGTGGTGCCCCAACGATTGATCTGATTGACGCAGAGATTGGAGTGAGCGCCATAGGACAGACCGATCGAGGCCGAAGCGCGAGAGATTTCCTCCATGGCGATGGCATGGGCGAGATAGCCAAGACCCGAGCCGCCAAAATCCGGATCAGCCGTCATCCCAAGCAGACCGAGAGCACCCATCTCCTGCCAAAGATGCATTGGAAACTGGTTGCTCTTGTCGGTTTCCTCGGCCAAAGGCGCGACCTTTGCTAGCGCAAACCGCTGCACAGTCTCGCGCAATGCTTCGATCTCGTCAGAAACTCCGAATTTTAGGCCCGACTGGTACATCACATCCTCCCTTTGCGATTGTTTCGATCTTCTTGGCACCAACAAGGCGCAATCCCAATTCAACATAATTTTCGGCAACTTCGCTGGCCGTCAGCCGGTCATCGGCACGAAACCACACATTGACACCCGTGGTCATGGCAATGATTGCCCGGGTTGTCAGCGCTATATCGGCAATGTCAAACGCGCCTGTCTCAATCCCTTCATCCAGAATATCACGCAGACTGCCTTCATAGGTGGAGCGGAGCTTGACAATTATTGCAAGATTATCGGCGGAAAGACTGCGCAGTTCCATATTGGCGATGTGAACATCATCGCGGCGTTCCACATGATACTGAATATGAAAGCGAATAAAGGCGGCAAAACGCTCGCGCACTCCCTGCGCCTTTCCGTTTTCCTGCTGCCATGCGCCCAGCAGCCGCTCCATATGGTCGCGCATCACCGAAAACAGCAATTCCTGCTTGTTGGGATAATAGCGATAGAAAGCGGCAGGTTGAACGCCCACTTCTTCCGCCAGCTGGCGCATCGACATGGCCTCATAGCCAATGCGCGCAATCAGGCGTTTGGCTGCGGCATCAATAGCGCTGCGGGTTTTCTCTCCATCGGATCCGGTCGTGCGTGCCATGATAAACTAATAAAACGAACGTTCAATTAATTCAAGAGGCATATTAGACCTTCGTCGAATTGGAGAAGGCGCATTGATGCATATAGGATTGGACTCATTGCGAACCGAAACCTCATTTCAGAGAGTTGATTTTTAATGATAAATGCGCGCCTTTCCCGCGGTGTCATAGCTGTTTTGGCCACGACGCTTTGCTCCCTTATTTTAAGTTTGCCTGCAAATGCACTGACGATGAAAGAATGCAGCGTCAAGTATAAGGCGGCGCAAAGCGCTGGCGAGGCGGAAGGAGTATCGTGGAGCGAATTCCGCAAGGCCCAGTGCTTGAAATCTTCGAATGACGATACCGCCGCAATGTCCGACAAGAATTCAAAGAAGGGTGCGGAAGAAAAGCTCGCAAAAGCTGAAAAGAAAGCCGAAGCAGTGTCTGGCGAGATGAGTTTCCCCGCCGCCATTGCCGCCAAGTTTGCCAGTGAAAAGCCATCAAAGGCGCGAATGCATACATGCCTGGAACAATATCGCGCAAACAAAGCCGCCAAGACCCTTGGCGGAACACGTTGGATTGAAAAGGGTGGTGGTTACTACAAGCAATGCAATGACAGATTGAAAGCCAAGGGTTGAACGCTCAATCTGTTACACATGGAAGTCGCTTGATGTCAGGGGCGCTTGTAATCCAGCGCCCTGAAAGCTGTTGCGGCAACCACAATCCAGCCAAGGATAAGCAGTGATCCGCCAAGTGGAGCAGCAAAGGCAAATAATCTGTCGCCATTAATATCGCGGGAGACCAGATCTCCGATGAAGAAAAGCAGCCCCAAAATCAGGATTAATCCACCCAAATAAGAAGCGCGGCTGAGCTTTCCGAGCAAAGAGAGCGATAGGAATGCTGGCGCATGGATGAGAAGGATCGGCGCAATGGTGGCCATATGACCGCTTGTGCTATGCGCCGCCGCTGCATAGGCGGCAATGCCTGCCGCACCGAATAAACCGCCCAAGCCAACAAAAACCCGGTTCACTTCCACATTATTCTCCTTCGGTCTGTTCTTTGGCGGCCTGCAATGCCAGCGGCAATTGCTGCTCGAATATATCAAGTTCAGTATCAAGACCGACACTGACCCTGATGCAACGGTCAAGCCCAGGCGCCATTGGTTTGCGCACGAAGACATCGCGCTCGATCAGCCCATTCAATATCCGTTGCGCGAAAGCGCCATCCTGTCCGCAGTCGATCGTGACAAAATTGGTGGCCGATGGAATGGCCTTTAATCCGTTTGCGGCGGCAATCGCGCCTATCCTGTCTCTTGCTGCGATAATCTTGCCGACGACCTGTCGCAGATAATCCTGATCTTCCAGCGCGGCGAGGGCAGCAATTTGCGTCAGCTTGTTCATGCCGAAATGATTGCGGATTTTGTCAAAGGCAGTGATCTGCTTTGCCGCGCCGATAGCATAGCCGCAGCGCATGCCAGCGAGCCCGAAAGCCTTGGAAAATGTACGCATCCGCAGAACATTGCTGCGCGACACATCGATAGCAGGCTTGGCACTTGCGGGAGCAGTCTCGCCATAGGCCTCATCGAGAATAAGCATTGTGGTTGGCGGCAATGCATCAATAAAGCGCTCCACCTCTTCTGAGTCCCACCAGGTCCCCATGGGATTGTCGGGATTGGAGAAATAGACGAGTGGCGCATTCTCGCGTTTAACGGCATCCAGAAGTGCGCCCAGATCCTCGCGGTCATTGCGATAGGGAACAGTCACCAGACGTCCACCAAAACCGGCGACGTGAAAGTTGAATGTCGGGTAAGCACCCAGCGATGTCACCACGGGTGTCCCCTCGTTGACATATTGACGAACGGCAAGTCCAAGCAGGGTGTCGACACCTTCGCCTACGACAATATTGGCAGGCGCAACATGAAGATGTCGTGCCAGTGCCTGTTTCAGGTCAAAGTTTTCCGGATCGGCATATTTCCAAATGTCCGAAGCGTGTTCACGCATGGCCGTGATCACTGAAGGGGCAGGGCCGAAGCCATTTTCATTTGCGCCAAGGCGGGCAGTGAACAGGCGATTGCGGCTGCGCTCAAGCGTTTCCGGCCCGACAAAGGGTACCGTTGATGGCAGGGAATCTATGAGGGGAGTGAGCTTGGGGTCCATAAGCAAAGCGATAGCAGTTTTCCGGTTCTAAACCAGCAAAACTTGACTTGGAATCTTCGGAAATCCGCGGATTTTTTTCGTTCTGCCACCCTTTGATTAAAGCCTAATGTTTCAGCCTGTCGCGGTAATCCCTGCCGATGTTCCACTCGTTGAAGTGCCCGATCAGCCGCGCTACTCTTATATTTATGTGGATGACCGTCCGGCATTGGTCGAAAGAGAGACGCGCCGGGTTGTCTGGGTGCGTTAAGGCTGGATTTTAGGGGGAGAGAGAAGCATCGCCGGCAAGTTCCGGTGACGCTTTTCTACCACCGACGGTATTTGCCGTCATAAAGGATGATGGGCGGATTATTGTAGCGCATATTCTCAAATTGAGCCCGCGACTCTTCCCGGCGGTCCAGTTCCAGATTGAGCAGGCATGAGGCAAAGCCGTCGCCACCACGCTTGAAGCCATAGGATGCGCAGGTTTGACTATCCATCGCCCGTCGTTCCTCAGGCGTCATGGTGGTGCAACCGGCTATTAGGAGTGCCGCGAGCAGTGCCGATCCAGTCAACAATCTCATACTATCCTCCACCGCAAATGGCAGTCATTTATGCAGTAGATTTATATCATTGTGTTCGGGAAACAAATAGCAATCAGAGGTAGCGCCGGACTGGTACTGCAATTGTGGGAGGAGCGCTACACAAAGAGCAGACCAATAATCATCAAAATGACAATCGCCCCTGCCATGGCTGGCAGAAGCGAAAAACTCGACGCAGTGGTCTGGTGTCTCAGTACCAATTTGGCAGAGCCAGAAGAACGGTGGCAGCAAGTTGGGTCACAACCAGAAATGCAACCAGAGGAATAAACCCGTCACTGATTTTGCGATTGTCGTTGGCAGCGCTTGTCATGTGCATCTCCCGATTTGACGGTCTCGATAAACTGAGGCCATGATCGTTAGGGCCGAACATCGGCGTGGTCACAAGACTGTAACATCCTGAAATCTTTTGTCACCCCTAAAAGAGAAAAATTGCCATTTTCGGTAGATGAAGCACGGCCATTTTAAAACTTGCGATAGAATAAAGACCGCTGTTCCAAAGGTTTAGGGAAGGTGGCGCAGGCAAATAAATTTATCTGCGCCACCGTATATTTTGTTACTCAGCCGGGGTTGCAGCATGGGCAATTGTGCCCGAATCATGGCTTGCGTCGCCTTCAAACGTGCTGGCGTGATGACTCTTGAGCGGGCGATTACCCGTCATCGCACGAACCAGCACATAGAATACCGGCGTCAGGAACAGGCCAAACAGTGTTACGCCAATCATGCCGGCAAACACGGCGACACCCATCGCGCTACGCATCTCTGCACCCGCACCCGTCGAGGTAACCAAGGGCACGACACCCATGATGAATGCCAGCGACGTCATCAGGATCGGACGCAAGCGCAGCCTGCTTGCCTCAATCACCGCCTTGAAGGGGGTTGATCCGGCAAATTCCAGTTCGCGTGCAAACTCCACGATCAGGATAGCGTTCTTGGCCGATAGTCCGACAAGCACGATCAGCCCGATCTGTGTAAAGACATTATTGTCCCCACCCGTCAGCCAGACACCGCTAAGGGCGGCAAGCAATCCAAGTGGCACGATCATGATGATTGATAGCGGCAGCGACAGGCTTTCATATTGGGCGGCAAGAACCAGAAAGACCAGGAGGATCGATAGCGGGAAGATCAGATAGGCTGAATTACCCGCGATGATTTCCTGATAGGTCAGTTCCGTCCACTCAAAGCCAATACCTGCTGGCAATGTTTCCGCTGCGATCTTTTCCACGGCGGCGCGTGCCTGACCCGAGGAGAAGCCCGGCGCAGCATTGCCGTTTACATCGGCGGCAAGGAAGCCATTATAGCGCTGGGCGCGGTCTGGTCCTGCTGTTGACGTTACCTTGATCAGCGCCGAAAGCGGGATCATTTCTCCCGAGCCTGAGCGAACTTTCAGATCGCCAATATCCTCTGCTTTGGCCCGGAAATTCGACTCCGCCTGCATGCGGACGGAATAAGTGCGCCCGAACTTATTGAAGTCATTGACGTAAACCGAACCCAGATAGATTTGCAGCGTATTGAAGATTTCCGGCAGCGATACGTTGAGCTGGCGCGCCTTGGTGCGGTCAACATCGGCGTAAAGCTGTGGCACGTTGATCTGGTAGCTGGTGAACAGTCCGGTCAATTCCGGTGCTGTTGCAGCCTTGGCGAGGAAACCCTTGGTTGCAGCGTCCAGCGCCTCATAGCCGAGACCATTGCGATCTTCGATCTGAAGCTTGAACCCGCCGATAGAACCAAGACCCTGAACCGGGGGAGGCGGGAACACCGCGCTGAAGGATTCCTGAATTCCCGCCAGCTTCTGGTTGAGCTGCATGGCGATGGCGCCAGCACTCAGCTCAGGTGTCTTCCGCTCCTCAAATGGTTTCAACGAGACGAAAACCACGCCGGCATTCGAGCTATTGGTAAATCCGGCGATGGACAGGCCCGGAAAGGCAATCGTGCTTTCCACACCCGGAATTGAAAGGGCCATATCGCCAATGCGGCGAACAACAGATTCCGTCCGGTCAAGCGTTGCGCCATCTGGCAGCTGCGTGAAGCCAACCAGATATTGCTTGTCCTGTGGCGGCACGAAACCGCCGGGCACAGTGCGGAACATCAGCGCTGTTGCACCAATGAGCACGATGTAAATGCCCATCATGACAGTCTTGCGCGAAATCACGCCGCGAACGCCCTTGCTGTAGCCATTGGCGCCGCGCGTAAATACGGAATTGAAGCCCCGGAACAACCAGCCAAGGGTTTTGTCCATAAAGCGCGTCAACGCATCTTTCGGCTGGTCATGTCCCTTGAGCAAAAGAGCGGCAAGGGCAGGAGAG
Source organism: Hyphomicrobiales bacterium (assembly GCA_900473335.1). Lineage (GTDB taxonomy): Bacteria > Pseudomonadota > Alphaproteobacteria > Rhizobiales > Rhizobiaceae > Phyllobacterium. The sequence goes on along the minus strand of UCNP01000061.1, from coordinate 11,346 downwards.
AGCGTCAGAGAGTTGAAAGCGGAGATGACTGTCGAAATAGCAATCGTCAGCGCAAACTGGCGGTAAAACTGCCCTGTCAGACCGGTGATGAAAGCCAGCGGAACGAACACGGCAACCAGCACCAGTGCAATCGCAATGATCGGTCCGGAAACTTCGCGCATGGCCTGTATGGTTGCGGCACGCGGCGCGAGGCCATTTTCAATGTTACGCTCGACATTTTCCACCACCACAATGGCGTCATCGACGACGATACCAATGGCCAGCACCAGACCAAACAGGCTCAGTGCGTTGATGGAAAAGCCAAACAGATGCATGACAGCGAATGTACCGACAATCGATACGGGAACCGCGATGAGCGGGATGATTGAAGCGCGCCATGTCTGGAGGAACAGAATGACCACCAGCACAACCAGCAATACGGCTTCGAGCAGCGTATGGACAACGGCCTCGATGGAAGCGCGAACAAACTGCGTCGTATCGTAAACGATTTTGTAGTCCACGCCTTCCGGCATGGTCAGCTTGGCCTCTTCCATGGCCGCGCGAACCTGATCGGCGATCTGGATCGCATTGGAGCCGGGCGCCTGGAAGACAGGAACCGCGACGGCTGATTTATTATCGAGCAGGGAACGCAAGGAATATTGCGCTGAACCCAGTTCAATGCGGGCAATGTCGCGCAAATGCGTAATTGCGCCGTTGGGCGCGGTTTTGACGATGATCTGGCCAAATTCTTCTTCAGTTGCCAAACGTCCTTGTGCATTTACCGAGAGTTGCAAATTGACATCATTCTCATTGGGAGAAGCGCCAATCGTACCCGCCGCTGCCTGCACATTCTGGGCCCTGATCTCGTTTAGAACATCGGTTGCAGAAAGCCCAAGCTCTGCGGTTTTCTGCGGGTCAAGCCAGATGCGCATGGAATAATCGCCTGATCCGAACAGCTGCACATCGCCAACGCCATCAATGCGGGCGAGGCGATCCTTGATGTTGATCAGAGCATAATTGCGCAGATAGGTAATATCGTAGCGATCATTGGGCGAAATCAGATTAACCACCAGCATCAGGTCTGGCGAGCTTTTCACCGTGGTGATGCCAAGTGCCCGCACTTCTTCCGGCAGACGAGGCTCTGCCTGTGAGACGCGATTTTGGACCAATTGCTGTGCCTTGTCGGGATCAGTACCGAGGGCAAAGGTCACTGTCAGCGTCAGCTGGCCGTCCGACGTTGCCTGGCTGCCCATATAAAGCATGCCTTCAACACCGTTGATGGATTCTTCCATGGGCGTTGCAACTGTTTCGGCAATGACTTTCGGATTTGCGCCCGGATATTGCGCACGCACCACAATGGATGGCGGAACCACGTCCGGATATTCGGAAACCGGCATCGTCGTCAGCGCGATAAGACCGCCGAGGAAAACGATGAAGGAAAGGACCCCCGCAAATACCGGGCGATCAATAAAGAAATTGGAGATATTCATAGCGATTCCGCCTGCCGATTAGAGCAATTCCAGGAAAAGTGTGTAGCGGTTTTCCGTCCAGAATTGCGTAAAAACAAAGACTTGAAGCGTTGTTTTGAATCTATCAAACGCAAAACGCTCTAACGCATAAAGCCAAAAACCGTTTTCGGTTTCTGGCCGGTACTACACGCATTTCAAATACTGCCATGCCGTGCCTCAGTTTAAGCACACGGCACAGCAGGTTTTATTGTTTGACGTTGGCCTGTTCGGCTTGCGCCTGTAGCTGGTTGGATGCATTTGCCCCCATCGCCACCATTTCCGGCGCAACGAGAGAACCCGGACGAATACGCTGCAATCCGTTGACGACAACCTTGTCTTGCGGCTGTAATCCTGCCGTCACGATGCGCAGCCCATCAGCCTTGCCACCCAGCGAAATCTCGCGGTATTCGGCGATATTTTGCGGGTTGACCACCATCACAAACTTCTTGTTCTGGTCGGTGCCGACGGCTTTCTCGTCTACCAGCAATTCCTGACGCTCCGTCGCCTGACCCATGCGAACCTTGGCGAACTGACCCGGCATCAAGCGGCCATTGCCATTGTCAAACACGGCACGCACTTTGACGGTGCCGCTGTTTGTCTCCACGCTATTATTGATAAGCTGGAGTTTGCCTTCGATGTCGGCTTTTCCCTGTACATCCATTTGAACCGGGATGCGATCGACGAAATCGCGGCTGTTCAGCCCTTCTGGAAGGTCAGCCAAAGCATTGGCCACGACATTCTCATCGGCTTCAAAACTCGCGTAAATAGGACTGATCGAGACCAGTGATGTCAGTAATGGCGCAGCCGGTCCGGCGGCAATCAGATTGCCCTGCGTGATCTCGATACGGCCGACGCGACCACTGATTGGTGCGCGAATATCCGTATATTCAAGGTTGAGCGTGGCCGTCCGGAGCACGGCACGGGCCGCTTCAAGATCGGCCAGCGCGCCAGCTTCAACGTTCTGACGCTGGTCATAGTCGCTTTGCGAAACGGTACGGGAATCGATCAGGCGCTTGCCGCGTTCCAATTCGTTCCTGGCAAGAGCCAATCTGGATTCGGCAGCGCTGACCTGTGCTTTTGCGCGGGCAACTTCTGCTTCATAGGGGGCAGGATCAATCTTGACGAGGAGATCACCCTGTTTGACCACAGAGCCTTCCTTGAAGTGAATCGATTGTACTGCGCCAGCAACGCGGGAACGGACATCAACCTGATCGACGGCCTCAAGACGACCTGAGAACTCGTTCCACTGGTTGACAAGCTGCGGCTGGACTAAAGCGACTGAAACCGGGGTTGCCTGCGCAGGGGCGGCCTGCTTCTCACCTTCGGCCTGACTTTTGCTGAAGTCGAATACTTGAGAGCCGCCAGCAAGGCCAAGCGCCAGAACAAGGCCGCCAATGGCGAGATTTCTTTTGAGTGTGCTGATTGACATGGTGGTCATCCTGCTTGAATTTTTCACCATTGGGAGGATGGTGATCGCGAATCCGGATGGCCGGATTCATCATTGACGTTCCATACCGATCGGTATAGAACAGCGATATAAGGCTGCGGTACAGTAGCTGTCAATGGAATTTTATACCGAGCGGTATAATTCTTTTAGGGAGTATAGTCCATGGGACGCCCGAGGGAATTTGATGCAGATGATGCTCTGCAGACGGCCTTGGAATTGTTCTGGCGTAAAGGTTATGAGGGTACGTCGATCACTGATCTGACTGACGGCATGGGCATAACCAAGCCGAGCCTTTACGGCACCTTCGGTAATAAGGAAGAGCTTTTTCGCGCGGCGCTGGAGCGCTATGAGCAGAATTACATGGCTTTTTTCTGGAAAGCTTTGGAAGAGCCTGATGCGCGCTCGGTAGCGCGCAATGTGCTTTACGGATTCGCAGACGCTCAGACCTGTGATTGCAATCCGAGCGGATGCCTTGGAATCAACGCTGCCATGGGTTGCAGTGAGGCTGCCGAGGCGGTTCAGAAGACAATTATCGAACGTCGGACAATAGGCCATAAAGCTTTGACGCGGCGGTTTGAACGCGCCAGGCGCGAGGGCGATCTGCCTTCCGACATCAATCCTGAAGACCTTGCCCGCTATATACTGACCGTATCGCAGGGAACGGCAGTCCAGGCGGCGAGCGGCGTCGGCCGGGAAGAAATCTATCGCCTTGTCGATATAGCCATGCGGTCTTGGCCGGGGTCTAATTAAGATTGGTTTGCCTCATTTATAGGTCGTGCAAATACGTATCTGCAATATCCGGCTCTTTGAGCCCCTCCAACACCAGCCACTACCTCTCCGTCATCCTCGGTCCTCGAGTTTTACCCGAGAATTGAACCGAGGATCCAAAACCTTCCTTAGAAAATCGTAAAAATAAAAAACCCCGCAACCGGAAATCCGGGCGGGGCTTGGTAATGTCTGATGAGATTCAGATTTTACTGATGCTGCTCCGTCAAAGGCACCCTTCGCCGTGGAGCCAAATTCTCCGTCGGCTTTTTTTCTTCAACGGACGGTTGCTTTTCAGCAATTGCCCGACGCAACATTTGCCACTCTCTCTCGTGACGGAGGTATATATCCTGCGGAACGGTAGGTGTCGTCATCCTGCAATCTCCAATTGAGGTCTGTAGCCCCTATAATGTTCAGATAGGACGCTGGTTCCCGATTCTCAATTCAAGATTTACGACTTTCATTCACACTCCGCATAGTTGCGAAAATCGCTTGACTCACGCAGTAAAATTACAAAAGCCGGGTGGATTTTTACCTGAAAAATCAAGCTCCTTTTTTCAACCGATTTAGAGATTCATAGCCGATCCGGACCTTTTCTGCGAGAGTCAGTAGCTTGTCTTTGCAGGTCTTCGAATCAAGGTCAGTCGGTTGTTTCGGCGATGCAATGACGCCTTTGAGCCAGCCGCGCACGGTCCGGTCAGCGGCCTCGGATGATTGTCCAAGCGCCTTGAGAATTGTCTCACTGCTCTCAATAGCGGAATAATGCGGTTCACGTCCAAGTGCCGCCTGACATTGATAGGATATTATCACCAGTGCCTTTGCGTCGGCAGCGACCTGATCCTTTCCGGTTCCCGTTGTGGTGCACGCGCAAATGCCCGTCAGAAGCAGCACCATTGTGATCTTGCCTGAAAATTTCATACCATCCCCCACCCAGAAGTGCAGGCTATTCATCTGTACGGGCGATGTCGAGGGACGAGGCAAGCTTGCTCTGTTCAAAACCCGTTACAGTGAAGGATTTCGATTTTTGAGGAGCATTCGAACAAAACCCTTGCCAAGAATGGGTTTCATCTTTAGTCAGCGTCCTCGGAGAGGTGGCCGAGTGGTCGAAGGCGCTCCCCTGCTAAGGGAGTAGACCCGTTAAACGGTCTCGAGGGTTCGAATCCCTTCCTCTCCGCCATTTTTGCTCCAATAATCTTTGGTAGCCATTGATCCCTGACCATGGATAGCACTCGATACGCTATCCGCATCTCGGCAGTCTATGCCCGTTCGCCATGCATGCTTTCAGAGCAGCATGGACGCGAAGCATCTCGTTGATGATGGGGGCCATTTCATAGGACTGGCCAAGCAGCACGAAGATCAGCGGGTGTGTATAGAATCCCTTGAAGATGTGGAGGGGGATTTCGGACCTACGCTGGACATACCCGACGTCCTCCGGCAAAAATTCTCCGACATGGTGCTTCGTAAGATATTCATCCAAGCGCTCGTCAAAATGCTCAATGGCATTTCTTAGATCACGTTCTGCCAGCGGGTTGTTGTCCGCCACTGCGAATGCTCGTCTGAGTCGTGCCGATCGTGCGACGTGCAGAGACTTTGGTGCTCGACCTCCTGGGAATAAGTAGCGCGAAATGCAGCCCGCTTGGTGCAGGATGTTCTGTAGCTGCTCGAACAAAACGGGCCGGGGAAGCTCTAACGCCCTTTCATCGTCGTTCTTGAGCAGTTCCAGCCAATCACTGACGACTTTGATAGAGCGCTGAGCTGATGCGGTGTGCCAGTGCATGCTCTCGATATAGAAGGCCTCGTAAGGCGGCCAGATTCCATTAATACTCATTAACCCTCCGCATTCTTTTTTCTTGCCTTGGTGACGATCCATTATTTGCCAGGCGCTGACAGCTGATTTGAGCTTAAGGGGTTGCGAAAGATCGCCCTTTAAATCTGCCCTGTGATCCATCCGGAAAATGCTTCCATTGCCGGGGTGGGGAGGCGTGATTGCAGCCGCGTCAGCCAATAGCCCCCCAGCGATATGGACGTCTGGAATGGTTGCTTGATCGCACCGGATGAAAGATGCCGCGAAAACATCAAGGGCGGGGCAAGCGCAATAACGATCCCTTGCAGCGCCGCTTCCATCATGGCGAGGGATGAATCAAACACAATGCCCTTATTGGCTTGCGGCGAGGCGGTCACCTGCGCTGCATCAAACCCACTGGCTCCATTATCCTTGCGGTAGCTGTGTACCGAATGTTGATACACGTGATGTTCCGATCACAAACCGCATGTGTTTACAAAAGCAATACTTATTGTTTCTTTACGGGCCGCGCCATAAGTCAGCATCGAAACCCGATCCTTATCCTTCTATTTTCCGGCTGTGACAAAATGGAGTTCACAGCATGAATACGCCTTCCCAAACCGGGCAAAAAAGCTCTCAATCTGCGCCTGGCATCCTGTTGCAGGCAGCGACATTTCTGACCCTCACATCTTTGCTCATTATAGCCGTCGTCCTGCGTTTGCAAGCGCTCTAGGTCCGGGCCTCTCCGTCAAAAGACGCTCATATCAACAGGAGGCTGGCAATGGCCGGCTATGTCCGGATCGATTGTCGGGTCAGGGAAAATTATGAACCAGCTTAATTCTCATCGTTTCAGCGGCCTTATCACGGCGCTGATAACACCGTTCAATGGCAAAGCCGTTGATTATCCAGCCCTCGAAAATATGGTTGAATGGCAAATTCAATCCGGTGTCGATGGGCTTGTGGTCTGCGGAACCACCGGTGAGGCGCCAACCTTGAATTGGGAAGAGCGTCTCAAGATCATTCGAACCTGCGTTGCCAAGGCGAAGGGACGGGTATCGATCATTGTTGGCACCGGCACCAACAGTACGGAATTGACAATATCTCATACCTGTTCTGCTGCCGCCTGCGGTGCCGATGCCGCTCTAATTGTGACGCCTTATTATAACCGGCCAAGTCAGGAAGGTATTGCCCGGCATTTCGAAGCCGTGGCCGCCAGCACGCAATTGCCGATCATCGCCTATACCGTTCCGTCGAGAACGGGCGTGGAGCTTACGGTCAATACGCTTGATCGTCTGGCCCAGCTTCCGTCCATTATCGGGATTAAGGACGCGACCGGCAATCCAAAGGGCGCAGAACAGCTCAGATGCATTTTTGCCAGCCGCTTCTTGCTCCTATCGGGCAGTGACGAGACGGCCTGTTCCTTCAATCTGTCCGGCGGCGATGGTTTCATTTCGGTTGTTTCGAACGTGCTGCCACATATTTATGCTGCGCTCCGGGACGCCTGCCGTCAGAATGATTGGTCAACGGCGGCCTATATCGACAAGCAATTGCAGCCGATCTACCGCGCCTTCGCGTTGGATACCAATCCGTGCCCGGTAAAATATGCTTTGAAGCATCGACGCGGTATCAGCGATGATGTCCGTCTCCCGCTTGTCCCTGTTGAGGCTGATACGGCGGCGAAAATCCGGCAGGCATTGGACCATATGGGTTCAGACATGGGCAAGGTGACCTATCTGTCTCCTCCCACTTTAGCCTGGCGTGTGTGACCAATCATCCGATCAACAGGATCGCCGGTTCAGTTCGGCATAAACAGATGAAACATTTTTTTGAAAACATGCCCAAGGGGATCGGAGCCTGCCGGTTCCTCGTCGGCAGAAATCTTGATGGTAGCTGGGTCGTTTGTGATCGTAAAAAGCTTGTGGGCGGCATCTTCGTTGATCAGGAATCGGCTGTCCATTTTGCTGAAAGTGCAACCAGCCACGAGCCGGGCTCGGTTTGGTGTGCTGGCGAAGATGTCTGTCTTCTCGCCGATCCGTGGCAAGATGCGAATAATAGCTGATCGCCGTTAGACTTGCGTCTTGATCCATCCGGAAAATGCTTCCATTGCCGGGGTGGGGAGGCGGGATTGCAGCCGCGTCAGCCAATAGCTCCCCAGCGATATGGACGTCTGGAATGGTTGCTTGATCGCACCGGATGAAAGATGCCGCGAAAACATCAAGGGCGGGGCAAGCGCAATACCGATCCCTTGCAGCGCCGCTTCCATCATGGCGAGGGATGAATCAAACACAATGCCCTTATTGGCTTGCGGCGAGGCGGTCACCTGCGCTGCATCAAACCAACGGCTCCATTCATCCTTGCGATAGCTGCGCAGCAAGGGTTGATTGGCAAGATCTGCCGGTTCGCGCAGCTTTTCGGCCAGTTCGGGAATACAAAGCGGTGAAAGTGGCGCTTCAAAAAGACGCGTGGCCTCTGTTCCATGCCAGGAGCCGTCACCAAATCTTATTGCGTAATCCAGCCCTTCTGCCGCCGTATCCACGCGATTATTGTTGGTCGAAAGCCGCACATCCACAAAAGGAAATTCGCGCTGGAAATCCGGCAGTCGTGGCAACAACCAGCCGACGGCAAAGGTGCCGACGGCGCCCAGAAAAAGCAGCTCACGCACATGGCCGCCCTCGATCCGCTCAAGCGTATTTGCCAATTGATCAAATGAGCCGGTCACAACAGGCAGCAGGGCTTCGCCTTCAGCCGTGATCTTCAATCCGCGCGGAAGACGTTGGAAAAGCTGCACGCCAAGCCGGGCTTCAAGGCTTTTCACCTGTTGGCTGACAGCCGCTTGCGTTACGAAAAGTTCGATTGCCGCCCGTGTGAAGCTCAGATGCCGCGCGGAGGCTTCGAAGGCGCGAAGTCCATTGAGGGGAAGAAAGGGGCGAACCATTGCTGACCTAGTTTTTCTTATGTCAGATACCAGATATCATCGTTTGTCTTCACATCACAGTGCCAATAAATATTTCGTCATCAGCGATGATCGACACAAGGAATTTCCATAATGATACCCAAAAATGCTGCGGTTCTGACAGCTTCTCTATTTGTGACCTGCGCCTTCCCAATGCTTGGCCATGCCGCAGATGATGCTGCCCAAATCAAACCTTTGGTGGATGCCGCAATTCAGCCCGTCATGGAAAAGTACAATATTCCGGGCATGGCAATTGGTGTTATTTCGGGCGGCAACTCCTATATTTTCAATTATGGCCTTGCCTCGAAAAAACCCGCCAAGCCTGTAACGGCCAATACGATTTTTGAAGTTGGGTCGATCAGCAAAACATTCACCACCACGCTTGCCGCCTATGCGCAGGTTAATGGTCAGCTTTCCCTGTCAGATACGACCAGCAAATATCTTCCCGCATTGCAAGGCACTGAATTTGGTGAGATTCAGCTGTTTCAACTGGCGACACACACGCCGGGCGGTTTCCCCTTGCAAGTGCCGGATGATGTGAAGAATGACGATCAGATGATGACTTATCTGAAAAACTGGAAGCCCGCTTATGAACCCGGCACTATGCGCACCTACGCCAATCCCAGCATTGGCATGCTTGGCGTCATCACTGCTAACGCCATGAAAAAGGACTTTGCTTCCCTGATGGAGGGTAAGCTCTTCCCGGCGCTTGGCCTCTCAAGTACCTATATCGATGTGCCTAAGAGCAAAATGAAAGATTATGCTTTTGGCTATAAGAGCAACGACAAGCCCGTGCGCGTCAGCAAGGCCATTTTGTCTGCAGAGGCCTATGGGGTGAAGACCACAGCAACGGACCTTGTTCGTTACATGCAGGCCAATATGAACATGGTCAAATTGGACGGCAAGCTGCAACAAGCCATTGCCGATACTCATGCGGGCTATTTCAAGGTCGGTAAAATGACCCAGGATTTATTATGGGAGCAATATGCCTATCCCGCCTCGCTTGATGATCTTCGCTACGGCAATTCCAGAGAACTTTCCTCAAAGCCAGTGCCTGTTGAACGCCTCGATCCACCATCGGCACCGCGTAATGATGTTTGGATCAATAAAACCGGCTCAACCAATGGTTTCGGTGCCTATGTGGCCTTTGTTCCTGAAAAGAGGATCGGTATCGTGATCCTCGCAAACAGATATTATCCCAATGAGGAGCGGATCAGCGCTGCCTATGAGATATTGACCAAGCTGGATTCCAAATAAAAAGCGAATCTTCCAAGCGGCAAACTGTTGCAGTTGCGCACGCAAGCGGAAAAACAACTTCTGCTTGCGTGTGAAACCGTATAGTCCTGAGTAGTCTTGCATTTGCAGGGCTTGGAGCTGGACTATTGAACGACACGAACACATTGGACTTTACGCCAAACCCTGAATTTCAGGCAGATATTGATGCGGTTAATCGCATTGGCGCCGTCCCTTCTATTCTTGATGTGGTGTGCCGCACGACCGGAATGGGCTTTGCGGCTGTTGCCCGCGTGACGGAAGATCGGTGGGTCATTTGTCAGGTGGTCGATTCGATCAATTTCGGTCTCAAGCCCGGTGGTGAGCTTAATGTGCGAACCACGCTTTGCGATGAGATTCGCGATTCGCATGTGCCTATCGTTATCGACGAAGTCACGCTTGATCCGCTCTATAAAGGTCATCACACACCAGCAAAATATGGTTTCCAAAGCTATATTTCCATGCCGATTATTCTTCCGGGTGGCAAGTTTTTCGGCACCCTATGCGCAATCGATCCGCGGCCGATGCAACTTAAAAATCCCGGTACAATCGGAATGTTCAAGCTTTTCGCGGAGCTTATTGCATTTCACCTTGATGCAAATGATCGCCTTGCTTCAACACAGGCTGCCCTTGTCGATGAACGCAAGATTTCCGAATTCCGGGAACAGTTCATCGCGGTTCTTGGTCACGATTTGCGCAATCCTCTGGCTTCAATTGATGCCGGAACGCGCTTGCTTCAGCGCACTCCCTTGAATGAGCAGGCTGACAAGGTTGTCAATCTGATCCGTGGCAGCGTCGTGCGCATGTCCGGCCTCATTGATAATGTGCTTGATCTGGCACGTGCTCGGCTCGGAAGCGGCCTGTCGCTTGTCATTAATACTGACGAGCCTTTGAAGCCGGTTCTCGTTCAAGTGATTGATGAGCTGGTTTCTGTCGGGCTTGGGCAGACGATTGAAGCAAAGCTTGATTTCGAAGATCCGGTAAAATGCGACCGTGGGCGGATAGGGCAATTGCTGTCAAATCTTCTTGGCAATGCCATTACTCACGGCGCAGCCGATGGCGTTATTCATATCAATGCCAGCATTTCGGACGGTATGTTCGAGCTTTCAGTCGCCAATAGTGGCGATCCCATTGCGCCGGACACGCTAAAACAGCTTTTTATCCCCTTCTTTCGGGGCAATGCTCGTCCAAGCCAACAGGGGTTGGGGCTTGGTCTGTACATAGCTTCTGAGATTGCGCGCGAGCATGGCGGAACATTGAAGGCGGTTTCAACGAAAGAAGAGACTATATTTACCTTCAAAATGCCTATGAGGCGCTGAACAAGGCCAAATCTGGTCATATAGCTTTTGGTTATGGCTGTGATCACATCTATATGTGTAGACATCTTAGAGCAAATTTCGTCTATACGGAGCCAATTCTGTTTCTCGGATGACGAGACAATCCACGCGGAAGGTAGAAAGGTCGATGTTTATCCATCGGACGAAGCTGCCTGACAAAGTGGTTGTCCACAAAACTTGCTCTAACCCCAACTCAACTACGTAACAAACTCCAGCAAAAGCTGGAACCGGTTTCCCACCCAGCATGATGCTTAAATGAGTTAGGGTATTTCGACAGGAGTGCCCTAGGCTGAATCGACATT
>UCNP01000015.1 GCA_900473335.1 Hyphomicrobiales bacterium | reverse complement strand
GCCAAATAGAGAAGTTCCATTATTTTATATAAAGCGCAGGAGATACGACCAACTGACTGTGTTGCAGGTGGCTCCTTCACAATTATAGACAAGGTTGCTGCGCCGCTCCCGAGGCGGCAGCAAGCCAGCATGATCACAAAGTTAGTTTTTGGGCCCTGTACCATCTAAGGTCCGTTGGACAAGCTCGTTAAAGTGAGCAAGTGGGCCTTCTGAAAGGTACTGTCTAACGCCATCGATCACGAAAACTCCATTTCGAATGGCATTGGATTTCATGCCCTTATGTGCTGAAACAATCAGGTCATTATCTTCCTTTTCGAGGACGTTTCCCTCCCACTCCATCAATGCTCCGGCTTCAGCATCGACTTTTCCGTCGATGAAAAAGTAATCACAGTAACCAATGGACCGCTCGGAGGATAACGGGAGCATATGAAACACTAAGAGGTTCTGCTGGCCCGGAAAAATGTTGAATGTTGTATTCGGCCACAACCACCAGCCAGAAAACGCCCTCTGAGAATCTTCATTCAACGTATAGGTATAGGCCTTATTGTCTGGACGGCCGGCTGGCGCCCAAGTGGAAAGGTAATACTCCGATTGTTGAAACCGGTAGTCTTTGATGCACATAAGATCCGACAGAGCCTCATGTGTGGGAATACAGTGGTAGCACTCAAGGTAATTCTCCACCATAATTTTCCAGTTGCCATCGACCTCGGCAACAAATCTTTTAGCAAAATGGAGTCTATTCAACGCCGGTAAACGGTCTCTGAGTTCGTCGAAAAACCTTCCATAATTTTTCTCGAAATCGTCTTCACCGGGCTCCAAGCGAACAAAAATAAATCCGTTCGTTACCTTTGTTTCGACGCTGACTAACTGCTGATTGCACTTGGGCAAATCTCCAACATTTGCGACGCCAGGTGCACCTCTCAGACGCCCGTCAAAATGGTAAGTCCAAGCGTGGTATGGGCACGTGAAGTGTGTAGCTTTCCCGCTCCCTTGGACAAGAATATGGCCCCGGTGAACGCATACATTATAGAAAGCTCGTATGACGTCATCCGCGCCACGCGAGATCAATATGGGCTTGTCACCGATATTAAAGGTTTCAAAGCTTCCCTTGTCGGGGAGCTGAGAAGCATGAAGCACGTAAATCCATTGCTTATTGAAAATCGCATTCAATTCGTCAGAATATCTCGAACTACAGTAGTAATCATTCGCTGATAGAGTGGGTACATATCGTGCTTGATTTATTTCGCTCATACGACACCCCTGTCATTTAAAATGAAAATGTGGCAATATCAGAAATAAATGTATTCAACACACATATATATGAGCACCGATGAATCTACAACTGATTAATTTACTGGGAGCCCTATCTTTGGCATTGGCTGATGCCCAGCTTGAGGCGGTACAGACGTCCAGTGGAATTGGAACCGCTGGCTGCGCGACATTGGTTGCCTTGGGTCACCATCCCAATCTCACAATCCGGGAAATAGCGGTGATCGCAGGATTGAGCCATTCCGTCATGGTTCGAACAGTTGAGACGCTTGTTAGTGCCGGACTAATTATCAAAGCACCCGGTGAGGATAGACGCGAGGTAACTTCCCGCCTTACGCCGAAAGGCAGGCGCTTACGCGACAAGCTCATTGATGCCAGAGAAGCAGTACTCAAAAATGCGCTTGTCAAACTCTCGCCGCCAGATCAAGACATTTTGCACCGTCTCGTATCTGAAATGCTCGATGGCATGTCTCTCGATCGCAATCAATCTGACCATCTTTGCCGATTGTGTGATGAGGCTGGATGTGGATTAAATTGTCCTGTTGAAATGAAGATACGCCAGATGGAGATAGGCAACTAAAGTAGCGATAAATCATCGGGGAGATGAAATCTGCAAAACGCGAATGAGCTTGCACGGCAGTTTTGCGGTTTGAAACGCTCGTCTCACGAGTGTCAGTTCCAGACAAGTCCGGTAATATTGCCAGAAGAATCGGCGTTTTTTGCGGAAAAATTGCAATTTTCGCGTGTAGTTTGGCTGTTGCTAGCTGTATCCTCTTTGCCGCATGGCTTTTCGTGAAAAGTGCAGCTATGAAAACGGCAGACTGTCTAACGAGGCGATAATGCGCAAAGTTTGGAACAAGTGGCGGATGGCGGTGCGCATGCTTTGCGCATTGGCGCTCGTATTTGTTGCCTTTGCCCATCAGCCCATTTCCGCTGCCCCAGTTCCGGTGGACCTGTCTGCCTATACGCTTCCGGACGGCTCTTTGCCGGTGCTTTGCCTGACCGATACTGGCGATGAAAAAGACCATCACAACAACTCCTGGCATGGTAATGGTTGTGAGGCTTGCCGCCTCGTCTCCTCAGTCATATTGCCTGTACCTTCTATGGTTATAGGCTTGAAACTTCAACCATTACAATCACTTGCCATTAAACGCGAGGCGGCCCTTATTGCCCGGCACGCCTATCCGCCTTCGGCTCCGCCACAAGCTCCCCCTTTCGCCTGATAGCACTTGCGCCCTTTGGCGCTTGACTATGGTCCCGTATCGCGCGGGTCCATTCCCTTTGGCCGTCAGACGATTGGAATCATTATGGCTGTTCTTGCCGAGGCCAGCGAAAAGCCTAAAAATATCAGCATATCTCTTTATCGCGCCGTGTGGCGCTGGCATTTCTTTGCGGGGCTTCTGGTTATCCCCTTTATGATCAATCTTGCCGTTACAGGCGGGCTTTATCTGTTTAAAGACGAGATCGATAATACGGTCTTTGCCTATCGTAATATTGTTGAACCCATGGGCGAAACCTTGGCTCCCTCGGTCCTTGCCGAGCATGCAAAGGCCGCTATACCCGGCTCAAAAATTGTTCGCTACAGGGTGCCTGCGGATCCTTCGCATTCGGTTCGCGTCACTGTCGGCACCGCTACTGAAAATATGCTCGTCTTCGTCAATCCGTATAATGGGACTGTTCTTGACACTGTTGCGGTCGAAAATGAATTTAACCGCGTTGTAAGGACCATACATAGCCTCAAATATTTTGGCTTTGTTTTCAATAGGATAATCGAAGCAGTCGGTGGACTTGCCCTCATTCTTGTCGTTACGGGCTTCTATTTGTGGTGGCCTCGAAAGCAAAGTGGCGGCGTTGTCAGCGTGCGCGGTACCCCGTCAAAACGCGTGTTCTGGCGCGACCTCCATGCGGTCACAGGTGCCTCCGCCGGTGCGTTGATCTTCTTTCTTGCTATCTCCGGATTGCCCTGGTCGGGCTATTGGGGTGAGCAGGTCAATGCCACACTTGCCAGCGCTGGCATAGGCTATCCAACCCAGCTTTGGGACGATGTTCCGGTCTCCGCAGAGCCGACCAAAAATGTTGTCGATCATCCAGGCTGGACTGTAGAAAATGCTCCCGTGCCGACATCCACGCCAGGCACTCAAGACAAGAGCGTCACCCTCGACCAGATCGTCGCCAAGGCCAATGAAGCGGGCATGACTCCCAGCTTCGAAGTCTCTCTGCCTAAAGGCAAGAAAGGTGTCTATACCGCTGCCATATTCCCTGATGATATCGCCTTCCAGCGTACCATTCACTATGATCGCTATACGGGCAAACCATTGATTGATATCAAGTTTTCCGATTATGGCATCGGTGGAAAAACCATGGAGTTTGGCATTGGCGTCCATATGGGTCAATATTGGGGGCTAGCCAACCAGATTGTTATGCTGCTGACCTGTCTTGCCATCGTGCTGACGTCCGTCACCGCCATTGTCATGTGGTGGAAACGCCGTCCGTCAGGTCGCTTGGGCGTTCCGCCCATGCCATCGAAAACCAGCGTCTTTGTCACGCTGACGATTGTGATTCTTGGTTTTGGCATTGCCTTTCCGCTTACTGGCCTCGTCATCCTTGCAATGCTGGTGATTGATCAGCTGGTCACCCGCATTCCCTCTCCCCTGAAACGTGTTTTCTCGTAACAAAATGAATTGGAGATACTCTATGAAAATCCTCCGAACCGCTCTTCTGGCCGTTTTTGCAACATCATTGTCATTTTCGGCCATGGCTCATGACCATTCCAAGATGGGTCAGGCGGATCCATCCATGTCTGAGGAAGGTATGGAGCCGGTGAAGGCTGGAAACCTGACCCTCATCAATGCCTTCAGCCGCGCTACCCTTCCTGGAGCAAAAGTAGGCGGTGGCTATCTCAAAATCGACAATGCCGCCAGCGAACCAGACCGCCTGATTGGTGGCTCGACACCTGCCGCAGAACGTGTTGAAGTGCATGAAATGACGATGAACGGCAATGTCATGCAGATGCGCCAGCTAGAGAATGGGCTGGAAATTCCCGCCGGTGGAAGTGCTGAACTCGCCCCGGGCGGATTGCATCTCATGTTCATAAATATCGTCAAGCCATTAAAGGAAGGCGATATGATTCCGGTTACGCTGGAATTTGCCAAAGCAGGCAAGGTCGAAGTCCAGTTTATGGTCGGCGCTGCTAATGCTGCCGGCATGGAGCACAACTGATGAATATGCGCTTTGTTCGCTATGGTTTGTGGGCAGCAATCGCTGCCCTTTCGATCTTTCTGGTTCTGACCTATATCAGCGCTCGTCAGTCCAGCACGCCAAAATCGGTTGAACTTGGCGCGCCTTTTAACCTGATTGACCAGAATGGCGCGCCCATCACCGAGGCAGCCTTCAAGGGCCATCCGACAGCCCTGTTCTTCGGCTTCACCCATTGCCCAGAAATATGTCCGACAACACTTTTCGAATTGTCTGGCTGGCTGAATACCCTTGGGGACGAAGGCAAGGATTTGCGCGTTTTCTTCATATCCGTTGATCCGGAACGCGATACTCCGCAAGTGATGAAGGGCTATACCGCAGCCTTTACGGACCGGATAACCGGTATTACTGGCAATCCGGAAGAGGTCGCAAAACTGGTCAAAAGCTGGCGTATCTATGCCAAGAAGGTACCGACCGCAGACGGAGATTACACGATGGATCATACAGCTTCCATCATGTTACTTGACCGCGATTCGCGCCTGAAAAGCACAATCGACTACAAGGAAGATTCTGCTGTTGCCTTGAAAAAGCTGAAGCTGCTTGTCGCTGGTTGATCGTTAATGGACCAACAAAATTACTAGGGCATTTCCGGCGAAAACGGAGTCGCCTTCAATGCTCTATCTCTTTGTTTTTTACGCAATTCCGATTGCTAAAACCGGTTCCCACTTTTGCTGGAATTACTTTAGCAGGAGAGCTGTCTTTTCCCCTAAATCGGAGAGGATAGTTTTCCTGCAATTGACAGGTTTGGAACATTTGTATACTAAAAAACTCATAATTTCCTAGAATTATTCTAAGTTATTGATATTTTTGATTGTTTTGAGAATATTCTGTTGACTTCCGAATTTTCGGCAGCCTTTATACAAGTGTACAGTGAGTACATCCCTTTGATGTCTGGGCCTTGAACCCGTTCGATTGGAGGACCTTATGGTTGGTCTTTTTCTGCCGCGCCAAAGCGTGGTCTTTTTACTTCGGCGTTCGTCCTCCACCACTGCGAGGACCTATAACCAATTTCCACGACAGCTATCGTGCCTGTTTGACGGTAGTCCGTTCGCTCTTGCCAGCGCTATTGAGCAAGATGGAGGTCGTAATGTTTCCGCGTTTGTCTGAAGTCCAGAACCATACGGGCTGTTATTTCGATCGGGCACCGGAAAAATTGGTGCTGGAAGGCTATCGCCGCTGGACTGCGGGGTTCGAAACCGGTTCCGTGGTCGCCTGGGAAATGGCCTATGGTCTCTATAGCGAGATTCTCGGAAACCGTAATGGCAACCGTGCTTTGTCCGAATTATCCTATTTCATTCGCACATTGCGCCACTGCGCTTTATGTCCGCTAAAGACATTTCCCTTTGGCTCTCATCATGTCTGCCGGGAGGAATGCATGATGCTTGGGCTTATTGCCGGCCTTCAAAATTGCGACATGGTTGCGGCAAGAACATGCCTCAATGCAATTGTATGTCCTTCCCGTCATGAGGAAGTCGAGAATGCTGCAATCGCATTTGCCGAAACACTCGCAGAACTGGATCAGGTGCTTTTGCCCATTCCTAAATCTGCGATCGACGACATAATTTCCCGCCCTGTGCGGGCCAACTATCACTAAGAAAGGGGAGAGATCATGATCATCAGTTCACGCCGGGAGCGACAATTATCCGTAGCTGCAACAGCGCTTCTGACCGCAGCGATTTTTGTAATGCCTATAAAAACACAAAAGGCCGATACAACGAGCGCCGAGCTTACCAACTATGTCAAGATTGCGGACGCAACGCCCGTGCAGCTGACTATTCGCAAATAGCCAGCCCTTGGACTGGGTCTCACCCGAGATCCAGTCGTGCTTTCTCGCCGCAGAACTGGGTTAACGGAATTATAGACGACTATTTCTATAGACTATGATTCTGCGGTAGGGTTTTCTAATTTTCCCATATAAAAGGAATTCTTTCTAACGCCCCATTTTCAAGGGCTCTGCTACGCTTCGGTTTCAAACCACACGGAGGCAGGCATGAAGAATTCCCGAATATCAATAGCCTTCGCAACTGTATTGCTTATGGCAACAGTCGCGCTCCAGCCAATGTCTGTCGCCTTGGCGGATACTACGCTGCTTAACGTATCCTACGATCCGACGCGTGAACTCTACAAGGATTTCAACGCAGCTTTTGCAGCCAAATGGAAAGCAGACACGGGCGAAACTGTTACCATACAGACATCGCATGGCGGTTCAGGCAAACAGGCGCGTGCCGTCATTGATGGCTTGGATGCCGATGTCGTAACACTCGCGCTCGAAAGTGATATTTCCGCGATTGCCACTGCCACGAAGAAAATTAATCCGGACTGGCGCGCAAAATATCCTCACAACTCCGCTCCTTACACGTCCACAATTGTCTTTCTTGTACGCAAGGGCAATCCAAAGGGCATCAAGGATTGGGGTGACCTGATCAAGGATGGCGTTGAGGTCATTACGCCGAATCCAAAGACTTCGGGCGGCGCAAGGTGGAACTATCTCGCTGCCTGGGCGTGGGCCAACGGCCAGTTTGGTGGCGACGAAGCCAAAATCAAAGATTATATCGCCACCCTGTTCCAACATGTTCCAGTGCTCGATACCGGCGCTCGTGGTTCAACCACAACCTTTGCGCAGCGCGAACTTGGCGATGTACTCCTTGCCTGGGAAAATGAAGCTTATCTTTCACTGGACGAATTCGGCGCTGACAAATTTGATATTGTTGTTCCTCCGCAGTCCATTCTTGCCGAACCGCCAGTCGCCATCGTTGACGCGAATGTCGATGCCAAGGGAACCAGAAAGGTAGCTGAAGCCTATCTGCAATATCTCTACTCGGAAGAAGGCCAGAGGCTTGCTGCCAAGCATTTTTACCGTCCGAGCGAGCCAAGCCTTGTTCCCGCAGAACTTTTGAAGAAACTGCCGGAGTTGAAACTGGTGACAATCGATGATCCTATCTTCGGTGGATGGGCCAAAGCACAGCCCTATCACTTTGGAGATGGCGGAACATTTGACCAGATTTACAAGCCGAAGCAGTAAAACCATGAAATCCAACCTTGTAAAAACAGGTTGGCAGCCAAACCGAAATGGAGTTGCCCTATGACTCCATACAGGTTCAAGAGGCCAAGTATCATTCCCGGATTTGGAATGACACTTGGCTTCACGCTTGCCTACCTTGCATTGATCGTCCTTATTCCGCTGGCGGGCCTCGTGTGGCGCTCTGCCGCTTTGGGTTGGGGCGGTTTCTTTAATGTTGCCATTGACCCACGTACTATCAATGCGTTGAAAATCAGCTTTGGTACCTCGTTTATTGCCGCGCTGATCAATGTCGTCTTTGGCGTTATCGTCGCTTGGGTTCTTGTGCGCTACCGTTTTCCAGGCCGCCGGATCATTGATGCTATTGTCGACCTGCCTTTCGCTTTACCAACGGCAGTAGCAGGCATCGCGCTCACAGCCCTTTATGCCAAGAATGGCTGGATTGGAAAATGGCTCGAACCCTTGGGTATCAAAGTGGCATTCACGCCACTGGGTATCATTATCGCTTTGATTTTCATCGGTCTTCCCTTCGTTGTTCGCACTGTACAGCCCGTCATGGAAGAAATACGTAAAGAAGTTGAAGAGGCTGCCGCGACGCTTGGGGCGACCCGTTTTCAAACCATAACGCGCATATTGCTACCCGGCCTGCAACCAGCCATCCTTACCGGCTTTGCACTTGCCTTCGCCCGCGCTGTCGGGGAATATGGGTCTGTGATCTTCATCGCTGGCAACTTGCCCTATGTCTCTGAAATTGCGCCCCTGCTGATTGTCATCCGGCTTGAGGAATTTGACTATGCAGGTGCCACAGCCATTGCGACAATCATGTTATCCATTTCCTTTCTTATGCTGCTGGTGATCAATCTCATTCAGGCATGGAGCCGCAGGAGGTATGGCTATGGCGCATGATTTGCCCACAATAAGCAGCCCGGCCAAGGCATGGCATCCGGCGACAACAGAAAGCCACACAGCACGACTTGTACTGATCGCTATTGCCTTGGGCTTTCTTGGCGTCTTTCTGCTTCTGCCGCTGATTGCCGTCTTCGTTGAAGCCTTTCGCAAAGGTCCAGAGGCCTATTTTACCGCCTTTGCTGAGGCTGACGCGCTTGCTGCCATTCACTTGACCTTGCTGGTCGCAGCAATTGCCGTTCCGTTGAATGTTGTCTTTGGCGTCGTCGCCGCTTGGGCCATTGCCAAGTTCGAATTCAAAGGCAAGGCATTTCTGACGACATTGATCGATCTGCCATTTTCTGTGTCGCCGGTCATTTCCGGTCTGGTTTACGTTCTGCTCTTTTCATCGCAAAGCGCTCTTGGGCCATGGTTGAAATCAAATGGCATAGAAGTGCTTTTCGCTGTTCCGGGCATCGTTCTGGCAACGGTGTTTGTTACCTTTCCATTTGTTGCGCGTGAGCTGATTCCGCTCATGCAGGACCAGGGAACAACGGATGAGGAAGCTGCCTTGTCGCTGGGCGCGAATGGCTGGCAAACATTCTGGCATGTCACCCTTCCCAACATTAAATGGGGCTTGCTCTACGGCGTGCTTTTATGCAACGCCCGGGCAATGGGAGAGTTTGGTGCAGTGTCTGTCGTGTCTGGTCATATTCGCGGCCTGACAAATACGATGCCGCTGCATGTGGAAATTCTCTACAATGAATATAATTTTGTTGCTGCTTTTGCAGTGGCTTCACTGCTTGCGCTGCTCGCACTGGTGACACTCGTTCTCAAGACTCTGCTGGAGTTGCGATACGGGGCGGAACTTCGCGCTGCTGGCGGACACTAAGGGGAATATTTATGGAAGTTCGAGTGAGTGGTGTGCGCAAGGAGTTTGACCGGTTTCCGGCGCTGCACGACGTGTCATTGGCTATAAATTCGGGCGAGCTTATTGCATTGCTCGGTCCTTCGGGATCGGGAAAAACAACGCTCCTGCGCCTGATTGCAGGCCTTGAAACCCCAACAGAGGGCAAAGTCTTTTTTGGCGACGAGGATGCCTCGCTGAAATCGGTACAGGAACGCAATGTCGGGTTTGTTTTCCAGCATTATGCTTTGTTCCGCCATATGACCGTCATCGATAATGTCGGGTTCGGCCTGAAAGTCCGGCCAGAGGCCAATCGCCCAAGCAAAGAAGAAATTCGCAGGCGCTCATCCGAGCTTCTGGATTTCGTCCAACTATCCGGTCTTGAAAAGCGCTACCCTGCACAGCTTTCCGGCGGGCAGCGCCAACGTGTTGCCTTGGCCCGCGCCATGGCGATCGAGCCTCGTGTTCTGCTATTGGATGAACCGTTTGGTGCGCTCGACGCCAAGGTTCGCAAGGAACTGCGTCGTTGGCTGCGTGAAATACATGACAAGACAAAACATACCACTGTCTTCGTTACACATGATCAGGATGAAGCCCTCGAACTTGCTGACCGTGTTGTCGTGATGAGCCAAGGTAAAATTGAACAGGTCGGCACACCTGATGAAGTTTATGATCGCCCTAACTCGCCTTTTGTCTACAGTTTCATCGGCGAGTCGAGTTCGCTTGATGTGAGTGTCAAGGCGGGGTTGCTTCATCTCGGGAGTGAGGCACTTGACCTGAAAAGTGATCAGGCTGACGGCAAAGGCGTGCTTTATTTCCGCCCTCATGATGTGGGCCTGCTGAGCGATTCGAAGACGGGTATCAATGGAATAGTGATTGCCAGTCGGCGTGTGGGCGCGACGCGTCGCGTCGAACTTGAAATCAACGGAACCGACAGCCGCGTCGAAATCGAAATTCCGGCCGATCATTCCGCAAAGGTGGGATCGCCACTGGCATTCTTGCCAAAGCACTGGCGCGTATTTCAAAAAACCGCCTAACCCGCACAACAAAAGCCGGAATGCTCGCATTCCGGCTTTATTGTTTGCAGAACATTTTTGTCCTTTAGCGATTTCAGAGTCATTTTATTTATCATTGCCGATTATCCCGGCGGCCAAACATAATTCGTTATGGCATTCTGACTCATTTTCATCAAAACTGATCGATAAGAGATAAAGTGATGATAGCGTCATTGCTCTGAACCGATTAGATCGTAAAATGCTGTCTTATATTACAATCCCGAAGATTTTTTTCTTCCAACCGAAACGAAGCAAATGCCCTCATTAAGCTTTTTTCCAGCGTTCGCATCTCAGAAGAAAACCGTCGGTCAGATTTTTTCTGTCCAGCCAAACCCGATCCGGGCACATTATAAGTCAATTGATGATTTAAGGGATCTGGGAGCAAGGGTAGCCAAGGGCGAAGACGTCCGCCTGCCCGATTATGAGCCAATGGTTTTCGAGCAGAGAACCGTTGAGAACGCGCGGTTGATCTTACATTCTTACAGGTCTTCGGATGCAGCCGCCCGCAAAGGCGAAACCATTACCCCGGCGGCCCAATGGCTGCTCGATAATTATTATCTCGTTGACCAAAACATCCAGCAGGTCGAGCGCGATCTGCCCAAGAAGTTCATCCGGCAACTGCCCTCGCTCGTCAGCAACACCGGCATACCGCGCGTGATGGCGCTCGCCTGGCTCTATGTCGCCCACACCGACAGCCAGTTCTCGTTGAACAGCCTCAGCGCCATTGTCGAGGGTTTTCAAACGGTCGAACCCCTCCATATTGGTGAGTTATGGGCCCTGCCCTCCGCCGTTCGTTTCATCCTGATTGAAAACGCGCGCCGCCTGTCCTTGCGCGTCGAACGCGCACGGCGCATGCGTGCCTTTGCCAATAGCGTTGCTGATGAAATTACGTTGAATGCGGAAAAGGATACGCTGCCCCAGCTGCTGGAGCAGTATACCACCGCAGCACGTGACAGTACCTTCGCAACCCATCTGCTTTATCGCCTGCGTGGGGGTGCGATGCATTCCGGTGCCGCGGTGGCGTGGCTGGAAGAAGTGTTGGAAAAGAACGGCAGCGATGCCGAAGACGCAATCATTCAAGAACATACCCGCCAGTCCACCGGCGGCGTCACAATGGGCAACCTCATTCGCAGCTTGAAGGCGATTGACGATGTTGACTGGATCACATGGTTTGAAACGGTCAGCGGCGTCGACGCTGTGCTGCGTGAAAACTCGAATTTTGATGCGCTGGATTTTCATTCGCGCAATGCCTATCGCGTGGCTATCGAAAAAATCGCCCGCCGTTCCGGCAAGAGCGAAAATGACATTACACAGGCCGCTCTTGAACTTGCCCATAAAAGCGCCGAACAGACCGGCGATGAGGGTGGTGTTCCCGAACAACGCAAACGCGATGTGGGCTACTATCTTGCGGGAGACGGCAGGCCGGAGCTTGAGGCAGTTTGCGGTTACACACCGACACTCATTCTGCGTTGGGTTCGTTTTTATCGCAATCTTGGCCTAGCGGGCCTGTGGGTTCCAGCCTCCATCTTTTCGATCGCCATATTGATGGTTGTTCATTACTGGCTGACCCGCGCTGGCCTGCCCAGTGATCTGGTTCTTTTGTTTACGATCCTTGCCGTCTTTCCGACCATGGAAACTGCCAATGGCTTTGTAAACTGGATCATCCCGATGTTTATGCCGCCCACGCGGCTGATTGGCTTTGAATACAAAAACGGCCTGCCTTTGGAGGCGAAAACCCTCGTAGCCGTGCCAACATTAATCACTTCGCGCGATTCTGTTGATGAGCATATCCGCAATCTCGAAGTTCACTATCTGACCAATCCGCGTGGGGAAGTTTATTTCGCGCTGCTGACCGATTGGGCAGACAGCAAGGTCGAACAGAGCGACGACGATCTGGATATTCTCGATTACGCCCGTGAAAAGATCACCGCGCTAAACAACCATTATACACAAAGCAACCCACGCTTTTTCCTTCTCCATCGCAAGCGCCTTTTCAATGCTCAGGAAAACCGCTGGATGGGTTGGGAGCGCAAGCGCGGTAAGCTGCATGAGCTTAATCTGCTTTTGCGTGGTGACAAGGATACGACATACTTCCCGTCCAACGAAGAAGTTCCGACCGACATCAAATTTGTGATGACGCTGGACTCAGATACACGTCTAACGCCAGACTCGGTCAACCGACTCGCCGGCAAGCTTATCCATCCCCTCAACCGTCCGATTTTCAACGAGAAGGCTGGCCGTATTGTAAGCGGTTACGCAATCCTTCAACCACGCGTAACGCCATCGTTGACGACCGGCGACGATGCCTCATTCCTGCAACGTGTATTCTCCGTCAACCGCGGTATTGATCCCTATGTCTTTGCCGTTTCCGACGTCTATCAGGATGTTGTCGGTGAAGGCACCTTCACCGGCAAGGGTCTTTACGACATTGATTTCTTCGAGCTGGCTCTTGATGGCAAGATCGCTGAAAATACAATCCTGAGCCACGACCTGCTTGAAGGTGGCTACGCGCGTGCGGCTTTGGTCAGCGACGTTGAAGTCGTGGAGGACTACCCCACGGGCTATAATGTAGACATTTCGCGTCATCACCGTTGGACCCGCGGTGACTGGCAGTTGTTACCTTATCTTTTCAGCAACAAGCCCGGCATTACCGCTGTAACACGCTGGAAAATGGTGGATAATCTTCGGCGTTCCCTGACGCCGATTTTCTGGATCCTGGCATCCATCGCAGCGTGGACCCTTTTGCCTCCGGGCATTGCCGCCTTATGGCAGTTCTTCATGATTTTCAGCATGTTCATCGTACCAACGATGATCCTGTTCACAAATCTTGTCCCAACGGACATGAACCTTTCGCTCAAGGGCCATTTCCAAGCGATTTTGACGGATATATTTGCTGGGGCTGCGGATATAGCCCTGCGCATTACCTTCATTGCCAATATGGCCTGTCTCATGGCCGATGCGATTGCGCGCACCCTTTATCGCTTGTTCGTCTCGCGCAAAAACCTTCTGGAGTGGCGGGCCGCCGCGCAGGCCAAGACAAGTTCGCCCGATACGCTGCAATATTATACGCGACTGATGTGGCCCGCAGTCATCGTTGCGCTCGTCGCACTTATCTTGCCGCTTGCTGGCCATAGTCGTGCTTGGATGCTTGCAGTTCCCTTTGCTGCAATCTGGTTCTTCTCACCCGTTATTGCATGGCTCGTCAGCCGGTCTGCCAAGCCATTGGATGATCTGATTGTCCGTTCGTCCGACAAGGGCGAACTGCGTCGTTTTGCGCGGCGCACCTGGCACTATTACGATGTTTTCGTCACTAAAGAGCAGAATTTCATTCCGCCGGACAACTTCCAGGAAGACCCCTATCCCGTCATCGCAACGCGCACCTCGCCAACCAATATCGGCATGTATTTGCTCTCAACTGTTGCCGCCCGTGACTTCGGCTGGATCAGCTTCAACGAAACATTGACGCGTATTGGCGATACGATCGACACGCTCGAAAAAATGGAGAAGTATCGCGGCCATCTTTATAATTGGTACGAGACAACGACGCTTCGCCCATTGCTGCCTCTCTATGTGTCAGCCGTGGATAGCGGTAATCTTGCCGGTCATCTTGTAGCCTTGTCTTCCGCATTGGAGAAATGGGCTGAAGCGCCATCCGTCTATCTTCAGAGCGAGCTTGATGGCATTCTTGATGTCAGCGACATTCTTGAAGAAACAATTGCCGAGATTCCCGATGATCGCCGTGTGCTCCGGCCTCTTCGTCGCCGCCTTGAAGAGCGTGTGGCTAATTTCCGCCGTGCAATCACGACTATCAAGGAAGAGCCTGAAACTGCATCTTTGCGAACGATCAACCTGTCGCTGTTCGCTGGCGATATTCAACGCCTGACCGAAGAGCTGCATGGCGAACTCGAAACCTCGATAAGCCGTGACGCAAATGAATGGGCCTTGTTGTTGGTCAAGACCTGCCAAGGTCATACGGACGATGCCATGGGCGGCCATGAAAGCACAGACGTTTTGCGCGAAAGGCTCGTTTCTCTTGCCACGCGTGCCCGTCAGCTGGCCTTCGACACTGATTTCACCTTCCTTGAGCGAAAAGAGCGCCGCTTGCTATCCATTGGTTTCCGGGTTGAAACCAATGAACTTGATGCAAGCTGCTACGATCTTCTGGCGTCTGAAGCGCGTCTGGCCAGCCTCTTTGCTATTGCCAAGGGGGATATACCTGTCGATCATTGGTTCAAGCTTGGACGGCTGCTGGTTCCAGTGGGCTGGCGCGGAGCGCTGATCTCCTGGTCCGGCTCAATGTTCGAATATCTGATGCCGCCATTGGTGATGATTGAGCCTCTCGGCTCCATGCTTGACCAGACCAACAAGCTTATCGTTCAGCGCCAAATTGAGTACGGGGAATCCAAGGGATTGCCATGGGGCATTTCGGAAGCGGCTTACAATGCGCGCGATCCGGAAATGAATTATCAGTACACCAATTTCGGTGTGCCGACGCTTGGTCTCAAGCGTGGCCTGTCCAAAAACTATGTGGTGGCCCCCTATGCCAGCATTATGGCCAGCCAATATCAACCGGCGGCTGCTGTCCAGAACCTGAACCGTCTGCGCAAGATGGGTGCCCTCGGAAAATACGGCTTCTATGACGCGGTTGACTTCACCAAGTCGCGTGTTCGTGAGGACGAGGAATACGCTATCGTCCGCAATTACATGGCGCATCATCACGGCATGTCCATCGTCGCAGTCAACAATGTGGTCTTTGAAGGTCGCATGCGCGAACGCTTCCATGCCGATCCGGTTATCGAAGCCGCTGAACTTCTCTTGCAGGAAAAGGCTCCGCGCGAGATACCGGTATTGCAGGCGAAGGCCGACAATCCCATGCGTAAAGCTGTTGAAAGCTCGGAAGAACCAGCATCAATTCGCTACATCCCGAACCCGATGACTGCCCCGCGCGCAACCCAGATGATGTCGAATGGACATTATTCTGTGATGGTCACGGCGAATGGTGGCGGGTACAGCCGCTGGAACGGCCTGGCAATCACCCGCTTCCAGCCTGATCCCATCGAGAGCGGCTATGGCACGTTCCTCTTTTTGCGAGACATGGAGAACGGTCAATGGTGGTCTGCCACCAGCGATCCGGTTCGCTTGCCCGGCGAGAAAAGCACAACAATCTTCACTGATTACAAGGCAGAGTTTATCAAAGAGACGGGGACAATCCACTCAACCGTGGAAACCATTGTTGCCTCGGATTCTGATGGTGAAGGACGCCGCATAGTCATTACCAATACCGGCACCAAGGACCGCATCATGGAAGTTACGTCCTATGCCGAGCTTGTCCTTACCAATGACGACACGGATACCGCCCATCCGGCATTTGCAAAAATGTTTGTGGAAACCGAGATTGATGAACGTAGGGATGCCATTTACGCAACGCGCCGCAAACGCAGTGCGGACGATCCCGATATTCACGTGGCCCATGTCGTTAGCGATGGTTCGGGCGCAATGCGTGAAGTACAGGTCGAGACCGATCGCCGTGCATTTATTGGTCGGGGTCGCACCCTCCATAATCCGGTTGCATTCGATGACGGTAGCACCCTAAGCGGTAGTCACGGATTTGTTCTTGACCCTATCGCCTCTCTGCGTTGCCGTGTGCGGGTTCCGGCGCACAAGAAGGTCACATTGGTGTTCTGGACACTCGTGCGACCAAACCGCCAGGAACTTGAGGAAGTGGTTGCCCGCTTCCGTCATCCGGATTGCTTTGCCCGCGAATTCTCCCTTTCCTGGACGAGTTCACAGGTTCGCCTGCATCATATCGGCATCAACCCCGATGAGGCGGCTGTGTTCCAGCGTGTGGCGACAAATCTCATCTATCCGGAGAAATCCCTGCGCTTGCCTTCGAGCAGCATTGCGAGCGGCCTCGGCAGTCAATCCGAGCTTTGGCCAATGTCAATCTCAGGTGACTTCCCGATACTTGCTTTGCGTATCGACGATGAAGCCGATATGGAAACGCTGCGGAATATTTTGAAGGCGCATGAATATTGGCGAGCCAAAGGACTGGTCGTTGATGTTGTTGTCATCAACGAACGCTCTTTCTCCTATGCTCAGGATTTTCAGCGTGGATTGGAGGCAATCTGCGAGAATAGTCGCGCACGTGGCGGACAATATGGACCTCGCGTCCACATCTTTACTGTCCGCAAGGATCAGATGAGCGATGCCAGCTACAATACGCTGCTGGCCTCGGCCCGCATTGTCCTGCATGCCCAGAACGGCTCGCTATCGGAGCAGCTCAATCGTGTTACGGAACTGAATGCCGAAGCACTGCCAGTTTCTGATATCCGAAGCAAAGCCTTGACCGAGACGGAAAATGAGGAAGCGCGTGGAATAGTTCCGGCCCCCAGCCAATTGCTGAGCAAAGCTGCACCCAAAATATCTGGCGATGATCTGCAATTCTGGAACGGATTTGGCGGCTTTGACATGAAGAGCGGCGAGTATGTCGTGCGCTTGAGTGGTCTCACCTGCACACCGCAACCATGGATCAATGTGATTTCCAATTCCGGTTTCGGCTTCCACGTATCGGCGGAAGGGGCTGGCTTTACCTGGTCTGGGAATAGCCGCGACTATCAATTGACCCAGTGGTCGAACGACCCGGTCATCAACCGTTCCGGCGAAGCTATCTATGTTGTGGACCTTGATAAGAACACGGCATTTGCACCAACTGCCTCGGTTTTGCGTGATCCATCTGTTCAATATGAAACACGTCATGGACAGGGATATTCAACTTTCCTTTCAAAACATGGCAATGTCGAACTTGAACTGACCCATACGATTGATCCCGTCTTGCCGGTCAGAGTGTCCAGTCTAAAAATTACAAATCATGACGTATCAACCAAACAGCTTCGCGTCTATGGTTTCGTTGAATGGATGCTTGGCAATGTCCGCGCCAAGACTGCGCCGTTCATCGTGCCATCTTATGATGCAGAAAAAGGTGTTCTGTTTGCGCGAAATCCATACGGCGTTGAACGGCGCAATCAGATGGCGTTCTTTGCAAGCAGCGTGAAGCCACAGTCCGTTACGGCTGATCGAACCGAATTTTTCGGAAGCCTAGGATCGGTAGAGCGGCCTCTTGCCGTTCTTCAGGCAAAGTCGCTATCCAATCTCGTTGAGGCGGGTGGCGATCCTTGTGCGGCGCTGGCTGTGGATATTGAGCTTGCTTCCGGAGAGACCAAGGAGGTGCTCTTCTATATGGGTGATACGGCGACTGCTGAAGATGCCGGCAAGATACTTGCCGAGCATGGTGGCCGTTCCTTCGACGATACATTGTCAGCATCCAAGGCAATCTGGGCTGATTTCCTTGATGGCATGCAGGTCAATACGCCTGATGACGCGTTCAACGTCATGGTCAATCGATGGCTGCCCTATCAGAGTCTGGCTTGCCGTATTTGGGCGCGCTCAGCCTTCTATCAAGCCAGCGGCGCGTTTGGGTTCCGCGATCAGTTGCAAGACACATTGTCCATGCTGATTCTCAACCCCGACCTTGCACGCAAGCAGATCCTCAATGTCTCAGCACGGCAGTTCAAGGAAGGTGATGTTCAGCATTGGTGGCTCCCAACAACCGGGGCCGGTGTGCGGACGAAGATTTCCGACGATGTGGTCTGGCTTAGCTATGCCATCGCCCATTACACTTCCGTGACAGGCGACATGAGCATTCTTGATGAGCAGGTCGCTTTCATTGAAGGACGTGCGCTGGAAGATGCGGAGCACGATGCCTTCTATCAGCCAACGATTTCCGCCGAAATCGTCAGTGTCTACGAGCATGCTGCCCGTGCGCTCGATCTTGCGGTTGCCCGCACCGGCACCAATGGCTTGCCATTGATGCTGACTGGCGACTGGAATGACGGCATGAACCGGGTCGGCGAAGACGGTAAAGGCGAGAGCGTATGGCTTGGCTGGTTCCTCATCAGCACGTTACGCGATATGTTGCCCATCGCTGAGCGACACAAAGATGCGGAACGTGTAAAACGCTGGCAGGCACACATTGAGAGCCTGAAAGCATCGCTTGAAAAGAATGGCTGGGATGGTGAGTGGTATCGTCGTGGCTATTTCGATGATGGATCACCCCTGGGCTCAAAGACGAGCGATGAGTGCAAGATCGACTCAATTGCCCAATCGTGGAGCGTAATTTCCGGTTATGGCGATCCTGATCGTGCGAAACAGGCGATGAATTCCGTTTCTACTCATCTTATCGACGATGAAGCACAAGTCATCAAGCTGTTTACGCCTCCATTCAACAAAACCCGACATGATCCAGGTTACATTAAAAGCTATCCGGTCGGCGTACGTGAAAATGGCGGGCAATATACGCATGCAGCAACCTGGGCGGTTTTAGCGATGGCCAAGCTCGGCAATGCCGATGAAGCTTATCGCTGGTTCAGCATGCTTAACCCTGTCAATCACGCCCTCGATACTGAAAAAGCCGAGTCATATCGTGTAGAACCCTATGTCGTTGCTGCGGATGTTTACTCGGTCGATCCCATGCGCGGTCGAGGTGGCTGGACATGGTATACGGGTTCTGCTGGATGGCTGTATCGCGTCGCAACAGAAGGCATTCTTGGGATCACCCGGAAAGCTGATCGTTTGTTTGTCGACCCGGCGCTTCCCTCCCAGTGGAAAGGCTTCAGTTTTGTGCTGCGCCATGGAGACGCCAGATATACGGTCGAGGTCAAACCATTGAGCAGCGGAACCAGGAAGGTTACAGTCAACGGCAAGAAACTGACAAAGCCAGAAGACGGCATTCCGATGGAGAAGTCGGGTGAATACAAAGTCACCGTTGAAGTACCGACGACAAGCTAACCGCTTATTTGTCTATTGAACCATCGCAATCGCCGCCAATGGAGTCCGTTGGCGGCGATTTTGTTGTTTACGACCAGCAATATGGATGCCTCCTCAGTTGAGAAAATTTGCAACTGGGATCGATTTGACGCATATTCGGGCATGAAACAGGCTTTGAAGCAGAAACCGGAATATGAAAAGGAATTGCGTAAAGCAGGCGTACGCATCACGCGGCCCCGGCGCATTATCCTGGATATTTTAAGTTCAACGGAAGACCATCCCGATGCGATGAAGATATTTCATCGCGCCATTGAGATCGATAATAGTATCTCCCTATCGACGGTCTACCGAACCATGACTTTGCTGGAAGATATGGGTGCAATTCATCGCCATGCATTTAATGGCGGGCCATCGCGTTTTGAACAGGCCCATGGCGATCATCATGATCATCTGATCGACATCGATACAGGCGCGGTGATCGAGTTCAAATCAGAAAAGATTGAGAAGTTGCAGGAAGAGATCGCCAAATCACTCGGCTATGACATTGTGCATCACCGGCTTGAACTTTACGGCCGAAAGACCGGAAAAGAGTAATAAAAAGCCGCCAAATGGCGGCTTTTCGTGCCTATATCAAAATCTGTCAGGCCGCATTCGATGCTGGCTGTGATGTTAGCAGTTCATAGAGCAGGCCGGCATCATGAGCAGTCCGCAATTTTGCGATACGCTCAGGATCGCGCAACATGCGGGCAATCCTTGACAATGCCTTCAAATGGTCAGCGCCAGCATTCTCCGGCGCCAACAAAAGAAACACGATGTCGACGGGCTGGTCGTCCAGCGCTTCGAAATCAACAGGCGTATCGAGCTGGGCAAAAACCCCGGCAATACGCTTTACACTGCTGATTTTTCCGTGCGGAATGGCAATGCCATTGCCGACGCCAGTCGATCCGAGGCGCTCGCGTTGCAAAACCGTGTCGAAAACCTCGCGTTCACTTAACCCGGTTAAAGCGGCTGCCTTTTCCGACATGATCTGCAAGAGTTGCTTCTTGGAATTGACTTTCAGTGCGGGCAGGACAGCGTCGGGCTGAATGAGATCACCCAGATCCATTATCTCTCTTCCTTCCAGTTACCGTCCGCAACGTATCAAGGGTGCGGACGGTAGTTCATTTCGCCATGAACTTGTTCTTTGTTTATCGGGGCACGGCTTGATCGGCCACTGTCGATGGGTCGATCCAACCAATATTCCCGTCTGCTCGGCGATATACGATATTAACCTGCGTACTACCAGCGTTGCGGAAGACAACCACCGGACTATCTTTCAGATCAAGTTCCACGACCGCGGATGCAACACTCATGCTTCTCAAGGCCATTGATGTTTCTGCAACAATAGTAGGAGCGTAATCCTCCGGAATATCCTCATCTTCATCCGGCACAGGAGCCATTACGCGATAGGAAACATCGTCGAAAACACCGTTTGAGCCAGGAGCCTGATGGGACTTCAGTCGGCGCTTGTAGCGGCGGAGCCGCTTGTCGATGCGCTCAGCGGCGGCCTCAAAGGAAAGTTGTGGATCTTGAGCTTCGCCAGCAGCCTGCAATACCGTTCCGGTATCAAGGCGTACAAGGCAATCTGCGATGAATCGGGAGCCCTGTTTTTCCACGGTAACGTGGCCAGAATACCCGCCACCGAAATATTTGGTGACCATTTCAGCCATCCGCTCTTCGATTTTGACGCGGAAAGCATCGCCGATGTCCATATGTTTTCCAGATACACGCAGACTCATGATTCCTCACCTTCATTGTGATTTCATTGCCCGATTCAATCTACACTGTTGTTTCGAATCGAGCAAAGACATCCCGCAAAAACATACGGGTGATCAATCACATTTCACTTTCCTGATTATTTCCATTATAAAGCGCGCTTCAGCTCCATTGCCGCAAATTATCAGCGCTTCGTTCTCCCTGACCGGACTTCTAATGGCCCAGTTCATTTGCCCATTGCGAGCAATCCTACACGTGGCGAAGCAATGAATCCAGACCTTAGATTGCCCTTGTTCGCACAAGCCTCTGCTTTTTTCTCACGGCGTCGCTGCACAGACGAGGCAATGTTCATTGCTTCTCGATATTTAGCTACAGTCCGACGCGCGATCTCAATATTTTGTTCTTTCAACATTTCAACGATTGTATCGTCCGAAAGGACGGAATCAGGAGATTCAGCATCAATCAGAGCTTTGATTTGATGTCTGACCGACTGCGAGGAATGCTGCTCACTCCCCTCACTCGCCGCAATGGCGGCGTTGAAAAAATAACGAAGTTCGAAAACGCCTCGCTTGGTAAGCATATATTTATTGGCGGTGACGCGGCTGACGGTGGATTCATGCATACCAATAGCGTCGGCAACATTGCGCAGATTGAGTGGTTTAAGATAAGCAACGCCCTGGAGAAGAAACTGCTCCTGCTGGCGAACAATCTCCGTAGCAACCTTAAGAATGGTTTGGGCGCGTTGATCGAGGCTGCGAATAAGCCAATTGGCATTTTGCATACACTCTCCGAGAAATGTTTTCTCATCGGGAGATGTTTTCGCCTTCATTATCGTTGCGTAATAACTGTTGTTCACCAGTACGCGGGGCAGTGCTTCGGCATTGAGTTCTATATGCCAGCTGCCATCAGGGGCCTGATCAACCTGAACATCGGGTATGATACTGTCCGCGATGCCAGAGGAAAACGCAGTACCGGGCTTCGGATCAAGCAATTGTATTTCCCGAAGCATCTCGATAATTTCCGCATCTCCGACACGGCACAGTTTCTTCAAACTTTGAAAATCGCGCTTGGCAAGCAATTCAAGATTACCAAGCAGAATATCCATCGCGGGGGAGAGCCGCTTTCTGGCACGCAATTGAAGCCGCAGACATTCGGCAAGATTGCGCGCAAATAATCCTGCAGGTTCGAAGCCCTGCATAGTGACAAGCAATTTCTCCATGTGCTCGACAGACGAACCCACGCGCTCTGCAAGCTCGGCAATATCACCGCGAAAGTAACCGATTTCATCAATCTGGTCCGCAAGAACGGCGGCGATCAATCGGTCCTCTGCTCTCTCGAACGCAAAAATGATCTGTTCCCCGATATGCTCCTGTATAGTGACCGGGGCAGCGGTTACCTGTTCAAGATTATAGTTCTCTCCGCCCACTGAGATATAGCCATCGCCGGTGGATGACTTCCATTGAGACGCAAGATCACCAGCAATAAAATCATGGCTGCCCGGATCGTCTGGGAAAATATTTTCAAGTGAACTGTCAAAGGTATCAGACATCGAGCTTGAGCTGGTCGTTTCGCCACTCGTCAACCAACTGGTTTCGTCGGGCGAACCCCCGTCAATATCGCTATCGCTTCGAATGTAATCCCGATCCAAATTGTTTTCAGCACGAGCATTGATGCCGCCAGATGACAAAGCATCGTCCGTTATCTCTAATCTTTCCAGTAACGGGTTCTTTTCGATTTCCTGCTCGATAAATTGCTCAAGCTCAATATGAGTCAGCTGCAGAAGCCGTATCGACTGCATCAGCAAAGGCGTCATTACCAGAGATTGGGTTTGCCTCAGATCGAGTTTTGGCGACAGAGCCATAATATACGTAGCTACTCCAGAAGGAATTTAATTACTGCTGTACAAAAGTGGCCCAATCCTTGCTTGTCAATTGAAAAGCTCGAAAAACTCGCATGAGAATGCGATTCCTCACTCATACCAAGCCTAGATAATGAAATTTCATGCCTTCGGAGAAGAAAAAACCGTAGATTAGAGCTTGAACTCATCACCAAGATAAAGTCGGCGAACATCCGGATTGGCAATAATTTCGTCCGGACGACCATGTGTCAAAACCTGGCCCGCATGGATTATATAGGCCCTGTCAATCAGCTTAAGCGTCTCTCGGACATTGTGGTCTGTAATCAAGACACCGATGCCACGACCAGTCAGATGCCGAACCAGTTGCTGGATATCGGCAACGGCAATGGGATCAACCCCGGCAAAAGGCTCATCAAGCAACATGAAGTTTGGCCGTGAGGCCAAAGCGCGGGCGATCTCCAGACGTCTGCGTTCGCCGCCAGACAGGGAAATCGCTGGAGCCTTGCGCAGATGAGCAATGTGAAACTCTTCCAGAAGTGAATCCAGCTCCTGCGCGCGCGCATGTCTGTCTTTTTCGACAACCTCAAGAACCGCCTTGATGTTGTTTTCTACAGAAAGACCGCGAAAAATCGAGGCTTCCTGTGGCAGATACCCGATACCAAGGCGTGAGCGCCGGTACATGGGCATTGTGGTGACATCGAATCCATCGATTTCAATTGTGCCTTTGTCGACAGGCACAAGTCCGGTCACCATATAAAAACAGGTCGTTTTACCAGCACCATTGGGGCCAAGGATGCCAACCGCTTCACCGGAGCGAACGCCAAAGGAAACGCCATTAACAACCTGACGGCCATTGTAACTCTTTGTAATTCCACGCGCTACAAGAGTGCCTTTCATACGA
This sequence comes from Hyphomicrobiales bacterium, assembly GCA_900473335.1. Classification (GTDB taxonomy): domain Bacteria; phylum Pseudomonadota; class Alphaproteobacteria; order Rhizobiales; family Rhizobiaceae; genus Phyllobacterium. The sequence goes on along the minus strand of UCNP01000015.1, from coordinate 33,980 downwards.
TCTACCGCTGAAGGGTCAGCCGGGCGCATCTCCTGTGAAACACTGGAGTTTGGCCGTGCGGCGTTCTTGCTGGATGAACTGCGTGAAAAAAGGGACACTTATGATTCTTCCGGCGGCTTAATTCTTTTGAGCGTTTTTAGGCGCTACAACAATAGAAACACGCCCTGTTTGACCGCTCTTGCAGCTCTCCAACTGAGCTTCCCCGGTTTTCAACTGAGCAGTGAGCTTGCAACCGACAGCCACATTGTCCCCTTGTGAAAGAACAACCTTGCTGCCGGTCAGAACCAACACTTCAGTCTTCATATCGAAGGTACCGCGATCACCTGTCGCAACCTGATCTTCAGACTTTACATAGACTTTGTCGTTGACTTCAAGATGATCAATGTCCTGTGCCCCGGCACCAGCCACGCCTGTAGAAGTCTTTGATGCTTCACCGTTTGCAGCGTCCTTATTGCCGCCCTTGACGTAATAAACAATCATTGAGCCAGCTTTAAGAAGCGTCGCACCCTGAACAACTGTCACATTACCAGTGAACGTCGCAGTGCCCGCATCATTGTGCAGAACCACTTTGTCGGAATCGATCTGGATAGGTTGGTCGCCTGAGAGCTTGATGCCGCCAGGCGCTGCATCAGTCTTCTGCTGCGCCATAACAGGGACAACCAATGAGGATGCCAACAAACTCATTGCAACAGATGATATCCTGATCAGTTTCGCCCCGAAAGACATCGCCTTCTCTCCTAATCCGAGAAATTTTTTCAAAAGACCAATCGCCACCGTCAATCAGTTCGGCGATTTTACCTCATTGCCACCTTCTTGCAGCTTTGTCGGTTGAATGACAAGCCTCACGCGCTTTTCAAACGTCACAACCTTACCACCGTCCGTGATCCGCATACTATCGGCAACAATGCTGCCATTACGATTTTTTACGCTGACCGGGTCATCGGTCGACATGGTATTTCCGGCAATATCAATATCAGCAGATTGTAGCAGAGCAGTGATACCGTCCGATGTCACCAGCGATATTTCACTGTCAAGCTTCAATTGCCTGTTGGCATTGTCGAATACCCCTGACTTTGCCTTAACTTCAGCACGCATCTCTTTGCCGATTGGAATTTCCGCGTCAATACCCTCTAAGGATATAACCGAGCTGTTTCCAACCTGCTGCAAAGCTCTTACAGCGCTCATTTTGTAGGGCAATTTGTCTTTGGTAAAGCCATCGAGCTTCGGATTGGTCATCACAAGCTTGCCATCTTCAATGCCAGCTCCGTCCAACGCGATATTGTTTGGAACGCCTGACGCCGAAAAAAAGGTGAACCACGAGAAAATAGCAGCGCCGATAAGTGCGATTACAGGCAATGCGAATTTCAATAATTGGACGCGGCGCGAATGACGTTCGGCCGCTTTAAAAACGGTCGAACCTTTGTCAGTTGCAGCAAACTGCCGCGCGACCGTCGCATGATGCTCGGCTGTTGCGGCGGCATTTCGCACTCCGTCGATATTGGTTTTTTCAATTGACATGGTTTGGTTGCTGTTACCGTTTATAATATTTCTAGCTAGTTCAACGCCAATATGGTTATTTTTCGATGAAATAGACGTAAATTAGAGCGCGTGACATCTGTAACGAACAAGTATGTGGTGGAGCGACCAGTTACAAGGTCAATATGTCCAACCATTTATTCTCACAAGTGATCTGATTCTAACATTCGCATCGTACGACCGGACGGGGCTCAAATGTCAAATTCATTTCACTAGTCGCATCAATGCACTGTCTGGACTTCCACCGGATGATATCGCAAAAGAGTATCACAAACCTTGGCGAAATGGATAGAAATGATGGTCAACACTGCCGACGCAATTATAGATCGACGCAAGCTACGACGGAAAGTAACTTTCTGGCGTATCATTGCTTTGCTGGTAGCGGCATTTGCATTGGTTTTGCTCTATTTCTTCACCGCAGGATCAGAAGTCTACACCAGCAAATCCGTTCCCCATATTGCGAAGATACGTGTTGAGGGAACCATCCTTGAAGATGAAGAGCTTCTCAAGCGCTTGAAAGATATTGCAGAGTCCGATGCTGTGAAAGGTGTCATCATCTCTATCGACTCACCTGGAGGCACCACCGCTGGCGGTGAAGCAATTTACGAAGCTGTCCGCAAAATTGCAGAGAAAAAGCCTGCTGTTGCACAGGTCGGTACTTTGGCAGCGTCAGCCGGATATATGATCGCTGTCGCCACAGATCATATTGTTGCGAGGCAGTCATCCATCATTGGCTCGATCGGCGTCCTGTTCCAATATCCGGATATATCAGAACTCTTGACCAAGGTTGGCGTCAAGGTCGAAACCATCAAATCCAGCCCGCTGAAGGCAGAGCCAAATTTCTTCAATCCTGCCAGCGACGAAGCCAAGGCGATGATCCATCGCATGATCATCGATTCTTACAATTGGTTCGTCGGTCTGGTGGAGGATCGCCGTAAATTTAGCCATGAACAGGCTCTGGCACTTGCGGACGGCTCCGTATTTACTGGCCGTCAGGCGGTTGCCAATAAGCTCATCGACGCGCTAGGCGGCGAAGAAAAGGCGCTGGAGTGGCTCGCTGGCAAAGGCGTGGATACGCAACTCAAAGTAGTAGAGTGGAAGCCGGTTGAAAAATCGACTTTCGGTTCACTTTTCTCGCAATCGGCCATGAAAATGGTCGCAAAGCTTTTGGGGCTGCCCGAAACAAGTGCCGGAATGCTTGATGAAATAACTGGCGACAGGATGTTTCTTGACGGACTTGTTTCGGTTTGGCACGTTGACGGCAAGCCTGCGGGGGCGCAATAAGCTATTCACATATAAGATCAGTGGCATAGTCCATGTTGACTGTGTATCTTGATATCAAAACCAGAAGGGAATCTGCTGTGATCAAATCAGAGCTCGTGCAAATAATTGCCAACCGCAATCCGCACCTATTCCAGCGCGATGTGGAGAATATTGTCGGCGCCATCTTTGACGAAATCACCGATGCTCTGGCCGAGGGCAATCGTGTTGAACTGCGCGGCTTCGGCGCATTTTCCGTAAAGAACCGCCCCGCGCGGAGCGGACGCAACCCACGGACCGGTGAAAGCGTTGACGTGGAAGAAAAATGGGTGCCGTTTTTCAAGACCGGCAAGGAACTACGCGACAGGCTGAACGCAAACGGCTGAACCTGTAACTAAGTGAACCAGTAAAAGAGGCTTCGATATGATGAATCGCGTGGTCGCCGTACTTATTCTCGTACCGATCGCGATTGTTCTGATCGCCTTATCGGTGGCCAATCGCAGCAATGCCCTGTTTACGATTGATCCTTTCAATCCGGGCAATCCTGCGCTTTCCTACTCGGCTCCGTTGTTTGTCTGGTTATTTGCCGCTTTGATCATCGGTCTGATTCTCGGCAGTCTTGTCACTTGGTCGAATCAGGGCAAGCATCGCAAGCTGGCGCGTCAACGCAAGCTTGAAGCCGAAATGCTTCGCAAGGAAGCGCGTAAGGCGAACACGGAAACCGTATCAACGCCGAATCTTCCTTCACTGCATTAATTATATAAATCTGCCAAGGAATGTGCCAATGAAACTCGTCGCTCCCGCTGAGGTCGATGCCCTATTGAATTGGCCCGACATGATTAACGCAATCGAGCTGGCATTCCGCCAAGGCGTGATCCAGCCCGTGCGCCACCATCATACTGTTGAGCGTCCGGATGGAGCGGCCTCCACACTACTTCTAATGCCCGCATGGTCTGATTTTGATGCGCTGGGCGACTCGTCCAAGGGCTATATGGGCGTCAAGATTGTTACGGTGTCACCGGACAATGGGGCTGTGTCAAAACCTGCTGTGATGGGCGTCTACCTATTGCTGGACGGGAAGACCGGTGAACCAAAGGCTCTGATAGATGGTCAGCGCTTGACATTATGGCGGACTGCCGGTGCGTCCGCCCTCGCCGCGCGCTATCTTGCCCGCGAGGACGCCTCCAAACTTGTTGTTCTGGGGGCAGGCGCGCTTTCAGGCTTTTTGGCACGGGCCCATAGTTCCATACGTCCGATTAAAGAGATTTCGATCTGGAACAGAAATTTCGCCGGTGCCGAAAAAGTCGCCGCTGAACTGAATGCTGACGGATTTAATGCCAAAGCAGTCAAAGACAAGGATGCAGCAATCGCGGAGGCTGACATCGTTACCGCAGGAACGCTTTCGACCGAACCACTGATCCTTGGAAAGCACCTGAAGCCCGGCGCTCATGTCGATCTCATCGGCGCATTCACACCGTCAATGCGTGAAAGCGATGATGAATGTGTTAAGCGTGCCCGCGTTTTCGTTGATACCAAAGACGGGGCGATGAAAGAGGGCGGAGATATCGTCCAACCAATCAATGCAGGTGTAATCAATTCCAGCCACATCATTGGTGATCTGTTTGATCTGACCCGAGGGGAAATAAAGGGCCGCCAGTCGGCAGACGAGATAACTTTGTTCAAATCCGTCGGTGCCGCTCTTGAAGACCTTGCTGCTGGCATCCTTGTCTATGAAAAGGCAATGGCGTAGTAACCTTGAAAAAGGTTGCAAGGAAAATACGGTTTGAAATCGTCCGGCGGTAAAATCAGAAAAGCGAAAAGCGGTATTGGCCGCCAAGGCGACGTTTCAAAAAATGTCGTACAGCGGCAAAGTGGAACAAAGCCCCGGCCGCAATTTGCAAAAGTGCACCGTTCCGCTGATGATGAAACGGAGCGTGCACCCCAAAGGGCAGAACCAGCGCCAAAACGCGTTCTTACCCGCCGTACGGGCGCGCGCCCGGAGGAAAAGACCGGACTTATTCTCGAAACACGCCCCTCTGAGGATTATGCGCTTCTTGATAGCGGCAATGGATTAAAGCTGGAGCAATATGGTCCATACCGGATTATCCGCCCGGAAGGACAGGCAATCTGGCTTCCCGCATGGAGCAAGTCTGAGTGGGATAAGGCAGATGCGGTCTTTACTGGCAATACGGATGAAGAAGGCGTTGGGCGGTGGCATTTCCCCAAAGTGCCGCTCGGCGAAACCTGGCCTCTCGCTTATGAGGGCATCCCGTTTTTTGGCCGCTTCACCTCATTTCGACATGTCGGTGTATTTCCTGAGCAGGGAACGCATTGGGCCTATATGGATAATTTGATCCGCAACGCGAAGCGTCCTGTCAAAGTGCTCAATCTTTTCGGCTATACGGGTGTCGCTTCGCTGGTAGCAGCGCTGGCAGGCGCAGAAGTCACGCATGTTGATGCTTCCAAAAAAGCCATTCTCTGGGCGCGTGAGAATCAGGAAATGGCTGGCCTGTCGAGCAAACCCATTCGCTGGATATGCGAAGACGCCATGAAATTCGTCGCGCGGGAAGAACGTCGCGGAAGCGGCTATGATATTATCCTCCTTGATCCGCCAGCCTATGGGCGCGGACCCAGTGGTGAAGTCTGGCAGCTTTTCGAAAATCTGCCGGACATGATTGATTTGTGCCGTTCGATCCTCACTCCCACCCCCTTGGCCGTCGTTCTCACGGCTTATTCCATCCGTGCATCCTTCTTTGCCATTCACGAGTTGATGCGAGACACATTCACGGGTCTTGGGGGCGAAGTGCAGTCAGGCGAACTCATTCTTCGTGAGCGCTCCTCAAATCGCGCCCTTTCCACATCTCTTTTCAGCCGTTGGGGCGCATAATGACGAAACAGGACGACCATCATCGCGGCAGCGGCATTGCCCGCCCCGGTAAAGTCAAGGAAGTCACGAGCCTGACAAATCCGATCGTCAAGGATTTGCGATCACTGGCATTGAAGAAATTCCGTGATCAACAGGGGGTATTTCTTGCCGAAGGACTGAAACTTGTCATTGATGCGCTCGATCTTGGCTGGACGATTAAGACTTTGGTATATTCCAAAGCGGGAAAGGGAAACTCTCTTGTTGAGCAGGTCGCCGCCCGAACGGTTGCCAAGGGCGGCGATGTGCTTGAGGTCAATGAGAAGATCATTTCGGCAATAACCCGGCGGGACAATCCTCAAATGGTTGTCGGGGTCTTCCAGCAAAACCTCCAAGCGCTGTCTGATATTCGCCCGCAAGGCAATGACGTTTTCATTGCGCTTGACCGGGTTCGGGATCCTGGAAATCTTGGTACGATCATTCGCACTGCTGACGCGGCGGGCGCCAAAGGAATAATCCTGATAGGAGATACCACAGACCCATTCTCGCTGGAGACGGTTCGCGCAACAATGGGATCTGTTTTTGCCGTTCCCCTTGTTCGCGCGACTGAAGCAGAATTTCTGTCCTGGAGAAAGAGCTTCACGGGTCTGATCGTTGGAACGCATCTCAAAGGCTCTGTAGATTATCGAACCATCCCTTACGCCAATAAACCGGTTGTGCTGTTGATGGGCAATGAGCAGCAGGGCCTGCCTGACCAACTCGCTTCAAGCTGTGACCGACTGGCAAGGATTCCTCAACAGGGACGCGCAGATTCCCTTAATCTTGCCATCGCTACCGGTGTAATGTTGTTTGAAATCCGGCGGGACGCCTTGAAACTTGATACGACCAACTGAGAATATGCCATTTATGAGTAGCAAGCGTTATTCCGGCCTTATTGCAATCATCATCATTGCAGTCCTGACCGACCAGATAATCAAATATCTCGTCGAAACAGGCATGGATTACCAGCAGCAAATCGATCTTTTGCCCTTTCTGGCACTGTTCCGTGTTCATAACGAAGGCATTGCCTTCTCCATGTTGAGTGGAATGCATGACATTGCGCTCATAGGGCTTACCCTCGTCGTCATAGGGTTCGTAAGCTACCTTTGGTGGAGCACCAGCCCTGACCGCTGGATTTCACGTGCAGGCTTTGCTCTGATTATTGGTGGCGCTATCGGTAACCTCATTGATCGCAGCGTTCATGGCTATGTAATCGACTATATTCTTTTCCATTTGCCATCATGGTCATTTGCCGTGTTTAATCTTGCAGATGCCTATATTTCGGTGGGCGCGGGGCTGGTCGTGATTGAGGAGATTTTCGCCTGGGTCAAAGAGCGAAAAAAACGAGCCGATCAGGCCGACTAGCTGATTAACAGATCATCGTTTTGGCGCACGCTTACGTCATGTTGCCGTCATCAAATCGTAGTAATGAGTGTGAGGACGATTACCGGTCAACTTTCGACGAGTGTTAAATCGATATGGACATCACCTTGCTAGAATCCGCTTCAATCTCTAAAGATCAAAGCATTATGTCGCAGGTTGATTCAACGTCCGTGCCGTTTACGGCCCCACAGATCGTTTCGGTGCTTGGTCGCATTGGGACAATGGAGGTTTGCCTTGCGCAAACCGAGGACGAAATCGCCTCGTCCCAACAGCTCCGATTCAAAGTTTTCTTTGATGAACTGGGGGCAAAAGGCTCCGCCACATCTGAACAACGGGACGCTGACCGGTTTGATCCTTTCTGCGATCATCTTCTCGTTTATGATACGGCGATACCCGGCCCAAAGCACAAACAGATCGTAGGAACATATCGGCTGTTGCGCTCCGAAAAGGCCTTCGAGACCGGCGGTTTTTATACGGCAAGCGAATTCTCCATAGAACGTCTTGTCGCTGCCAAGCCTGAATTGCGCTTTCTTGAACTTGGCCGCTCTTGCGTCCTGCCCGAATATCGCTCGAAACGCACTGTTGAGCTGCTCTGGCAGGGTATCTGGACCTATTGCCGGTTCCATTCAATCGGCGTGATGTTCGGATGTGCATCCTTTCAGGGTACGGTCCCTGCTGCCCATGCTTTGCCGCTATCCTTCCTGCACCACAATTGCCGGGCCACCGCCGATTGGGACGTACGTGCCCTGCCCGCTCTTTATCAACCTATGGACCTCGTTCCAAACGAAGCTATCAATGCGCGTGTCGCGCTGTTTGCGATGCCGCCATTGATTAAGGGTTATTTGCGTTTGGGTGCCATGATTGGCGATGGTGCTGTTATTGATTATGATTTCGGCACGACAGATGTCTGCATCATTCTGCCCGTCAGTCGCATTTCAGAGCGCTATGTGAGCCATTACGCTGCCGAGTCGAAGCGTTTCGCGTAAGAGCTGATCATCATCTGTGGAGAATATCTCAGTTCCGCATTGCAGAGGTGTGTAAATCTGCCGATAGCGCATAGATTGCTCCTGCTGTAGATCAGGAGACAAGTTTTGGCCGAGTTGGCATCATCTGCAATTGAACAATCCCCTTATGAAGTGGACCAATCAGCGCGCCCAACGCCGATGATGGAGCAGTATATCGAGATTAAGGCGACCAATCCTGACAGTCTCCTGTTTTATCGAATGGGTGATTTTTACGAGCTTTTCTTCGACGATGCGGTTGAGGCATCCAGAGCACTTGGAATTACACTGACAAAGCGCGGGAAGCATCTCGGCGAGGATATTCCGATGTGCGGCGTCCCGGTCCATGCCGCGGATGACTATTTGCAAAAACTTATAGCAAGGGGCTTTCGGGTCGCTGTTTGTGAACAGATTGAAGACCCCGCCGAAGCGAGAAAGCGCGGTTCGAAATCTGTCGTGAAGCGCGATGTCGTTCGTCTGGTTACACCTGGAACCATCACTGAAGAGAAACTTCTCGATCCATCGGAAGCGAATTATCTGATGACTCTCGGCCGGGTCAAAGGTACCGACAAAGCCCAATTTGCCTTGGCCTGGATTGATATTTCGACCGGTACTTTCCGCGTCAGTGAGTCGGATGCTTCGCGCTTGCTCGCTGATATTTTGCGTGTCGATCCTCGTGAGTTGATTGTCGCTGATACGGTTTTTCACGATCCGGAGTTGCGCGGTGTTTTTGATGTGATCGGCCGCGTAGTCAGCCCACAGCCGCCAAGTCTCTTTGACAGTGCAACGGCTGAAAATCGCATACAACGCTATTTTGATGTCGGCACTCTGGATGGTTTCGGCCAATTTTCACGCGCCGAACTTGCTGCCATATCCGGTGCCATCGCCTATGTTGAAAAAACACAACTTGCAGAGCGCCCGCCTTTAATGCGTCCTGAGCGGGAATCAGAAGGTTCCTCGCTATTCATCGATCCGGCGACGCGAGGGAACCTTGAACTGCTGCGGACGCTTTCCGGCAAGCGCGAGGGCAGCTTGCTGCGAGCGATTGATCGAACGACTACCGGCGGCGGAGCGCGTCTTCTGGCCGAACGTCTGACATCACCTTTAACAGATACCACAGCCATATCCGAGCGCCTCGACTCCATCTCATTCTTCCTTGCGCGGCAATCCCTTGCCGACCTGATGCAAGGAGCCCTGAAAGGCGTTCCGGATATGCCCCGCGCATTGTCGCGGCTGGCTGTCGGTCGTGGCGGCCCCCGTGATCTTGGGGCTATTGCAAGAGGTCTTGAGGCTGCCGGTGAAATCTCGCAATTATTGCAAGATGAGGCACTGCCTGCGGAACTTGCACGTGTTCGTGAATGTCTGGCCAAGCTCCCTCAGGATTTTGCAGCCCACCTTGATCGGTCTCTCGTAGATGAGTTGCCTTTGCTCAAGCGCGATGGCGGTTTTGTTCGAAGTGAATATAACGCCGAACTTGATGAGATGCGCGCGCTGCGGGACCATTCGCGCCGCATCATTGCCGGGCTGCAAGCCGACTACATGGAAATAACCGGCATCCGGTCCCTGAAAATCAAGCATAATAATGTGCTCGGCTACTTCATTGAGGTGACCGCCAATAATGCTTCCATCATGACGGACAGTGATGAGGCAAAGGGCAAGTTCATACACCGTCAAACAATCGCCAATGCGATGCGGTTCACCACCACAGAACTTGCTGAGCTTGAAACCAAGATTGCAAATGCGGCGGAACGCGCCCTTTCGATTGAATTGGGCATTTTTGATGCCTTGACGAATGAGACGATTGTCCATGCCGAAGCGATACGTGCCGGCGCCCTAGCTTTGGCAACACTTGATGTTTCAGTTGCGCTGGCAGCATTGTCCGATGAACAGGGATATTGCCGTCCGCTGGTCGATGACAGTCTGGCTTTCGAGATTGTTGGCGGACGTCACCCTGTTGTGGAACAATCTTTACGGCGGCAGGCCGCCAACCCCTTCGTTGCCAATGATTGCAATCTCTCGCCGCTCACCAGTGGTAAAGGGGCAATCTGGCTTCTGACCGGGCCCAATATGGGCGGTAAATCGACCTTTCTGCGCCAGAACGCGCTCATAGCCATTCTTGCTCAAATGGGCTCATTTGTGCCTGCCGGTTCGGCCCATATTGGCATTGTCGATCGTTTGTTTTCGCGTGTCGGCGCATCTGATGATCTGGCGCGCGGTCGCTCTACCTTCATGGTGGAAATGGTTGAGACGGCTGCGATCCTGAACCAGGCAACAGATCACTCTCTTGTTATCCTTGATGAGATCGGACGCGGTACGGCCACCTTTGATGGCCTTTCCATTGCTTGGGCGGCGGTTGAATATCTGCACGAGAAAAATCAATGTCGTGCGATCTTTGCAACCCATTTCCATGAGATGACCTCACTTTCGGAAAAGCTTGAACGCCTGAGCAATGTAACAATGCGGGTAAAAGAGTGGGATGGCGATGTCGTGTTTTTACATGAGGTTGCCAAGGGCGCTGCCGACCGCTCCTACGGCGTTCAGGTGGCCCGTCTGGCTGGCCTTCCAGAGGCAGTTGTCAATCGTGCCCGCGACGTTCTGCATCAGCTGGAAGCGGGCGAAACCTCCGGTAAAGCCGACAAGTTGATTGATGACTTGCCGCTGTTTTCCGTAGAGGTAAAACGACAGGCACCCAAGCCAGCCCAAGGGAAAGACAGCGCCCTGCTTTCCGCTCTTTCGGCAATCAACCCCGATGAATTGACGCCGCGCGAAGCGCTTGAAGAACTTTACCGCCTGAAAGGACTGAGCGCGCATTAGCTTCAGGACGTATTACTGCCTGCTTCAAAATGTAATCGTTTCGTTTGGCGCAAATTCGCGCTATAGCGTGCGGCCATCATTTGTAAAGTCGTGTTCATGAGCGCCACAGACCTGAAACTGGAACAGATCGTCAGCCCGGACAGGCTTCATCAACAATTTGAAGAGCTCGTCAAAGCGGCCAATAAGCAGGGCAAGCCTTCTGTCGAGCGGGCCGAGGTGCTACAGCTTATCAAGCAAACACTGGAGCTTGGCCGCAAAAACGCTGAAGCCATGTTGATGCAAGATGCGCGTGGCACGCGATGTTCCATACGACTGTCATGGTTGATGGATCAGATCATCACCGCGCTCTACAATTTTGCGACAAGCCATGTTTATCCTGCGGTTAATCCCTCCACATCGGAGAAAATGACTATTATCGCCGTCGGCGGATATGGCCGCGGTGGCTTGGCTCCCGGTTCTGATATCGATTTACTGTTTCTCCTGCCGTATAAACAAACCCCTTGGGGCGAGCAGGTTGTCGAGTATATTCTCTACATGCTGTGGGACATTGGCTTGAAAATCGGCCATGCCACCCGCAATCTGGATGAATCAGTCCGCTTGTCGCTTTCAGATATGACGATCCGTACCAGTATTCTGGAGGCACGCTATATTTGCGGCAATCAGGAGCTGTTCGACAAGCTTATTGAGCGATTTGACAAAGAGGTTGTTGAAGGCACAGGTCCCGCCTTCATCGAAGCAAAGCTTGCGGAGCGGGATGTGCGCCACAAGAAATCCGGTGCAACCCGCTATCTCGTCGAACCAAATGTCAAGGAAGGCAAAGGCGGCCAACGCGATCTGCACACACTCTTCTGGATCGCCAAATATTACTACCGCGTCAAAACCAGTGATGAGCTGGTCAAGCTGGGTGTGCTTTCCCGCGCAGAACATAATATATTCCGCAAAGCCGAAGACCTTTTATGGGCGGTTCGCTGCCATATGCATTTTCTTATGGGAAAAGCGGAAGAGCGCCTTTCTTTCGATATACAGAGCGAGATCGCCCGGCGTCTCGGCTATACTGCGCATCCTGGACAGCGGGATGTGGAACGCTTCATGAAGCACTACTTTCTCGTAGCAAAGGAAGTGGGCGATCTGACGCGCATCATTTGTGCGGCGCTGGAAGAGGAGCAGGCGAAACACGTTCCCGGCTTTAACCGGATTTTTCTCACTTTTTCCCGGCGCAAACGCAAGCTTGCCGGAACGGCGGATTTCGTCGTCGATAATCACCGCATTACAATCGCAACTGACGAGGTGTTTCATAAAGACCCGGTCAATCTGATCCGTCTTTTCCACCTTGCTGATAAGCATGGACTGGAATTTCATCCTGACGCCATGCAGCTTGTCACGCGCTCGCTTTCTCTGATCAAGGCGGATTTGCGCGATAATCCTGAAGCCAACAAACTCTTTCTCGAAATTCTGACTTCCGAGCGTAATCCGGAACTTATTCTACGCCGCATGAACGAATCCGGCGTATTGGGCAAGTTCATCCCGGACTTCGGAAAAGTCGTCGCAATGATGCAGTTCAATATGTATCACCACTATACGGTTGATGAGCATTTGTTGCGATGCATCGCAGTGATGTCTGAAATTGAGCGTGGAGAGCTTGAACAGGAACACCCGCTCGCCAATCAGATCATGCCTGGGCTGAAAAAGGATCGAAATCTTATCTATGTCGCACTGCTGCTGCACGATATTGCGAAAGGTCGACCGGAGGACCATTCCCTTGCAGGTGCGCGCATTGCTAAGCGCATATGCCCGCGCCTTGGACTTTCAAAAGCCGATACACAGACTGTTGCCTGGCTTGTTGAACAGCATTTGACCATGAGTATGGTTGCGCAATCGCGTGATCTGAATGATCGTAAAACAATCGAGGACTTTGCCGAGATCGTTCAGACACTCGATCGTATGAAATTGCTGCTGATCCTCACCATCTGCGATATCAAAGCTGTCGGTCCCGGTGTCTGGAACGGTTGGAAAGGACAGTTGTTGCGCAACCTGTTTTACGAAACAGAGCTGATGCTGACTGGTGGTTTTTCGGAAGTATCGCGCAAAGAACGAACCGACCATGCCCGAGCGCAGCTTGAACATGCTCTATCATCATGGCCGCAAATTGAACGTCAGTCCTATCTTGCGCTTCACTACCAGAATTATTTGCTGACAGTGAGCCTTGCCGATCAGCTTCGCCATGCGAGCTTCATTCGGGAATCCGATGCTAGCGGCAAATCCCTTGCGACTATGGTAAAAACTCATGATTTTGAGGGCGTGACGGAAATCACCGTTCTTGCACCGGACCATCCGCGGCTGCTTTCTGTCATTGCAGGCGCATGTGCAGCCGCTGGCGCGAATATTGTCGATGCGCAGATTTTCACCACCAGCGATGGACGGGCACTCGATACGATCCTGATCAGCCGGGAATTTTCTACTGACGATGATGAGCGTCGCCGTGCCACACGGGTAGGGCGCTTGATTGAGGATGTATTGTCAGGCAAAACCTATGTGCCCGACATGCTTGCCGCCCGAACGAAACCAAAGCGTGCCGCAAAAGCATTCAAAATCACGCCGCGGGTAGATATCAACAACACTCTATCGAATAAATTCACGGTTATTGAGGTTGAAGGTTTGGATCGACCGGGCGTTTTGTCGGAAATAACCGGTGTAATTTCTGATCTTTCACTCGATATCGCCTCGGCCCATGTGACGACATTTGGTGAAAAAGTCATAGACGTATTCTATGTGACCGACCTTGTTGGCCACCAGATCACCAATACCGCCCGGCAAGGCCGTATTCGAAAAAAGCTCCTCGCGCTTTTTGGCGAAGGCGACATTATTACCGCCCAGCCTCAACGGCAAAACGTCCTCATGACGGCAGAATAATATGAGTCTCGTTAAAAAATTTGCGACTGTTGCATCCGGCACATTGATGAGCCGCGTCTTCGGCCTGACCCGCGAAATGCTCATGGCAGCAGCGCTCGGGACTGGCCCGGTTGCCGATGCATTCAATGCGGCTTTCCGGTTTCCTAATACGTTTCGCCGCCTCTTTGCAGAAGGCGCGTTCAATGCAGCCTTTGTGCCCCTTTTTGCAAAAGAGATTGAAGCAAATGGGATGGATGGTGCGAAGCGATTTTCTGAAGAAGTCTTTGGCGTTCTTTTCAGCGTTTTGATGGCATTGACCATTATCATGGAACTATCCATGCCGCTCATTGTGCGCACCGTAATCGCCCCCGGCTTTGTCGACGATCCGCAGAAATTCAGCAATACGGTTTCGATGGCGATCATCATGTTCCCCTATCTGGCATGCATGTCGCTCGCCGCCATGATGGGTGGAATGTTGAACTCACTCCATCGTTATTTTGCCGCCGCTGTCGCACCGGTTTTTCTGAATGTAATTCTGATCGGAGTGCTTGGTTATGCCTGGTATGCCGGCCATGATGATATCGCCATTGGCTATGGCCTCTCTTGGGGCGTGATGGCTGCGGGATTGGTGCAATTGGCGATTGTTTGGTTTGCCGTGCGTAACGCCGGAATATCGATTGGCTTCCGCCGCCCGCGCATGACCGCAAATGTTAAGAGCCTTCTGGTTTTGGCTCTTCCCGCCGCAATTACAGGCGGTATTACGCAGATAAATCTGCTGATAAATACGAATATCGCATCCGGTAGGGAAGGCGCGATTACCTCGCTTGCAAATGCTGATCGTGTCTATCAACTCCCACTCGGCGTTGTAGGTATCGCTGTCGCAACTGTGCTCTTGCCTGAACTTGCCCGCGCCCTGCGCTCTGGAAATTTGGAAGAAGCAGGCAATCTTCAGAACCGCTCGGTCGAGTTCATCTTGTTTCTTACTTTGCCAGCCGCCGCAGCGCTTCTGGTCATGTCCGAGCCGATTATTCGGCTATTGCTTGAGCGCGGCGAATTTACAGCGGAGTCAACAAGCCGTGTTGCAAATATTCTTGCGATATATGGCCTTGGCCTACCCGCCTTCGTGCTGATCAAGGCATTCATCCCTGGATTTTTCGCACGCGAAGATACGAAAACACCAATGATTTTTGCTGCCGTTTCGGTCGTTATCAATGTTGCCATGGCACTCACGCTCTTCCCGATTTTAGCGGAAACAGGCATTGCAACGGCAGAGGTGACAGCTGGATGGATCAACGCCATCCTTTTGTTCGCTACTCTTATTTGGCGAGGGCATTGGGGGCGTGATATCCCACTTTTGACCCGTATACCGCGATTGATCATTGCCGCTGCCATTATGGCGCTCGCATTGTCCTACGCAATCAAATGGTTGGAGCCCTATCTCGCTGCTCAAGCGCCTGTGCATGTTCAGGCGGCTGGCGTTTTCAGTCTCATCCTCATATCGATGGTCATATATTTCGCATTGGCCTTTGGCAGTGGCGGCGCAAGCCTCGGCATGATCCGGCGTAATGTAAAGCGCCGCGCAAAAGCACCCGAACCACCAGCGGAGAATCCATCATAATGGGTCGCAGCATTGGTTTGGTTACACTTGTGGTAAATGATTACGAGGAAGCAATCGCTTGGTATACAAATGTGCTGGGCTTCTCGCTTGCTGCTGATACGAAACTCTCGGAAACAAAGCGTTGGGTAGTAGTCTCACCCGAATCGGGCGGTGCGAAGCTGCTGCTTGCTCAGGCTGAAGGTCTGCAACAACGGCAAGCGGTAGGCAATCAGACAGGTGGCCGTGTTGCCCTGTTTCTCTATACGGACGACTTTTCAAACGATCACGCCAAAATGCTGCGTGCAGGTGTGAAATTCCTCGAAGAGCCAAGGCATGAAGCCTATGGCAGCGTGGCTGTTTTCGAGGATCTCTACGGTAATAAATGGGACCTGTTACAGCTCAAATAAAGGTAGGGCTTGAATCCCATGCTTCGCTCTGCCAGAACCCCACGTCATGGCTATCAAACATGGCCCGAGAAGAATTAAGGACGATTTATGAGCACGTTTGAACCGCTCGTTTTTTCCGGTGTTCAACCAACCGGCAATTTGCATCTTGGCAACTACCTCGGCGCGATCCGCCGTTGGGTTGCATTGCAGGAAAACAATAACTGCATCTATTGCGTGGTTGACCAGCACGCCATAACGCAAGCAGTTTCGGTTTGGGGTGGACCAGCCGAGCTCTTGCGCAACACGCGTGAGGTTACAGCTGCCTTTCTGGCCGCCGGAGTCGATCCGAAGAAACATATCGTCTTCAATCAAAGCCGCGTTCGCCAGCATTCTGAACTTGCTTGGATATTCAATTGCATCGCCCGGATGGGTTGGTTGAACCGAATGACACAATTCAAGGACAAAGCTGGCAAAGATCGCGAAAACGCATCCGTTGGTCTATATGTCTACCCCAATCTGATGGCTGCTGACATTCTTGTCTACCGAGCTACGCATGTACCGGTTGGCGAGGATCAAAAGCAACATCTCGAACTGACCCGTGACATCGCGCAAAAGTTCAATACTGATTTTTCCGACCGGATCGCTGAACTTGGCCTTGGAATAGAGACCCAGTCAGGCGACGAAACCATATCGAGCTTCTTTCCATTGACTGAGCCAGTCATTGGCGGCCCTGCCGCACGGCTCATGAGCTTACGCGACGGCACCAAGAAAATGTCGAAGTCTGACCCGTCGGATCTTTCCCGAATCAACCTCATTGACGATGCCGATACGATTTCCAAGAAAATCCGAAAGGCAAAGACCGACTCCGATCCTTTACCTTCTGAAGTCGATGGCTTGAAAGACCGGCCCGAGGCGGACAATCTGGTCGGCATTTATGCCGCCTTGACGGATACCGACAAGGAAACCGTACTTCGTAAATTCGGCGGACAGCAATTTTCCATTTTCAAGCCAGCACTAGCTGAGCTGGCTGTTGAAAAGCTCTCGCCTATCGCTGAAGAAATGCGCCGCATTTCCGCTGACCCCGGTTATGTCGATAAGGTTCTCAAGGATGGTGGCGAGCGGGCTAGTGTCCTTGCGGAAAAGACGATGCGTAATGTTCGTGACATTATCGGCTTTCTTCAAGACTAGAGCATCGGACCGAANNATTTTGCGTCCGTCAGGATGTTCGCGATCTAAACGGGGCTTGCGGACAATCGACGCTTAAGGCAGGGTTGCACAAATGGTATCAAAACGTCTCAGCCGCGAAGCTGGCCATCGCCGTAAATTCCTGGCCATTATCGACGAAACCCCCGAATGCGAGAGGGCGGTTGCCTATGCGGCGCGGCGCGCCAAGACAACTGGTGGCGTGTTACTGCTCCTTTTCGTCATCGACTCTGCTGATTTTCAAGCCTTTCTCGGGGTTGAGCAAATCATGAGAGCGGAGGCGGAACAGACGGCCAATTCCACCTTAAGCAAATTTGCCGCAAGTGTTCGTGAAACGATCGGCATCGAGTCAGAACTCGTCGTGCGTGAGGGTATAACCTCAGAAGAAATTCAAAAGCTCATCGAAGAAGATCAGGATATCGCTATTCTGGTTTTGGCTGCCGGGTCCGGCAAGGACGGCCCGGGTCCGCTTGTACAATCATTGGCGGGACGTGAAACATTCTCCATTCCAGTGACTGTCGTACCCTATAATCTCTCGGATGAGGATATTGACGCCATCACCTGACGGTATCCGCAAAACGTGATATAATGTTGACTTGAAGAGAATGGTTTTAAGGCCTATATGCCTCTTTGAACAGTTCTAAACTAGGGACGCGAGATACGCCATGTTTATCCAGACCGAAGCGACACCAAATCCAGCAACACTGAAATTCTTGCCGGGAAAGGTGGTTCTTGAGGAAGGTACTGCTGATTTCCGTGATGCGACAACCGCAGGTGACGCCTCGCCGCTTGCTGCCAAGATTTTTGCTGTCCCTGGCATTTCGGGCGTATTCTTTGGATATGATTTCGTAACGGTTACCAAAACGGATGCGCCTGAATGGCAGCATTTGAAGCCCGCAATTCTGGGCGCCATCATGGAGCATTTCATGTCCGGCGCTCCAGTTATGGCAAATGCGACCGATATTGCCGACAATGCCCAGCGCGAAACTGAAGGCGAATTCTTCGACAGCGCTGACACGGAAATTGTCGAGACGATCAAGGAACTCTTGGAAACACGTGTTCGTCCAGCAGTTGCACAAGATGGCGGCGATATCACCTTCCGCGGCTTCGAAAATGGCACCGTGTTCCTGCACATGAAAGGCGCTTGCTCTGGTTGCCCTTCATCTACAGCGACGCTCAAGCATGGTATCCAGAATCTCCTGAAGCACTTTGTTCCGGAAGTTCAACAGGTTGAAGCCATCTGATTTACTATAATTAAAAGCCCGCATCAGCGGGCTTTTAATTATCTCAATTTACAGCGCCGGGCCCTGGAGTTGCACCCGGAGGGCATTTTCCAAGGATAATCATGCCGAGCACTTCATCCTCGTTCACATCGCCAACTTTTGCAGTTCCCACAACCTGACCATTCTTCATCACCGCCACGCGATCAGCAAGATGGAACACGTCATGAATGTCATGGCTAATGAGGAAAATGCCGATCCCTTCACTTTTGAGCTGCTTGATCAACTCACCGACCTGTGCCGTTTCCTGCGGTCCAAGCGCGGCAGTTGGCTCATCCATAATAAGAATTCGGGCATTGAAGAGGATCGCTCTTGCAATTGCCACGGACTGACGTTGACCACCCGAAAGCGCCTTCACCGGATCTTTGAAGCGTTGAAAGCGCGGATTTAGGCGTCCCATGACCTCTCGTGCACTATGTTCCATGGCAACATCATCAAGCGTACCCCACGGGGTCATCAGCTCGCGTCCAAGATAGAGATTGGCCGCCGTGTCAACATTGTCCGCAAGCGCAAGCGTCTGGTAGATTGTCTCAATCCCATAGGCTTTTGCATCGCGCGGATTGCTGATTGAAGCCTCTTCGCCATTGACCTTGATGGTGCCACTATCGCGCTTGTAAGCGCCCGATAAAATTTTGATCAGCGTCGATTTACCAGCGCCATTATGTCCAAGGAGCGCAACAACCTCCCCGGGGAACAGGTCAATCGATGCGCCATCAACGGCACGGATACCACCAAAGGCAATTGAGATATTTTCCATATCGATGAGAGCGGTTTGTGTGTTCGTCATGTTAATTTCCTCCCTCACGCCGTCCGGCGGCGATAAATCGTATCGAGCCAAACAGCTATGACAAGCACGACGCCAACAACAATGTTTTGTAATGGAGTGTCGAGTCCCAGCAAGACCATTCCGGAGCTCAGCGATTGCATCAAAAGCGCCCCGATCATTGCCCCTGCAATTGTACCCACGCCGCCAGCCAACGAGGTGCCGCCAATAACTGCGGCAGCAATCGTCAATAGCTCATCGAGTGTTCCTTGGGCATTGGTTGCAGCATTCAGACGTGCTGTGGATATTGCTCCTGCTATCGCACAAAGAATACCCATAATGATGAAGATTTTCATAGTGACCCAACGGGTATTGATACCCGCAAGCTCTGCTGCTTCAGGGTTACCACCCATCGCAAACACATAACGCCCAAAACGCGTGCGCGTGGTAACGAATGTCATGATAATCCCTGTTGCCACAGCGATGAGAACCGGCACCGCTATGCCATGGGAAATGAACAGCCCCCCCTCAGGGATGACAATACTGTTTGCCTCCGCATATTTACGCACAATTCCGATAGGCCAATAATAGGCGTTCGCAACGGCGACAGCCCCAAGAACCAAGCTGCAGGCGACGAAAGCCATGAATATCTCTGCCCAGACAGGACGACGCGGGAAATTAAAACGTTTCCGCTGACGACGGCTATTAATGATCATGACGACCAGAGCGACACACGCGACCAAGCCGACAATCCAGCTCCACATCGCGCCAATTGATCCTTCGGGTCCACCGCCCATAAGGCGGAAAGTAGAGTCCATCGGTGCAACAGTCCTGCCTGAAGTTACCCACCATGCAGCACCGCGCCAGACCAGGAGCCCGCCCAGAGTGACGATGAACGCCGGAACTCCGAGAAATGCAATGACGAAGCCTTGAAATCCGCCAATGACTGCACCTGTTAAAATGCCAATTGCAAGAGCAATAATCCAGGTTGCGGAATGTTCAAACCCAATAAGCTTTGGCAGAAACTCCGCTTGGGTTACGCCCATGATCATGCCAACAAAGCCCAAAATCGAGCCTACCGACAAATCAATATTGCGCGTGACAATGATGAGTACCATGCCCGTTGCCATGACCGCGACGGATGAGGTTTGCACGGACAGATTCCAGAGATTTCGCGGTGTCAAGAACTGACCGCCCGAAAGGAACTGAAATGCTAACCAGATGACGACCAAGGCCCCGATCATGCCGAGGAGGCGCGTGTCCAGTTCCGTCGCCTTGAAGAAGCGGGCAACAATGCCCAGTTCTGAAGCGCGAGCCCGGTCAAGGCTAATAGCAGGATCACTCATGAAATTTCTCCCAGTTTCTTGTTTGAACGCCGCCGATCCTGAGGATCAGCGGCGTCAAATTTCAGGATTTTTGATCAAACTATTTGCAAGCTGCCACTGCGTCGGCTTTTACGCCTTGGCAAACAACGTCCTTCTTGACCCATCCCGCATCAATGACAACACCGAGATTGTCCTTGGTAACCGGTACAGGCGTCAGAAACACCGCATTGACCTCAACCTTATTGGCACCGCCGGCAAACTTTTGGACATTTGGAATTTCTTCCATTTTCTTGCCATCAGCCAGTGCTGCTGCAATACCCGCGGCTTCTTTTCCCAACTCACGGGAGTCTTTCCAGATCGTCACGGTTTGCGTGCCGAGTGCAACGCGGTTCAGCGCCGCAAAATCAGCGTCCTGACCCGAAACTGGCACTGTGCCGGCGAGACCTTGAGCCTGTAGCGCTGCAATAGCACCACCAGCTGTTCCATCATTGGCAGCAACAACAGCATCAACCTTGTTGTCATTGGCCGTGAGGAACTGTTCCATGTTTTTCTGTGCATTGGCTGGCAACCAACCATCGGTATAGGCTTCACCCACATTCTTGATTTTGCCGGAATCGATGGCATCTTTCAGCACTTCCTGCGCACCGGCAAAAAGGAAATCCGCATTCGGATCAGCTGAACTGCCCTTGATAAAAACATAATTGCCTTCCGGCTTTACTGCCAGAACACCGCGAGCCTGCATACGTCCGACTTCCTTGTTGTCGAACGTAATGTAGAACGCATCCTTGTTTTCGATCAGGCGATCATAACCTACAACCGGAATGCCTTCGGCAACTGCTTTTTCTACTGCCGGACCGATTGCGCTGGAATCCTGCGCAAGAATGATCAAGGCATTGGCACCCTGTGCAATGAGACTTTCCACGTCGGTAAGCTGCTTGGATGCAGATGATTGCGCATCAGCCGAGATATACTTGTCGCCATTGGCTTCAAGAGCTTTCTTGATGGCGGCTTCGTCTGTCTTCCAACGTTCTTCCTGAAAGTTGGACCATGATACGCCGATGATTTTGTCCTTGGCCAGAACAGGTCCTGCAAATGAGACAGCAAGAACTGCTGCCCCCGCTAATGCGGCCGCATATTTCTTCATGATAACCCTCCCAGTGCGCTTCGCGCGTTGACTGCTCAATGCTGGCTTTCACCTCCCGCCAGCAATAAAACCTCTTTATTTCGAGGCTCGAAAAAAATAGTGACTTAAAATCAATTCCGTGTCAACTTGCTTCTCGGTGACGTAAGTTATTGCGCTGCAACGTTTTTCTTGCGACGCACAAAAAAGATTTCGGGAGGAAGTCATTTGTTGCTGGATGAAATTGCGCGACCGGACGATGTTCGGCGCCAGAATCGGCGGCTGGTTTTAGGGGCCATGCGGCGGCATGGGCTTGTGTCGCGGACTGACATTGTTGCACATACCGGATTAAGTCCGTCAACAATATCGGCCATCACTACAGCGCTGATTGCCGAAGGCATTATCGGTGAAAACCGCGATAGCGATCCGGCAGAAACCAGACGCGGAAGACCCCAGATCGCATTGGCTTTGAACCCCCAGATTGCGACCATTGCGACGGTAGAACTCGCGCTGAACCTTATCCATGCCGTTTTGATTGACTATACTGGCCAAGTTATTTCAGAGCAATTTCTCCGCATATCCACGCTGGAAGCAACAACTGATGAGCTTATCGCGGCGATCTGTTCGATGCTCGATGAGCTCATTGAAAACAGTCCGCAAAGCGCTGGCCCTCTCCTCCACATTTCAATGGGCGTGCAGGGCGTAACAGACGCTGCAAGCTCAACAATGCTTTGGTCTCCAATTACACCTGATACCAATATTGGTTTTGGCGATGCGCTTTCGCGGCATTACGGTGTTGAGGTGGCCGTTACCAATGATTGCAACATGATAGCCGAAGCTCTGCGTTGGACCGCCCCCCAGACTTATGCCGAGGATTTCGCCGCTATATTGCTTTCACATGGCATTGGCATGGGACTTTATCTTAAAGGAAAACCATTTGTTGGGGCTTATTCTTCTGCGTCGGAGTTTGGACACATGCTGCATGTGCCCAATGGAGCCCTGTGCCGGTGCGGACGCCAGGGCTGCATCGAAGCCTATGCCAGTGACTATGCAATATTGAGATGTATCGCCGGTGAGGACGAGAAAACACAGCCCATACAGGATGTTGACGCAGCAAAATTCAACGAGGTTGCGGACATTGCAAGGGCAAGGGATGGAAAAGAGCGAGCAGCCTTTGCCAAGGCGGGACAGGCAATCGGCTCAGGCTTGCGCAGTCTTTTTTCGCTGATCGACCCTGTTCCTGTCGCGCTGGTTGGCCCAGGCGCAGGGGTTTTCGATCTTCTCGAAAAGGATTTGCGTGCGATTATTTCAGGAACGTCTGGCTGGGGCGCGACCGAGAACCTCGATATTCGCTGCTACCCCGACGAGCACCCGCTCATTTTACAAGGGTGCATGATGACGTCCCTCATCCACCTCGACACACAGATATTCGCCCCTGGAGATATGCCGGTCAAACGGGCAATCTCAGCATAGTTCAGGAGAAATCTCATGTATCTCGGTCTTGATCTCGGCACATCAGGTGTCAAGGCATTATTGATTGACGATCAACAGCGCATCGTTGGATCGGGCAATGGAAGTTTGGAGGTCTCCAGACCACACTCCGGTTGGTCAGAGCAGGACCCTGCGCATTGGATCAGGGCTACCGAAGACGCCGTCAAGGAATTGCAAGTCAGCCACGCAAAAGAGCTTGCTGCCGTCAAGGGTATTGGTCTTTCGGGCCAAATGCATGGAGCAACGCTGCTTGATGGCAATGATAAAGTCCTGCGACCCTGCATGCTCTGGAACGATACAAGGAGCCATAAAGAGGCGAGCGCGCTTGATGCAGACCCACGGTTTCGTGCGCTTACCGGCAACATTGTTTTTCCCGGCTTTACCGCGCCTAAAGTGGCTTGGGTTCGCAATAATGAGCCGGAAATTTTCAGCAATACCAAGCATGTTCTTTTGCCAAAAGATTATTTGCGGCTTTGGCTGACCGGAGAGTATGTCTCGGAGATGTCCGATGCAGCAGGCACCTCTTGGCTTGATGTCGGCAAGCGCACCTGGTCGCCAGAGCTTTTGGCTGCAACGGAACTAGACCTTGATCACATGCCATCGCTTGTTGAAGGCACCGAAATATCCGGCACACTAAAGGCTGATATTGCTTCACGATGGGGAATGGGAAAAAACGTTGTTGTTGCTGGCGGAGCCGGGGACAATGCAGCGTCTGCCTGTGGTATGGGAACCATAGGCGAAGGCCATGCATTCATTTCTCTTGGCACCTCCGGTGTGCTTTTTGCAGCAAACAATTCCTATTTGCCTAATCCGGAAAGTGCTGTGCATACATTCTGTCACGCGCTGCCGGATACTTGGCATCAGATGGGGGTTATCCTGTCTGCCACCGATGCCCTGAACTGGTATGCAGGGATTACCTCGCGCAAACCAGCCGAACTGGCAACGGAACTCGGAGCCGATTTGCGGGAACCATCCGGTGTGACTTTCTTGCCCTATCTCTCGGGCGAGCGTACGCCTCTCAATGATTCCTCCATCCGAGGTTCCTTTTCGGGATTGGAACATGCAAGTGATCGGGCGGCCTTGACCCAAGCCGTTATTGAAGGTGTCGCTTTCGCATTCCGCGACTGCCTCAATGCACTGGCAGCAGCAGGCACCAAGCTTGAACGCGTGACTGCGGTGGGCGGTGGCTCTCGTTCGACCTATTGGCTGAAAGCCATAGCAACCGCGTTGAATATTTCTGTCGATGTGCCCGCAGATGGTGATTTCGGAGCGGCTTTCGGAGCAGCACGGCTAGGATTGATCGCCGCCGAAAAAGCTGATCCGCGCGAAATCTGCATTGCACCAGCAACCGATGCGACCATCGCACCGGAGACAAGAATGACCGCCAAATTCGATGCGGCCTATCATCGTTATCACAATCTCTATCCAGCATTGAAAGGAGTTCAGTCATGAGCAGCGGATTTTTCGGCGACATCGCACCAATAAAATATGAAGGCCCCGATAGCACCAATCCCCTCGCATACCGGTTTTATAATCCGGATGAAGTGGTTCTGGGAAAGCGCCTTGAGGACCATTTGCGGTTTGCAGTTGCCTATTGGCACTCCTTTGTATGGCTGGGCAGCGATCCATTTGGCGGGCAGACATTCGAGCGTCCATGGTTCGATGAAACCATGGACGGAGCCAAGCTTAAGGCGGATGTTGCCTTCGACATGTTCTCGATTCTGGGTGCGCCTTATTTCTGTTTCCACGATGCCGATGTGCGTCCGGAAGGCGATACAATTGCGGAAAGCAACAAGCGTCTGCATGAGATCGCTGACTATTTTACCCGGAAGATGGAAAAGACCGGAACAAAGCTCCTCTGGGGTACGGCTAACCTCTTCTCCAATCGCCGTTACATGTCAGGCGCAGCAACCAATCCAGACCCGGATGTATTTGCCTATGCTGCCGCTACGGTGAAAACCTGTATCGACGTGACGCAGAAGCTCAAGGGCGAGAACTACGTTCTTTGGGGCGGTCGTGAGGGCTACGAAACATTGCTGAACACCGACATGAAGCGCGAACTCGACCAGATGGGCCGGTTTCTGAGCCTTGTTGTGGAGTACAAACACAAGATCGGTTTCAAAGGCACTATCCTCATCGAACCAAAGCCGCAGGAGCCTACAAAGCACCAATATGACTACGACGCGGCGACAGTTTATGGCTTCCTCAAGCGCTTTGGCCTCGAAAACGAGGTCAAGGTCAATCTTGAACAAGGGCACGCCATCCTTGCAGGTCATTCTTTCGAACATGAGTTGGCGACAGCCGCAGCCCTGGGCATTTTCGGTTCAATTGATATGAACCGCAATGACTATCAGTCGGGCTGGGATACTGACCAGTTTCCAAACAATGTACCGGAAGTGGCACTTGCCTATTATGAGATTCTGAAAGCAGGTGGTTTTACTTCCGGCGGCACGAATTTCGATTCAAAGCTGCGCCGTCAATCACTTGATCCACAGGATCTGCTGATCGCCCATATTGGCGGCATGGATACTTGCGCGCGTGGACTTAAAGCGGCCGCGAAGATGATCGAAGACAAGGTTCTGACCGGTTTTGTCGATGAGCGCTATGCGGGCTGGTCACAACCGCAGGCACAGCAAATGCTTTCAGGCAATCTTTCGCTTGAGGAAATTGCGAAGAATGTTGAGAATGCCGGCTTGCAGCCGCAGCCACGTTCTGGCCGTCAGGAATATCTGGAAAATTTGGTCAATCGTTACGTTTAAGACGATCGAGCAATAGTAAGACAGGAATAAGCTCTCCGATAGGAGCTTATTCCTGCTTTATATCAGACGTGTTGACCGCCATTAATGTGTATTTCCGAACCGGTCACATAAGACGACGCCTCAGAACACAGAAAAAAGATCGTCTCGGCGACTTCTGCCGTTTTACCCAGTCTGCGAAGCGGTAGCTGTTCGACCAGCTTGTCGGTTCCAGGAGAGAGTATTGCTGTGTCGATTTCGCCTGGAGCAATGGCATTAACCCGAATCCCGTGGGGTCCAAAATCGGATGCCATCTCACGCGTGAGTGACGCCAATGCTGCCTTGGATGTTGCATAGGCCGTTCCTGCAAACGGATGCACACGACTTCCTGCAATTGACGTAACATTGACCACAGAACCCTGCGCGGCTGCCAATTCGTTGAAGAGCCCCCTTGCGAGCATGATTGGAGCGAAAAAATTGACCTGAAATACGCTCATCCAAGTGGGCATTGGCGTTTCGATGGAATCGAGACGATTGCCCGAACTGTTCTTCGGTGAAATACCCGCATTATTTACCAATGCATTCAGCATTCCTCCTTCAACCTTGAGTCGCTGCCTGATTTCCGAAACGGCATGATCGACATCCGCAGGATCGGCAAGATCGACCTTGATATGGTCGTCAGGTCCAGCGGGCCAAGGACAACTATCGTCAAAACTTTGGCGCGAGCAGGTGATCACGCGCCAACCGGCTCGGGAAAACCGCTTAACAGTTGCGTGGCCAATACCGCGGCTTGCACCGGTCAGTACGAGCACTTTGCGTGGTTCTTTATCACTCATGAGAAATTTCTCCGTTGGAGAAGCCATAACCGATCAGCCGTTGAATATCGAGGCATAACATTGGTCTCCGATTGATCCGGCCAAGCTAAAGCAATAACGTCGCATAAACCGACGGGGGGAAGCATGAACGGATATATATTGGCCATTGATCAAGGCACGACATCAAGCCGCGCCATCATTTTTGATAAGAGCCGAAAGGTCGTGGGCAAAAGCCAGCAGGAATTTACGCAAATCTATCCGCAATCCGGCTGGGTTGAGCATGATCCTGATGAAATCTGGCAATCTGTTCTGGCTACATGTGAAGTTGCGATTGAGAATGCGAAGATACAGGCTGGCGACGTCGCTGCTATCGGAATAACCAATCAGCGTGAAACGGTTATTGTTTGGGAAAAGGCAACAGGCAAACCCATTCATAATGCTATAGTTTGGCAGGATCGCCGTACTGCTTCCCTATGCCAGAGGCTGAAAAAGCAAGAACTGGAGAAGAAGTTCACCCGAAAAACAGGTCTACTGCTCGATCCTTATTTTTCCGGAACCAAGCTTTCCTGGATATTGGATAAGGTGCCGGGCGCACGCAAGCGCGCAGCCAATGGCGAACTGCTTTTCGGCACAATCGACAGTTTTCTGATTTGGCGGCTGACCGGCGGCAAGGTTCATGCGACCGATGCCACAAACGCCTCACGCACATTGCTTTTCAACATTGCTACAAATGAGTGGGATGACGAGTTACTCGAAATTCTTCGCATTCCTCGTGCCATGCTGCCGGAGGTGAAGGACTGCGCGGCAAATTTCGGTTCTGCGGAAGCATCCCTGCTTGGAGCAGCTATTCCTATTCTCGGGGTCGCTGGTGATCAACACGCAGCAACCATCGGGCAAGCCTGTTTTGAACCAGGCATGTTCAAGTCCACCTATGGTACGGGTTGCTTTGCGCTGCTCAATACGGGTAGCGACATGGTTCTGTCCAAGAACCGTCTCCTGACAACCATCGCCTACCGTCTCAATGGCAAGACGACCTATGCATTGGAAGGATCGATCTTCATTGCTGGCGCAGCGGTACAATGGCTACGGGATGGCCTGAAGATCATCGGCTCAGCTCCCGAAACCGGTAAATTGGCCGATCAGGCCGACCCCAGCCAGAATGTTTACCTCGTGCCGGCTTTTGTTGGCTTAGGGGCCCCGCATTGGGATGCCGAAGCACGCGGCGCGATATATGGGCTTACCCGGAATTCAGGTCCGGCTGAGTTTGCTAGGGCCGCACTGGAATCCGTCGCTTATCAAACGCGCGATCTCCTCGACGCCATGCGCAAGGACTGGAAGACCTCCGACACGAAGACTGTATTGCGCGTCGATGGCGGCATGGTTGCCTCAGACTGGACCATGCAACGCCTTGCGGACATTCTTGATGCGCCCGTGGACAGACCAACCATTCTTGAAACAACGGCGCTTGGTGCAGCCTGGCTCGCGGGATCAAAGGCTGGTATCTGGCCAAACCGCCGCGAATTTTCCAAGACATGGGAAAGAGATACACGGTTCACGCCCAAAATGGATGAGAAAACCCGCAAGGCCAAGATTGCCGGATGGAAAATCGCGGTGAAACGTACGCTCACCAATTAAACTCAACATTGGGCCGAAAAGGTTCTCGGTTTTCGATCCGATGCTAAAATGATACAGTGACCCTGCCTGCTAGAGCGTTTTGCGTTTTGATAGATTCAAAACGACGCTCTAAATCTTTGTTTTTACGCAATTCCGGATGCAAAACCGGTTCCCACTTTTGCTGGAATTGCTCTAATTACCCATGATCAGGTCAAACAAGGTTGTCTTGCGGCCTTTCTGGGCATTAGCGCCGACATCGCCGGATGGCACGGGCATTGTTGATCCAGTCTGATCACCAAGCCCGATTTGCCCCCCCGGGTCGAGCTGTGCTGACGGGGCCGATGGATCGACACCTGAATCCGGCAAGATATCATTGCCTTCTTCGATCAGCTTATCGAGCCGGTAGTCTCCGGGAAGCGGGGCAACGGGAACACCCTTATGGGCCGCGACCATGAAATCTTTCCAAGCTATGGCAGGCAGTGAACCGCCAGTGATCTTCTTGGTTGGCTTGCCATCATCATTGCCAAACCAGACCCCCGTCGTCAGATTGGAGGTATAGCCAATAAACCAGGCATCGCGGAAATTCTGACTGGTTCCGGTTTTTCCAGCCGCGGGCCAGCCAAACCTTGCTTTGGTGGCCGTACCTGTTTCGATGGTTTGGCTCAGCATCGCATTCATCATGCTAAGATTGCGCGGGCTTACAACGCGGTCCGGCGCTGGGCCCTTATATTCATAGAGCAGCTTGCCACTGTTTGTCGTGACCCGGCGAATGATATGAACTGGCGCTTTGTAGCCTCCGTTTGCAAAGGGAACGAAGGAATCCGTCAATTCGAGCAGCGTCACCTCAGATGTGCCAAGTGCAAGCGACGCATTTGTCATCAGATTGGAATCAATGCCAAGACGATGGGCCGTCGATACAACGGTTGCGGGTCCCACCTCCATTACAAGCTGCGCCGATACGGAATTGAGGGACCGGGCCAGCGCTTCCGCCAAAGTTACATTGCCGAAATATTTGCCATTGTAGTTTCCGGGCGTCCATTTGCCGATGCGTATCGGTGCATCAATGCGGATCGTTTCAGGTGTCAGCCCTTTTTCCAGAGCCGATAGATAAACGAAAGGTTTGAAGGCCGACCCCGGCTGACGTTTTGCCTCACTAGCGCGGTCAAACTGGCTGTTGGCATAATCATAACCACCAATAAGGGCGCGTACAGCGCCTGTTCCGTCGACAGAAACCAGCGCACCTTGCGAAACATTCAGCTTTTCACCATTTGCACTGATAAGATCTCGGATCGAAGCCTCTCCGAGCTTTTGCAGGCCAAGATCAACTGTTGTATCGACTATAATATCGTTCGATACCTCGCCGATAAGATCGGGCAGTTCTTCCATCACGCGGTCAGCAACATATTGCTCTGACCCTGACCAATAGGAAGCAGCGCGCGTCGTTGGCTGCTTCATAGCCACATTCAACTCATCCGAACCAATCATGCCCTGCTCGCGCATTGCTGCAAGGACCAATTGAGACCGTTCCCGAGCAGCTTGCGGATCGCGCGCAGGTGATAGACGCGATGGTGCTTTAAGAAGACCTGCGAGCAGCGCCGCTTCCGGCAAGGTCACTTCCTTGGCGGATTTATTAAAGTATCGGTGTGACGCAGCCGAGACACCGTAGGAACCGGAACCCAGATAGACGCGATTAAGATACATTTCGAGAATCTGCGTCTTGGTATATTTTTGCTCCAGCCACAGCGCGAGCAACACCTCCTGAACTTTTCGTTCAATGGTACGATCCGGCGTGAGGAATAAATTTTTTGCCAGCTGCTGCGTGATGGTCGAGCCACCCTGTACAAGACGACCGGAAACCAGATTGGTTACCATTGCCCGGGCAAAGCCAATCGGATCAACGCCGAAATGCGAATAGAACCGGCGATCTTCGATGGCGACGACTGCTTCTGGTATGTAGGGAGACATATCATGCAGGCCGACAGCCTCACCACCCGATGCACCACGGTTGGCGATCAACTCACCTTCCACAGAGACAATCTTGACGTTGGGTGCTCGGTCAGGAATGGCCCAACTGGTCGTTTGCGGCATCTTGGCAGCAAAGTAGAGGACCGTTCCAGCCAATGCTATTCCGCCCCATATGCACAGAACGAAGGACCAATACACAGCACGGCGCAGCAAGCCAACAAATCCACCGCTGCTCCTGCTGCGGCGAGAGCTGCCGCGCCTGGACTTTGTGGATTTGCGGGCTGTCTTGCGTTTCGCCACTGGCCTGTCCTCTGGATCTGCACGCATGTCATCGCCTGAACTTCTACCGGAGTCGAAGCCTGGTTCGATGCGCTGCCTACCTTTATCGCGTGGTGCCATTGATTGAATATTTCGCCCCGTTGTGCCTGTCAGGAATGATAGCCACGCGTTGCAGAGTAAATGCGGCGATTTAAGGTGCGGTTAAGGGCCGACAAGGTGAAATCTCATTAACAATATGGCTGATCCAGAAAATGCTATGTCAACAGTGAACTTGACCCTATATTCAGACGACAATCAACCTGCACTTTCCCGCTTACGAACAGCCTGAAATCAAAGCCTAGTTTATAAGTTTTCACAACATATCGCACTAATAGGTTGCGATAATGGACCGCTTCCTTTAGGTCTCGGCACTTAGCTGTCTTACAAGGTCCGCGACATGGAACAGGCAAAGTTCACAACAGGTTTCGCACTTCTTTTACTCGCTGCGCTCATTCTCAATATCGGCTACTTCGCATTCACAATCGATCCGAGCGACGTTTCTGTATCACTGGATGAATCAGGCGCGATTGAGACTTTCCAATTGGCCTATATTGCGGGTGCGATCGCTCTATTCTTCATCGCTGGCATGTTGCAGCATAAGGCTGGCCGAATGTTCTCCATCGGCATGGCCGTGCTTGGTATCGTTTTTTTCCTGCGTGAGCTGGAAGTTGATCGCGTGGGCCCGATAACGACCTATGTGAACAGCAAGGTTTTTCGGGTTCACGAAGCAATTGTCATAATTGGCGTGGCCTGCGTTTATCTCGCCTTTCGCTGGCGTATGGTTGGTGAGATCGCGCGATTTGTTTTGAGTAAGTCTGCGTGGCCATTTTACGTTGCGGCAATCTTTTTGTTGATTGGCGCATATTGCGATTCACAGCACGGCACGGTTGCCATGCAGATAAAAGAAGAAATTGCGGAAAGCGCGAGCTATCTTGCATTAATGGTTACGGCGGCGGGCATGTGCTACCGGCATTCCCACGACAGCGAACATAAAAATGGTATCAATGCTTTGATTATCAGCGTTTTTATGTTGGTATTCGTTGGCGCTTATGTGCATGGACTCCACGCGCTGGCATAAGCCAGTATCGCAACCGGATATGCTTTTCACATTGTCAAAAACGAATTTGGCATTTCCTGATCCGGACAACGCACCGGCGATCAAGCGCAGTCTTTCTCGCAGACTTATAAGCCGCCTCGATTCGTGGCGCATTGAGCGACGGCTCAAACGCAGGCAAATCCAGACTGCCATAGTGCCTCTGGGCTCTGGAATGCGCCCGTTGCGGGAATCCGACATTCCTCTCATTTTCCTGACACGCAACAGCGCGAATTTCCTGCCTTCATTTTTATCGCATTACCGCAAAATCGGCGTAACGCGCTTCTTATGTATTGATGATCGCTCTTCTGACGAAACCCGGAACATATTGCTCCAGCAATGCGATGTCGATCTGTTCGAGTCCCCTGTGCGCTATGGCGAAGCTGACCGCGGCAAATTCTGGAGACATGAACTTGTCAAATTATATGGGATCCAACGCTGGTATTTGAATGTCGATTGCGATGAATACCTGATTTACGACCAATATGAAGACAAACCTCTATCGTGGCTGATCGCGCAACTTGAGGCAAAGGGTATCAAGCATTGCCCAGCTCCGATGATTGACCTTTACCCATCCGGCCCGCTTTCATCAGCGGTTTTCGATGGTTCCAGCGATATTATGCCGTGGAAAGTGGCAAACATGTTCGACGCTTCCGGCTATCGCATGAATGTGGATAGCCGTTTCATGTCTCTTATCGGGGGGCCTCGTGGCCGCATCCTTAACGAGCACGTTGAACTGATGAAATATCCGCTTCTCTACGTGGCGACGACAATGGCCTTTGCTTCCAGCATTCATAAACCACTGCCTTTTTATCGCAATTTTTCACCTATCTGTGGCTCGCTGCTGCATTTCAAATTTTTCAGCGATGCCTTGCTGTTTGCGGAGGCAGCGGTTGCCGATGCGCAGTATTATAGGGGCGCACATGTATATAAAAACGTGG
The DNA here is from genome assembly GCA_900473335.1 of Hyphomicrobiales bacterium. Lineage (GTDB taxonomy): Bacteria > Pseudomonadota > Alphaproteobacteria > Rhizobiales > Rhizobiaceae > Phyllobacterium. The sequence continues at coordinate 1,549 of UCNP01000015.1, read as the reverse complement.
TTGATGTGCTTGGAGCCAAGGAAAATATGAGCTTGACGGGACCGGACTCGCTGCCGTTCAAGGACTCCCGTCAATTTGCGAAGCTCGGGCTCTTCAAGCGCCTCTAAGGCTCCCATAGGAACGACAATCAATGCGCTTCCTCTTTATCATTGCAGACCTCGGGCCAAATGGCGTCACTTATTCGCGGTTTCGTTATGCAGGGGAACTGGCGAGGCGCGGTCACTCTGTGACAATTCTTGCGCTCGTTGCCGGAGAGACGAGGGCCATTCCCGATGGGGTTGCATTTGAAATTCTGGATCACTCGACTACTCGGCTAAGCGGTGTGATCCAGCAGATAAAGTCGGCATTGCGCCTGCGGCGCTGGTTCAAACAAAACCAACCGTTCGACTTTGTTTCTTCCTCGTTGACACCGGCTGACCGGGTAGTCGTCAGGGCGGGGCTCGTTAATGTATACCATTGGATTCACATTGCCACGTCCGAGCTTATAGCAGGCGTTTCCAACCCGCGAAAACGCCAGCGGCGGGCGAAGCTTCTGCGTAGGATTTACCACAGAAAACCCATTATCGGCGTGTCGCAAGGGGTTATTGATGACCTTGCCAAATTGGATGCCGTTCCATCCAGAGCAACACTGATACACAATGGCTACGACGTCGAATTCATCCGCAAGCGTGCTGCCGAAAAGCCTTCCGATTTACCTGCCGAACCTTATTATATTCATGTTGGCAGATTTGCAGCGGCCAAACGCCATGACGTGCTGTTCGACGCTTTGAAGCGCAGTCAGTCAACGCGCAGGCTCTTGCTTTTGACTGACAGGCCGGATGAAGCCATGGAACTGGCGCGAAAGCACGCAATGGAGCACCGCGTGTCAGCGCTCAGCTTTCGTGACAATCCCTTCGCTTATATGGCTGGTGCAGAAGCATTGCTGCTGTCATCCGACCTCGAAGGCTTCCCCAATGTTCTGGTGGAGAGCCTCATATCGGGAACGCCAATCATTTCTACGAATTGCCCCTACGGTCCAGCAGAAATTCTGACAGGCCCCTATGTGCAATGGCTGGTGCCAATCGGCGATGTGCAAGCTCTGTCGAATAAAATCAATATGTTCGAAGCCTCACCTTATGAAATCGAACCTTGGCTTTATCAGCGCTTTACTCTTGGAGGCTCGATGGATCAACTTGAAGAACTCGCTCGCTTGCAAGACAAGCCATCTTTGGGGAAGTTTCGCCCCTTTTTCTGAAGAAGCGGTTGCAGGTTGAGAAAATGATGCGCAAGCTTTAGTCTTGCCGCGTCAAATCAGGAATTGTTCAATGCGCTATCTCATCCTTGCAAGTCTCCTTCTTGGCATAAGCGGCTGCGGTGGAGGCGCTATCAAACGGCTCAGCCCCTCCCCCGACTCTGAAGCACAATACAGGCTTGGTGGATGCCAATTACGCGGTCATGGCGTGTGCAAGGATATGCCAGAGCTTGAGAAGCAATCGCCTCTAGTGGAGTAAATTTGACATTTGCACCCGTCCGGTCGCAGGCTCCGAATGCTAGGCTGAATCGACATTCA
>UCNP01000064.1 GCA_900473335.1 Hyphomicrobiales bacterium | reverse complement strand
TTTGCTGGAATTGCTCTAGGAGGCAACCTTATCGCTGCCCAATTGTTTTACTGGGTGGATGTGCAAGGGAGAAGAAAATGAGTCAGCGAGCCATTGATTTTGTCAATAACTGGATTGCAGCGAACATTGATACCGCCAAGCCAGTCGATATGGAACATCACGATCGTCGTCCTCACCGTCTTGCGGAGCGCTGTGCTGCCGATGCGGAAGCCGCAGGGATTGGCGAAGCTGAGATCAAGGACGGGTTAGGTGATCTTGAGGTCTGTATGATCGCTGCAATTGACAGGGTAGCACTGGCAAAGACCGAGGAATAATTTTCAGCGTTCTATGCGGGTGGAAAGGATGATTGAGGACATCGTTCTTTCGACACCCTCCAATGCGCCAATTTCATCAAGCAATTTGTCCAGTTCCTGTATTGATGGTGCCTCAACAATCACAATCATGTCGAACTGTCCGCTTACCGAATGAAGGGTTCTGACCCAGGGTATTTTGCGAAGCGAAGCTTCCACCCGGACGGCAAGCTTGGGCAGAGCCGTCACCAGCACATGCGCCTTGACCAAATTCTGCTGATATTCGGGCGATAGCTGCACACTATAGCCTCGGATCATTCCGCGATTTTCCAGCCGCTCAATGCGGCTTTGCACTGTCGTGCGTGACAATCCAAGCTTGCGTGCAAGATCGGCAGTGGATGCCCTGGCGTTTTCGCGCAGCAGTGAAAGCAGGGCGTGGTCAGCTTGGGTCAGCATAATGACAAATCCATTCGGCATATTGATCAAATTATAGGGTCTATATCGTCAGTACATATACTGCATTTCGCCGAACAATGTGTGAAAATTTGGCAGGTTTATGCATATTCAGGGGAATCATATGAAAGAGATCGTTGTTGTAGGTGCTGGCAAAATCGGAGGAACGATTGCCAATCTGTTGAGTGAAACTGGCGATTACCGGGTGACCGTTGTTGACCGGGCGCAGGCGCAACTTGATGCGCTGGAGGTTTCTGCCCGCGTTGCGACTGCCTGTATTGAGATTTCAGAGGTTGGTGCGCTTGAAAACCTGCTTGAAGGCAAGTTCGCTGTTCTAAGTGCTGCGCCATTCCACCTGACAACGCGCATTGCCGAGGCTGCTGCCAAATCCGGCGTTCATTATCTTGATCTGACCGAAGACGTTGCCAGCACACGTATCGTCAAGCAACTGGCCACAACTGCCAAGAGCGCATTCATTCCACAATGCGGCCTTGCTCCAGGGTTCATCTCCATTGTCGCCAATGATCTGGCCAAGCGCTTCGACACATTGGAAAGTGTTCGCATGCGCGTCGGTGCGCTGCCGCAATACCCATCCAATGCGCTCAACTATAATCTTACCTGGTCGACGGATGGCGTTATCAATGAATATTGTGAGCCATGCGAAGCAATTGTCGATGGCGAATTGACTGAAGTGCCACCATTAGAGGAACGCGAAGAGTTTTCGCTTGATGGCGTCATCTATGAAGCGTTCAATACCTCCGGCGGTCTTGGCACATTGTGCGAAAGTCTTCTGGGCAAAGTGCGTACGCTTAACTACCGTACGATCCGCTATCCTGGCCATGCCGCAATCATGAAAGCCCTGCTGAATGATCTCGGTCTGCGCGACCGCCGCGATGTGTTCAAGGATATTCTTGAAAATGCCCTGCCATCAACCTTGCAGGATGTGGTCGTGATTTTCGTAACAGTCAGCGGTCGCAAGAAGGGTCGCCTGTTGCAGGAAACCTATGCGAACAAGGTTTATAGCGGCCATATCGGCTCGCAGCTTTATAGCGGTATCCAGATTACCACGGCGTCGGCCATTTGCGCCGTGTTGGACATGCTTGCCAGCGGCGACCTTCCTCAGCAGGGCTTCATCAAGCAGGAAGACATCGCACTTGACGCATTTCTGGCCAACCGCTTCGGCAAGGCCTATGCCCAAACCGAAACTGCCGGACGTCTCGTTGCCTGATAGTATTTTAGAGCATCGGACCAAAAAGTGGAATCCGGTTTTCGGATAACCCGATGCTAAAACAAAAGGAATAGATCGTCATTTTGCGTCCGTCAGGACGTCCGGCGATCTAGATCAAACAGATCGCCACCGCCTTGCGGTGGCGATTCCATTTCGAGGGGAAATTACGCCCACTCGCCTTTGCGCATAACGGGAACAGTTGAACCATCCTGATGGATGCCGTCCACGTCAATCTCACCGGACCCGATCATCCAGTCAATGTGAATCAGGCTCTTATTTCCGCCCTTCGCCGCGACTTCGTCCGGGCTTAACTCCCCGCCATTGATGAAGCATTGCGAATAACATTGGCCAAGCGCAATGTGGCTTGCTGCATTTTCATCAAACAGCGTGTTGAAGAACAGTAGTCCGGAAGCTGAAATCGGTGAGGAATGCGGAACCAGCGCGACTTCGCCAAGGCGGCGTGCGCCTTCATCCGTGTTGAGGATTTTGTTGAATACTTCCTCGCCGCGTGTCGCCTTGGCTTCCACGATCTTGCCGCCTTCAAAGCGGACCTGAATATTCTCGATCAAGGTGCCTTGATACGACAGGGGCTTGGTGCTGGATACGTGGCCATCAACCCGAAGCGCATGCGGGGTGGTGAACACCTCCTCGGTGGGAATATTCGGATTGCAGCTTATGCCATTCTTGGCCGTGGAAGCACCTCCGTGCCATTCATGATCGTCCGCCAGCCCGACAGTCAAATCCGTGCCAGGGCCTTTGAAGTTCAAAGATGCGAAGTTCAGATTGTTCAACCACTGCCTGCGCTTGAGCAATGCGGCATTGTGATCGCGCCATGCACTGACCGGATCATCAATATCCACACGCGATGCGGCGAAAATAGCATCGGCAAGCATTGAGACAGCAGTTTCGGAGTCTTGATCCGGAAACACCTGCTTGGCCCAAGATGGATTGGGATAGGAAACAATATTCCAATTGATGTCGAAGCCCGCTATCTTTTCCAAGGCAGGCTGATAGGCTTTCGATTGCGCTTTGTTTGCCCTGGCAACTTTCTCCGGATCCTCTGCCGAAAGAAGCATGGGATTATCACCGGAGATGGCAAGGCGAGCCGTATTGGCGGAAAATGCTTTGGCCATGCCTTCATAAAGCCAGCTTGCGGAACGGTCGAAGCTTTCGTTTGGCGCATTGCGATATCGCATGAGCGTCGCTTCTTCGTCATTGTAGAAGGTCGTGACCAGTCCCGCTCCGGCCTTATAGGCATGTTCGGTAATACGGCGAACGAGAGGGAGGGCTGCCAGTGGCGCGGTGATCAAAAGGTCTTGTCCCGGTTGCAGTTGCAGACCGATTTTTACAGCGACCTCGCCCAGCCGGTCGAGCTTGACCGGATCAATGGCAGGAATTTTCTGAGAAGAATTCATATTTCATCCATGGGGTTCAGGAGTTTCTGAGCGAGTGGTTTGGCCCTGACACTCACGCATATTTTGATCACGCTTGTAGCGAATGTTAAAATCAGCAAGACCACCAGCATAGTACCGGAGCAGCGATTTCTTCAAGCCGATGTCTGGATTAAATCAACATTGGCAAATGGCCTTCAAGGAGTCTCTTTAAGAAAAGCAGCAAAGCGCGATTCAAAGTCTGGGTGCCATCGGGAAAGCGGGGGCCGGTTTTGGATAATGTCGTTGGCGGCCCAAAGAATGCGCTTCTCATCCAGATCACGAGTAACGTCATTATCGGGACACAGAATATAAAAATCTCCGGCTGCAATGCTTTTCATCATGAAGTCGACGGTCTGTTCCGGTGTCCACGCGCCCGAGGGCTTTTCCGTGCGGTTCCCCTTTGTCAGCGCAGTGTAGACGAAGCCGGGAATGAAAAGATGCGCGGTTACGTAACAGTCTTTTGTGTTACGCAACTCATGTTGCAGCGCCTCGGTGAAGGTCTTTACGCCTGATTTCGATACATTATAGGCGGGATCGCCAGGTGGTGTAGTTATGCCTTGTTTTGATCCTGTATTGATAATCAAGCCCGGCTTCTGACGCTCAATCATTGATGGGCCAAATATCTGGCAGCCGTGAACAATGGCCATGAGATTGGTCGCAATAATGTGATCCCAGTTCTTTGCGTCGAACACGCTGCTTCCGGGCTGTATTCCGGCATTGTTCATCAAAATATCAGTGCCGCCGAAAGCCTTGTCGACAAGCTCCTTCAATTTCTTCAGATCATCAATGCGGGTAACATCTGTTCCAATGGAAATGACGTTCTCAGCCAGTGCTGGGCCGGTTTGGACAATCTCGCCGTGTGCCGCTTCCAATTTCTCACCGCCCAGATCGGCGATAGCGACCTTCATTCCCAAGCCCGCAAAGTGCTTGGCTGCCGCCAGACCAATCCCGGACGCGCCTCCAGTTATAACGGCCACATTGGACTTGGAAAAAGCGGGATGATTCATGGTCGTCCTCTATGCAAATTCGAGCCCTGAATTTCTGTCATTGCTACAGATGGTAATCAGCCGAAATTAGGCACACGCAGATAATGCGGCAGTGGCGTAACTTGTTCCTTTGGAGCACGATTTTCCGGCAATATGCGTGTTTCAGACTTGACAGCAATCCTTGCGGATTTCTGGCGCCGGGCCTCGATGATCTCTTTTTCGGAACTCTCGCCCATTGAAAGCGCCTTCAAAAGGATCATGCGCGCTTCGTCGACAATGGATGACTGATTTTCATCAAGAGCAATGTCGAGAATTACACGCCGGAAATCGGTTAGCTCGACTGGTTTTCCTGCCGCTGTGCGCTGCCTTGCAGCATTCTCCGCATCAATCAGCGCATAAAGCTTTTCACGCAGATCAGCCCCGACATTTTCATATTGCATAGCGATATCGGGAGCGACAGCTGCCAGTTTTTGCTTCTGCCGTTCGCGGTGCCGTTTTTGCCGTTCTGCGTTGCTGAGTGCCATTTATGTATGTCTATGCCGTTAACAAACGAATCACTTACCCTACAAGTGATAGGCCCGCATGCCGTAACGGGCAAGATTCAGGACGTGTTACACACAGTCAGTTGTCAGGAAAATCGCCTGTAAATGTTACGTAACGATTGAAAACATTGATGTTTTTGCTCTCAAATTATGCTGAACAAATTGTTAGGAACCTTGCTCGTATGCTTCGACACGAATCAATGCAAACACGGCAAATGCCGTTCGGGAATAAGCGAGCATGCAAAAAGTTGAATCTGCAGTAAGTTGCAAGATAATCCCCTTTCCGCTGACAAAACGGCTGGCTACGGTCCGTGAAGTGGCGGCCAAGTTGCGGGAAAAAAATGACCGCCATGCTGAAGCTTACCGGAACAGCGTCGCTGATAATCTGTTTGAACATCTGGCGCGGATCGGACTTTCGGAAGACGAACAAGATGAGCAGGTGGGGGCTTTTTTCAGCGCTGTAGAGCTGGAAATGTTTGAAATGTATGACCCAAGCGGCATTTATGGAGACCGCTCGGTTTACTGAGCTGTCAGCGCGTTACAGATGCCATGCGGTTTGCATTTCATGTTGAAATGAATGAAAATATTGCATGACAAACGAACAGAGATGTTTTGTTCAAACCGACCAGAAGAGCGACGGCAAATGGTATTATGTCATCGTCATTGATGGTGAAACTGGCGTCCTCATGGGGCCACATGATACCGAGGACGAGGCTTTGGCGGCTGGCCAGCAAGAGTTGGAAAATCTTGGTTTCTGCGATGACGACTGACCCGAATATTCTCGCTCAGATCGCATTTATCCGCCAATCCTTGTTAACCCGGAAAAATTTGGTTAGAACGCATTTTGTAATGTCATAACATGTCATAACATGACATGACATGACATGACATGACATGACATATAATGAAATGTGTCCTTCCCATGGGCAAGCACAGGAATATCCGGATATGCAAAAAGTTTTCTCAAAATACCTTACTGCGTTGAGCATTAGCTCAGTCCTGCTATTATCGGGACAGGCTTTGGCAGAGACGAATAAGGCGCCTGCCACGAAGCAGCATTCCCATACCCACGACCATTCTCATGGGCATGACAAGAATGTTTACAAAGGTTATTTCAAAGACAGCCAGATCCAAGCCCGCACGCTTTCCGATTGGAAAGGCGATTGGCAGTCGGTTTATCCGTATCTCACAAATGGAACGCTTGATGAGGTTTTTGCTCATAAGGCCGAGCACGGCGACAAGAGCGCAAAGGAATATCGTGAATATTATGAAGTCGGTTACCGGACTGACGTCAGCCGGATCGTGATTGATGGCGATAAGGTGTCCTTTTATAAGGGAAGCGATGCAGTATCGGGGCGCTATGTGAGCGATGGCTTCGAGATTCTGACTTACGCAAAAGGCAATCGCGGTGTGCGATTCATTTTCAAAAAGATAGATGGTGACAAGGCTGCTCCACAATATTTGCAGTTCAGCGACCATCGTATTGCGCCCGAAAAAGCAGATCACTTCCATCTCTATTGGGGTGATGATCGTAAAGCTCTTTTGGACGAAATCACGAACTGGCCGACCTATTACGGCTCATCGCTGACCGGCAAAGAAATAGCGAACGAGATGCTCCAACACTAAGGGCGAGCAAAGCCTCCTATTGAAAGCGCAAGCTATGAAAGCCGGGCTGGATGTGGTCCGGCTTTCACTTCACCATTATACATACGCAATGGTGGCATTTTCCTGTATGATGTGATGCTTGATCTTATTAAATGGCGGAGAGGGAGGGAAGCGCCTAGCTACTGCCACCTAACATATTGATTTAGTCGGCCGTGAAGTATC
>UCNP01000066.1 GCA_900473335.1 Hyphomicrobiales bacterium | reverse complement strand
AATCATCACTACGGCCTAGTTCATCGTTGGAATGACAAACTCTGCACCATCCTTGACACCGGAGGGCCAGCGCGATGTTACCGTCTTTGTCTTCGTATAGAAGCGGAACGCATCCGGACCGTGCTGATTCAAATCGCCAAAGCCGGAACCTTTCCAGCCGCCAAAGGTATAATAAGCGATTGGCACAGGAATTGGCACATTGATACCGACCATGCCGACCTGCACACGTGATGCGAAATCACGAGCCGCATCGCCGTCACGCGTGAAAATCGCAACGCCATTGCCATATTCATGCTCGTTAGGCAGACGAAGCGCATCTTCATAAGTGTCGGCGCGGACAATACCGAGCACCGGCCCAAAGATTTCCTCCTTGTAGATGCGCATGTCAGGCGTCACATTGTCAAAGAGGCAGCCACCCATATAGTAGCCATTTTCGTAACCCTGCATCTTGAAGCCGCGCCCATCAACGACGAGGTTCGCGCCTTCTTTCACGCCAAGATCAACATAGTTCTGGATACGCTCAAGCGCCTGTTTCGTGACAACTGGACCGTAATCGGCAGTCAGATCGGTTGACGGCCCGACCTTGAGACCTTCAACCCGCGGGATAAGCTTTGCAACAAGACGGTCTGCTGTTTCCTTACCCACTGGAACCGCAACCGAAATCGCCATGCAGCGCTCACCAGCGGAACCATAGCCCGCTCCGATCAGTGCATCCACTGTCTGATCCATGTCAGCATCGGGCATGATGATCATATGGTTCTTGGCACCGCCAAAACATTGCGCCCGCTTACCATTTGCCGATGCGCGGCTATAAATATACTGGGCAATCGGCGTGGACCCGACAAAGCCAATCGCCTTGATGTCCGGATCGTCAAGTAGCGTGTCTACCGCTTCCTTGTCGCCATTGACCACATTGAAAATGCCTGCGGGCAATCCTGCTTCCATAAAGAGTTCTGCAAGGCGCATCGGCACGCCGGGATCACGCTCGGAAGGCTTCAGGATAAATGCATTACCCGACACAATGGCGGGACCAGCTTTCCACAGCGGAATCATCGCCGGGAAGTTGAACGGTGTTATGCCTGCAACGACGCCAAGGGGCTGACGCATTGAATAGACATCAATGCCCGTGCCCGCATTGTCAGAAAATTCGCCCTTGAGCATGTGAGCGGCACCCAGGCAAACTTCAACCACTTCCAGACCGCGCTGGATATCGCCCTTGGCATCCGGGATGGTCTTGCCATGTTCACGGGCAAGAAGCTCAGCCAATGAGTCGTATTCGGCTTCAACAAGCTCAAGAAACTTGCGCATGACACGAACGCGGCGCTGCGGATTGGTTGCTGCCCATGCAGGCTGTGCTGCTTTGGCGTTTTCGACGGCTGCACGGACTTCGGCCGGGGTGGCCAGCGCAACAGTTCCCTGAACCGTGCCATCCATAGGTTGAAAAATTTCGGCCGTGCGACCGCTTGTGCCAGCGACATGCTTGCCACCGATAAAATGTCCAACTTCGCGCATTGCGAGCAACCTCCCTTTGACGATCTTTATATGCCACATCATCGCGCTTCAAAATATTAAATGCAAGACGTGCAAAAGCGCATCTATTGTGCAAAAATTAATGTAAGGCACATTTGGAGGTGGTCGATGAACTGGGATGACGTTCGCATTTTCCTGAGCGTAGCGCGCTCGGGCCAGATACTCGGCGCGGCAAAACGGCTTGGCGTCAACCACGCGACGGTAGCAAGGCGGCTAACGGCTCTGGAGACAGCGCTGAATACCAAGCTGCTGACCAGACGTACAAATGGTTGCGAGCTGACGCGCGCGGGAGAAGAGTTTCTTCTTTCAGGCGAGCGTATGGAAGCGGAAATGCTGGCAGCACGCTCTTCTCTTGGGGACGCTGATGTGGCCATATCAGGCTCAGTCCGCATAGGCGCGCCGGACGGATTTGGCGTAACCTTTCTGGCGCCCCGCCTTGCCCGATTGACGGCGAATTATCCGGATCTCAAGATTCAGCTCGTTCCGGTTCCGCGCTCTTTTTCGCTATCACGCCGCGAGGCTGATATTGCCATCACTGTCGACCGCCCCGATCAGGGCCGATTGATTGCGAAGAAACTGGTCGACTATAGTCTGTGCCTCTATGCAAGCCGCGCCTATCTGGCTGACCACCCGGCACCACAGTCTATCGAAGAATTGTCCGCGCACCGGCTTGTTGGCTATGTTGATGATCTGGTGATCAGCCCGTCGCTGAATTATGCGCCGGAGATTACCCGCGAATGGCATCCTGGTTTTGAGATATCGAGTGCTTTGGGGCAGGTGGAGGCGGTCAAAGCGGGCGCTGGAATAGGCATTCTTCATACTTTCATCGCCCGTGAACATGATGAACTCGTTGCGATCATACCTGAGCTAAAAATCCGCCGTTCCTATTGGCTTTCCTATCATGAATCAGTGCGTACGCTTCGCCGCATAACCGCAGTATCGGGCTTTATTTCCGATCTGGTGCACAGCGAAGCGAGCCGATTCTCCTGATTTATTCTGAACTGAGGGCCACCGCAGGCTGAAGTTTGGAGGCATTTCTTGCCGGTAAATAGCCGAAGACAAGCCCTGTAAGAAACGAGCAGGCGAAAGCCAGTGCCACTGGCCCTATCGTGAAGCTGATCGGCGCACCGAGGAATTTTGCCAGAACTCCTGTGCCGAGCCCCGCGACAACACCAATGGCACCTCCAACTGCGGAAACCACCAACGCCTCTATGAGGAATTGCAGCAGAATGTCGCGTTGTCGCGCGCCCGTAGCCATACGCACCCCAATCTCGCGTGTCCGCTCACTCACACTCACCAGCATGATATTCATCACGCCAATTCCGCCAACCAATAGCGAAATGGCAGCGACAGCGCCGAGGAACAATTTCAAAGTATTTGAGGTTTCTGTCACAGCCTCACGAATTGAAGCCATATTGGTAATTTGCGTGTCCTGCTTCTTGTGCCGCTCGTCCAGCAATTGCTGGATGGTGGTTTGCGTGGCATTGATCAGCGAGCCGTCCTTAACCTGAACCGTGATGGAGCGCACATTGCGCTGCCCGAACAGCCGTGTGCTTCCGGTGGACAACGGTACGATAATTGTATCATCCTGATCATTACCACCCGGCCCTGCTCCCATTTCGCTCATCACACCAATGATCTGGAATGGTATTTTGCTTACAAGAACATATTTCCCCAGTGGGCTTTCTCCGTCGGGAAAGAGGGTTTTGGCCACCGTTTGGCCGAGCACCGCTACGGGCGCATAATTGGTCATGTCCTGTTGATTGATGAACTCACCAGTACCTACTTTCCAGGACTTGGCATCGGTAAATTGCGGAACAGTCCCATTGGCTGATGTCTGATAGTCAACATTCCCATAGCGCACAGTCACCGTACTGGTCATTTCGGGAACCGCGAAGGATACATTCGGAACTTCAAGAATTGCATCGGCATCAGCCGGAACCAGCGTTACAATGCTGCCTCCCTGCCCCCCGCGAAAATTCGCCATGTTCGGTCGCACAACCAGCAGGTTTGAACCCATCGATGAAATGCGGTCCAGAACCGAGTTTTGCGCTCCCGTGCCTATTGCAAGCATGGCCACCACCGAGCCGACCCCGATCACAATGCCCAGCAGGGTTAGAATTGTGCGAAACAGATTTGCGCGCAGCGCCCGAACTGCCATTTTGATTGCTTCGGATACGTCCGCGATCGCGGCAACCCCGTCAACTGCCTTTTGCTTTAATCCAATGGCCGCTTCAGGATTGCTGCGACCCTTCTTGGTGCGATCCGATACGACATGCCCGTCGCGCAACTCGATCAAGCGATCTGCCTGTTCCGCAACTTCACGCGAATGCGTAATAACGATAATCGTGTGGCCACTCTCGTTCATTTTTCGCAACAGCGCCATGACCTCTTCGCCGCTTTGGCTATCCAAAGCGCCGGTCGGCTCGTCGGCAAGAATGATCCTCCCGCCATTCATTAAAGCCCTGGCAATCGAAACACGCTGCTGCTGTCCACCGGATAATTGGTTCGGCCTGTGATCCAACCGGTCGCCAAGGTTGAGTGTATTCAGGAGTGCTTCTGCCCTGTCATGCCGGTCTTGTGCCGAAGCACCCGCATAGACTGCGGGGACTTCCACGTTTTCTTGCGCACTGGCAGTGGGAATCAAATTATAGCTTTGGAAAACAAAGCCAAAGGTTCGGCGCCGCAAGCCGGCCAGTTCATCTGGCTCAAACCCCGAAACATACTCTCCGTCAAGCAGATAACTGCCGCTCGTTGGTTGATCCAGACAGCCCAGAATATTCATCAAGGTCGATTTACCTGACCCGGACTGCCCGATAATGGCAACGAACTCGCCCGCCTCTATATCAAGTGAGATACCATGCAGAACCTCGACTGAAAGGTCGCCATTATAATAGGTTTTGCTGATGTCCTTGAGCGATATGAGCGCTGTCATGTCTAGAACATCCGTGGCATGCGCTGGCCGCGCTGCGAGCGATTGCCGGAACCGTTTGCAGTATTGGTTGAATCGCTTGCCTGACCGACAACAACGAGATCACCTTCCTTCAGCCCGCTCTTGATCTGCGCATTCACGCGGTTGCGAATGCCAACTTCAACATCGCGTGCGGATGTTTCTCCAGAGGCATCAACGACGCTGACCTCAAACTGACGCTTGTCATCCGCAGCCGCGCCGGAGCCCTTTTTCACGCGAATTGCCGAACTTGGAACCACCAGCACATCTTTCGCGGCCGATTGCAGAAAGAACACCTGTGCGCTCATGGAAATCATAAGATCGCCATCAACATTTGGCACATCGAACAGGGCATAATAGAGTACTACATTGTTCTCAATATCCGGCGTGGGCTGTATCTGGCGAAGCTTGCCGGTATATTTTTTCCCCGGTTGCCCAAGCAGGGTGAAATATGCATCCATACCAATTTTGAGTTTGCTGACGTCAGCTTCTGAAACCTGCGCCTTGACTGTCATGGTCGAAAGATCAGCGATTGTCACAATAGTCGGCGCTGTCTGACTCGCGTTCAAAGTCTGGCCTTCCTTGACCGGCACGGCTGCAATCGTTCCAGCCATCGGCGCATAAATCTTGGTATAGCCAAGATCGACCTTGTCGCCATTGAGTGTCGCCTGCTGTTTGCGTATTTGCGCTTCAAGCGCATTTACATCCGCCTCGGCCGCAGCCAGATCGGCAATCGCCTGATCCAGCGTTGACTGCGATACCGAGCGCGTTGCTACCAGATTGCGTTGCCGATCAATATTGGCCTGTTTGAGAACGAGTTGGGCCTTCTTCGCCACAAGCTGCGCCTGCAAATTGGCAAGCTCTGCCTGATCAATCTCAATCCTGTTTTGAATGGTTGCTGGATCAATCTCGGCAATCAGTTCGTTCTGAGTTACCTTGTCGCCAATTTCGACATGCAACACCTTCAACTGACCGGAAACCTGTGCGCCAGCATCGACTGACTTAATCGAATCCAGCGTACCAACAGCAGTAACTGCATTCTCGATGTCGGCCCTGACAACGGGTTGGGTAATCACAGCGGTTGTTGATGTGGAAGCACCGTAAGAAGTCCATGCATAGTAACCCGCCCCTGCCGCAAGGATAGCGACAGGCAACCATAGCCAAAGACGTGAGCGCTTCTTTTTGCGTCCTGGAGGAACCGCGCCTGGGATAAACGTTACGTTCGAGCCTTCCGGCGTTGGCTTCTCATGCCCGGCTACCTTGGCAATTTTCGTCATCGACCCATTCCACCTTCTTCGCAGATGAAGCATCTCCACCTCGATTGATACTATCAAGAAATGGACAGGAGTGGTTCATTCGAAAAGCTTTGAGATCATTATATTTTTGTAATGATCAAGATCGCCACTTATGAAGTGTTCAGATGAATGATGGCTGAATTACTTATTTGTAATGTTTTTACTCAAAATACCGCGCTTAAACGCGGTGATATGGATGACCGGAAAGTATTGTCGTAGCTCGGTAAAGTTGTTCGGCAATAAGAATACGGACGATTTGGTGCGGCCAAGTCATGGCACCCAGTGCGAGAACAAGGTCCGCACGTTCCCTTAAAGCAGCATCATGACCATCTGGACCGCCAATCGCCAATAAAAGCTGACGTTTGCCTTCGTCACGAAATTTCGCAATGTTTGATGCAAATGCCTCGGATGGCATGGTCTTGCCCCTTTCGTCGAGGAGCACCAGCACGCCGCCAGTATCAAGAGCCTTTAATACTTGAGCAGACTCTTCCTGCTTGCGCAGCTCTGCCTGTTGCGCACGGCTTTCCACGATTTCCGTCACCGACGAAAATTCGAGGCCCAATGAAGCGCCTGTCTTTTTGAACCGGTCGAGATAGCGGTCCGCCAGCTCACGTTCTGGACCGGACTTCATGCGGCCCACGGCAAACACACTGATACGCATTATGCTCCAGTCCGGCAGACCTAAACCTGCTCAACCGGACCTTTCGCCGGCCTATAAAACACCAGAACTATTCGGCCCTAGTGTACGGTTTCACCGTCAAGTTCCGGGTCCTGCCACATCTTTTCGATGTTGTAGAACTCGCGCACTTCCGGCCGGAAGATATGGATGATGATATCGCCAGTGTCGATCAACACCCAATCACCGCTGGTAAGACCTTCGACCTTGGCATCATTGCCGTGCCCGTTCTCTTTCAGAGTTCGAAGGAGTTGATCGGCAACCGCCGTGACATGGCGATGCGAACGACCGGACGCGATGACCATATAGTCAGCGATAACGGATTTGCCGCGAAGATCGATGGGGACAATTTGTTCAGCCTTGGAGTCATCAAGACTATCAAGCACTGATTTGAGGGCACGAGCGACGGAATTAATACCGTTGATCTCTGCCGTTGAAGGAGCCAAAGCTTCCTTCTTTTGAATTGCTGTTCTCAGTGTAATTCCTTTCTCTTAAGAACAACGCGTCGCAGCTATTGAACTCACTGCACACGTATAAGATAGGCAGAGTCGCATGGCAGTTTCAAGACATCATCTTGATCTATCGAACACCACGGCTTTTCAGCTGCCAATTTTCAGTTTCCCTTTGCGTATCGCTGTCGACGAGAGCATCGACCTTGGCCCATGAATGAATGTCCAGGCAGGCGCACGCGAGCGCGCCAATAAAGGCGCATCGTCTTCATCAATACGGGCGTAATCAAACGTCTTGGCCATACGCGACGAAAGAAATGCCAGCGTCGATCCGGGGCGGTCTATAACAGCAATCGGGAAGGTTGTGGCAATTTTCTGCCACCGCTGCCAGCGATGAAAGTCTGCAAGATTATCCGCACCCATGATCCATACGAAATATACACCGGGATTGCGTCTTTTTATCAGCGCCAGCGTATCTGCCGTGTACCGAATATGATGGGCTGCCTCAAATGCTGTGACTTTCACGCGTGGATCGTGAATAAGCGCTTCGCACTTTTCCAAACGCTCTGCCAGTGGCGCAAGCTCACGCTTGTCTTTCAAAGGGTTTCCGGGTGTTACAAGCCACCAGAGCTGGTCCAATTTTAGCCTGCGCAGGGCAATTTCCGCGACCAATGCATGCCCTGCATGGGGTGGATTGAACGATCCACCGAACAAGCCCACCGCCATGCCCTTTTCAACAAAAGGCATACGCAGATGCGTATCGCTGATGTCTGGTATCATCACCGGATCAGAGCGGTTTTCGATCATACTGAACCATTCTGCCGGAGAAATTTTTGCCGAAGATCGTGGAGTTGAATGAGAATCACGCTGAATATCACGGACGTATCTGACCCGTGCCGCGGACGAGATATTTGAACGAAGTCAGTTGTTCAACTCCAACAGGACCCCGCGCATGCATCTTGCCGGTGGCGATACCAATTTCTGCACCCATGCCGAACTCACCGCCATCGGCAAATTGCGTCGATGCATTGTGCAACAGAATCGCTGAGTCGATTTCATTGAAGAACCGCTCCACGACACTTTCATCTTCAGCGATGACCGCTTCCGTGTGATGCGATGAATAGTGGTTTATATGATCCAGCGCGCCCTCAATCCCATCGACCAGTTTCACGGAAATAATCGCATCCAGGTATTCGGTTGACCAATCCGTTTCCGTCGCAGCTTTCGCGTTTCCATAAAGCTTGGTGACCTGTTCGTCTCCACGAATTTCGCAACCCGCTTCAGCAAGATCATTCAATAGCGGCGTAAGATAAGTCGGTGCAATGAGCCGGTCGACCAGAAGCGTCTCAGCGGATCCGCAAACGCCCGTCCGGCGCATTTTAGCATTCACAACAATCTTGCGCGCCAGATCAAGGTCCGCCGATCCATCAATATAGACGTGACAGAGCCCCTCCAGATGCGCAAAAACCGGAACACGCGCCTCTGTCTGCACTCTTGCAACGAGGCTCTTTCCGCCACGTGGGATGATCACGTCAAGATTGCCATCGAGCCCTTTGAGCATCTCTCCTACGGCGCTACGGTCGGTTGTCGATACAAGTTGGATTGCGTCGCGTGGCAAACCCGCCATCTCCAACCCCTCTGAAAGGGCCGCATGGATTGCCCGTGAGGAGTGTACCGAATCCGAGCCGCCACGCAAAATTACAGCATTGCCGGACTTTAAACACAGCGCTCCCGCATCCGCTGTCACATTCGGTCTGCTTTCATAAATAACGCCGATAACGCCGAGCGGGGTACGAACACGCTCAATATGGAGGCCGTTGGGCCGGTCCCATTCTGTAATAATCTGACCGACAGGGTCAGCCAGTTCTGCAATGACACGGATACTTTCGGCAATTCCATCAATTCGTTTTTCATCGAGCTTGAGCCGGTCAATTAGGGCAGGTGTCATTCCGGCAGCAACACCATTCGCTACATCCTGCTCATTGGCTTCTAGAATTTCAGCTTTACGACGCTCAATCGCATCTGCCATGGCCAAAAGTGCTGCGGTTTTCACGTCCGGTGAGGCGATAGCCAAAGGACGCGCAGCAGCGCGGGCTCTACGTCCCGTCTCAGCCATCAATTCAACGATCGCGTCAACATCAGAAGCCAGTGCATCCGCACGTGTCAGCATTTTCTACTCCTCCGCAACAGCAAGGCGTTTCACTGCGCGAACCACCAAATCATCGCGGTGGACCATCGCCGAGCGTGCCTCATACCCCAATATTTCTGCAATTTCGCTGGTCTTGCGTCCAGCGATCTTTATGGCGTCCACCGCATCATAAGCAATGAGGCCGCGTGCAGCCTCGCGGCCATCCGGTCCAACGACTGCAACAGTATCACCGCGCATGAACTGCCCGTAAACCTCACGGACTCCAGCAGCCAGCAGCGATTTTCCCGATTTCAACGCAACCAGCGCACCCTCATCAATCACCACTCGTCCCGATGGTTCGAGATTGCCGGAAATCCATGTTTTCCAAGCATTTACCGGCGATGTACTTGGCTTGAACAAGGTTGCCCGCTCGCCGTCATCAATAGCCGCAAGCGGGTTCAACCGCGTGCCTGAGGCAATAATCATCGCCGTGCCCGCAGCATTTGCGATCTTGCCTGCATCCAGCTTGGTTTTCATGCCTCCGCGCGAATATTCGGAAGCCGCGGCTCCCGCCATGGCCTCGATATCGGGCGTGATCGCTTCGACCACAGGCAAAAACTGCGCATCGGGGTTTTGGTGCGGCGGTGCAGTGTAGAGGCCGTCAATATCCGAAAGAAGGATTAGCAGATCGGCACTCATCATCGTTGCAACACGGGCTGCGAGCCGGTCATTGTCACCATAACGGATTTCCGTGGTCGCAACCGTATCATTCTCATTGATGACCGGAACGGCCTTCAATCGCAACAATGTACCGAGCGTAGCGCGCGCATTGAGATATCGACGCCGTTCTTCAGTATCTGCCAGCGTAAGCAGGATTTGACCTGCGCGCAGGCTATGGCCACTCAAAACCTCGGCATAGGCCTTTGCCAGTTCGATCTGTCCTGCGGCGGCTGCAGCCTGGCTTTCTTCCAGCCGCAAAGCTCCCTTCGGCAAACCAAGCACATTTCGGCCAAGCGCAATTGCACCCGATGACACAATCATCACTTCCACACCAGACGCGGCTAGTGCCGCCACATCGGCGCCGAGGCTTTCCAACCATTGCCGTTTCAATCCGCTGGTCCGGTCAACAAGCAGTGCGGAGCCGATTTTCACGACAATTCGCCGATAGCTGTTCAGCTTTGGCAACTGATTTGCCACTCCCTGCTTAGTATCCCTGCGGTGTGTGGATTTCACGGACATGACAGCACTCAATATTTGTAACGGTTGTCGTCCTCTACGGGCGCTTCCGATTTTCGGGATTCCAGAATGATTGCCGACAAAGCGCGCAATACCTGCTCAACCCCTTCGCGGCTGACAGAGGATAAGAGCATTGGCTCAACACCGGACGCTTTCTTCAGCGCCGCAATCTTCTTTTTACGCGCAGCAGCATCCAAAGTATCGATTTGGCTCAAAGCGACGATTTCGAGCTTTTCTGCAAGCCCGCCACCATAAGCCTTCAACTCATTGCGAACAGTCTTATAGGCCTCGGCGACATTTTCTTCCTGAGCCGAAACGAGATGCAAAAGGACGCGTGTCCTTTCGACATGGCCAAGGAAACGGTCGCCGATACCAACACCTTCATGGGCGCCTTCAATCAAGCCGGGAATGTCGGCGATAACAAACTCACGCGCGTCCACGCGCGCAACGCCAAGGTTCGGATGGAGCGTTGTAAACGGGTAGTCGGCGATTTTGGGTTTGGCAGCTGTGACACTGGCAAGGAATGTCGACTTGCCCGCATTGGGCTTGCCCAGCAATCCAGCATCGGCAATGAGCTTCAGCCGGAGCCAAAGATTACGCTCCTCACCTTCAAGACCGGGATTAGCGCGACGTGGCGCCTGATTGGTCGATGTCTTGAAATGGGCATTGCCAAAGCCACCATTGCCGCCCTTGGCCAAGCGATAGCGCTGTCCAACGGCTGTAAAATCCACAATCAGCGTTTCATTGTCATTTTCGAAAATTTGCGTGCCGACCGGCACTTTCAAAACGACATCCGCGCCCTTGCCGCCGGTCATATCCCGGCCCATGCCATGCATGCCGGTCTTTGCCTTGAAATGCTGCTGATAGCGATAATCGATCAGCGTATTCAAACCATCGACTGCCTCCGCCCAAACGTCGCCGCCGCGACCGCCATCGCCGCCGTCGGGGCCACCAAATTCCAGGAATTTTTCACGACGAAATGATACCGAACCGGCACCACCGTCGCCGGAGCGGATATAGACTTTCGCCTGATCGAGAAACTTCATGGAAATTCAGTCCTTTTGTGTCGCTTGGAGGCAATACAGCAATTCCTGCGAGAATAAAACCGGCCAGTTCCTATCCCTATTTGGGAACCAGCGCTTTGAATTTTGATAGTCGGCACCGGAAATCAGATGATTCCGGCACCAGCCATTTCTTTAGGAGGTCCAGCTCCGAAGACCAATCCAGGTACGCCGGTCGAGCATATAACGCTCTACCGGAACATTGCCTGCATTGATGGAGTCCATCATTCCTGTATTCGTATACTGGAACCCGCTCTTATAAAGCACCCGGCGCGATGCAATATTCGACACACGGCACGAAGCGTAAAGCTTTTCGACCTGCGTTGCGCGGAACACCAGATCCACCAGCGCATGCGCAGCTTCGGTCGCGTAACCTTTGCCCCAATGCGGCTCACCCAGCCAGTAGCCTATTTCCAGTTCATCCTTGCCTGACCCACGTCGGTAATTAATACCGCAACAGCCAATAAAAGTACCTGTTTGAGCAAGGGTAATGGCATAGACGCATTTGCCAATCTCGCCCGCATTGGCGCGGCGCACGAAATCAACCGCATGGGCTTTCGTGTAGGGGTGCGGCATGCGTGACAGCATTTCTGCCACGCGCAGATTATCGGCAAGATTGGCAATTGCGTCCACGTCCTCAATGTGAGGCGCCCGCAAGATAAGGCGATCGGTAACGAGAACCGGACAGTCTATCAGATCCAGCCGTTCATCTTCTTCATCAAGTATATCAGCAACCATTTTTCATTCCTCCAGATACGAAAAGGGAGACGGGTAGTGCCCCATCTCCCTTTGATCTTTTGGCGGTTGCCATTTTTTCACCGGGTCCGATGGGACGCCGGTGCTTCAAGCATGACCGGCTATTCTGCTGCTTCGGCGATCGGGGTGACGATCGACACGAAACTACGGCCGTTGGCTTTGGTACGGAAAGAAACTGTGCCTGCTTCCAGAGCAAACAGAGTGTGGTCCTTACCAAGACCAACATTGACACCGGGGTGCCATTTGGTGCCACGTTGACGAACGAGAATATTGCCAGCAAGCACGCGCTCGCCACCAAACTTCTTCACGCCAAGGCGCTTAGATTCTGAATCACGACCGTTGCGTGACGAACCACCAGCTTTTTTGTGTGCCATGGGATTGCTCCTTTAAACCTGTTCTTATTCGCCCGAAGCGGGCTTCTCAGCCTTGGCAGCAGCCTTCTTGGGCGCAGCCTTGGCCTTTGGGGCGGCTTTGGTCTCTGTCGCATCAGCAGCAGCAACTTCCGCCTTTACAGGCTTCTTGTTGACCGGCTTATCAGCGGCAGTCTTCGAAGGCTTTGCACCACCGGTGAGGATCTCAGCGATACGGATCGTTGTCAATTCCTGACGATGACCGCGTGTGCGCTTTGAGTTCTGGCGGCGGCGCTTCTTGAAGGCGATAACCTTACGTGCACGGCCCTGCTCGACAACTTCGGCTGTGACCAGCGCGCCGCTGACAACAGGAGCACCGATTGTTGCGTCAGCACCGACGCCAACCATCAGAACTTCTGCGAACTGTACGATATCGCCGGCATTGCCGGAAACTTTTTCGACCTTGAGAAGGTCATTGGCGGCAACGCGATACTGCTTACCACCGGTCTTGATGACTGCGAACATTTTGTGCCCTTTCGGCGTTCGGTTCGGTTTTCTGCCGATTTCCCGGCAATAACCGTCTTTTTGTCAGTCGTGACAGATTGATCGAAAGGCACTTTTATCCATAAGAACGAAGGCACCCGAATTCAAAAACAAACGGCGCGGAGAATCCCCCACGCCAGTCGTCGGGGGCTTATAAGATCAGGAGCGATGCAGAGTCAAGAAATTTAACGCAAAATTGCTCTTGTATCTGCGCGCTTTGCCCGCTATCAAGCGCGTCGCACGCTCAAGCCAAGTCCTTCGGGGCATCGCAGCACGATAAATACATGGTCTCGCTTTTGATCCATGATGCGGAGAGGTGGCTGAGTGGTTGAAAGCACCGCACTCGAAATGCGGCATGGGGGCAACTCCATCGGGGGTTCAAATCCCTCCCTCTCCGCCATCGTCTTTTCATTGATTTTATTGAAGAATTTTTGGCTATGTTCTGGCTATGTATCCGGAAATGTAACCATCAGATGCACCTCACAAGACATGGGAATCAGTGGCGATTTCAAATTCGAGTCCCTGCCGACCTGAAACCGGTTTTCGCTAAGGTCATCCTTCAGAAGAATCTTGGCTCGATCTCAAAAAGAAAAGCTCAAGGCCTATGCAAGGTTCTTGCCGGTCATTGTCAGTTGCGGTTTAGTACGCTGAAAAATGGAGCGACTATGACTGGCAAAACATCTGACGCGGAGGCCGACCGTCTGTTTACGGAATTGGAAAGCCTGGTCACCGGACATTTCGATAGTGTGGAACGTGACCTGCAAACAGCGATATCATTGGTGATGTCGGAACAGTCCACCATCCGTGATGAAGCGAATAGAGATGCGCTAGCAAAGATTGAGACTTTACTCGCTCATGTAAGCCCTTCAACAGAACCAGAGCGTCCAAAGCTTATGGCCGCCTTGCCTAAATGGGTTGAGAAGCGCAGCAAGGAAAACCTGTCTGCAAAAAAACAAGTGATGGATGAAAACCGAATTCGGGATTTCGTTAGCTTTGCCGGAGATCGGCCACTGAACAAGTATAAATTCTCGGACTTCCAAAAATATGCCGACCTCCTTGTGCGGGTGCCGGTCAACTATAAGAAGTTTCCGGCGCTCAAGCATATGTCGTTCGCGGAAGTTGCAGACTATAATGACGCGTTGTCCGGAAAGAAGCGATACGAAACGCTGGTCGACAAGAGCATTCAGGACAACTATCTGTCGCCGCTCAAGACCTTTTTTCTCGCCATGGGCGTTGATCATGATTTCAGATCGCCTCTGACCGACGGCACAATCCGAATTTCGGCTGCGGCCAAAGAAGGCATTGATCGCCAACCTTTGCAGGTTGCCGATTTGAACAAATGGTTCGCCTACTCTGCGCAGCAAAAACGCTCCGATGAGAAGTGGTTGCCATTGCTCGGCGCACTAACCGGTGCCCGAATAGGCGAACTCATCTATTTGCAAGGCAAAGACATATTTCGGGTCGAAAGCGGTGCGTACATCATCGATTTGACAAAGGGCATGCTGCAACGCGACGGTTCTACAACCAAACGAAAACTGAAAAATAAATCGAGCCGTCGGTATATAGCCCTGCATGAATGCCTGATAAAGGCTGGCTTTATAGACTACGCCACGTCTCGCCACGCTGATGAATGGATTTTTCCGGAAGCGCATCGTTGGGCGGGAACAATCGTAAAACATCCAGCTGATGCAGCAAGCAAGCGGATGAACAAGCAACTGAAACACGTCGGAGTTCATCGGAGATTGGAGGTTGTATTTCATAGTACCCGCCACTCTGCAAAAGACTTCATGCGGATCGCAAAAGTCGAAAAACGTACCGCGGATATGCAAACTGGACATACGTTTACTGATGTAGCTGATACGTACGGTTCAAAGCAACTTCGGAGCGATGAAATTGAATATTTAGCAGCGATGCAGCTGCCTGAAGGCTTGGACCTTTCCCCGTATTCTCAACCCCAAGTTGCGAGAGATGGTCAAAAAGGACGTTTCAAATTATAGCAATGACAGTAGCGAATAAGAGAGTTCGGACCACCGCCCCCTTTGAGATTAATCTCAGCGACAATTTGGAGACTTACAATGGACAATATGGTTCCGGACATTGATACAGATCTAGAGCCTTTTCATTG
>UCNP01000178.1 GCA_900473335.1 Hyphomicrobiales bacterium | reverse complement strand
GCTGCGTCCTGGCACTCAGGTGATCAAGGAGCACGGCGACCTGCACGATTTCATGCAGTGGAAAGGCCCGATCCTCACCGACTCCGGCGGCTTCCAGGTGTTCAGCCTCGGCGCGATGCGCAAGATCAAGGAGGAGGGCGTGACCTTCGCTTCTCCGGTCGACGGCGCCAAAGTGTTCATGGGCCCGGAAGAGTCGATGCAGGTGCAGCGCGATCTCGGTTCCGACATTGTGATGATCTTCGACGAATGCACGCCGTATCCGGCTGACGAAGACGTCGCGCGCGTATCGATGGAATTGTCGCTGCGCTGGGCGCAGCGTTCGAAGAATGCCCACGGCGACAACACCGCGGCGCTGTTCGGTATCGTCCAGGGCGGCATGCATGAAAACCTGCGCATGCGCTCGCTCGAAGGCCTCGACAAGATCGGCTTCGACGGCCTCGCCATCGGCGGTCTGTCGGTGGGCGAACCGAAGCACGAAATGATCAAGGTGCTGGATTATCTGCCGGGCCAGATGCCCGCTGACAAACCTCGTTACCTTATGGGCGTTGGCAAACCGGAAGATCTGGTTGAGGGTGTGCGCCGCGGGGTGGACATGTTCGATTGCGTGATGCCAACCCGTAATGCCCGCAATGGGCATCTGTTCATCGATACCGGTGTGCTGAAGATCCGTAACGCGTTCCATCGCCATGATGAATCGCCGCTGGATCCGACCTGCGATTGCTACACCTGCCAGAACTTCTCGCGCGCTTATCTGCATCACCTGGACAAGTGCGGCGAAATGCTCGGCAGCATGCTCAATACCATCCATAACTTGCGCCATTATCAGGTGCTGATGGCTGGTTTGCGCGAGGCTATTCAACAGGGTACATTGGCCGCCTTTGTCGATGCCTTCTACGCCAAACGCGGACTTCCCGTCCCGCCTTTGGACTGAGTTTTCTGACCCCAAGATTCAACATTTGCAACTGGAGTGCTAAATGAGCTTTTTTATCTCTAACGCCATGGC
>UCNP01000067.1 GCA_900473335.1 Hyphomicrobiales bacterium | reverse complement strand
TTTAAACAAGAAAAGCTCTAAATTTACGGGTCTTCAAGTCTGTCCGCGCGCGGAGAAATAGCGCGCCGGTGACTCGTTGAAAGCGCGCCGGAACATGGCAATGAAGTTGCTGGGAGACGCATAGCCGAGAGTGTCCGAAACCACTGCGACCTGCTGTCCTTGTGCCAACATTTCGAGCGCGTGGACCAGCCGGACTTGCTCGCGCCAACGGGCGAAGCTGAAGCCGGTTTCAGCCTGCATCAGTCTTCTTAAGGAACGGGGCGACAGGCCACCCCAAACGGCCCAATCTTCCAATCTACGCCGATCGCCGGGACGCTCGAAAATGGCTTGGGCAATGCGTGCCAGCCGCTGGTCGGATGGCATGGGCAGATGCAGGGGCTGGTGCGGCGCGCCCATTATTTCATCGAGCAGAACCTGGATGATCCGTTCCTGCGATGGAACAAGATGATCCTGCATCGTCCATGACGTGGCGCGCAGGACCAGCGCCCGCATAAGTTCGCTGATGCCGATAACGCAGGGCCGGTCCGGCAATTGCTGGCTTTCCTTTGGGGCCACAACAACGCTCCAGCCGCTTGTCGCGCCGACAACACTTGCCCAATGATGTTCCCCCGGCGGTATCCAGCCCGCCCGGTGGGGCGGCAAAAGCCATGAGCCGTGGGCGGTGCGGATGTGGACAAGCCCGCTTTCGACACAAAAGACCTGGCCACGGACATGGCTGTGCCAGTCATATTCCCGGGTCCCGAGACGGTACTCCGAATTCACCTCATCGCTTCCCCAGAATGCGACGAGGCCCGGTCCCTCTGTCTTTTCTATCAGATCCAAGAAGGATTGTTCATTGGGCTTCATTCTGGCCACTTATCACTATTAAAAGGCCATATACCGTTATCATGGTTCGCACATCCTGTTCTAGGGTAAATTCCATAAACAAGTGAGGACCAGTCAATGCAAAACAAAATACATGTCGCTATTGCAGGTGCAGGGCTTGGTGGCCTGTGCCTTGCCCAAGCCCTCAAGAAGCACGGGATTTCCTTCGACGTCTATGAAAAAGACAGCGCCATGGACAGCCGGATGCAAGGATACAGGATCAGGATCGACGAAACCGGGCAGCGGGCATTGGCAGCCTGTTTGCCAGCGGAACTGAACCTTCTCTTTCGCCAGACCTGTAGCGTTGCGTCCAGCGAAGGGCAATTTCTCAATACACAACTCGAGCCAATCCAGGGGCGTCCTTCCAGAACCTGGCAGGCATCTTCCGTCATTGATCCGCAAGAGGCCGAGTTCGACACCGGCGACCGGAGCGCCAACAGGCTTACCCTTCGCCAGGTGCTGCTTGCGGGAATCGAAGATCACGTGCATTTCAACAAGGCAATTGATTGCTTTACGGAAGAGGAGGACGGTTCGGTAGCCATCTCCTTTACGGATGGCGCAACCGCGACGGCGAGCGTGCTCGTAGCGGCTGACGGGATCAACTCATCCGTGCGTCAACAAAAACTTCCCTTGGCGCAGCCACAGGATACGGGTGTCGCATGCATCTATGGCAAAACCAGAATTGCCAAGGATAGCACGATTGCGCAAACGCTTCGCAATGGCACCTCGGTAATTTTCGCCGATGATTTTGCTGTCATCATCGATGCGATGGCCTTTCATTTTCCCGAAACGGCTGAGGCCCAGCTGTCGGCGGTCGATGACTATCTCTATTGGGCGGTTTTTGGCCGGCGCGGCCGCATCGGACTGGATGAGGAAAGCCTGCAAAAGGCCAGAGGCAAGACGTTGCGGATGTTGGTCACGCAGCTTTCGCAATCATGGGCGCCCGGGCTACAAGCCCTCTTTTGCGAGGCTGATACCACAATGATTGCTGCCCTTCCCATAAGAAGCGCAACCGGTGTCGATCCCTGGACATCCAGTAGCGTTACCTTTCTTGGCGATGCAGTGCATGCGATGAGTCCGGCAGGAGGCGTTGGCGCCAATACAGCGCTGGCCGATGCGGCAGCGCTGGCAAGCCGCCTTGCTGCAATCGGCTCGGAGCATGCCAGCCTGTTTGAGGCGATCTCCAGTTACGAACAGGATATGCGCCAGCGCGCCAATGCGGCCATTGCCGCTTCCATTGAGGGCGCACGCAACCTGTTGCGGGAAGCAGACCCGGTTTGACCGGAATGAGAAAGCCCGCGGGGTTTGCGGTCAATCGAAGCTGATGATCGTTTTACCCGCAGAGCGACCGGCACGGCTTTGCCTGATATTGTCAGGCACGTCGTCGAGGGAAATGATCTGATCAACCGGCACGATCACGCGGCCTGTAACCGCGTGATCAACAAGGCGCTCCAGAAGGGTTTGATCGGCGGCGAGTTCAAAATTCCCACCTTTGAGGGAGAGTTTTTGCAGCTCTGAATCATTGGCTACGAATGCGGTCGTAAAGGCGGTTCCGCCCTGTTTAACCTGTGCTGAGAGTGCGGAAAACTCCGCAGCATTGCTCATCAGATCAATCAAGCCGTCAATGCCGCCCGGATAGAGCTGGCGCAGCTGATCAGAGACAGGAGAAGAGGTGTGATCGATCGTGGCAATGGCACCGAGCTTAATCATTCCGGTGGCTTTTGCAGGGCGGGCGGTTGCGATGACTTTCAGGCCGCGAGCCACCGCCAATTGTACGGCAAATGATCCGACGCCGCCGGTAGCGCCGACAATGAGGATGGTCGCGCCCTCTGGCAGATCAAGATTTTCGACCATTTGAAGCGCCGTCATCCCGGCAGTCGGAAGGGCGGCCGCCTGAAAGATATCCAATCCATCAGGCAGCTTCATCAAAAGGTTGGATGCGGGCACGCGCGCATATTCTGCATAAGGGCCTTCACCAAGCGGCATATGCAGGAACTGGCCGAATATCACATCTCCCACGGCAAAGCCGGTCACATCCTCGCCGCAGAATTCAACGGTTCCGGCTGCGTCATTACCCAATATCAAAGGGAAAACATGCGGTGCCTTGCCTTTGAGAATGCCGTCAGCCACTTTCCAGTCAAACGGATTGATTGCGGCGGCAGATATTTTGACCAGGAGTTGGTCTTTACCGGCCTGCGGCTTCGGAACATCAATGAGCTCCAACTGTCCGCCAAATGACTGCACTGCTGCTGCCCGCATGATGATCTCCAAACTATTCGGCCGCTAAAATGCGGGGCTGAGGAACATAGTTGAGGATTGGCCCAAGCCAACGCTCAACATCTTCAATCGGCATGGATTTGCGCTGCGAATAATCCTCGACCTGATCGCGCTCCACCTTTGCAACACCGAAGTAATAGGATTCGGGATGCGCAAGATAGATGCCGGAAACGGAGGAACCCGGCCACATGGCATAGCTCTCCGTAAGCCGCACATTGATCTTTGCTTCCGCGTCAAGAATGCGGAACAGCGTTTCCTTTTCGGTATGATCAGGCTGCGCCGGATAACCCGGAGCCGGACGGATGCCGCGATAGGGCTCGCCAATCAGCTCATCGGGCGCCAATGCTTCATCGGGCGCATAGCCCCAATATTCCTTGCGGACATTTTCATGCATCAGCTCTGCAAAGGCTTCGGCAAAACGGTCGGCCAATGCTTTGACGAGGATGGAGGAATAGTCGTCATTGGCGCGTTCGAAACGCTCGGCAATGGCAATTTCCTCAATGCCTGCGGTGACGACAAAGGCTCCGATATAATCCTCTTTTCCGCTATCGAGAGGGGCAACGAAATCGCTTAAAGCGACGTTGGGGAGACCATCGCGCTTTGATAGCTGCTGACGCAAAGTATAGAAAGTTGCCAAATCTTCGTTGCGGTTTTCATTGGTAAAGACGCGAATATCATCACCCACTGCACCGGCTGGCCACAGGCCGATGACGGCCTTCGGGTTGAACCATTTTTCAGCAATGATTTTCTTAAGCATGGCCTGCGCATCGTCAAACAATTGCCGGGCAGCGGCGCCCTGTTTTTCATCATCAAGGATTGCCGGATAACGCCCTTTCAATTCCCATGTCTGGAAGAAGGGCGTCCAGTCAATATAACGGGCAATTTCAGCCAGATCGTAATTCTCGAATATGCGCGTACCGATGAAAGCCGGTTTCGGCGGCGTGTAGGACGACCAGTCAATCTTGTGGGCATTGGCCCGGGCTTTTGCCAGAGGCAGGCGCTGTTTGTCGGCCTCATTGCGTGCGTGAGCATCGGCAACCTTGGCATATTCGGCACGAATGGTTTCAATATAGCCCGGCTTGATGTCTGCCGACAGAAGGTTTGAAACAACGCCGACCGCGCGGCTCGCATCGGTCACATAGATTGTCTGCCCCTGATGATAGCGGGGATTGATCTTCACAGCCGTATGCACGCGGCTGGTGGTTGCACCGCCGATCAGCAATGGAATGTTAAAGCCTTCGCGCTCCATTTCGGAGGCCACATGCACCATCTCATCCAGCGAGGGGGTGATCAGGCCGGAGAGCCCGATTATATCGACATTCTGTTCCCGCGCTGTCTGAAGGATTTTCGTGGCCGGAACCATGACGCCCAGATCAATGATCTCATAATTGTTGCAGGCAAGCACGACGCCGACAATATTCTTGCCAATATCATGCACATCGCCCTTGACGGTTGCCATCAGCACTTTACCGGCGCTTTCGCGCTCGCCCGTGCCGCCATTGGCGAGCTTTTCCGCCTCCATATGCGGAAGCAGCAAAGCGACGGCCTGTTTCATCACACGGGCGGATTTCACCACCTGTGGCAGGAACATTTTACCCGCGCCGAAAAGATCGCCGACAACATTCATTCCGGCCATCAATGGCCCTTCAATAACATGCAGCGGGCGTTCTGCCTCAAGGCGGGCCTCTTCCGTGTCCACATCGATGAACTCGGTGATGCCATTAACGAGCGCATGTTCAATGCGCTTGTCAACGCTCCATTCGCGCCAGGCAAGATCGCGCTCGCGCGCTTCCTTGCCAGCGGCACCCTTATAGCGTTCCGCCAGATCGAGCAGACGTTCGGTGGCATCATCGCGCCGGTTGAGCACCACATCTTCGCAAGCCTCACGCAGTTCCGGATCAATGGATTCGTAAACCGCGAGCTGGCCCGCATTGACGATGCCCATATCCATGCCGACCTGAATGGCATGATAGAGGAACACCGCATGCATGGCCTCGCGCACAGGCTCATTGCCTCGGAACGAGAAAGACAGATTGGAAATGCCGCCGGAAATATGCACATGCGGCAAGGTCTCGGTGATCTGTTTCGTTGCCTCGATAAAGGCAACGCCATAGCCATTATGTTCTTCGATGCCCGTGGCGACGGCAAAGACATTGGGATCAAACACGATGTCTTCCGGCGGGAAGCCTGCCTCTTTGGTCAAAAGCTCATAGGCGCGGGTACATATTTCCACCTTGCGCTCCAGCGTGTCGGCCTGCCCTTCCGTGTCAAAGGCCATGACCACAACGGCAGCGCCATAGGCACGCACTTTCTTCGCATAGGCGATGAAGGCTTCCTCGCCTTCCTTCATGGAAATGGAATTGACCAGCGGCTTGCCCTGCACGCATTTCAAGCCCGCTTCGATGACATCCCATTTGGATGAATCGATCATGACAGGAACCCGGGCAATATCCGGTTCTGCGGCAATCAGATTGAGGAACTCGATCATCGCCTTTTCGCTGTCGATCAGGCCCTCATCCATATTGATGTCGATGATCTGCGCACCATTTGCCACCTGATCGCGCGCCACATCCAGTGCCGTGGCGTAATCGCCAGCCGTAATGAGCTTGCGGAACTTTGCCGAACCGGTAATGTTGGTGCGCTCACCCACATTGACGAAAGGAATGTCCTTGGTCAGCGTGAAGGGCTCAAGACCCGACAGGCGCATGTGCGTTTCTATGTCAGGGATCTGGCGCGGCGGATATTTGCCTACAGCCTCGGCAATGGCCCTGATATGCTCCGGCGTCGAGCCGCAGCAGCCGCCAACCACATTAAGCAAGCCCTCGCTGGCGAAGCCCTCAAGCTGGGCCGCCATTGCTTCGGGGCTTTCATCATATTGACCGAACTCATTGGGAAGTCCGGCATTGGGATAGGCGCAGACGAATGTGTCGGCAACGTTTGAAATTTCCGCCAGATGCGCGCGCATGGCATTTGCGCCCAGAGCGCAATTGAGGCCGATGGTGAATGGCTGCGCATGACGCACCGAATTCCAGAAGGCGGTGGGCGTCTGGCCGGACAGCGTGCGGCCCGACAAATCCGTGATCGTGCCGGAAATCATCACCGGCAGGGTGATGCCTTTTTCTTCGAACACCTCATTGGTGGCAAAAATTGCCGCCTTGGCATTGAGCGTATCGAAAATGGTCTCGATCAGGATGATGTCGGCACCGCCATCGATCAGGCCGCGAACCTGATCGGCATAGGCGATACGAAGATCGTCGAAGGTCACAGCGCGATAGCCGGGATTGTTCACATCGGGAGACATGGAGGCGGTGCGGTTTGTCGGACCCAAGGCACCGGCCACAAAACGCCTGCGCCCATCCTTCTGCTCGGCCTTGATTGCCGCGCGCCGCGCAAGCCTTGCTCCGTCGCGGTTCAGCTCATAGACGACCTCTTCCATACTGTAGTCAGCCTGGGCAATGGTGGTCGACGAAAAAGTATTGGTTTCCAGAATATCGGCACCGGCCATCGCATAGGCATAGTGGATATCTTCAATCGCCTGTGGCTGGGTGAGAATCAGAAGGTCATTATTGCCTTGCAGATGACAGGAGCAATCGCCAAAACGGTCGCCGCGAAAATCATCTTCATTGAGGCTCAGGCCTTGAATCTGCGTGCCCATGGCACCATCGAGAATCAATATGCGTTCTTTGGCAGCCTTTGTCAGCGCTGCAAAAACTTCCCTGCCGTCCCGTGGTGCGCCCATGGGACCGAAGAGATTATCAACCGCATTATTCATAACTCGAACGCCTCAAAACCAATTTTTGGATAGGGCGCCAAGTTCACATAAAGATATGTTTATGTCAACAAATCAATTCCGCATGCGGCATAAGATGTCGTTCCTGAGCGGAATAATTTTCCCCCTGATCTCAGCCAAATAAGACAATGCGCGCTGATTTGCGCGCAACGACAAACATGTTGTGAAGTTAGAGCCTTTCTTGCTTAAATAGAATCGTTCTGCCGGAGAGAATTCGCGGCCAAGGTCGAGGGGTTCAGCGAGGCCGATATTTACCCATCGGGCGAAGCTGAAACACGATGGATTTGGCCAAACTCACCCGGCCCTTTGGGTTTCCGGCTGGCGGCCAACCACTTTGTCAGGCGGCGTCGGACGATGGATAAACATCGACCTCGCCACCTTCCGCGTGGATTGTCTCATCATCCGAGAAACAGAACTGCTTCTATTTAAACAAGAAAAGCTCTAGATGGCGGCGGATTGCGGCAGCACAAATGGCATTTGCCCCGCCGGCAGGACACCTACTTTGAGGGCGCATTCATAGACGCGTAAAATGCGCTCATCGGTTAGAACCTCGTGAGGCGTACCGGCGCAATCCACATGGCCCTTATGTATGACGACGACGCGATCCGCATACATGGAGGTCAAATTGAGATCGTGAAGAATTGCGACAACGCCGCCGCCGCGTTTGGCAAAGGATTGCGCGATTTCCATAATGATCAGCTGATGCTTGATATCGAGACTGGAAACCGGCTCATCGAGAAAGAGAAAGCGCGGCTGATTATCCAGCACCGGCTGCCAGACTTGGCACAATACGCGGGCCAGCTGAACACGTTGCTGCTCGCCGCCGGAAAGCTCCTGGTAGAATCGACCGCCGAATCCGGCAAGGTCAACCATTTCGAGAGCTTCGTCAGGCAGGTGTTCGACGTTTTTTGCGGTGCCAAGTGAGCGGCCGCTGGTTAGTCCGAGCTTGACGATTTCACGCACCGTGAACGGAAATGCCAGTGAGGTGGATTGGGGCAAAATGGCGCGCATTTCCGCCATTTGCCAAAGCTTCAAATGGTTCAGAGAATGGCCATTTATGGAGACTGTGCCACTATAGGGCAAATCGCCGGAGAGTGCACGCATAAGCGTGGTTTTGCCAGAGCCGTTGGGGCCAACAATGACGGTAATCTCTCCGGCCAAAGCATCAAAGCTGGCATTGTGCACGATTTGGGACTTGCCCAGATGAACGCTCAAATCCGAGACATGAATCATGGTCACAGGTCCAGAATGCCGCGCTTGCGCAGCAATATCCAAAGGAAGACCGGAGCGCCGACAGCCGCGGTGACAATACCGATCGGCAGTTCTGCCGGAGCGACAATTGTGCGGCTCACCGCATCGGCCAGAAGCAGGAGGCTTGCACCCAATAAAGCCGAGGCTGGCAGCAAATAGCGATGATCCGGCCCGATGACGAGGCGCAGCAGATGGGGAACGACAACGCCGACAAAACCGATGACGCCGCTGACCGCGACAGATGCGCCGGTCGCTGCCGCAACGGCGATTATGGCTATAATCTTGAAGCGCTGCACGGGAATGCCGAGATGGCTGGCGGTCGCCTCGCCCAAGGCCAGACCATTCAGGCCGCGCGCCAGAAAGGGCGAGACGAGCAATGCAATGACGATGAACGGAGTTGTTGCGGCGATTTTCATCCAGCTTGCTCCGGCCAGCGACCCCAGCAACCAGAATGTCAAATCACGAAGCTGCCTGTCATCGGCTATATAGGTGAGGACACCCATATAGGCGGTCGCCATGGCACCAAGGGCAATGCCTGCCAGTAGCATGGTGGCGATGGAGGTCTGGCCGCGCCGCGTTGCGATTGCATAGAGGATGAGGGTGAAAGCCAGCGCAGTTGAGAAGGCGGCAAAGGGCAGCGCATAAAGCCCCAGAAACGCAATGATAGGGGCGAAAAGCGAATTGCCGAGCACGATGATGCTCAATGCGCCAAGTCCGGCCCCGGACGAGACGCCGACAATGCCCGGATCAGCCAGCGGATTGCGGAAGAGCCCCTGCATGACAGCACCTGAAACGGCAAGCGAAGCGCCGATCAGCGAGCCAAGAATGACGCGGGGAAGACGAATATCATAGATGATGATGCTATCGCGCGCGGACAAAGCGTCTGTGCCGCTATTGCCCGCCTGAAACAATGTGCCGATAACCGAAACGACGGAAGCGTCAGAGGCTCCGGCTGTAAGGCTGAACAGGAAAGTCACAGCAAACGCCAAGCCGAGCAATGCAATTACGAATCTGGCCAGAAATGACCGGTCGCCATCGACCCTGCCCTTTGCGCTGTCCCGTCTTGCAAACGGGGCAGAGTGTTTCGTCAAAACGGCCTCGCTCATTGCGTTGCTTTATTGCCGTAGAATCGCTGGGACAATTCACGAACCGCGCTTGCCGTGCGCGGACCAAAGCCAAGCAGATATTGCCCGCCCATCCGTATGATCGCCTTGTTCGCCCCCGCAGGCGTTGCGGCAATCGCCTTATTGGCAAGCAGTTCCGTGTCGGCTGTCAAATGGTTGTCACCGCGATCCATGACCAGGATAATATCGGGTTTGGCGGTCAGAATGCTTTCATCCGTCAGTGCCTTATAGCCGGTGAAGCCTTCAACGGCATTTTCAGCGCCCGCAAGCTTGATAATGCCGTTTGCAGCTGTGTGGTCGCCCGCTGCCAGGATCTTGCCGCCTTGCACGCTGAGGACGAACAAGACCCTTTTGCGGATAGTGATGTCCTTTGTTTCTGCCTGAGCGGCGGCAAGATCAGCTTCAACATCGTTCGCAAGCTTTTCGGCCTTGTCGTCGACACCAAGCGCCTTGCCGACAATGCGGATTTTCTCTGAAACGCTGGTGGCGGTGTAATTTTCAGGAACGAAAACGAAAGGCACGCTGACTTTTTTCAAAAGATCAACGGCTTGCTCCGGTCCACTGCCCTCGACGGCTATGATCGCTGTAGGATTGATTGAGAGCACACCCTCTGGTGACAAAGCCCGCATATAGCCGACATCGGGAAGCTGGTTGGCTTGTGCTGGATAGACGCTGGTCGTATCGCGCCCGATGAGGCGGCCCTCTTCACCAAGTGCATAGACGATCTCGGTAATTGCGCCGCCAATGGAGACGACGCGGCTTGTATCGGGAAGTCGCCCCGCAACCTCCGTAGCAGATGCATGGCCGGTAAGAGCCAGAATTGCGAATATTCCGGCAAGAGTTGCGCGCTTGAATGATCTGGTCATTATGCGGCCACACGCATCAGGCGAGGCAGGCTCTCAGCGAGATTACGCCAGTCTTCGCGCTCGTGATTGCCCTCATGCCGCTTGCCGAAGAACTGGACGATCATCTCCCCGCCACGTCCATAGGCTTCCAGAGAGGTGACATGGCCATCCTTGGTCGGCTTGCGCACAGCCCAAAGCTCGGCAATGTGGTCTGTACGCAAATGCATATGGAAGGTTTCGTCCATGATATTGGTCCAGGGTCCCATGGCCTTGACGTTCTGGACCGGTCCGGAATGGATCTGGATGCAGCCGCGATTGCCGATGAAGCACATGATCGGAATCTGCTCCTGTACGCTATGGTGCAGCATCGCCGTCACGGCATCAGCATCGAGCTGCCAGGCATAGTCCTGACCAATGAGCTGAACCGCCTGATGCCGGGTCATTTCCAGCGCATTCAAAATGCCGAAAAATTCGTGCACATCCTTCATGCCGGTCCAGCGATCGCGCAGGATGGCGGCGTCCAGCTCTTCAAGTTCGCGCTTTTTCTGCTCAGGCTTTGGCAGTTCCGTGGTTTCTATCGTCTGCGACTGATCTTCCAGTTTCAGCCTCGCCACCAAATCCGTATAGGCTTGCAGATTGGAGGCAGGGCGCAGATGAATCTTATGGATGGCCTCGCCAGCCGCATCAAAGAATTGCAGGCTGCGGCGAATGAGATCGCCATCTGCTTTTTCAACCGCAAAACCATGCACCCAGGATTTGGGAAACAGGCGCAAGTCGATCTGCTCGCCAAGCATCATCGATGCATGTTTACCGATAATGGGCTTGTCATAGACACCAATTTTTTCGTGAACGGCGCTTTCATTGCGGGTAAGCGCCATGACTTCGCCAAGTGCTTCGATCTCAGTCAGGAATGTTTCAATCTGTGGGGTGATACGGGTTGCACTGATACCGCAATAAGCCGCAACAAAATCAGCTTCGGATATAGTCAGCTGCTGCGCCAGATCGCGCTCGCGCATTTTGGGATTGTCGATTCTTGCCTGGCGGATCGCTTCGGGAGTCATTTTCTTACCATTCGTAACGTTGAAGAGCTTTATGCTCGATCATTTATTCAGGATGAGCTTGCCTTGGCGGGTGATTTTCAAACGATAGAGGGAGCCGGCATGTTCAATGCCAACCTCGCGCGTTCCGTCGAATAAAAGATCACTTCCATAGACGCGGATATCGGATTGGACAGGGCGGCCATAGTCAGCGCGCATGGGCGTCATATTGGGGAGGTGAACCTGAAGATCGATGATTTGGCGTCGGGACATGGCAATGGCCTCTTCGTGCCTTTCTCAAGGGTAATGGCATGGTCCAAAACCCTCTCATTTAAACTTGACTGCAAATTTCATCTTTATTACTCAAAGCAAAGAAGAGTCAATAAGTCATATTTGTCGGATGACGAAACTGTGAACGGGAAACCGGCTATCATGGCGCACAATATACAGAGCGAATTTATGAGACTTGTTGCGCGGCATTGCCGGGGACTGGCGGCAGCAACGGCGCTGCTTGTTCTTGCCGCAGTGGATATTGCACCGGCGCAGGAAGCCGGACCCGCTCTGACATTGGAGCTGAATGCTTTGCAGCCTTCGGAAAAAGGATGCCGTCTAACTTTCATCGTGACCAATAATCTCGTCGCAGCTTTGGATAAGGTCGGATTCGAAGTCGCCTTGTTTAATCAGGCGCAGGTCGTCGACCGGATTACCGTGCTGGATTTCAAAGAGTTGCCGCAGGGCAAAACCAAAGTGCGCCGGTTTGATCTGGGCGATCTGGATTGCACAAAGGTGACGCGCGTTCTGGTGAATGATTCCACTGAATGCACGGGGGCTGGTGTCGATCCCAAAGCCTGTATCCGGCAACTCAATCCTACGACGAAATCGGGCATTCAATTTGGAAGCTGAGCTATAAAGAAAAGGCCCCTCGCAGGGCCTTTTCCAGTTTCGCATTCATGTATGTCTGATCAGAACGGTGAATCCGGGAAATAGAATTCAGCGGCATTATCCTTGGTGACAAGCGTTGCATCAAGAATATAGCTGCCCCGAACCGGAACCTGATCGTAGAAATTGGCAACGGTCAGTTCCATTGCAGTTGCGATCATTGAAGGTGGGTAAAGCACGTTGATCGGCGTCATTGTATCGCCATCGGCAACGCGCTTGATCATGTCCTTCATGCCCGCACCACCGATCACAATCTTGATATCGGTACGCTTTGCCTGGCTGATGGCTTCGAGAACGCCAACCGCCATATCATCATCCTGGCACCAGACCGCATCGATCTTCGGGAACTTGGTCAGATAGTCCTGCATGACCTTGAACGCATCATCGCGTGACCAATTGCCAAACTGCTTGTCGAGCACCTTGATGCCGCTACCGGCGATTGCTTCATCAAAGCCCTTCTGGCGCTCTTCATCGATAACGATTGGAAGGCCGCGGATAACAACCACATCGCCGGTCTTGAGTGTATCTTTAAGATAGGTACCTGCAACGCGGCCAAGCTCCGGATTATTACCGGCAACATAAAGATCCTGCACTGTTGGATCAGACAAAGCACGGTCAACAACGGTGACGAAAATGCCCTTTTCCTTGACCTGGCGCAGCGGATCGGTCAGCTCATCGGAATTATGCGGCAAGGTTACCAGAGCATCCATGCCCTGCGTCGTCAGGTCTTCAAGCGCATTGGCCTGCGAAGCGCCGTCCGGCGAAGTCTTGACAGTGATCTTCAGGCCAGGATGCGCCTTTTCAAGCAATTTGGCAGCACGTTCCGCGTGATAGACAACGCCGCCCGTCCAGCCATGATCGGCTGCCGGAATCGACACGGCAATATTGACCTTCTTGTCCTGAGCATAGGCAAAGGTCATTGTCGAAGCGAGCGCCGCCCCTACCAGACCTATCATGAGTTTACGCATTTGTTCTCTCCCAATTTATCGTTCGGGCCTTGATTTCGGCTCGGTGGGTGGCCCCTTTTCCCCCGTCCCGTTTCAAGAGGCAGCCTCCCCGCCCCCTGTTCATGATCATTTCTTCCTTTGCAGCGTGCGTTGAACCAGCATTGCAATGATGATGATCGTGCCCTGAACAGCGCCGATCAGATATTCGCTGACAATGTTAGACAGCACCATGATATTGCCGACGATTTCCAGCATGAAAGCACCGCAGATCGTGCCCCATATACGCCCGACGCCGCCGCGCAGCGCAGTGCCGCCAATGACCACAGCCGTGATTGCCTGCAACTCCCACAACATGCCGGTCGTCGTTGTTGCTGCCCCAAGGCGCGGAATATAAACGACGACAGCAATGGCAACGCAAATGCCCTGCAACACATAGGTCATGGCGCGCACGCGGTTGACATGGATGCCGGAATATTTTGCTACATCCTCGTTGGAGCCAACGGCGATCACATGCCTCCCGAACGACGTCTTGTACAATATGAAGGCTGCCAGAATGCCGACAATTGCAATGATCCAGACAGGGATGGGCAGCCCGATAAATGTGCCGGTATAGACCGGGCGGAACAGGGCGCGCATCGAGGTTGATTTCATGGCGATGGAACCGCCATCCGCCAGCCAGACTGTGACAGACCGGAAGATTGCCATGGTACCAAGCGTGACGATAAAGGGTTCAATCTTGCCAATGGTAATGACGGCGCCATTGAGAAGACCGGCCAAGGCGCCAACGCCGATGGCAACGAGGACGCCAACGCAGAGCATCGCCATGTCGCCATCAATAGCAGCGGAATTGAGAAACAACAGCATGACACCGGCCACAAGAGCGGCCATGGACCCGACCGACAGGTCGAGACCACCGGCTGAAATGACGAAGGTTGCGCCAACGGCAATGATTGCAATGAAGGACGATCTTGTCAGCACATTGAGCAGATTGTCTATCGACAGGAAGTTCGGGTTGATGAGCGCACCAAGGACGAACAGTGCCGCGAGCGCAAGGAAGGGAGCAACGGCTGTCTTGTCCAGATCAGCCAGTTTGCGAAAGGCACCGCGTGTATCGGTATTTGTTGATGTGTCGCTCATGCGTTCCCCGCACTGTAAAGCTCTGCTTCGTTGATCTTGACGCCCGTGGCGTGGACGACGATTTCTTCTTCCGTCATTGCATCGCCTGTCACCTCGCCGACGATGCGCGATGACCGCATGACGAGGATGCGGTGGCAAATGCCGATCAATTCCTGCATCTCGGATGAAATAACGATGACCGATTTGCCTGCCTTGGCGAGATCGGCAATGAACTTGTAAATCTGTTCCTTGGTGCCGATGTCGATGCCACGCGTCGGCTCGTCGATAATGACAATGCTCGGCTCCAGGAGCATCATCTTGGCCAAGAGGAGCTTCTGTTGATTGCCGCCCGAAAGCTGCCCCGCCAGAAGATCACGGCGACGGGCGCGAATATCGAAATCGGTAATGGCCTTATCGAGGCTTTGATCTTCGCGCTTGCGTTCGATCAACGGGCCTTTTGTGAACTTGTCCAGTGTTGCCAGGGTGAGATTGGTCCGCAAATCCTGCGCCAGCAAAAGACCTTTGCCTTTACGATCTTCACTTAAATAAACAATGCCCGCCGCCATGCTATCGCGCACCGTGTGGAACTTGACGGGCTTGCCGTTGAGTTCGATCGTGCCGCTGCCATGGCGCAACCCGACAATGCCTTCGAGCAGTTCCGTTCGGCCTGCGCCGATCAGACCGGCAAAGCCGAGAATTTCACCCTTTCGCAGGGTAAAGGATGCATCGCTTGCAAAGCCCGGAACATCGAAATTTCTGACATCAAGCACCGTCTGATGGGCGGCTGTGTCCTCGCGTTCCGGGTAAAGCTTTGACATATCGCGGCCGACCATGAGCCGCGCCATATCGACAGGATACAATTCAGACGCGTTACGGGTTGCAATGAGCTTACCATCGCGCAGGACCGTTATGCGATCAGCAATTGCTGCCACTTCAGGCAGGCGATGCGAGATATAGAGAATGGCAACGCCCTTATCGCGCAGATCACGGATGACCTTGAGCAGGGCGTCTGTCTCGATGGGGGTGAGCGACGCTGTAGGCTCATCGAAGATGACGACGCGGTGCGGCACCTGCAAGGCGCGGGCAATTTGCACCAATTGACGCCGCGCAATGGAAAGGCGGGAGATTGGCGTCGTCGGATCAATATCCGCGCCAAGGCTGCGGACGGCCTCAGCCGATTGCCGGTTCATCTCGCGGTCATTGACCATGAGGCCGCGCTTCAGTTCCCGCCCCATGAAAATATTCTGGGCAACAGTCAGGTCCGGCGCAAGCAGGATTTCCTGATGCACCAGAACCAGTCCGCGATGCTCCGCATCCACGGGACCGGCAAAGCTGACCGGCTCATTATCAATCGCCACCGTGCCGCGTGTCGGCTTCAGATGCCCGCTAAGCAGCTTCATAAGTGTGGACTTGCCAGCACCATTTTCGCCGATGATCGCATGAACCTCACCCGGCATGATCGTCAGGCTGATATCGGTAAGCACTTCGACGGGGCCGAATGCCTTGGCTATGCCGCGTGCTTCCAGCACGGGCACAGTCACGGGATTCATGGGGTGTTGTGTCGCCATCACACCTTTGTCCAAATGCCGCCAGCCTTTGAGGATTTGACCGCAGC
Source organism: Hyphomicrobiales bacterium (assembly GCA_900473335.1). GTDB lineage: Bacteria > Pseudomonadota > Alphaproteobacteria > Rhizobiales > Rhizobiaceae > Phyllobacterium. Next base: position 6,936 of record UCNP01000067.1, on the reverse strand, counting down.
TTCGATGAACTCCATGCCAGCCAGACCATCCTCAACGGTTGGGAAAATCACATCCTTCGGCTGCTTCTTGCCGCTGCGAGCCGCAAGAATTGCCTGAGCCGCCTCGGTATAGATATTGGCAAAGCCCTCAAGATAACCTTCAGGATGGCCGCCGGGAACGCGGGTTACGCGCGCCGCTTCCGGCGATGCACCCGCGCCGCCGCGGGTCAGCAATTGCTTGGGCTTGCCGAAAGGCGTGTACCAGAGATAATTCGGATCGGCCTGCGTCCATTCCAGACCACCCTTCGTTCCATAGACACGCAGCTTCAGGCCATTCTCATTGCCTGGCGCAACCTGGCTTGCCCAGATCATACCCTTGGCGCCGCCCTCAAAGCGCATCAGAATCTGAACATCATCATCAAGAACGCGGCCTTCGCCGAAGCTGGTCAATTCCGCGCAAAGCTGCTTCAGTTTCAAGCCGGAAACGAAGCAGGCAAGATTATAAGCATGGGTGCCAATATCACCGATAGCGCCGCCAGCGCCGGAACGCTTCGGATCAACGCGCCATTCGGCCTGTTTCGAACCGGTGCTTTCCGTCTTCTCGGTCATCCAGTCTTGCGGATATTCGGCCTGCACCACGCGAATGTTTCCAAGCAAACCTTTTTCCACCATGGCGCGCGCCTGCCGCATCATCGGGTAGCCGGTGTAATTATGGGTAACCACGAAGAGCTTGCCGGTCTTGGCAACCAGGGAAACAAGCTCCTTGGCTTCCTTGACAGTCGTGGTCAGCGGCTTGTCGCAGATGACGTGAATGCCAGCTTTGAGAAAAGCCTTTGCAGCCGGTGCATGCATATGATTTGGCGTGACAATCGAAACGGCCTCAATGCCATCAGGACGCTTGGCTTCGGCTTTTGCCATCTCCTCAAAGGAAGTATAGGCGCGGTCATCGGCAATGCCGAGTTCGCTGGCTGACGCCTTGGCCCGCGCGGGGTCAGAGGAGAGTGCGCCTGCGACCAGCTCAAACTGGTCATCCATGCGCAAGGCAATGCGGTGGACAGCGCCGATAAAGGCGCCCTGCCCGCCGCCGACCATGCCGATACGGATGCGCTTGCTTGAGGACTTCTCTTTGGATGCTCCAATGGCCATTGCTCTATCCTCTTACTTCAAGCCAAGAATACGGCGATTGGCCGCGTCATCGGTGCCGGAACCGGCGAAATCGTCAAAGGCACGCTCAGTCACGCGGATGAGATGCGCGTCAATGAATTGCGCACCTTCGCGCGCACCATCCTCAGGATGTTTCAGGGCGCATTCCCATTCCAGCACCGCCCAGCCATCAAAATCATAGGCGGTCAGTTTCGAGAATATTGCGCTGAAATCAACCTGTCCGTCACCAAGGGAGCGGAAACGTCCGGCACGGTCCACCCAGGACTGGAAACCGCCATAGACACCTTGCCGCCCTGTCGGGTTGAACTCGGCGTCCTTCACATGGAAGGCTTTGATACGCTCATGGTATATGTCGATATAATCCAGATAATCGAGCTGTTGCAGCACGAAATGCGAAGGATCATAAAGAAGATTGGCGCGGCTATGGTTCTTCACCCGCTCCAGAAACATTTCATATGTTATGCCGTCATGCAGATCTTCGCCGGGATGAATCTCATAGGCGGCATCCACACCCTGCTCATCGAAATAATCGAGGATTGGCGTCCAGCGTTTTGCCAGCTCATCAAATGCCGTTTCGACCAGCCCTGCCGGACGCTGCGGAAAGGGATAGAGGAAGGGCCATGCCAGCGCGCCGGAAAATGTGGGAACGGTCTTAAGCCCCAGGTGTTTTGATGCGCGCGCTGCACGCTTTAGCTGATCCACAGCCCATTCCTGCCGCGCTGCCGGATTGCCGCGAACCTCTGGTGCTGCAAAGCCATCCATCAGTTCATCATAGACCGGATGAACGGCAACAAGCTGGCCTTGCAGGTGGGTGGCAAGCTCTGTGATTGTCAGCCCATGCGCGGCGGCTGTGCCAGCGATTTCATCGCAATAATCCTTGGAGTCGGAAGCCTTTTTAAGGTCGATAAGACGCCCGTCCCAGGCAGGAATCTGAATACCCTTATAGCCATGGCCAGCAGCCCAGCCGCACATGCCATCCAGCGTGTTGAATGGTGCCGCATCGCCCGCAAATTGTGCGAGGAAAATGGCTGGTCCTTTGATCGTCTTCATATGTCTGTCTCCAATATTAATTGTAGCCTTCAGGGCATGTTGTCCCTGAGAAAAATGTCGATGCGGATATGCTCCTGCCCGGAAATGATCGGGCGGCCTTCTTTCAGCGCAGTCAGGATGCGCGCGGTGCTGCGTGCCATGTGGCCCACATCCTGATTGAGGATGGCATCAATTGTGCCACGCACAAGGTGACGGCGCGTTGAAGACGTTAATTCATGGGCGACGAAAATCATGTCCGAGGCACGGTTTGCCGATTCCAGCGCGGCAATGACGCCCGCCTGCCCGCCTCCGGCATTATAAATCGCCACTGTGTCGGGATGGTCTTCAATCAGTGAGCGGCAGATGGCCTCCACCCGCGCATTCTCGTCGCGCGCTTCACGAACAGGCAGAACTTCCAGATTGGGATATTCGCGTGAAAGAACCTGCTCGAAGCCAAATTGCCGCTCGATATGATCGCGCAATGCCAGTGAACCGGCAATCATGCCGACCTTGCCCTTACGCGGCCCGACAAAGCGACCGATGATTGAGGCAGCAGTGCGCCCGGCTGCAAAATTATCAATGCCGACATAATGGGCCCGGCGCGAATTGGGCACGTCAGAAACAAGCGTCAGCACGCCCACACCGGAATCGGCAAGTGTATTGATTGCTTCAGTGACAGCAGGATGGTCCAAGGCCACGACCGCTACGCCATCAATGCCTTTTGGAAGCTTTTCCAAAGCGGCGGCAAGCGCTTCGCCATCAAATGTATCAACATGCTGGATGGTAAGGCGCACCCGCTCCTGCAATTGGCGTTCGCGCGTTGCGCGAAATTCCGCGGCAAGCGCCTGCATGAATTCATTTTCGCCGGTTGGCAGAATGATACGGAAATCATAATCACGCCCGCGGGCAAGCCGTGACGCATGGGGATCGGGCAGAAAGCCAAGTTGTTTGATAGCTGCATTGACGCGCTGAATGGTGCGCGCATGCACACCCATCCTCCCGTTTACCACGCGATCAACCGTTGCAAGACTGACACCGGCTTCTCGGGCGACGTCTTCCAGCGTCATTTTCACCACGAGAATTCTCCTCCGGCTGAAATACTAGTTCAGCAAAATGAGGTGTGCAACTCTTTTTGAGCTTTTTTGATGGGAACTTGATTTACGCAGCCAAGTACGTTCATTGCATTGGGCAATGTCAGCGCAGCAACGTGGGGTCAGGCTTTCCGCTCGATCTGGCCGTTTTTCAATTCGAAAACGCCATTTTGACCGCCTTGGAGATCAAAATCACGCGAAAGATCGCTCCAATAGCCAATAAACATTTTACAGCTTGTGCAGTGAATTGGACTTGCGCCAGTAAGATTATCTGGAAGGTCGAGATAGATCGTGCCGCATTTCTTGCAGTCGAGTTTATGATCCAAGCGTTTCATGATGCCCTCAAGACAACCAGCCGCCATAGTTCAATATAGGCCTGCCGTGCTGGAACGGAAAGGGTTGTAAGCCACTTATAGTCCAAGTGCGGCAGGGCCAAGGCAAAAAAACGCAGCTTTGCCCTTGAATCAGGAATTGTGGACGCTTAACTCTCCACCAACCCGCTGGTCCGGGCCCCTCTGGCAGGTTCCCCGGCGAACTTGTGATGTCGGACCGTTTTCCGACAACGCACGCCGGTGGAGTAATCCTTCATGGAATTCGATTTCTTGTTTATTGACTGGCTGGGTAAGCCGGTCTGGATGTGGCTAAGCTTTTTTACTTTGGTCCTTGCCATCCTCGCCTTTGACCTTGGTGTCCTGCACAAGGAAAACAAGGAGATCAATGTTGCTGAAAGCCTGAAGCTCTCAGCCCTTTATATCTCGCTGGGTTTAGCCTTTGGCGGCTGGGTCTGGTGGTATATCGGTGCTGATGCGGGTATGGCCTATTTAACGGGCTTTGTTGTCGAGAAGACGCTGGCGCTGGATAATGTTTTTGTCATCGCGCTGATTTTCTCCTTTTTCGCTGTCCCCCGCCTCTATCAGCACCGTGTTCTGTTTTGGGGCATTATCGGCGTTATTATCCTGCGTGCCATCATGATTGGCGTTGGCGCTACTCTGGTCGCTGAATTTGCATGGGTGCTTTATATCTTTGCCGCATTCTTGATCCTCACCGGCTTGAAAATGCTGGTGATGGAGGACTCCGAACCGGATATCGGCAATAATCCGTTGGTTCGCTTCATGCGCCGCCGCTTCAATGTGACTGAAACCCATCATGGCGAGCATTTCTTTGTAAAGCAGAAGGACCCGAAGACTGGTAAGCTGGTCCGGTACATCACGCCGCTATTCATGGCTCTTGTCGTGATCGAGGTGGCCGATGTGATCTTCGCCGTTGATTCAGTGCCGGCAATCTTTGCCATTACGACTGATCCGTTCCTTGTCTATACGTCGAATATCTTCGCCATTCTCGGATTGCGCGCGCTTTATTTTGCTCTTGCGGCGATGATCCATCGTTTCCGCTATCTCAAGCCGGCGCTTGCTGTTGTCCTGATTTTCATCGGCTCAAAGGTGTTCATCGCCGATCTTATGGGTCTTGAAAAATTCCCTGCCGCCCTGTCGCTGGGTATAACCTTTGCGATCATTGCAAGCGGCGTGGTCTGGAGTCTCATCAAGACGCGCAAGGAGGAGGTGGAAGCCTGACACTCAGGTAAATCCACCTCGCCTTAGGGGTAACCCTCAATTTCCGGCAGGAACCAGCATGACTTTTCGTTGCAGGTCCTGACGGATTTTGATGGCAGTTTTCGCCATTCCCACAATGTCCTGCGGCGTACAATATCCCCGGTCAATCGACATGGAATATTTACGCTTCACGGAAATGGTCTGGCCTCTTTGTGAAAATTCGCTTTCATAATGGATCGGGCCTTCAGAAATCACCGCAGGTTTTGGCAAGAATTCAATCTTGACCGAGCCAGGTACGGTGACTTCATATGCATCGATAATGTCCGTGGCTGCACAAGCCGTCGGATAGACGGGTTCTTCCCGCTCAGTGGCGAAATTGGTTAAACTGTCGATCGTGTAACCGAGTGGTACAGGCGAAGTAATTGTGAATGCTTCCGGATTGGACAAATCAAGCCCCGTCTGATCGGCACTGAAGATTACATTTCCTCGATAAGTTGTGCCATCGCCATTGGGATCATCGGCGGTAAAGCTGCCTTTGCCACGAAGACCATTTTGGGCGAGCAGCTTTTGAATAATATCCTTGCGTTGCAGTGGATCAAGGCTGGCAACTGTTGCGCGGCGATCAATCGAAATGCCACCGCCTGATATCTCACTGACTGTACCTTCTATCGAGCCATCCTCATGAATAGCCATGGTCATGGTGGTAGCCAATTTATTATCGGCTGTCGTCATTGCAGGCGTTTTCCGAATGCCAGTGACACCATCGACATGCAGCACGGACTTTGAAGAGCCCGGATAAGTCTTTACGCCAAATGGCAAGTACTGGTCTGTGGAATCCAGATAGAGATCAAATTCCGGCACATAGGTGATAATGTGGTCGAAATAATTGGGCATGGCTTGCTCAGGGAGTTCAAATAAATAGCCCGATGCGATAAGTGCGCCATGACTTTCAATATTCTTTGCGCGCAGCAAGGCTTCGAGCAGGACAACATGGTCCTTGCAGTCGCCATATCGATTTCCAAGAATATCCGCGGCTGAATGCGGCACATAACCGCCCTGCGCCAGGTAGATCGCCACATAGCGGATATTGCTGCGAACCCAATTATAGAGCACCTTTGTTTGCTCGCGCCGGTCGCTAATACCCTTGGTCAGCTCGTTAGCGAGTGTCTGAATCTGCGGTGTAACCGCAACCTTATCATTGGCTCGCTGGCGATATGCCTCAGCGATTGCGTTCCAATTGCGGAAACTGGTGATGATGACATGAGGACTGTTGATAACGAAGTCGGTCTTGCCATCATCAACGGATCGTGTATCGGGCTGGGCAAAGGTCCAGCTCCATAATTTATCGCCATTGTTATCGGTTCCCCGCACCTCTTTGAAATCCCGGACCTCGCTTTGCAAATCCAAATTCTTCGGGGCTTTTAATGTCAGCTTGTAAGAGAGAATGCGGTCATCCGGAAAGAGAAAGTCAGTATATGAAAATTGGCCTGGAAAATCCGGTTCTCTTTGGGTCTTCTTGATCCGGTAATGGATGCTGTCGCCGACCTCAATATCGGGAAAGATGATGGTTTTCTGTTTACTTGTAGTGAAGACCGGCAGGCCCGTCGCTGCCGGATCTTCCTGTAGACGAATCTGATCGGGCTGTACTTTAATGCGCCGTCCATCCGGCTTGATCGTTTCGGCCTCGATGACATCAATGCTTGAAAGCTGATCATTAAAACGAAAGGTCTTCGTCGCAATACTATCTCGGCCGCTAATATCAAGGAGCCTACGCGTCGAGCTCCATTCTTCGACGTATGTTCCGTCCGCCGCGACTGTGATTGTGGTTTCGGCCGACACAATTTCAGTTTTTGCGTTGAGTGGACTGTCCTGTGCCCCGGCGGGATAGGTGAAAGCCAGCAGTCCCCAAGCAATCAACCCAAAAAGCCCGAAAGAAAAACGGGTCACGTGCGTAGCAATGATCAAAATCGTATCTCTGCAATGAATAATTGAATGTTATTTAATAACTTTTCATAGCATACTGAACTTGATTGGACAATTACGCATATGAAACAAGCGCTTTCATGGCCTTGTTGAATGCAAGTCCGATTTGATCGCGGTGCCTTCTAGAGCCTTTTCATTGA
>UCNP01000203.1 GCA_900473335.1 Hyphomicrobiales bacterium | reverse complement strand
GGAGGTGTGGGAGATCACGCGCAGCGAATGGCTTGCCGAAGAAACAAACCGGTCAATTGATTGTTAGAGCCGATCAAGTGCTCAATCTTGCGTATATGCTGCTGTCTGCAAAATCAGGACAAGTACTCCCCAAACGTTCGAGACAGTAGAAATGATCTCCGATCCAGGAACACCAACGCTTGATCAACTGAAAGTATTTCTGACGGTTGTAGAAGTGGGCAGTTTTGCCGCTGCGGCCAGAAAACTGCATCGCGCGACATCGGTGGTGAGTTACTCCATTTCCAATCTGGAGATGCAGCTCGGGGTTTCACTGTTTGACCGCAAAACCACGCGCAAACCGCAACTGACGGAGGCAGGTCGAACCGTCCTGGCTGAAGCACGCACTATTACCAACGGCGTAAATGGGCTGCGCGCAAAAGTCTCCGGTTTGCTGCATGGGCTTGAAGCAGAAGTTCACCTCGCGCTCGATGTAATGCTCCCTGCCGAGCGAGTAGTCGATGCGTTGAGGACCTTCAGGGAAGAATTTCCCACAGTCACTCTGCACTTGCACATGGAAGCCTTGGGGGCAGTGACCCAACTGGTGATGGAGAAGAAAGCTGGAGTCGGCATCAGCGGTCCGCTGGACATTGGCCTGGACGGCATCGAGCGCATCGGCGTGGGCAGTGTTCAATTGATACCGGTCGCCGCGCCTGCACACCCGCTTGCAACCGAGTGTTCCAAATCCCCTGGCGCTGCCAGAGAGTTTGTTCAATTGGAGCTATCGGATCGTTCAACGCTTACGGGTGACAAGGACTTTGCCGTCGTGAGCACTCGCACTTGGCGACTGGCGGATCTGGGCGCCAAACACATGCTTCTCAAAGAGGGCATCGGATGGGGGAATATGCCGGTGCCCATGGTTCAGTCTGACCTGGACGAAGGACGCCTGGTCGAGCTTGATATGCCCGACTGTAAAGGCGGCACCTATGCCTTCGATGCGATTTATCGAACCGACTCGCCGCCCGGTCCGGCTGGGCAGTGGCTGATCAAGCGG
>UCNP01000136.1 GCA_900473335.1 Hyphomicrobiales bacterium | reverse complement strand
GCGGTAAGACGAATCGAAGGTTTTGTAGAAGACCACCAACGTATCGTCGCCATACAAAAGGAAATCGCCGTTGTGGATCGTGCCCGGCCGATAGGGCTGCGTGGGCAAGGGCGGCTGCACGGTGGCGTATTTTTCGTTGCTGTGCAGGTCGACCATGTTCAGGCTCAGCGGCAATCGCGTGAGCAATTGCCGAGTGCTCGGGTTGTCCTCAAGAGCAATGGCAAAACGGTGTTCTCCGACGGTCATCCACATCGTGGTCTCCTCCGGGTTAGCAGCAGACTGNNGCCATCAGTACGAATCCCTTCCAGCCGTTGGCAAAAATCCGCATCGCTTTGCTCCGTCGCGTTGAAAGTTACTTCAGGTTGCTCTTGAAGAACTGCGTCAGCTTGGCAAAAGGAATCAGCTCGGCCCGGTCGTACAGATCGACATGACCGGCATTCGGCACAATCACCAGTTCTTTCGGCTGCCCCGCCAACCGGAACGCCCCTTCGCTGAACTCACGGGAGTGCGCATCGGCACCGGCAATAAACAACATCGGGCGCGGCGAGATGCTCTCGATATCGACGAATGGATAGAAGTTCATGAACTTGGTGTTGCTGCTCAGCGTCGGGCGCGTGGTCTGTTGCGGCGTCGAGCTGGCCGGGGTGAATTCGCCGCGCGGGGTGCGGTAGAAATCGAAGAATTCACGCTGGATCGGATGGGTGTCGGCCTTCAGTTCCAGCACCGTGCCGCCGGTGTATTCGACCTTGCCGCCAGTAAACTCGGCGTAACGCTGCTCGGCCGCTTGCGCAATGATCTGCTTGCGCTGCTCAAGGCTTTGCGAATGCTTTAGGCCGTCACGGTTGGCGGCGCCCATGTCGTACATGCTGACCGTGGCGATGGCTTTCATGNNCCGCGCTGATCACGAAGCTGCCACTACCGCAAATGCCCAACACGCCGATGCGCTCGCGGTCGATGAATGGCCGTGTGCCGAGGTAATCGACGGTCGCGCTGAAGTCTTCGGCATACATGTCCGGCAGCACGGCATTGCGCGGCGCGCCCTCGCTTTCGCCCCAGAACGACAGATCCAGCGACAAGGTGACAAAGCCCTGCTCCGCCAGTTTCTGTGCGTACAGATTGGCGCTCTGCTCCTTTACCGCGCCCATCGGATGACCAACGATAATCGCCGCGCTACGCGCTGCCGGGTCGAGTCCTTTAGGG
>UCNP01000190.1 GCA_900473335.1 Hyphomicrobiales bacterium | reverse complement strand
GTGATTACCTCCTACAGATGCCGAGTGCCTACAAGGCACCTCTACCTGTCTCCAAGCCGCCCGCCGCAGCTAGCGCCGTTGAACATTTCAGCGAGTTCGATATTGCTTCGCCACTGCGCGACGATATTGCTGAAATGTTGCATAAGCCCTACTCCATGGATTCCCATTACACCCCGACAGTAGCCAGTGAAAGAACGGCCTACGAGGCTTTCCTTGCCCAACGCAAACGTCTGGAAAAAACCGCCAGGGACGCTTTTACCGACTACGTCCCACCCGATGCGCCGATCCTGCCGGTGCTCGCCTCCGACTGCACATTCGAAGCTTTTTTACGGCAATTGACCGACGGACGTCTGAATCTGCTGATCGGCGAAGCCCACGTCGATGTAGCGAGCAAAGCGCTGCTGAAAAAGCACATGAAAGCCCTTAAGCAAGCCGGTTATGACACGTTGTACGTCGAGCACCTGCTCACCGACCTGCACCAGGCCGATCTCGACACTTTTCTGCGTACCCAGCGCATGCCCGACAGGCTCAAGGCTTATCTGCATNNCAAGGGCAGATGCCGAATTACACAGGGAACGATACGTACACGGCGGTCTGTCAGGCGGCGGCCAAATACAACATTCGCATCAGAGCCCTCGATTGCACGGCGTCCTATCACCTCAAGGGCGTGTATGACGAACACGTCTCGCGAAACGAGATGTTCAGCTATTTTGCAACCCAAGTGATCGAGGCTGATCAATTGGCCAACGGGCCGCATAAATGGGTGGCCTTCATCGGCAGTGCGCATACCAATTACAACCTCGGTGTGCCAGGTCTGGCCGATACACTGTCCGCCGTCAGCCTGCACGTGCGCGACACAGCCCCTGAACTGGCCCGGGATATTCACCGTGGGTCGTGGGAATTTGTCAGCGGCAAGCACGAGGCCAACGTCAGGGCTTTGAGCAGCGATTTTGTGATGGAGGTGGCCGTCCCCGGAACGAAAAAGCCTGCTGCGACGCCTTCTGTCAGTCGCAGCAAACTGACCGAACCCGGAAACTTCCTTATAGAAAATGCAGACACCCGCAACGCCAGCGTGGTGCATAAATCCAGGTCCGGCGAGATCGTTGAGACGCCGATTCAGATCAATGACAAGGGTCTGTTCTTCGTTGATCGCTGGGAGAAAAAAGATCAGACCTTCACCTACCTGCGCACGTTGATCGACATGCTCGTCACAGACGTGAAGCTGACACAGGTGACGTGACGCCCGGGCAATTGCACGTTGTGGAAAACCACTGGGCTTGAAGGCCCAGTGGTTTTTTCATGCCTGAGGATCCACCCGATCCAGCGCACGGTTCACCGCCAGCTCAGCGAGCA
>UCNP01000079.1 GCA_900473335.1 Hyphomicrobiales bacterium | reverse complement strand
TCATCAATAGTCTCGCTGAACATCTTCGGCGCTCTTTCGGACATCAACGGGATTTTTGCAACAGAGCCACATATGATGAGGTTTCAGTCGTGAGTAGGAGAACCGACATCATTGTGTCCAAAGAGGAAATTATTGAGCGTGGACTCAAGAACGAACCATATCCGGTGAAAACGACCCGTCATATCTTCCCCAGCACTTGTAATCTATTGTGCAACATCCCTCTGAAACTGTTACTGTAGATCGTCGATCACACTGTATCCGCCTTTTGGAGATGTCAGAGTTGAAGCTACTAAATGCACTGAAAATCAAACCTGTTAGAAACATATGGTTTTCGCAGGTTTTTTCATGCTTCGGGGACGAGCTGTATACGTTCGCGTTGCTGCTAACGCTTACCCAATTGATTGGGCCAAGTGCAGGTTATATTCTGGGGGTTCAAGCATCGGTTATTTTACTTTCAACCTTCACTTCGGCGGCCTTCACCGAGCGCTTTACACACAAAACGATTATGATTGCCTCGGACTTGGCTCGAGCAGCAGCTGCACTTTCGCCGTTCATCTATTGGGTGATTTTTGGCAGCCATTCCGTTGGTGTCATCATTATTTCAATCGTGATTCTGTCTTACTTTCGACCAATATTTGACCCTTCGCTTCAAGCGAGCATTCCTATTATTGCTGGCGATCGAAGTCTATTACAGGCGGTAAATGGATTATTCGATGTTATGCGCAGACTGTCCCGGATGATTGGTCCCGTAGTGGGCGCAATGTTTGTCACTCTTTTTTCACCCTATCTTTTGTTTCTTCTCAATGCTGCGACATTTCTTGCCTCATGCGTGGGCATCATCGCCACGAGGCGCATTCTAAATGTGCCGGCTGCTTCTACAGCGCATTCAAACCCGTCATCATTAAAGCGTAACTACAATAGCCTAAAACGAGGCTTTATGGCGTTGAATCAAAACTTTCCAGTTCATTTTCAATTGCTGTCATATGCCCTCTGCGGGGGATTCTGGTACATTGCCCTTATTCTCGCGACCGCGATCAAAATAAAAGAGACCTATCCATCCGATCCTGGGGCGTTCGGTTATGTGATCGGGGTTTACGGCATGTTCAATGTACTGTCGAATATCATCTGCTCCGAGCTTACGTTTTCCAGGCCCATAATAATGATGTCCATTGGGCGCCTAATAACAGGCATAGGCTTTCTGGCAATGGCCTTTTCCTCCAATATTTACGCAATTTGTTTTTGGGCCGCGTTTTCCGCTATTGGTGCCCCAATTACTCAGCTACCTTTAGCTACGCAATTGCAGACGTCATTTCATTCGGAGGATGTGCCTCGGATTTTTCGAGTGCGTATTTTTTATGAGTGGTCCTTTATTCTGGTTGCCTATTTGGTAGCGCCTTTTGCGCTGACTACCTTTGGCGACCGTGCGGTCATTCTTTTCTCAGCGTTCCTTTACATCCTATTCGCGTTGATCGGCATGACTTGGGTGAAGGATGCTCAACGATCAGTACTCGCACCTTAAACGGGACAAGACAGAACGATGGAAAAGAAAATTGAGAATTTTCTCTATCGAAATCCAAAACTATATGACCATGTTTTCAACGACTATCAAATTGCGCTGTCCAATTCCTGTAAATTGGTTGTGCGCGATTACATGACCGCCTATCCGCAATCGATTTTAGATATCGGTCGGCGAGCGTGTCTGAGTCGGCGACGTGTACTGCGCGTCAAATGGATTGCGGGAGATCTCGGAGATCGGGCTGGCGAGTGTTGATTGCCACCGAGAACTGACCCGGTAGCACAGGATATTTCCATCGAGAATTGACCCATGTTTGAACCTTGCCCTGCGTCTTTAGAGCGGGGGCTACGGAGTGATCGACATGGCATTATTGAGCGTAATCCGACGCAGGCATTTTCGAGACAAGTTATCGATCCGGGAGATCGGGCGCAGGACTGGCCTGTCCTGGAATACCATCCGCAAATATCTGCGCCTGGGCAGCGTAGAGCCGAAGTTCAAGGTTCCGGAACGACCGAGCAAACTTGATCCTTTTGCCGACCGGTTGTCAGCGTGGCTGCGGACGGAAGCCAAAAAGAACCGCAAGCAGAAGAGGCCCCTGAAGCAGTTGCATGCGACCTGATGAGCCTTGGCTACGAGGGATCGTATGGCCGTGTCGCCGCTTTTGCTCGGGAATGGAAAGCTGATCTGCAGAGAGATCTACAGACCTCAGGACGTGGAACTTTCGTCCCGCTGACCTTTGATCCAGGTGAGGCCTTCCAGTTCGACTGGTCGGAAGACTGGGCGATCATCGGCAATGAACGCACCAAGTTGCAGGTGGCCCATACGAAGCTCAGCTATTCCAGGGCTTTCATCGTCCGGGCGTATCTTCTGCAGACGCATGAGATGCTGTTTGACGCCCATAACCACGCATTCCGTGTCTTTGGTGGGGTGCCCCGGCGTGGCATCTACGACAACATGCGCACGGCAATCGACAAGATCGGGCGCGGCAAGGAGCGCGACGTCAATATCCGCTTTATGGCGATGGCCAGCCACTGCCTCTATGAACCGGAATTCTGCAATCCGGCATCTGGCTGGGAGAAAGGTCAGGTCGAGAAGAACGTTCAGGATTCTCGTCATCGGTTATTTCAACCGACACCACGCTTTCCATCGCTGGAAGCCCTGAACGACTGGCTGGAGCTTCGATGCAAGGAGTTTTGGCAGCAGACCCCGCATGGAAAGATGCGGGGCACTATTGCCGACCTATGGGCCGAGGAAGCACAGGCTTTGCTGCCAACCGCGCGTGTCTTCGATGGCTTTGTCGAACATACCAAGCGGGTTTCCCCGACCTGCCTGGTGCACTTCGAACGCAATCGTTATAGGGTTCCGGCCTCCTTCGCCAATCGGCCCGTTAGTGTTCGGGTTTACCCAGACCGTATCGCTGTCGCAGCGGAGGGTCTGATCATATGCGAGCACCGTCGCATCATCAGCCGTTCGCATGACGGCCCTGGACAGACGATTTACGATTGGCGGCACTATCTCGCGGTCGTGCAGCGCAAGCCAGGCGCTCTTCGCAATGGTGCGCCGTTCGTCGAGCTTCCCGAAGCCTTCAGAACACTGCAGCAGCACCTGCTCAAAAAGCCGGGCGGTGATCGCGAGATGGTCGATATCTTGGCGCTTGTTCTCCAACATGACGAACAGGCAGTGCTCTCGGCTGTCGAGATGGCCTTGAAGTCCGGAGTCCCGACTAAGACCCACGTGCTGAATCTGCTGCATCGCCTGGTCGATGGCAAATCTTCGACGCCACCGACGATCGACGCGCCGCAAGCTCTTACACTTGCCAACGAGCCCAAGGCCAATGTCGAACGCTACGATTCCCTGAGGAAGACTGCGGAGGTGCGCCATGCGTCATAACCCAGCCAGCGGCGCAATCGTCATCATGCTGCGCCAACTGAAGATGCACGGCATGGCCCAAGCAATCGGTGAACTCACCGAACAGGGATCGCCGGCCTTCGAAGCCGCCGTTCCTATCCTTTTGCAGCTTCTCAAGGCAGAGACGGCGGAACGTGAAGTCCGATCGACGGCCTATCAACTCAAGACCGCTCGCTTTCCGGCCTATCGCGATCTGAACGGCTTCGACTTCTCCAGCAGCGAGATCAACGAAGCTCTCGTGCGCCAGCTTCATCGCTGCGACTTTCTCGATGATGCCAACAACATCGTGCTGGTCGGCGGCCCTGGCACAGGCAAAACCCACATTGCGACCGCCCTGGGTATCCAGGCGATCGAGCATCATCACAAGCGGGTCCGGTTCTTCTCGACAGTGGAATTGGTCAACGCGCTTGAACAGGAGAAGGCACAAGGTCGCTCAGGCCAGATCGCCAATCGGCTTGTCCATTCCGATCTCGTTATCCTCGACGAACTCGGTTACCTTCCGTTCAGTGCATCAGGTGGTGCATTGCTCTTCCACCTCCTAAGCAAGCTATACGAACGCACCAGTGTCGTCATCACCACCAACCTCAGCTTCAGCGAATGGGCAAGCGTCTTCGGCGATGCCAAGATGACAACGGCGCTACTCGACCGCTTGACGCATCATTGTCACATCCTCGAAACCGGAAACGACAGCTTCCGCTTCAAAAACAGTTCCGCACACGAACCGAAAAACGCAAAGGAGAAAAACAGGGACTTGACCTCCTCACCAGACCCGAAACATATCTAAAAAGCGGGTCAAATCTCGGTGGAAATACTGGGTCAGTTCTCAGTGGAAATCAACACATAGATAAAGTCAGACGTGCTGGATTTGGCGTTGAAACACCTTTCTCCTATGGTATTGATTCACCAGAACAGAATGAAAGAATATAATCATGACACTGCACAAAAATCTGATCGACGGTGAATGGGCCGGTGGCGATGCCATTGCCAATATTAATCCCTCCAATACCAATGATGTGGTGGGCGAATATGCGCGGGCGTCTGCTGAAGACACATTGCGTGCTATTGGAGCCGCAAAAGCTGCATTCCCGGCATGGTCGCGTTCGGGGATTCTCGAACGGCATGCTATTTTGCGTAAAACTGCCGACGAGATTACCGCCCGTAAGGATGAACTTGGCCGCCTATTGTCCCGGGAAGAGGGCAAGACATTGGCCGAAGGGATAGGCGAAACTTTGCGCGCTGCCCAAATTTTTGACTTTTTTGCCGGAGAAGTGTTGCGCCTGGCAGGCGAAGTGTTGCCGAGCGCGCGTCCGAATATCGGAGTCGAGATTACACGGGAACCGGTAGGGGTTGTCGGAATCATTACGCCGTGGAATTTTCCGATTGCAATCCCAGCCTGGAAGATTGCGCCTGCTTTGGCTTATGGAAATACTGTTGTGTTTAAGCCAGCGGATCTCGTACCGGGCTGCTCTTGGGCAATTGTTGATATCCTCCATCGTTCGGGTTTGCCAAAGGGTGTGCTCAATCTTGTCATGGGACAAGGCTCAATCGTCGGTCAGACGATTCTCGACAGCCCCGATGTGAATGCGATCACATTTACTGGCTCGGTGGGTACAGGAAAACGTGTTGCGGCCGCTTCCATTGAACATATGCGCAAATTCCAGCTGGAGATGGGAGGCAAGAACCCCTTTGTTGTCTTGGACGATGCGGAATTGAATGTCGCAGTCGACGCGGCTGTAAACAGCGCATTTTTCTCAACCGGTCAGCGCTGCACAGCTTCTTCGCGCATCATCGTTACCGAGGGTATCCACGATCGTTTCGTCGCAGCTGTTTCAGAAAAGCTAAAATCTATTATCGTTGATGATGCCTTGAAGGCTGGAACCCATATTGGCCCCGTCGTTGATGCAAGCCAACTCAAGCAGGATGAAGACTACATTGCTATCGGCCAGAAGGAAGGCGCCAAGCTCGCTTTTGGCGGCGAACGACTGACGCGCGACAATCCCGGCTTCTATTTACAACCTGCACTTTTCACGGAAGCAACGAATCAGATGCGGATTTCTCGAGAAGAGATTTTCGGCCCCGTTGCCAGCGTAATTCGCGTCAAAGATTATGAAGAGGCGCTGCATACGGCAAATGATACGCCTTTTGGTCTGTCTTCAGGCATTGCAACGACCAGTCTAAAACATGCGACTCACTTTAAGCGTAACGCAGAAGCCGGGATGGTGATGGTTAACTTGCCGACGGCCGGTGTCGATTTCCATGTTCCCTTTGGTGGCCGTAAGGGATCCAGCTATGGACCGCGGGAGCAGGGAAAATACGCTGCCGAGTTTTATACGACGGTAAAAACCGCCTATACGCTGGCCTGATCACCACCGCAGGCAATCTTGTAGAGTCAAAAGGGGCGTTGTTTTTGCAGCGCCCCTTTGTTTTTTTGGCCCATTTTCCGAGAGTTATCCCCAGGGTTTGGGTGTGTTTTTATAAAAGTTTG
>UCNP01000152.1 GCA_900473335.1 Hyphomicrobiales bacterium | reverse complement strand
GTGGAAAGCCTTCAGCTTAGGCTGACGGTACATGGCGTTGGCGTCGATGTTGATCTTCGCGTCGAGGCAGTGCAGATCGCCGTCAGCCTTGATCACCAGCGGGTTTACTTCCAGCAGAGCCAGGTCGTGGTCTTTGAACAGCTTGGCCAGACCTACGAAGATCTTGGCGAACTGAGTGACCTGCTTGCCTTCCAGACCCAGCTGGAATGCCAGCTCGCGACCCTGGGATGGCTGAGCGCCAACCAGTGGATCGATAGTGGCCTTGAGAATTTTTTCTGGAGTGTCGTGAGCGATTTTCTCGATGTCCACGCCACCTTCGGTGGAAGCCATGAACACGATGCGACGGCTCGAACGGTCAACGACAGCGCCCAGGTACAGCTCTTTAGCGATATCAGTGCACGATTCAACCAGGATCTTGGTGACTGGCTGGCCATTGGCGTCAGTCTGGTAAGTCACCAGACGCTTGCCCAGCCACTGCTGTGCGAAGGCTTTGGCGTCTTCTTTGCTGCGAACCAGCTTTACGCCGCCCGCTTTACCGCGACCACCGGCGTGAACCTGGGCTTTGACGACCCACTCGTTGCCGCCGATTTTGTCGCAAGCTTCTGCTGCTGCTTCCGGGGTGTCTACTGCGTAACCAGTGGAAACTGGCAGGCCGTATTCAGCGAACAGCTGCTTACCCTGATACTCGTGAAGATTCATGCTTTTTACCGTCTTCGTTAGGTACTGCGCATTCGGCGCTGCGCTCGTTTGAGTGCCGCGCCACCTGTGACTGCTGCTTGCGTAGCTGGGCTACGCAAGACTGCGTCCGGCGGACATTCCGCGGTGAGTCTTGCTCGCAAGGCTCACGACGGGCCGTTGCCGCCGTGGTTTCTTATTATGTCTTAACGCTTCTTGCGGTTGGCAATGTGAATGGCGCCGCCATTCACTGCCAGAGCAGCTTCGTGCAAGGCTTCGGACAGGGTCGGATGGGAGAAAACCATCATGCCCAGGTCTTCAGCGCTGGTGCCGAATTCCATACCGATCGCGCCCTGCTGAACCAGTTCTGCAGCGCTCGGGCCAATCACGTGCACGCCCAATACGCGGTCGGTCTTGGCATCGGCGATGACCTTGACGAAACCACCGGTATCGTTGGCAGCCATGGCACTCCCGGAAGCGGCGAACGGGAAGGTGCCGACGTTGACTTCAACGCCTTCGGCCTTCAGCGCCTGCTCGGTTTTGCCAACCCACGCGATTTCCGGGTGAGTATAAATAACCGAAGGGATCAAATCATAGTTCATCTGAGCCTTGTGGCCCTTGATGCGCTCGACAACCATGATGCCTTCTTCCGAAGCCTTGTGGGCCAGCATCATGCCGCGAACCACGTCACCGATGGCGAAGACGCCCGGTACAGCTGTGACGCAATGGTCATCGACCGCGATGAAACCGCGCTCGTCGATTTCCACGCCGCAGTCGGCAGACAGCAGATCAGTGGTCACCGGACGGCGACCAACGGCTACGATCAGCTTGTCGAAAGTGATGGTCTGTTCGCCGTTGGCATCGGTGTAGTTGACGACGACTTCTTCGCCGTTGACTTTCGAACCGGTAACGCGAGCGCCCAGCTTGATGTCCAGACCCTGTTTGGTCAGGGTTTTCAGCGCTTCCTTGGAAACAGCGGTGTCCGCTGCCATCAGGAAAGTGTCCAGTGCTTCGAGAACAGTCACTTCTGCACCCAGACGCGACCATACCGAACCCAGTTCCAGACCGATCACGCCAGCGCCGATCACGCCCAGACGTTTAGGTACGGACTGGAATTCCAGAGCGCCAGTCGAATCGACGATGACTTTCTGGTCAACCGGAGCCGGTGGAATGGCGATCGGACGCGA
>UCNP01000139.1 GCA_900473335.1 Hyphomicrobiales bacterium | reverse complement strand
GAGCAACGATAGATTTACTGGAATGGTAGTTTGAGGGCCCTTGGATTTTTGGCGGAAACTCAATCATGCAGACGATCGTGGCTTCGTCACACCAGTCATAGAAAGCTCGCCACGAGCGATAGTAGGCATTGATCGATTGAGGCAGCACGCCACTGTTCTTCAAGGCCCTCTTGAAAGCAGCCATGTGCACTTCGTACGTCGCCTCATCGAATCGCACTCCCATGTCCGCGCAGCAATCGAACCACATTTTCAGATGTTTGAAATTGTTGACTATCGTTGTCGGCTCTCGACGCCCTCCTCGTCCCATTGGCGTCTTTCGCAGGTGAACGAGGTAGTCGGCCAACGGATAGTGCAGCACACCATTTATGTGTGGGATGGGCGTCCCATCTGTGTGCGTGACAGATTCAACGTACATGGGCACCTCTCATGCGCGTAGCATGATGATTTCGTCGAATGATTCCTCACTTTCAACAAGTGNNACCTATGCATGGAACGCAATTTGGTGATTGGCACCCGTCTGAGCTCTTCTCGCGTCCTGTTTCGGGATTCAAGTGTTTTCAGCTCAGCACAGAAAACTACCGCTACCACCTTGGTCTTCTCATACTGCCGAGCAAGATCTAGAAGCTCATAGCGATCACTTTGCGTGAGGTTGCACGCATCAAACAAAATCGTGAATCCAGGGCTGCCGCTGAAGCTTCTGCACCAGGTAGATTTTCCACTCGCAGGAGCACCAATGGTAATGAATAGTGTCTTGTCCACCGGCCTGGCCAGTGCCTCCCGCAGATGGTTGAGCGCTTGAACCCAAGCTTTTTTCAGCGAGAGCTGATCGTTCCCGTGCCGCTCGGCATCAGGACTGATTATCAGGGGCTTACTCCGAAGGTTGACGATCACAGGAGCTGCGCCTTGGAGCTGTATAGACTTAGCCTCAAGCCTGCGCGTGCGATCTTCCAGCTCATCAACCTTCTTCTGACTAGCAGACAACAGCATCTGCAGGCGCTCTTTGATTTCCTTAAGATCCCGAACATTCTCAAGCAAGCTGTAATTTTCAATGAGCGCATTGTGTAGCTTGGTTGCCACCGGAAC
>UCNP01000116.1 GCA_900473335.1 Hyphomicrobiales bacterium | reverse complement strand
CTCGTCTTCATCGATGAGACTGGCCTGAGTACGAAGATGGCGCGACTGCGTGGGCGCTCGAAACAAGGCGAACGGTGCCGCGCTGGCATTCCGCATGGCCACTGGAAGACAACCACGTTTACCGGTGCGCTTCGTCTGTCAGGGATGACTGCGCCTATGGTGCTGGATGGCGCAATGAATGCAGACGCTTTTCGCGCATATGTCGAGCAGGTTCTGGTGCCGACACTTACTCCCGGCGACATCGTGATCATGGATAACCTGCCTGCTCACAAGGTTGCAGGGATCCGGGAGGCAATTGAAGCAGGAGGCGCCGAGCTGCGTTATCTGCCGCCATACAGTCCCGATTTCAATCCCATCGAGATGGCATTCTCAAAACTCAAGGCTATCATGCGCGCAAAGGCCGAACGCACCATCGCCGCCCTGTGGGAGGCTGTCGGCAAGGCTATTGCGCTATTCGAACCTGATGAATGCGCAAACTACTTCGCGGCATGCGGATATGAGCCATGATAAAGTGGACACGCTCTAAGGCTGGCAGAGAGCACTATTTCGACTTGAGTTGTCGATAATTGCACTCCTGTGGGATTTCTCCCATTAGCCCGAGATACGCAGGCATCAGCGGTCATTTATGGTGTGTTGTATGATTGTTGCAGAAACGCAAGCCGTTCTCAATTCTAAGTTTATTTTCTCTACCCAATAAATTTTATACTTGTATTTCCATCAACCTAACATCATAGCTTTCGCAGGATTTATGTGAAAGATCAAAGATGATAATCTCTCATTCAAAGAAGTTTTGCATGCTTCTGCCATGGAAAACAGCAAGCCAAACCATGGTTGCCAGATTTTCTGGTTATAACGAGAGTCCGTATAGCGCTTTTTTCAGTTTCAATCCCATTTTGAACAGAATTGTCCATCAGCACATGACATGTGCTGATTTTGCCTGTTTACCGGAAAGCAAGTTAAACTATTTCATTGGGTCATTCGTTCGAAACCCTTATGATCGTGTCTATTCGGGATTTCGTCAGCTGCAGGAAGATATTCGGACTCAGCCTTCATATAGTTATGAAGCAGAATGGATCAGAACGCTGGTCATGAAACAGTTGGATGAGAACCTCCGACAGCTTCAGGCGGCAGACTTTGACTTCGACAGGTGGCTTGCCAGCGTGACTGAGGATCAAATTTACGAGATTGGATATAATACCAATTTCCCACTACATCCCGGCCACTATTGGACCCATATAAACCAAACACAATTTGCGAACTTTATCGGCCGCGTCGAACACTTTGAAAAAGACTTTTCTGATTTTTGTTCGAAGGTAGGCATAGTAACAGAGGCGCGCAACGCAAACGTTGTAGATTTGGAGGGCGCGGCTTCTGAAAATCCATTCGGCTATCGATACATTAATCGAATGGATAAGAAATCTATTGAAAAGATCAACTCCCTGTTTTTCCGTGACTTTGAATTATTTGGGTACGACCGTCTGCCTTGCTAGAGCAGATTCGACTTA
>UCNP01000082.1 GCA_900473335.1 Hyphomicrobiales bacterium | reverse complement strand
AATCGTCACTACGGCCTAGTACATATTGCATGCAGCCAGCAAGCGTATGTCTTACCTTTGAAAACAACAAGTCTGAATTACATTAAACATTGCTTTCACAAGATAAACATGTCTGTCGCACCCCGACATGATGCGACAGACAACAGCGCTTAAGCATCCTGCATCTCATGTTTGGATTCATCGCGACGGGAGGAATTACGGATCGTCTTGGAATTCCTTTCAAGCCATTCATCTGCAAGCATCTGAATGGTTTTCTCGGCTTCGGCAATCATCGTTGAATAACGGCCATTTCCAAAACCCCATAAGGTAGAGTTTACCTCCTCACGATGGCCGACCAGGAAGGGCAAAGTGACAACTACCCGCAGGGAATCCTGATTTTCCAGATAGCGGTCAATCGTGTTTGAATCGACGTCGAGATTTGTTGGGTCCCATCTCGCAAGTATATCAATTGCACGATGGTTGTAGATATTGAAGACCGTACTTGTCATTCGGTCCAGAGTGACGAAAGTCATGCCGTGGTTGTCCTCGACGTTCAGAACACGTGTTTTCGCATGGACTGATGCAATTACCCCCGAAAAAATGTCCCAATTTATATTTTCTGCAAGGTAGTTACGTATTTTAGCGAGACGATCCTTATGGTCATCGCGAAAGAGAACATCGTCTTCAAAGACTGTCAGTTCCCTTTGCTTTGAGGCTCGGGCATGACGTGCAAGCGCATTATAGCTGGAGCCACAACCAATCCATCCTTTTACGTTGCGAATACCATCAAAGATAGCGCAATCTTGAGGTCTATTTTGGTTGAATACATTGCGGCGATGAATAGTCTCCGGCAATGACAGCGCAATTTGCGGTTGGGTATCGGGGAGGTATATCGGTAAATCAAGGATATTTGGGGCGGGTAATGCTCCTATAGCAGTCAAGAAACGGTCGAACATGAATGTAAATCGTGCTGCACTGGTGGCTGCCGATTTCTTGATATTTTCATTCAAAGAATCGCTCTTTTGAAGCATTTTCTCGGCGGCACGCAGCATATCTTCAATTGAATTCTGTTCGAAGAACTGCACGGCTCCCTCCAGTTCGGGATAATCCGCTTGATCCTGAGCGCTCTCCGAAAGTACGGGTACGCCAAGTGACAGGCACTCCTGAATACGAGGCATTTCCAGTAATGCATTTTCATAATAGTGGATATTTATAACCGCCCGCGCGCTGCGAATGATCTCGTGCATTTCATTTCCGAAACTATTATTGCAGAATTTAACACTGAATCGGTTTTTCAGCGCATCCAACATTTTTCCACGTCGGGGCGAACTATAGTAGTCCCCATAGAAGACAAAGTCATATTTCTTTTCGGGTTGTGATGTTACTGGGCTTTTTTGTATTGATGTCCCAATAGGGAGGTAAAATACGTGGGGATATGCAATGCTATTCTCAGCCAAAAAACTTATGTTTACGAGAGAGTACTCAAGCACCGCGACGGAATTCTCCAGTATCTTGAAATATTCGGGTGTAAACCAACGGGAACTTACCGATTGTTCAAGTTGAAATATGACGCGCTTTTCGTCAGGCGGAAGTTTTTCAAACATCTGCGCGCAAAGGACGATGTAGAAGTCCAGATCAAAATTGTTTTGCGGTCCCGTCAGGATAACGCAGTTAATACCACGAAGGGCCAAGCGTTCGGCGATGCATTCTGCAATGAAATAGGTATGGGGCGTTGTCATGATGCCCCATGTGTTGTCCACCTTTCCAAGGCGCTGTTGAACATTTATGACTTTCGCCTGCTGCCGGTAATGCAGCGAGCGATGAACAAGACCCTTGAAATCGCCGCGGCGCACATAACCGAATGCATTCTTTAGACGTGCCCCAAAGGTTTTGCACCTTGAGCGAGTCCGCTTAATAAGACTTAGCAGTTTTAAGATGTTTCTTTGTATCAGTCGAAGTGGAGTAGTAACTCTCCATGAAATTGATGTTAGGAGTAGCTTATTGAGTTCGGCTAATTCTGTAGATCGCCGCTGCATCTCAAGGGCATGGGATCGATCAGAATCAAGTTGAGAACGGAGAGCTGAAAGTTCTCCATCGCGGGCAGCCATCACCCGCTCCCAGGATTGAATGATTTCGGTTTCATTAATGGGCTGCTCAAAAATGCCGGCTTCAAGCGTCTCAAGATTTTCGTCCGAAGCCAGCGCTAGCAAATAAAGTGGTTTGAAAATGCCGGGCGCTGAGGAGATTTCGTTTTCGGCGTAGTAATAGCTTTGTGCTGCTGCCGGGGTCGAAAGCGGTAAAATGACCGATCCAAATGCAATTCTCTGGGTAGAGAATGACGCATGTTGAAAGTGTCGGCCGACGAGATCACGAAATTCCTGCTCGTAAAGTTCCTTTAAATGAAACTCATTGTGAAAGTTGCGATCATCCGTGTAATATTTCTTGTCTGGGCTCGAAATTAAGAGTTTTCCGCCCGGTTTCAGTACGCGCTTAAACTCAACGAATGAAGCATCATGCTGGGTATAATGTTCAAGAGTCTCGAAGCTGACAATTATATCAACACTTTGATCAGCGAGCGGGATATGCGTGCAATCTCCGACATGGAATTCGAGATTGCTTCGCTTGTATTTTCCCCTGGCGTGTTCGATGGCATCTACAGCTATATCGACGCCAAAAACATGTGCTGCATGCTCCGCCAATAAATCGCTCCCGTACCCTTCGCCACTGGCAATGTCGAGAACGACTTTTGATTTAACGAGTTTAATGGCGCTGAGATAACGATGGAGGTGTTCGATGGCGATATTGCCAGATTCTTCGGGAACGAAACGTTCGCCTGTAAAAGCCAATTTCTGGTAAGGGACCGACATGTAGGCCTCCATTTTTGATGCTTATTTGAAAAGGGGCCTCAATGGGAATCACCGCAAACGGGTGTCCGAGAGTTAGGCTGCTAAATCATCGTGTCTGCTGATAAATGGCGCGGCTCCTGGCATGCCAATCGCGTAGACTGCGATTTGGATGGTAAGCAAAGGCAGAAATAAGTGCTTTGCCCAATTACTGGTAATGTTCTTAGCTCATGACTAATTTTGAGTAATATTATTAGAAATCTGATTTTACATAGAAATGTACTTTGATTTTAATTGTAGTTCTGTTGACAATATAAATATATATTATAATAACTGACAAAAGTCTGTTATGTATTAATGCATAGACTCGTCGAAATTTGCAGGCGAGTGCAAGGGTGGAATTCAATTTATGATAAATCAAGATTATGTTTTTCGAAATTAGACTATAGTATTACTATAAGGGGCGGGCGGTTGACTGGCCCATCAGCGCCCTGTTATCTCCGACAGGTTTGGCAAAATCTGGCGATTTTTGCAGCTAGATGTGAGCTTTCAGGA
>UCNP01000086.1 GCA_900473335.1 Hyphomicrobiales bacterium | reverse complement strand
GCCTTATCCTGCGGACCATAAGCGAGCGGATTGATTGTCGCTTGCGGGGTGACCGCCACGCCGTCAAAGGCGGCGCGCAGACGATCTGTTGCGGCCTGGCTGATATAATGGCCATCCTCAATCAGAACACCATCAAGCGTCGCATGAACCTCGCCGGTCAGCGATTGGTACGTGCCTGCAACGCCGTCGAAAACCGTGCTGGTTTCGATTGTGTCGTAAAGGGAGCTTCCAACGCCGCCAGTTTCAATGGCCTTTGCAACCGATCTTTGATTGCGCGTCTCGGCGAAATCGTCAAAGCCCAATGCATTGCGCTTGAAACTTGCCGCAATGCCGGTCGGGGCGTAGGCGAGAGCACCATCATAGAAAACATAGGCCGACTGAACGCCCGCAAACTGGCCGGTAATGCCGCCTGTCGATGTCAGGAAATTATAGCTGTTATTATTGAGGGCGGAACGCACCTCCTGCGCGCTGGGTTTTGTCTTGGCTCCGGCTTCCGGCGTCAGGAGAACGACGCCGCCAAGCAGAGTCGTCGTGCCATTGACGACAAGCTTGTCAGCCTCGCTGCCATTGACCTCAATATGCAAGATTGAACCCGTGTTGAACGCCGCATCACCATTGGATGTCAAAGTGCCGACCGAATTGCCGGGAGCGACCGTGCCGCCATTATTGGCTATGATACCGCCAACTGCACCATGGCCGCCGAGCGTGCCTGAATTATTGATGACGGCTTTGGATGTGATGGACCCATCAATTGCAAGCAAGCCGCCATTGATCAGCGTATCGCCCTTATAGGTGCTGTCGCCGGTGAGGCGCAGCGTGCCTGCACCTGATTTCGTCAGCCCCCCGATATAATTGTTGAGATTGCCAAGTTTCTCCGTCAGTGTCGGAACGAGTGCTTCATAGGCAGTAAATTCTTTCAATGCTCCGGCAATGCGGTCATCGGTAATTGTGCCGCGAATTGTTTCAGCGCTGGCGGCGGGCTTGATCGAGAAATCGATGAATTGCTTCTCGCGGGAAATGCTGGTGTTTGGCGCTGTCGCCACAAATGCATTCCACAGGGCAGTCGCCGCCGGGTTTGCCAGCATCGCCGTATTGGCCGCGTCGAATGCTGCATTGGCAGCTTCAAGCTGTGCTTCTGTCAATGGCGGGTTTTTCGGCAGGGTAACGAAATCAAGCAGCGCATAACGATTTCTCACCAGATTAATCGCCGTCGGGAAATCGGCATCTGGAAAATCGGCTATGACATCTTGCCTGATCTTGTCCTTGCTGGCTTCGGTTATGCCGTTTTGCCAGCCCTTGGATATTTTCTTGGCTTCCCAATCATCAATTGTTTTCTGGTCCTCCACAAGTCGCTGGTCGAGCGCTGCCTGCGAGATATTATTGCTCCAGACTTCTTCATTCGCGCCGCGATAGTTTGCCGGAAGATTGGCCTCAAACCGGCTCAGAAACTGGCCCGGGCCATTCATTGCCTTGTCCAGATTGATCAGACCCCAACCAAAGACATTATCAACTCCGGCTTCGCCAAGATCGGTGGAGGTGGTCTTGAGGATTTCGTTAATATTGCCGTTGGAAAGATAGCCATAGCGCTGTTTCAACACCATGAAAGCGCCGGTGGCAAAGGGGCCGGCCATGGATGTGCCGTTCAGCTTTTCATAATCCGATTTAAGCTTGCTGTCATTGATCAGGTCGCCAGGGTTCAATCCGGAAATATCGCCGGTGGGAATACTGCTATTGATCTGGGTTCCGGGTGCGGCCACGCAATGATATTTGGTATAGCCGCAAATGCTGGAAAAGCTGCTTCTTGAATAGCCATCCGGATTGGTTTCATCGGCAACAACGCTCATCGTCGTCAGCCAGTTTTTTTCCAGTTCCGGATGCAGCGATGCAAGTCCGGCAAGTGCATCCGGTTCCAGCCCGCCATCATTGCCGGCCGAAAATTCGACGACAATGCCGCTTTGTGCCGCTTTGATCGCGCCATTATAGGCGCCGCCTTCCGGCGTGCCGAGAATTGCCTTGATTTCCTGATATTGCCCATAGGCTTCCGCATAGGTCCATGACGAGCTTGAAAGGCCAATGCCCCAGCTATTGGTTATGATTGCGACATTGCTATTGATCATCGCATCCCATGCGGCTGCGTAGACTGCGCCATCATTGCCAAGCACGATGCCATCTTCAGGACCCGCATCAAAATTGCTGGCGGCAAAAATCTTGGCATCGAAAGCAACGCCCATCATGCCTTTGCCGTCGCGGTTTGCCGCCGCAATACCGGCGACATGGGTGCCATGGCTGGAAATGCCTTTATAGCCATCAATATATTGCCTGCCATCGGCAATGAAGGGGTCTCCGGCTTTCACGGGAATATAGGGGTCGGTGTAAAGGCGGGTGCCTTGGGTTTTGACGAAATTCATTTTACCGGCACCGGCAAATTCCGAATGGGCCGCATAGACCGGCTGGTCAATAACGCCAAGTCTGGTGTCCTTGCCGGTGAAGCCCATTGCATAGGCCGCATCGGCATTGATTGCCTTCAGGCCGACATTGCCGTTGAACTCGGCGCTGTCGCGCCAACTCTTTTTTGCGGCCTCAAAATCATTGGTTCGCGTGCCATCGGCATTGTAATATTTTGCCGGTTGCTGCGCCATTGCGCCTGCCGTTGCGGCGGTGAGCAAGATGGTGGTGAAGACTGTTGTAGTGAGATGTTTGCGGAATGTTTTGAGACGGGTTTTACGGGCGGAAACAGCCGCGTCAGAAGCATGAAAAGACATATAATATTCCTCCGATTCTCGGATCACCTAATCCGAAAGTACTAGGAGGTTGAAATTTATTGGCATCTTACGTCAAGTGGGAAAAAGGCCAATTGTGTTAACTTTGTGGTAACTTTTTGATTTCAATGACAGAAATTTGACAGGGTCGCGCGTGCAGTTTTAAAAAAATTAATTCAATTTTTTCAGTATATTAGCTGCGCGGCGATAATTGGATTGCCATGTTCTGCATGATTGCGGATGCAGTATCACGCGCGATATCTGCCCAGGATGCCAGCATTTGTGGCGTTACGCGATAGGCGGGGCCTGTCACGGAAACGCTTGCGGCAAAAAGCGGATCTGTAGGGGATAAGATGGGGGCAGCAACGCAGGTAATTCCCGTCTCATGCTCTTCCCGGTCATAGGCATTGCCGGTGCTTCTTATTATATCGATTTCGGCCAGTAGGGCGGCGGCATCGCTCAAGGTATTTGGCGTGAACCGCCGGAATTCGATGCGCTTCATCCGCTCACGCAATTCGTCATCGGCAAGCACTGAAAGGGCCGCTTTGCCGACACCGGTGCAAAAGGCGGGAGCGGTGTTGCCGATCTGTGAAACCATGCGGATATTCCGGCGGCTTTCGATCTTGTCCAGATAGGTCACTTCTATGTCGCGTAGTACGCCAAGATGCACTGTCTCACCTGTCGCCTCATGCAACTTCTGGATGTGAGGGGCGGCGACATTGCGAAATTCATTGTCTGCCCACGCCTTGGATGCAAATTGCAACAACCTCAACCCAAGCGCGTAAGAGCCATCGCTTTTGACCGCAAGCAGACCTTCGTTGATGAGATTGGATATTTGCCGGTGAAGGGTGCCGCGCGGCTGATCGGACCGTTGCAACACATCGGTGAAGCGCAGCGGTGCAGAAGTCTGCGTTATAATATCAAGGACACTGATCGCTTTTCCAAGCGTGCCGGTATCCTTTTTTGCAAGATCGACTCGTTTTTTACGGGCGCTTTGCGGGTTTTTACCCATATTCACGCTCTCTACGCTCTTTTGGAACAAAGTCAGCGAGATTCCCGGCAATTTGTGAGCAAATCGACCAAAATGGCGAGCACAATCTCAGTTGTAGATTGCAATATAGTTGCTGGAGATTGTAGCCACAGATCATATGCATTCCTCTTGACTTCTTGAAGCATAGGAAGATTATTCAACATAGTCAAACACAGTTCCAAATAATGGAATTAATTCAAATCTTGTGAGATGTCTGCCATGATGCCCTCGGCGATTTTCCCCGACCTCAAAAATCGATCTGTCCTGATCACTGGAGGCGGCTCTGGCATTGGCGCGTCGCTGACCGAAGGCTTTGTACGTCAGGGTTCGCGCGTTGCTTTCATCGATATTGCGGACGGTGCTTCCAATGCGCTGGTGGAACAGATGGAAAGCCAGTACGCAAACCGCCCACTTTATATCAAGGCTGATCTTTCAGATGTGGCTGCTCTGCGGGACGCAGTTTCACAAGCTATTGAAAAGATAGGCCTAATCACTGTACTGGTCAATAACGCAGCTTGGGATGACCGGCACGATATTGATGAAGTGACGCCGGAATATTGGGATAAGAACCAGTCTATTAACCTGCGTCCGCAGTTCTTTGCAGCGCAGGCGGTCGTGCCTTGCATGCGTCAGGCGGGTGGCGGGTCGATCATCAATTTCACCTCGACTTCGTTCATGATCAACCATGGCGAAATGCCGTCCTATACAGCTGCAAAGGCCGGAATCATCGGTCTTACCAAAGGGTTAGCGGGGCGATTGGGGCCGGAAAAAATCCGCGTTAATGCCATTGCACCCGGCTGGGTCATCACGGAGCGCCAGCGCCAATTGTGGGTATCGGGAGATCGCTTGAAACACCATATTGAGCGGCAGGTTTTGCGGGAGGAAATCCAGCCCGGTGATATGGTCGGGCCTTGCCTTTTTCTCGCTTCCGATGCGGCGCGCATGCTAAGCGCCCAGACGCTGATTGTTGACGGAGGCTATCTGTGAGTGAGATGCCGGTTTATGCGCTAAGCGATTGGGGAACAACACGTTTTCGGCTTTGGCTTGTCGACGGTTCAGGCAATGTTCTTGGCGAAAAACGGGCCGATGATGGCCTTGATGTTTCGCGCGTCAAGGGCTTTGCTTCGGTCCTTGAGGGGCATCTTGCCAGCCTTGGCGCGCCCTCAAATCTGCCGGTCGCCATATGCGGCATGGCGGGGTCTCGTCAAGGGTGGGTCGAGGCGAATTATGTGCAGGTTCCGGCTGATCTGAATGCCATTCTTGTCGGTGCGGTCAAGCTGCCGCATATGGCGCGTGATGTTCGTATCATTCCCGGTCTTTGTCAGTCGGGTGACGGGCCAAATGTCATGCGCGGCGAGGAAACCCAATTGCTTGGCGCCATTCTCGATAGGAAATTATCCAATGGAATCATAGCGATGCCCGGCACTCATTCAAAATGGGTGACTTTGGAAGAGGGCAGGGCAAAGTCATTTGGCACCTATATGACCGGCGAGCTATATGCATTGGTGAGCCAGCAATCGATCCTTCGACATTCCATTCAGGATGCAGCGGACCTGGCCTCGCCGGATCATCCGGAGTTCGTTGCCGCTTTGAAATCAATGCTCGCTGGCGGCTCGCTGCTCGGACAGCTGTTTGGAATTCGTGCCGCCATGTTGCTGAATGATTTGAAGCCGGAGGGAGCCGCGTCGCGCCTGTCGGGACTGCTTATCGGCGCTGAAATTGCCGGGGAAAAGTCCCTATTAAACAATAGGTTGGTTCTTGTTGCCTCCGGTGCAATGGCCGCCCTTTATGGCAAGGCGTTTGACATTGCCGGACTTGATTTTGATCTGGTCGATGCCGATGAAGCTGTACGCAAAGGATTATTCGTTGCGGCTTCCAGTATCTGGCCCGCTGCTAAAGGAACCTCCATATGACCCTTTCTTCTGCTCCATGGCCCAAGCTGAAACGTGATCTTATTGCGATCTTGCGCGGTGTCCGCCCCGATGAGGTTCTGGCGATTGGCGAGGCGCTTGTTGCAGCGGGAATTGAGGTCATTGAAGTTCCGCTCAATTCGCCCGAACCCTTCCAATCCATTGAATTGCTTGCAAAAAACCTGCCAAAGCATGTTCTTGTCGGCGCTGGG
This sequence comes from Hyphomicrobiales bacterium, assembly GCA_900473335.1. Lineage (GTDB taxonomy): Bacteria > Pseudomonadota > Alphaproteobacteria > Rhizobiales > Rhizobiaceae > Phyllobacterium. The sequence goes on along the minus strand of UCNP01000086.1, from coordinate 3,492 downwards.
ACAGTGCTTGATGCAAATGACGTTCAACGGCTTGGTGATGCTGGCGGGCGTCTTGTTATTTCCCCTAATGTAGATCCTTCCGTGCTGGCCGCCGCTGCCAAAGCAGAGATGGTGTCCATGCCTGGTGTCTTCACCCCGACAGAAGCGCTCGCCGCTTTGAAAGCAGGTGCGTCGGGGTTGAAGTTCTTCCCGGCAAGCGTTCTCGGCCCGGACGGTATAAAGGCGATCAGCGCAATTCTACCCAAGGGAACCATTATCGGTGCTGTGGGCGGTGTCGATGAAAACGGCTTTGCCTCTTATGCAAAAGTGGGTGTGCGCACATTCGGGCTCGGCTCCAGTCTTTACAGGATTGGTGCTTCGGCTGCGGAAGTGGGCGAACGGGCAAAAGCAACAATTGCCGCCTATGATTGGGTTTTTGGGGAATTTTGACGATGAATCAGCCAAAAATCAGCGTTTTTCACAATGTTCCATGTCAATTGGGCGAGGGGCCGGGTTACGATCCCCTGACGAAGAATGCCTGGTGGTTTGATATTGTCACAGGTCGCCTGTTTGAAAAACCGCTGGCTGGTGGTGAAGTTTTGATCCACTCACTGGGGCAAATGGCGAGCGCGCTTGCTGTCGTCGATGAGCATTATCAGTTGATCGCAACGGAGACCGGTCTTGTGCTGCGCAACAGGCAAAGCGGCAGGCTTGAGATGCGTCAGCCGATTGAGGCGGACAATCCTTTAACGCGCTCCAATGATGCGCGCGTGCATCCTGCCGGAGCCTTCTGGATTGGCACAATGGGCAAGAAAGCAGAGGCGGGCGCAGGCTCGATCTATTGGTATCGAAACGGCGAATCGCGTAAATTATTCAGTGATATAGCAATTCCAAACTCTATCTGTTTTTCGCCTGATGGCGGTATTGCATATTTTGCTGATACCGGAAAAAACATTATCTGGCGGGTCGATACGGACCGCGAAACAGGACTTCCCAATGGCGAGCCGACCGAGTTTTATCGCCATCTGGAAAAGGGCGGCGTGGATGGTTCCGTTGTCGATGGCCACGGGAATTTGTGGAATGCGTGCTGGGGTCGTTCTGCCGTTGATGTCTATGCGCCATCCGGTAAGCGCCTGCATTCCATCCATATGCCTGTAAAACAGCCTTCCTGTCCGGCATTTGTCAGCGAAGATACGGCAAGCATGATTGTGACGACAGCCTTTCACGAGATGAGCGAGGCCTATCACAAGACCGATCCTGACGCAGGCAAGACCTACCTTCTTGAGTTGGATGGCAAAGGCCGTTTTGATCCCTCTGTGCAATTGTAATTGCCTTTATCAGGAACCATTACCGGAGACTATCGTTACTCCCCTGTAAGCAAATATCAGCAATTGCCAACGCGAGCCCAAGGCAGCGATTGCTGGTTTGCAATCTTAATCAGGGAGAATTGAGATGGGATTTTTTTCCAAAGATATCAAAACGATGGATGATTTATTCGTCCACACCCTCCGCGACATTTATTATGCGGAAAATCAGATTGTGAAGGCTCTGCCCGAGATGATCGACAAGGCGACGGATCAACTGCTCAAAGATGCTTTTGAGAAACATCTACAGGAAACCCATGTGCAGATCGAACGTCTGGAACAGGTTTTTGCGCAGCATGGTGTCGATGTCAGCGGCGTGAATTGTCCAGCCATTGATGGTATTCTTGAAGAGGCCGATGATGTTGCTGGAGAGGTCGATGATGACCGTGTTCTCGATGCGGCGCTGATTGCCGCTGCGCAGGCTATCGAGCATTATGAAATCGCTCGCTATGGCACGCTGGTCGCTTGGGCAAAGCAGCTTGGCCGTCCGGATTGCGCTGCTCTGCTTCAGCTAAATCTCGATGATGAAACAAAGACTGACAAGGCTTTAACCGGGATGGCAAAGAACAGCATAAATGCTGCCGCCGCCTAGGGATACTAATCCTAAGCTCTGTCCCATGATGACCGGCCTTCCAGCGAGGCTTGAAGGCCGGTCACGCAATTTCCGGAACATTTGGAACAATAGCAATGGTCTTTCATTGAATATGCTCCAGCGTGAATAGGAAACACAAATGGCCAAAAGGATTGAAGCGCAAGACGCAAAACAGGGAAAAACCGGCTATCCGGTTTTGGTTATATTGGTGGTGTCGCTTGGGCTTGCTGCACTTATCTGGCTGGGCGTAGAGGTTTACGGTCAGCTTATTGCCGGCCAAGGCTGAATGCATTCTCATGCAAAGCCGTTTACTCCCGGCTTGCGGAGCAAGGCTGCGACAGGGTAACAAGACTGCATATTTACCCAAATCGCCGGAGCGCAGTCCGCATGAATCAAGGAAAATCTTCCGACATCAAATCAAGTTGGGCAGTCGGTCTCATGACAGGAACTGTGCTGGATGGCTTCATCGATATTGCGATGATCCGCAGTGATGGCGAGACGATTGATGATTTCGGCCCTTGGGAGCTGGCACCCTATCCCACAGATATTCGCTCATTGCTTGCACAGACCCTGGATGCCGCCCGTCAATGGCAGTTCAAAGGGCCTGAGCCGGAAATCTTTCGCAAAGCCGAGATCGCACTGACTGAAGCGCAGTCGCAAGCGGTCAATTTGTTTCTTGAAAAGCATGGTTTCAAGGCTGCGGATATCAAAGCTGTCGGGTTTCATGGCCAAACGGTTCTTCACGCAGCGCCTCAAGGCGGCAAGAGAGGCTTCACGCGCCAGCTGGGCGATGGGGCAATCATGGCAAACATCGTGGGGACGGATGTGGTTTACGATTTCCGTTCTGCCGATGTGGAGGCGGGCGGACAGGGTGCGCCGCTTTCAGCGATCTATCACAAGGCAATGTTGGGCAAGATCGGCGGTGGCGCGGATTATGCCATGCTTAATCTTGGCGGCGTTGCCAATATTACCTGGTGCGGAGCCGATGATATGGTGGCCTTTGACACCGGACCAGCCAATGCACCGGTTAATGACTGGATACGCGCCAAAACCGGCAAGGAAATGGATCGTGACGGGAAGATTGCTGCAAGCGGCCAAGTTGATGAAGAGCGCTTGCACAGGCTTCTCAGCCATCCTTTCCTAAGCGCACCCTATCCGAAATCGCTTGATCGGTTCGATTTTCCGGCATCCATGGCCGAGGGACTTGGCCTTGAGGATGGCGCTGCAACTTTGACTGCTTTTACTGCGGGTGCCGTGGGTAAAGCGCTGGATCTTCTACCGAAACGGCCTAAGCACATTGTTATTTGTGGCGGCGGACGCAAGAATCCTGTGATGATGAAGGAAATTGCAAAGCGCGCCCAAGTCGAGGTGACAATTGCTGATGATGCAGGGCTGCGCGGCGATGCTGTAGAGGCCGAATGCTTCGCTTACCTTGCGATGCGCTCGCTCAGAGGTTTGCCGCTCAGCTTTCCCCATACAACGGGCGTCGCCGCGCCACTAACCGGCGGCAAAATTGCGCGCAAGCCTGCATAGTGAATAGATGGGGTATTCGGCTTG
>UCNP01000145.1 GCA_900473335.1 Hyphomicrobiales bacterium | reverse complement strand
GGTGGACACCGCGGACTTTGCTGGTCAGAAAGGCTGCTCGCATTGCCAGCAATCGTACTGTGACTACAACGGTTCCAGGCCTCGCCGGTAAAGGCAGCAAAATCACGCTTGTGCGTCCCAATTCAGGCACTGTACTGAGCACAACGGCCATTACCAATGGCTACGGAAATTGGACTGTCACGCTCCTTGATAATGTCCCTCAGGGTTTACAGGATTTCATTATCCGTGAGGAGTATGGAAATACGCAGGGGCGCTACGCGGGGAAAGCGTCACTGACCGTACTCAAGCCTGTAACGCTCAGTCCGTTGCCGCAGGTTATAAGTACACAAACGCCGCAATTTGCGGGTACAGGCGGTCTGCACCAAGAGTTGACAAGAGTGGATGTTTACATCAAAGACACATCGATCAAAGTATTGGCCTACGCAAAGATCGAAATTGATGGGTCATGGGGTGGTACCAGCACTTATAAGTTTGCGTTCGGCAAAAATTATTCTCTAGTCGCCAGTCAAAGATACGATGGCGCAACATCTGTGCCGTCAGTCCAACGAAATTTTTATGTCATTGACCCCCCCCGAATAACGTCTCCTGGATTGACGCAGACGGTGGACATGACATCGACGTTCACAGGCACTGTCGTCGCCGGGATCTCCAGTGCTGTTGCTGTGCGTTCGGAAAACACCCAAGCTCAAATCAGCACCCCAACCGATGCCGCCACAGGCGCATGGTCTGCATCTTTCACGCTGACACCTGGTCCGCATTCAATTGTCGGCACGCATACCTATTTGGGAACGACATCACTGACCAGCCAACCCTTCGGCATACGAGTACGCACGGGCAAGCCGACGGTCACATACACGCAAGCCAATGAAACGATCACATTTTCCGGCACCGGACATTTCGACGAGAAGCTCAGAACCGAAATCGAGTTCACTATCCTCGAAAGTCCAGCCGACCCAATGCCGGTCGCGCCTCCAAATGCACAAGTACAGCGCAACGGCACTTGGAGCACCACCGTAACGGGCTGGAAATTTGGCACCTATAAAATCAACGCCGTCCAGAAGATCAGAGACAACGCCAGCGGCTGGATCGACTCGCTGCCGCTGACCTTCGAAGTAAAAAATATCCTCCCCGATG
>UCNP01000089.1 GCA_900473335.1 Hyphomicrobiales bacterium | reverse complement strand
ATGGAACTTCTCTATTTGGCGTGTTGAAGTCAAGCGCTCTCGAGCATTTCCATTTCACAGGTGTCTGACGTCGTTCGCGAGGCCGTGCTTCTCTTCGGGATCAGGTCTTTGCCTCTCCCATTATGGGGTCAGTAGAATGAAGTGGAACAATCTAAGTCGCGTCCTGGCTGGTTTAACCCAATCGGCACAAGTTCCATAGCGGACTCACTTCACTCATCGTCCCGCGAAGGACATCTCTCCACCGGCGGGTGGAATTCTTATTTTAACAAAAACGTTTAGACCTTTACCTGGCCACCTTCTTTTTCCTTTGACCAGTGAAACACCGTGCCATCGCTCCACATACGATGCATGATTACGGCCAAGCGGCGTGCAAGAGCTACAATCGCTTTCTGATGGCCGCGACGTTTGGCGATGTTCATCGCCCATGCCTTCAGCCATGACCATTTTCTGACCACCGTCAGCATTACTTGGGCCGCCTCATAAAGCAACGTTCGCATCATTTGATCACCACACAAAGAAACGCGGCCAACACGACTACTCTCGCCCGATTGATTGAGGACCGGGGTTAAGCCCAATGCAGGACCAACTGCTTTGGAGTTTTTGAAGCGCCCAGGTATGTCGATCGTGCTGACAAAGCCCAAGGCTACAACGGGCCCAACGCCAGGAATGGTCATCAGTCGTCGGCAGGTCATGTCATTGCGAACAATGGATAGAACCCTTCGATGCAGAGTTGTGAATGTTTCTCGAAGCTGCTCTCTGGCCGCGAGCAATGGTTCAATGACTGCCTTTAGATCTGCCATGCCCTCGAGAAGTTCTCTTATCCGTGCGGCAAATCCAGCGCTTCCAATGATGCCAACCTTGAGACCAAAGTTACGTAGCAGGCCCCGGATATCATTCTCGATATCCCTGGCCTTGTTTGATACGAGTTTGCGCGCCGTCAGTAAGGCCCGCCGCTGTTGGCTCGATATCGTTTTGACATGTACAGGCCGAAACAGATTGACTCGCATCATGTGCGCGATGCCACGTGCATCGTTGCGATCCGTTTTATTAACGGTCGCTTTAAGGAAGGCTTTGGTGTGACGGGTTTCGATGCAAACAACCGGCAATCCGGCACTGGCAAGGCCCTCGAACAGCCATTGTGACAATGGCCCAGCTTCAAGACCGATACGTACAAGATGCCAGGCAGAATCCTTCAGAATCTCGATAAGGTCATCAGGATGGCTGACCACTTTGACTTCACGACATATTTTGCCCGTTTCATCAACGATGCATAGGGAAGTTTCTTTCACCGAGACGTCTAATCCGACATAATGGTTCATGCTGCGCTTCCTTTCTGATGCTTGTGGCTGTTGCTATACAGACCACGTTTTATCATCACTCGAGGCGCAGCACCCTCTCCACAGTATCAAATCTTCTGAAGATAGGGCACCAAGCCGAATACCCCATCTA
>UCNP01000092.1 GCA_900473335.1 Hyphomicrobiales bacterium | reverse complement strand
GTCGACCGTGAAGAACGATGTTTTCGTTGTGGCGGGCAAGATTATTGGTCGCCACATTGCACGGCGATCGTTTCAGGATGGTTTTACGAGGCTACCTGGGGGGATCGCGGCCGGAACGCCCTGAGCATGGCGGCGAGCAGGCACAAAATGTCTCTGAACCAGTTGAGCAGGAGCGAGAAGTTGTAGCCAACGGCAGCCAGAACGGCATTGATGGCATCTCCTTGTTGTCCGGCGAGATAATTGCGATCCATCCGATGCTCGTTTTTGATGTGGCCGATGACGGGCTCGACGGCCGACCGTCGTCGCATCTGTCGTTTGATGGCCGGCGTCACGCGGCGCTTCTGGCCACTGGTGAAGACCCTGAGCTTATGGCTCTCAGGCGCATTGTGGCCGCGATATCCGGCATCAGCCAGGATGCGGGACAGCTCGTTGCCGATCGTCTCTTCCATGTCGGGGATGATGGTCTCGAGCGTGTGCCCATCATAGGGGTTGCCCGGCAGTGCCATGGCGTGCAGGGCAAACTGACCGCCCTTGGAGCGGTTCAGTGTGGTGGCCAGCGAGACCTTGACGCCAAACTCGTACGGTTTGTGCGCCTTTCCCTTGCCGATGCACTCAACTTCGTCGGCATGCAGGCTGTAGATCTTGCGGCCGCGCTGACGCTGCTTCTGCTCCAGAACGGTTTTTGCCTGATAGAGCGGCCAGATGAAGATTGCCTTGAGGTGCTCGTCGCCGGCGATCTGACGCTCGATATCGCGCACGACGCGTCCCAGATAGGTCTTCAGCTTGCGCAACGCCTTGCCGGCCCGCTTGAACTGCTTGGCATGGGCATAGCGCTGATGCTGGATCAAGGCGAACTTGCCCAGTCGCACGTAGGATTGGCGCAGGCTGAGCCCTGCCTTCCGAGCCAGCCGCACGAGCCGCTCCCGTGCTCGGTGAAGGAGCCTGGCATCGGTCGGAAACATCACGTTCTTGGGCTGGACGGTCGTATCGACGATCACCTGCCGCGTGTCCGACGGCTTCATTGCGCCGGTCTTGACCGCCACCGACAGGCTTTCCTGCAGCAAAGCCTTGATCCGCTCCTCGCCCATGCGCTGGCGCCAGCGTGTCAGCGACGAACGGTCGAAGGGCAATGTGTGCTGGAAGAACGTCTCGCCACAGAAATATTGAAAATATGGGCTGTCGAGATAGCGGGCGCAGATTGCCTCATCCGACAGGTTGAACGTATGTTTGAGGATTGCCAGCCCCGCCATCAGCCGGGTCGGCAAGGGTGGCATGCCAGGCCCATCCGAATAAACCTCGCCAAACCGTTCTGCCAGAAACGACCAGTCGATGGTCTGCGCCAACTGCACGAGTTCGTGCTTCAGGTCGATGATCTGGTCGAGGCGGGATCGGAACAGATCACTTTCCCCCGTTTCGCGTCGTTCAACAGGCTTGGACATCCACCAACTCCGATTCATCGTTATATCGGAAGTGAATCACGCTTCGATGGCTGGGAAAACCGAAATCTGAAATCGCAAGAAAATAGATCGAAAGCATGCCATATCTTGCGATAGCGATTGCTGGGTGGCCTCCAATATACGCGAAATATCAATCGCTTCCGGATACTTCACGGCCGAC
>UCNP01000199.1 GCA_900473335.1 Hyphomicrobiales bacterium | reverse complement strand
GTGCGGGCGCGTTAGGATGGCGCGAAGTCGAGGTTGCCGGTTGTACACAGCAACCTCGTAATGGATGTGCAGTAAAGAGGAAGATTATGACTGACTTTGCCAACGCCATTCCGACCGCCGTGGATATCGTGCGGCGCGAAAAATGCTACGAGGGCTTTTACAAGCTTGACCGTGTGCACCTGCGCCATGAGCTGTTCGCCGGTGGCATGAGCCGCGAGATCAATCGTGAAATCTTCGTGCGCCACGATGCCGTGTGCGTCCTCCCTTACGATCCGCAGCGCGATGAAGTGGTGTTGATCGAGCAGTTTCGTGTCGGCGCCATGGGCAAGGCCGACAACCCGTGGCTGGTCGAACTGGTCGCCGGTCTGATCGACAAGGATGAGCAACCGGAAGAAGTTGCTCACCGCGAGGCGCAGGAGGAAGCTGGACTGGACATCAAGGCGTTGTGGCCGATGACCAAGTATTTCCCCTCGCCGGGTGGCAGCAACGAATTCGTGCATTTGTATCTGGGGCGTTGCAGCACCGACGGTGTCGGCGGGCTGCACGGGCTGGAAGAAGAGGCCGAAGACATTCGCGTAACGGTCTGGGCATTTGAAGATGCCTTGCAGGCCGTGCGTGACGGACGGATTGCCAACGCGGCGAGCATCATCGCCTTGCAGTGGCTGGCGCTCAACCGCGCCGAAGTGAGGGGGCTATGGTCGTAAACAAGCTGCGCGATCGTTATCGGGTTGACCTCGTGGGGCTGCAAGCCGCCTGCGAGGCCAACTACGCGCGCCTGATGCGACTGCTGCCGGACATGCGCAACGAACCCGAAGCGCGGCGTATCGCCGTGACCCAGGGCGAGCAGATGCTTGGCGTGCTCGCTCTCGAGGTGTTGCAGACCTGCCCGTACACCACGACCTTGCAGGTGCGCCAGGAGCACAGTCTGCCGTGGTTGCCGGTGCCGCAACTGGAAGTGCAGGTCTACCACGACGCGCGCATGGCCGAAGTGGTCAGCGCCGAGCATGCACGACGCTTTCGCGGCATCTATCCTTATCCGAACGCCGCCATGCACCAGCCCGATGAAAAGGCCCAGCTCAATGTGTTTCTGGGCGAATGGCTGAGTCATTGCCTGGCGTTGGGGCACGAGTACGAAGTCGTTCGCTAGTTGTGAACTGCGTCCGCTTCGGCGGTTTCCCCTTTTTGTCATCCCCCAGCATAATTGCCGCACCCATCCATTGCGTGCTTAGCCCCGGGAGAGCGCCTTGCCCAGCGTATCGACATTGACCAGCGCCGACCCGGCGCTGCTGGTGCAGTTGTCCGACAGCCACCTGTTCGCCGAGGCGGACGGCACG
>UCNP01000200.1 GCA_900473335.1 Hyphomicrobiales bacterium | reverse complement strand
GAACAAGCCTGTTTATTCAGATCAGGGTTGCATTGTGGAAAAGCTAAAACGCCTTCAAAGCGGGATCGAAGGGCTCGACGCGCTGCTTCAGGGGGGCTTTGTCGCGGGCGCCTCGTACATCATTCAAGGGCGTCCGGGCTCCGGCAAGACCATCCTTGCCAATCAGCTCGGATTTCACCACGCCCGAAACGGCGGCCGTGTGCTGGTCGCCANNTCCCACGACCGTCTGTTCCAGTTTCTGTCGACCATGAGTTTCTTCGACGCCTCGCGAGTCGGCGCCGAAATTCAGTTTGTCAGCGCATTCGATACGCTGGAAAACGAAGGCCTCGATGAGGTAGTGAAGCTGCTGCGACGCGAAATCATCCGGCAGAAGGCGACCGTCATGGTCGTTGACGGCCTGCTCAATGCACGTTCCAAAGCCGACTCGCCGATCGACACGAAAAAATTCATCTCTGAACTGCAAGGCCATGCCGCATTTGCCGGTTGCACCGTGCTGTTCCTGACCAGCTCGCGCCTGGATGACGGCAGCCCCGAGCATACGATGGTCGACGGCGTCATCGAAATGGGCGAAGAGCTGTTCGGTACCCGTTCGGTACGGCGCATTCATTTGCGCAAGACTCGCGGCAGCGGCGCGTTGACCGGTCTTCACGAGTGCGAGATCACCGATAACGGCCTGGTCGTCTACCCGCGCCTCGAAAGTCTCTACAAGCGCCCTTCCGCCCCTGACAGCGCGGACATGACGCGCATCCCAAGCGGCATTGCTTCACTGGATGACATCCTCGGGGGTGGCTTGCACAGCTCCAGCGTGACGCTGGTCATGGGGCCTTCCGGGATCGGCAAGACCACGCTGGGTCTGAAGTTCATCGCGCAGTCGACGGCCGAAGCGCCGGGCCTGCACTTCGGCTTTTATGAAAGCCCGCAGCGGCTGCGGCTGAAAGGCCGTTCGCTGGGCATTGATATCGAACACATGGAACACAGCGGTGCGCTGAGCATTGCCTGGCAGCCAACTACCGAAGGCTTGCTGGACGGCCTCGGCGCACGCCTGCTGAGCCTGGTCGATGAAAAAGGCATCAAGCGCCTGTTCATCGATAGCCTCAGCGGCATGACTCGGGTTTCAAC
>UCNP01000202.1 GCA_900473335.1 Hyphomicrobiales bacterium | reverse complement strand
CTTGATATTAGTTGTACAGCTTTGTTTGATGGTTTGTATGACGGTCTGAAATTAAATGCATGGATTTTCGATTTGATTAACTCCGGTGCTGTGGTTAGTTTGTTTTCCACACCAAGTCGGTGTTTTAATCATGAAAGGAGTTCATTTATGACTGAGCTGAATAAAGATGTAATCTCCGCTGTTGAGCGGTTTAGTTTGATTGCACAAACCAATGAGTTTATCGCTGCGCAGCCAGTGCTGCGCTCGCGTTCGGCAAGTGTTGGCAGTAGCTTGCCGGTTGATAAAGATGAACTGAATGCTGCAATCATAGGCTCGGGTATTGCAGGCTTTGATGCAAGCATGTCCAAGCGCAGCAAGCGAATCGTTAAAAACACCTACATGTATGCCGATCTGGTTGCCTTGCTCAAATATCCGGCGGCCAACCAGAAAGAACAGCGCTATAACGAGTTTATGCGATTGATGAAACTGGCTGGCTGGTTTGCTTTCAGCCAGCCTTATAATCGATATACCGCTACTTCGCAAAAATTGACCATGGATAATGTTGTCCTGTCTGTTCTGCATACCGCTGTTGGTGCTGCGGTAGGGCAGGGCCAGGCAGCCCTTAAAGTATTGTCCTCTGTGGCAGATGCGACCATGGATGCATTGAAAAATGAACCACAGGCCCTGACGCTGTTCGAGAANNTAACTTTTGCATGAGTGCGGCTTCGCAGGATGATGAGGGTGGTATCACCCTGGCAATCGCTGCTGTGCAATATCTGGCTTCGGCTCAACCTACCAAAGTACTGTTTGTAGAATGGGCAACATCTGCTGTGGAGATTTATAACGCTGGCGCCACTATGTATATGGATGAGGAAGACTATGCAATGGTTGAACCGTTGATTGTCAAGGCTCTGACTGAGGAGCGTGAGAAAGCGCTCAGCTACGAATTTGGCCAGTCGGTCTGAAAGTGATTAATGCCAGAGGCGCAAGCCTCTGGTTTTTTTGTGGGAGATGCAAATGTTCGCGATTTCGAAGGTTTTCGTATGCGCAGGGGCATTAGTGCTAGTGAGTAAAGAGCTGTCGGCATCTGACATTGACGACAGTCTCGATG
>UCNP01000205.1 GCA_900473335.1 Hyphomicrobiales bacterium | reverse complement strand
CGGTCAAGTCAAGGTCACCTAAGGAGATCCCCGATGTCTGGCAAACCCGCAGCACGCGTATCCGACCCCACCGCTTGCCCGCTCCCCGGCCACGGCACCAACCCGATCGCCGCCGGTTCCGGCGACGTATTCTTCGACGGCCTCGCGGCCGCCCGCCAAGGCGATGCGTCGGCGTGTGGTGGTGCGATGTCGGGCGGTTTGGCGACCACTGTGTTGATCAACGGCAAGCCTGCCGCGACGGTTGATTCGGTGGGGACCCATGGCAACAAGGTTACGGCTGGATCCGGCACGGTGATTATTGGCAATTCGCATACGCCGGCACCGTTTGTGCCGCCGTTGCCGGTGGAGATCAAATGGCCGTTCAATGAGCACTACGTGATCAATTGTCAGGACTCTGGGAAGCCACTGGCGGGAGTGGCATACAGCTTCAAAACAGCCTCGGGGAAAGTTATCAGTGGGGTCACGGGAGCCGACGGGAAGACGCAAAAAATCTCGTCCTCTATAGCGGAGTCCTATGAGTTGACTATTGAACAGCAATCTGAAGTCGTAATTGGATAAAAGGATTTTGTTATGGCGGATACGAAAATAGCATCAAGTCTGACGCCGGCCAGTAACCAAACTGGTAAGTCTGCAGCTGTCCGTCAATTCAAAATCACAGATATACCTGATGCGATGGATAAGATGAAATGGCCAGTTGCTGCGAAGCTTATGCGCCACTGGTTTGATGGCGCGCCATGGCCAACCGCCGATGGTGCGATGAGTAAAGAGGTCAAAGACCATATTGCTCTTGCTGACATCGCCTACGTGAATGACACTATCGTAAAAATGGACTGGTTGATGCAGTTTGAACCTGCGAAAGCTGTCATTGAAGAGCTTAAGTCTGCTTGGGATAATACTGCAGGTCGTAATAATATAAGCAAGAAGATTAAAGATAAGTATCTTGGCTCGGCGCCGGGTGTCTATCCTTTTAAGTTTGCGAGCGCCAGGAAGGTTGAAGAGTTTGGATACAGCAATAGTCGAGCAGTTAAATTTGGCCTGATAGACAA
>UCNP01000206.1 GCA_900473335.1 Hyphomicrobiales bacterium | reverse complement strand
GCCCTGATTGGCATCGCGCTTGTTCATGTAACCGGAAAGCAGGCAGCGCCCGGAATAGGCCATGCACAGCGCGCCGTGCACGAACACCTCCAGCTCCATGCCCGGCACCTGCTCGCGGATTTCACCGATTTCTTCGAGGGACAGTTCGCGCGACAGAATGATCCGGCTCAGCCCCTGTTGCTGCCAGAACTCGACGCTCGCCCAATTCACCGTGTTGGCCTGCACCGACAGGTGAATCGGCATCTGCGGAAAATGCCGGCGCACCAGCATGATCAGGCCGGGGTCGGACATGATCAGCGCATCCGGGGCCATCTCGATCACCGGCGCCAGATCCTTGAGAAACGTCTTCAGCTTGGCGTTGTGCGGGGCGATGTTGACCACGACGTAGAAACGCTTGCCCTGCGCCTGCGGCTCACGGATGCCCAGCGCCAGGTTGGCATGATCGAACTCGTTGTTGCGCACCCGCAGGCTGTAGCGCGGCTGGCCGGCGTAGACCGCATCGGCGCCATAAGCGAAGGCGTAACGCATGTTTTTCAGGGTGCCGGCGGGGGCGAGAAGCTCGGGGGCGATGAGAGTCTGCATTTGGATGTCGGTCGCAAAAGCCGCGCAGGGTAGGGCAGCTGTTGCGAGGGTTCATTGATCTGGATCTATGCTCCATGAATAAACATGGCACTCGCGCGCTCGGCGGCTGACTAAGTGGGGCGGGCGTGCGTGACGCCTGACTGACATGGACCGGATATGAACGAAAAGAGTCTGCAATTCAAATCCCTGACAGTGCTACTGGTGCTGGTCACGGTGGCCTTTATCTGGATTCTGCTGCCGTTCTACGGCGCGGTATTCTGGGCTGTCATCCTCGGCATTCTGTTTGCACCGGTACAGCGCAGGTTGCAGCAGAAGTTCGGCTGGCAACGCAACGTGACGTCGCTGTGCACCTTGAGCCTGTGCCTGGTGGTCGCGATTCTGCCGGTGATCATCGTCAGCATCCTGCTGGTGCAGGAAGGCGCGACTGTCTACAAGAACATCGAAAGTGGCGAGCTGGACATCGCTGCGTATCTGGCGCAGTTCAAGCACAGCCTGCCGCCTTACTTTCAGCACTTGCTCGACCGCTTTGGCATGGGCGAACTCGACAGCCTGCGCGAGAAGATCGTCAAAGCGGCGATGCAGGGCAGCCAGGCGCTGGCGACTCAGGCGTTCAGTTTCGGTCAGGGCACGTTCGAATTCGTGGTGAGCTTTTTCATCATGCTCTATCTGCTGTTTTTCTTTC
>UCNP01000208.1 GCA_900473335.1 Hyphomicrobiales bacterium | reverse complement strand
GCTTGCCGGTGTCACTGGTGGCGTTGCTGATTTCGGTCGAGCCGCTGATCGATATGGGGCGCACCGCGTTGAACGTGAGTGGCTCGATTACCGCAGGGGCGATTACCAGTCAGGTCATGCAGCAGACGGATAAAGCGCTGCTGGATGCCGATGAACACGCAGAGTTGGCCCAGGCTTAAGCTTCTCAGCGACTGAGCGGGCCTCTTCGCGAGCNNGAGCCTGCTCGCGAAGCTGTTAGGCTTTCTCCCAAACCTCAAAGCTATATGCAGGTTTATCGCCCTCTGCCGGATTCGGTACATCCGACACCAGCTTCCATTCGCTCAGATCAAACTCCGGAAACCACGCATCCCCTTCCGGGCTCAGCGCTACGCGGGTCAGGTACAGCCGATCGGCCTGCGCCAGTCCCTGCGCATACAACTGCGCGCCACCAATCAGCATCAGTTCATCAACGCCCTGGGCTTTCGCCCATTCCTCGGCGCGCGCCACGGCGGCTTCCAGCGACGGATAGACCTCGGCGCCTTCGAGCTGCAGATCGGTCTGGCGGCTGACCACGATGTTCAAGCGCCCCGGCAATGGCCGACCGAGCGAATCCCAGGTCTTGCGACCCATGATGATCGGCTTGCCGAGCGTGGTCGCCTTGAAGTATTTGAAGTCCCCCGGCAGGTGCCAGGGCATGCTGTTGTCGACGCCGATCACGCGGTTTTCACCGAGGGCTGCGATCAGGCTGAGGGGCAGTGATTTAGTCATGCCGGCGAGGATACCAGAGCCGCGCTTACCCCGATAAGCGCCACAGCGGTTATGCTCAGCGCTCGATTTAGCGACGGGACGCCGCGTGACTGAACTGACTCCACTGCAAAACCTCTGGCTCACCGAAACCATCCGCCTGCGCGAAGAACACGCGGGGCCGCTGGATGACCTGGAAGCCAATCGTCTGGCCCGCGCCGCTGGTGGCGATCTGCCGAGCCGCATTGCGCGCCGGGCGCTATGGCTGGCCGAGCGTGACGGGCTGACCGCCGCCCTCAAGCACTGGCTGCAAGG